>NZ_JAKILG010000017.1 GCF_023283765.1 Shewanella profunda | reverse complement strand
AATATCCCCATATATCTGATCGCCACAATAAGTTTGTAGCACATTGCTCACTTTCCCATTTCGAAATGGATCGACCAGTTTCACACAGTTTTCAATGAGCCTCTTGCCAGGAATTAACAACTCTTTCTTGCCATCATTATTAATGTCTACAAATTGCATACTGCCAGCAAATTTAGGCTGATTTATAAACGCAAAGCTACCATCATCCCCCGCAGGGATTCTGTACCCTCTCGATGCCAGAAAGGCATCAGTACCAAGCGTTATGGATCCAGAAAACTTTACGTTACCCATATTTAATCTGACGACGAGCTCCCCCCTTTCCCATCCAAACCAATCGGGTAAACCATCGCCATTAATATCATTGAAATAACTGAAAAATGTATAATCTAATCGATAGTTAGCAGGAAATCCTGAATAGCTACTCAAATCAAGAGTACTTGTAACAAAATTGACATTGGTTGATGAACTGTAGTTGAGCAAGAAATATTTGGGATTGCCGCCGGGTATACTACCCACAATTTTAGCGTCAATATCTGACACTAAAATATCGGGCAAGCCATTCCCATCAATATCACCGATTACATCAACTAGTTGAGAAGGATAAAATTTAAAATCTACAGAACTGCGTTTTGTTGCATAAGTCCAGAGCAGCTTCACTGTTTGAAAAGGAATACTTTTATTTCTTGTATGCAAGTACAGTTCAAGTTTGGGCTGACCATTATTATATCGATATAGAATAAGATCGGGCCAACCATCACCATTAAAATCATCACTGCTCAATATCCTGTCAGAATCAACTGACGAAGATACTAGACTTAAACTAGTATCTATAAATATGCTTGAATTATCATTACTATAGTTAAACTGTAGCTTTCCATTGTAAATACGATGTGCATCACTGATACCATCCTGATCAACATCGATTTCAATACATTCTTGGCTTGCTGTAAGGTAATTGTAATGGCATGAAAAATTAGAGGTCATGCTATTAGTGCTCACTAATTCTTGCTCTGCACTCGCATTAAATCCAATCCAATCTCGGTTACCATCCCCATCAATATCACCCTGAGATAAAATGTTAATTAACTCTGTTACATTCTGATATTTTGGTGTTCCTCCGATGTTTATTTGCTCGGGAAGACCAATAGCTTGAGTATCTGACCAATCTAAATGAGTCTCTTTAGCCCATTGCCATTGTGAATTAGAGTAAGCTGCATGTCTTATATTAGAAATGAGTGAACGATGAGTTGTTTGGCTAACTAAATGCTCGACTTCATATTTAAACACTGGCTTTGCATCATGATATGAAGTTATGCTTGAAAGTCTTCTTTCTGTAACGATTTTGCTACCTGCCAAATAACTAACACTTCTGTCTGGACGTATCTCATAACTAAACACAACACTACGATCACCAACTTGATTCAGTGTTCCTGTGTAATTTATGTTCTGTAGCAAATGCTCACCAGCAATGCTGTCGTCATATTTATAATCAATGGTATTAGCGCCATTTGAATAGGACTCTTGGGTCACTTTCCAGCTTAATACGGTACTTAAACCGCTCGGCACAAAACGACTATTAGTACTTGCACCATAGGTTGCCGAACTGCCATCAGGTTTATAGACGGTAAAACTACTATTACTGTCATTTATATTGCCGTGTTGTACTACTTTAACGAAGGAATCCATCTCAGTGCGATATTCGCTATTGCTTGTGCCATATGTACCGCTAATGGCAATTAAACGCTGACCGTCAAGACACAACCTATCGGTCGAGGCATTAAAGGTGACCGCTCGAGTATAGGTATCTTGGGCAAAGGTTGCACCGCAGCGACTAATGCTTGAGCCAGCATTGAGTGACCAACCCACACCTAAAATACCATTACCACTTTGTGAGTTATAACTGAGCGATACTGAAGGTTGAACGCCATTGCGCCCCGGTGGTAAATCGATGGGAATGTGATAACTTGCTTGGCCACCCGATACGCTGGCTTGCCCCTTAACCGCTACTGCATTTAAGTCAACACCTTCTGCGGGCTCAATATCGCTGCCACCCGCATCAGCAACCGTTACCCGAGATAAATTTTTCCAGTCGCTTCCAAGCACAGGCAAGCTAACCTGAGTATTGCTGGATAATTTCCAAGCACTGCACGCCGTTGAGCAAGCCCGCACTTGATATTGATAGGTGCCTGAAGTGAGCCCCGACAAAGCATAACTGGTGGCCGTTCCAGAATACTTAGCGACCCAGGCGCCACCGTTAACGCGCTGCTGCAATTCATAACGCGTAGCGCCACTGACACTCGACCAAGAAACGCTAAAGGCCCCGGTTGCATTGGTTGCAGGAGCAGAGATAGAGGTTGGAACCGAGGGAGTTGTCGGCACCGAAGAACTGCCAACGAGAATAGAGGGGCTATAAGCGCTGCACAATGAACCTTTGCAGGCATTGATGCGGTAGTAATACCCTGAGAGCGTTTTACCCGATAAATTGATATAGCGAGCACTTGTCCAGCCAGAGCATGCCGTACCAGTACCATCATCGAATGCAGGGGCTAATGCCATTAACATCGATGACGAACCACCATCTGCATTACCAAGCCCACTATAAACGCTGCCCCATGTGCTACCGTTGGTAGATTCTTGGATATTAACGACAGTGACTTCACATCCTATATACCAATGCAAATCAATAGTTGAATTTGATTTACCACCACTAAGGGAAGGCACATCAGGCAGCAGCGCCGCCTCACTCGGTGCCGCCCCAACCAATCCCAATAGTAATATAAAAACGGCAAAAGATGATTTACGGTGCTGTGTCCATAGCGGCAACATGGCATTCCCTTTAGTTCAAGTTCCTATTTTTGTCAAATTACAATACAAAATTAAAAACATTTCCACAACACTGCGGAAACATTTTAATTATTCTAGGCTCTTACAAATGTTGCGATGACGTTTGCTACGATAAATAAGAAGTCATTTTTTACCAGCACCACAGATAACTGAGACAATATAGCTAAAAGTGCATATTGCCTCAGTGCCCTTACATTTCAATAGACTCAGATATTCGAAGTGCATCTTCAATCTCTACCCCCCAAGTAGCGGACGGTGTTATCCAGCTTGACATGGCCAAGTAATATTTGAATGGCTCGAATATCTTTCGTTCTACGGTAAATCAATGTGGCTTTGGTTCGGCGCAGTGAATGCGTGCCGTATAATTCACTATTTTGGCCTAACTGATGCGCCCAGTTTTTGACTATAGCGCGGTAATAGCTGTAACTCATCGGTTGATGAGCACATCTTGGGCTTGGAAATATGTAGTCCTCTGCGATCAGCCGCTGTTCAAGTAACCAAGAGGTCAGACAATGTTGGGTTGGTGGTGTAATTTCAAACTGAACTTCACGATGGGTTTTACGCTGTGATAATCGCACTCGCGGATTGATGATGCCTGCAGAGGTAATGTCTTGAACTTTCAAATGCAGTAAGTCACAAGCGCGCAATTTTGAATCAATGGCTAAATTAAGTAACGCTAACTCAGCAATATTATGCTCTAACTCTAAACGAGTGCGAATGCGCCAAACCTCTTCCAATTTAAAAGGTCGTTTTTGCCCCATGGGATGACCTTTATTGCAAGTGTCCATACAAACCTCCTCAGGTAGTGATGAATAGACACTTAAATTTTAGGAAATGGTGCTCATAGTTGAACACATATGGATTATAAAAACTCATGCATATATGCAATTAAAATGGAGTCTAAAAATGGAATGCTGAATTGCTTTGGGGCAATAGCTTTTTAGCTGAACGAACAGCTAGAGGGATCGTCAAGATTGGCATTGTTGCAACAGTGACCGTTGGCGGCATGGATGCCGCCGTCGAGCCTATAGGGATACTTCTTTTGAAAGAAATAGACGGCGTGTCACTGGGGAAACAGTGACAATTAATCCAGAACACCTGACCACAAAGTCATCTTGCTTAGGGGCAAAAACGTTTTAGCAAAGGCAGCGTATCGATGAGATCGCTGCCATTTAGTGTGATTCTTAATTACTTGGTATAAGACTTTATTACTCTCAAACAGCAGCGAATGGCAAAATGTTGTATCTGGCTTTTGTTAGAATAAAAAACGGGATTGGCACATAAGACCCATCCCGTTTTTATGACTCTGCACTTTGCCTTTATATGGGGGTGAAATCCCTAAGACTAAGTGTACGTTTGTCCGTTTAGCGCTTATTGGCCAAGCTTTGGCGTGCGTGGCGGGATCATACGCCTGTCACCTGTTGACTCAAATGCACCTGCAAACTTAAGCAGGTTGTTGTCATCATAGGCGCGGCCTGCAAAGGTCAAACCTACTGGCATGCCAATATCGGCCATCACGCCCATAGGCACAGTCACAGTCGGTACACCTAAGTGACGAATAGCAAGGTTGCCGTTTGCTACCCAAACTCCGTTGCTCCACGCGATATCGGCTGAAGCCGGATTCACATGGGCATCGGCAGGGCCGACATCTGCCACGGTTGGGAACAGCACGGCATCGAGCTTAAGCTCGTCCATCCAGTCTTCGAGATCTAGCTTACGGGTTTTCTCTAAGCCACGCAGACCATCGGGAATGCTGTCGATCTGGTCATAGGGTTTAAGACCACGCTTAGCCATGTTGACGTACTCTTCCATGCCTGCCGCCAAGTCACCTTCACGATTGGGCAGGGTGCCAAGATCATGGGGGAAAATCAAATGCCCAACCACATTAGCCAGTTTGTTGAGTTTAGGGTCATTATTGGCACGCAGGAATTCATCGAATGCCCAACCGGATAGTTCCCACAGCTCATCATGGAGGAACTCAGGCGTGACGATACCACGGTTAAACACGGTCGGCGCACCTGGGCGGTCACCTTCGCAATTTGATACCAGCGGGAAGTCCACTTCAATCACTTCGGCGCCGACAGCTTCCAAGGCTTTACGAGCCGCTTCCCATAGATCGATAACCGATTGGCGGGTATGAATACGTTGACCCGTTGGGCCGCCAATGCCCGGATTTTCGCTGGTGCCCGCCAATTCATCTTTATTGATGTACATGCGCGGCACACCAAAACGCTTACCCTTAAGTGTGTCTGAGCTAGCGGCCAGCGCCAGATAAGATTCAGGGCGAACTGTTGATGCTTTAGGGATCTCTACCCAAGGTTGCAGACGCCATAGGTCGCCACGGGTGATAGGGTCATCCGCAACAATAACATCCAGCACTTCGAGCATGTCTGCCATAGTGCGGGTATAAGGCACGACGACATCCATGGTCGGTGTTAACGGCCAGTTGCCGCGCACTGAAATCACACCGCGCGATGGGGTATAGGCGCACAGACCATTATTAGATGCCGGCCCTCGACCGCTCGACCAAGTTTCTTCGGCAAGACCAAAAGCAGAGTAACTTGCCGCTGTGCCTGTGCCAGCCCCATTGGAAGAACCCGAAGCGAACGGTGCAGTAAGATACTCAGCATTGTATGGGCTTTCGGCGCGGCCATAGTGACCACGCTGCATACCGCCATTGGCCATAGGTGGCATGTTGGTTTTACCTATGCATATGGCACCCGCTGTGCGTAGGCGCTCAACGGCAAAGGCATCATATTGGGCAACCAAATCCTTGAAGGCTGGGCTGCCAGACGCCGCCGTCAGCCCCTTAACTAGGTAGCTGTCCTTGACTGTATAGGGAATGCCGTCGAGTGGGCTCAGTATTTCACCACGGGCGCGGCGCGCATCTGAGGCTTCGGCTTCTTTAAGCGCATCAGGATTATGGACCACTAGCGCATTGAGCTTAGTCTGGGTCGCTGGGCCGTCATACGCCTCAACCCGCGTGAGATACGACTTCACTAACTCAACCGCGGTAGTGCGACCGGATTCGAGTGCTGTACGCAGCTCGGCAATGGAAACTTCAGTAACTTCAAACATCTTACGCCCTCCTACTGAAAGCCAATGGTGTTACAACAACAGTGACATCAATCGTCATTATGTTCTCCTTGGGGTTACTTTCCAGAGGGGATCTGTTGGGTAATACAATGGATATTGCCGCCACCTAGTAAAATCTCGCGGGCAGGCACACCGACAATCTCATGCTCTGGGAAGATTTCCTGCAGTTTTTGGGCTGCGATATCATCGGTTGCAGGGTCAAGCAGCGGGAACACGATACGATTATTGGTGATTAAAAAGTTCACATAAGAACCCGCTAAGCGTTCACCCGCCGTACGTGGCACGCCAGTGCCTTCGGTCACACCCTTTGATTCTTCTTCGGTGCAATACAGCGGCCCCGGTTGTGGCAATAGATGGATTTTTAACTTACGGCCTTGTGCATCCACGGTGTTTTGCAACACTTCTAGCGCGGCTTTTGAGCGTGGATACTGGGGATCCATTTGATCATCAGTCCAGTGCAGGATCACTTCACCTGGACGTGCAAAACAGCACATATTGTCGATATGCCCGTCGGTCTCATCCATATAAACACCATCTTGCAACCAGATAAACTGCTTAACATTCAAATAGTCTCGCAGTAAGGCTTCAATCTGTTCTTTTGTCAAATCAGGGTTACGGTTGGCGTTGAGTAAACATTCGGCACTCGTCATACAGGTGCCTTCACCATCGACATGGATGGATCCACCTTCGAGGATCAGCGGTGCGCTGTAACGGGCAAAACCATGCTGCGCGAGCATTTGCTGTGCAACTTGTTCGTCCTTATCCCATGGGAAGTACAAACCACCGTTATGGCCGCCCCAAGCATTAAAGCCCCAGTCAACACCACGGCATTCGCCATTATCATTCACAACGACTGTTGGCCCAGTGTCACGAGCCCAGCAATCGTTACTGTCCATTTCAACCAAAGTGACGTGGGATGGCATTACCGCTTTAGCTTCGGCTAAAAAGGCTTTAGGGACACCCATATAAACGGGGGTTGCCGCACCAATGGCATCGGCCACCTTGGCAAAGGTCGCCTGAGCATAAGCACCTGCAGCGCGCCAGTTATCAGGACGATAGGGCCAAATCATCCACACCGCTTGCTGCGCGGCCCATTCGCCAGGCATGTGAAAACCATCTTGGGATGGCTTAGTCGTTAACTGCGTGGCATCCACTGTCACGTTTGTCATGAGTTTTGTCTCCAGTAATGCTGAAAAACTATCAGGGTGCGTCCTAATATAGGACGACAGAATCGAAATATACCTAACATCAATCAAATGAATAAATCGAATGACCACATTTATCACGGGGCGCTCATCACGTGCACTCATCACGTGAATAGTTAGGCCGAAATTGCCAGGTCTTCGCTCGGTGACTTGTAGCTTCGTTGAAATATTGCTGCGTATCTTATCATTTAAGACGGCTTGCGCTAAATACTTGTATGCAGGACATAGATGAGAATTTGCAGGGGAGGAAGGTTGTCAATTTATTGCTCACGAGATGAGTGAATTACGAAATGGCGCGAATGCTCTTTCGTTAAAATAAGTCTTAGTTGAAATACGTCACTAAAAGCTGATCTCAGCATCAAAATAGCGCTTTTATCTTAGCTAGCTTATCATCATCGCTTTATTGTAGCCTTTCGCTAAAAAGCACTGCTGAGGGTTGAGGCGTATTTTTTTGTTCTTTCTCAGTATTCGCCCGTTGCAGTATTTATCTTTAAAGGATATCAGCATGACTTCCCACACGGCGCCA
The DNA here is from genome assembly GCF_023283765.1 of Shewanella profunda. GTDB lineage: Bacteria > Pseudomonadota > Gammaproteobacteria > Enterobacterales > Shewanellaceae > Shewanella > Shewanella profunda. The sequence goes on along the minus strand of NZ_JAKILG010000017.1, from coordinate 80,942 downwards.
TTAACCTCATTTTCTACTACTGAACCTTCTATCACTGAAACTTCTACAACGGAACTGTCTATAACAGATGTTGAGCCGCTGCTTAAGATAATGGAAAAACTGCGTGATCCGCACACGGGTTGTCCTTGGGACAAAGCGCAAACGTTTCAAACTATAGTGCCTTTTACTTTAGAGGAAGCCTATGAAGTTGCCGATACCATAGAGCGTTTAGCCTGGGATGAGTTACCCGATGAACTCGGGGATTTGTTATTTCAAATCGTATTCTATTGTCAACTCGGCAAAGAGCAGGGGTTATTTGATTTTTCGAGCGTGATTGAGAAAATCAGCGACAAGTTAACCCGTCGTCATCCCCATGTATTTGGTGAGCAAAATCCGCAAATAGGCGATAGCGCCCAAGCGATGAAAGCCAATTGGGAAGCGATTAAAGCGATTGAGCGTGAACAAAAGGCGCAACAAGTTGCAGGTGAAACCCAAGCCGATATTATGGTTTCCGTATTAGACAATATTCCTCGCTCACAACCTGCACTGTCACGCTCAATCAAAATTCAGCAAAGGGTGGCGCGAGTCGGTTTCGATTGGGCCGAGCTTGAGCCTGTGGTCGCTAAAATCCATGAAGAAATTGATGAAGTGCTGCATGAGGTGAAGCAACCAGAGCAAGACCAAGCTAAAGTGCAGTCCGAAATGGGCGACTTGCTGTTTGCCGTAGTGAATTTAGCCCGCCATCTTAAGGTCGATCCTGAACAAGCATTGCGCCAAGCGAACCTTAAATTTGAACGCCGTTTTCGCGGCGTTGAACAGTTGGCGAGTGATAGCGGTAAAGGCATGGAAGAGCACACATTAATGGAGCTCGATGCCTATTGGGACCAAGTAAAAGCGACGGAGACGAGATAAACGGCAAATTATCCCGATTGGTGTTTGTCGAATCGCAGCGCCTTTGGTATACTACTGCCCCGTCCTAGTGCTTTCTTACAAGCACGTATTTTCAAACTCATTTTCTCAGGTTCAGCATGACTACAAGGTATATCTTCGTTACTGGTGGCGTTGTTTCATCACTAGGTAAAGGCATTGCAGCAGCATCATTAGCTGCAATTTTAGAGGCCCGCGGTCTCAATGTAACCATCATGAAACTGGACCCTTATATTAACGTTGATCCGGGTACCATGAGCCCAACCCAACATGGCGAAGTATTTGTTACTGAAGACGGTGCAGAAACAGATCTCGACTTGGGTCACTACGAGCGTTTCATCCGTACTAAGATGAATCGTCGTAACAACTTCACTACTGGTCGTATTTACGAAGAAGTATTACGTAAAGAACGTCGTGGCGATTATTTGGGCGCAACCATTCAGGTTATCCCACACATCACTAATGCGATTAAAGAGAAAGTATTAGCGGGTGGCGAAGGCCATGATGTGGCTATCGTCGAAATCGGCGGTACTGTTGGTGATATCGAATCCTTGCCGTTCCTAGAGTCAATCCGTCAGCTTGGCGTTGAGTTGGGTCGTGATCGTACTCTGTTTATGCATTTAACCTTAGTGCCTTTCTTAGGTGCTGCTGGCGAAGTGAAAACTAAACCAACTCAACACTCAGTGAAAGAGTTGCGCTCTATCGGTATCGCGCCAGATGTGCTGGTTTGCCGTGGTGACCGCGCTATTCCTGCTAATGAAAGAGCCAAAATTTCACTTTTCTGTAATGTCGAAGAGCGTGCGGTTATTTCATTAAAAGATGTTGATAGTATTTATAAAATCCCAGCCTTGTTACGTTCGCAAGGTTTAGATGATTTAGTGGTTAAGCGTTTCGGTTTAGACTGCCATGAAGCTGACTTAACTGAGTGGGAAAATGTGATTTACCAAGAAGCTAATCCAAATGGCGAAGTCGTTATTGGTATGGTGGGTAAATACATTGAACTACCAGATGCATACAAGTCAGTCAACGAAGCGTTAAAACATGCTGGCCTTAAAAACCGCGTATCAGTGACCATCAAATACATTGATTCACAAACCGTAGAAGCGAAAGGCGAAGAAGTCTTACACGGCTTAGACGGTATCTTAGTACCAGGCGGCTTCGGTGAGCGTGGGGTTGAAGGTAAGATACTGGCGGCGAAATTTGCCCGTGAAAACAAATTGCCATATTTTGGTATTTGTCTAGGGATGCAAGTTGCCCTAATCGAGTTTGCGCGTAATGTTGCTGGCATGGCTGATGCGCATTCGACTGAATTCAACAAAGAAACGCCATTCCCAGTCGTAGGTTTAATCACCGAATGGATTGATGAAGAAGGTAATGTCGAGCAGCGTCATGAGGCGTCTGACTTAGGTGGCACTATGCGTTTAGGCGCTCAATTGTGTCATTTACTCGAGGGTTCTAAAGCGGCCCAAGCCTACAAAGGTAATAGCTGTGTAGAACGCCATCGTCACCGTTATGAAGTGAACAACAAATACAGAGAACGTTTAGAGCAAGCTGGCATGATCTTCAGTGGTTTGTCTTCCGATCGTAAGCTGGTTGAAATGATCGAGCTTAAAGATCATCCATGGTTTGTTGCGGGTCAATTCCACCCAGAGTTCACTTCAACGCCACGTGATGGTCATCCTTTGTTCGAAGGGTTTATTGCTGCGGCGAGTGCGCATCAAAAACGTGATCTGAAATAAGAAATTTTAAGGCCGGACCCGCGACAGTGGGACCGGCCTTTTGCTACACTCAAGCCGCTTTAATCGGAGTTAGAACTAGATACCCATGTGTATAAACGACATGCTAGTTGATGGAAAAAGTAAACGGAATTTTAGTCGTGCTCTACATCTGTTTATTCCCATTGGTATTGGTTTTTTTCTTTTATTTTTAAACTTAAATCGAGGGTAATATGGCTAAGATTATTAACGTGATTGGTCGCGAGATTATGGATTCTCGTGGTAACCCAACAGTTGAAGCCGAAGTGCATTTAGAAGGTGGATTTGTTGGTATGGCGGCAGCGCCATCTGGCGCATCAACCGGTAGTCGTGAAGCGTTAGAATTACGTGACGGTGATAAAAGCCGTTATTTAGGCAAGGGCGTGTTAACCGCCGTTGCCAACGTCAACGGTGTAATCCGCGCTGCGTTACTAGGCAAAGATGCCACTGCACAAGCTGAGCTTGATCAAATCATGATCGACTTAGACGGTACTGAAAACAAAGACAAGTTAGGCGCAAACGCGATTCTTGCCGTGTCTTTAGCGGCAGCCAAAGCGGCAGCAGCATTTAAAGGTATGCCTTTATACGCGCACATCGCAGAATTGAACGGTACGCCAGGTCAATATTCTATGCCTGTGCCTATGATGAACATCTTAAACGGTGGTGAGCACGCGGATAACAACGTTGATATCCAAGAGTTTATGGTGCAACCTGTTGGCGCAAAAACCTTCCGTGAAGCACTGCGCATGGGCGCTGAAATCTTCCATACTTTGAAAAAAGTATTACACGACAAAGGCCTAAGCACTTCTGTCGGTGACGAAGGTGGTTTTGCACCTAACTTAGCCTCAAACGCCGATGCGTTAGCCATTATCAAAGAAGCGGTTGAGCTGGCTGGCTACAAGTTAGGTACAGACGTGACGTTAGCGCTGGATTGCGCCGCATCTGAATTCTACAAAGATGGCAAATACGATCTCGCTGGCGAAGGTAAAGTCTTCGACTCGAACGGTTTCTCTGATTTCTTAAAATCATTGGCTGATCAATATCCAATCGTGTCTATTGAAGACGGTTTAGATGAATCAGATTGGGATGGTTGGGCTTACCAAACTCAAATCATGGGCGACAAGATCCAATTAGTGGGCGACGATTTATTCGTAACCAACACTAAAATCTTAACCCGTGGTATTGAAAACGGTATCGCTAACTCAATCCTTATCAAGTTTAACCAAATCGGTTCATTGACTGAGACTTTAGCGGCCATTCGCATGGCGAAAGATGCGGGTTACACCGCAGTGATTTCACACCGTAGTGGTGAAACTGAAGATTCAACCATTGCTGACTTAGCCGTTGGTACTGCAGCTGGCCAAATCAAAACCGGTTCACTGTGTCGTTCTGACCGCGTGGCTAAATACAACCAATTGCTGCGCATCGAAGAGCAATTAGGTGAAAAAGCTCCATACCGTGGTTTGAAAGAGATCAAAGGTCAGGCGTAATTTAACGTTTGATGTAAAAAGGCCACCACTCGGTGGCCTTTTTTGTTGTACTATCTGCAGTATATTTTTTTAATCCAAGATACTGACGCTAATTCCTCCATGAAATTTTTTGTCATTGCACTCATAGTGCTACTCGGTTTATTGCAATATCGGCTATGGTCGGGAAGTAACAGTCTGCCCGAATACTTTGTCTTGCAAAAACATATCGCGGTTCAGCAAGAAGGTAACAATAAGCTCAATGAGCGTAACCAAGTGCTGAAAGAAGAGATCATCGATCTTAAAAGTGGAACTGAAGCCATCGAAGAGCGCGCGCGTAACGAACTTGGCATGGTTAAAGAAGGAGAAACCTTCTACCGTGTTGTGGGTGGTGAACGCTCAGTATCGAGTCCTTCTCAGTGACGGAGTTAATGCGTATGGATATCGCATTAGAAGAGCGACCCAATCTCGAACATCAGCCTCAAATGATGATGAAAGCAAATCCAGATCCCCAAAACGTAGTCGCGATAGTGCCCGCTGCGGGAATGGGTAGTCGTATGGGAGCCGATAAACCTAAGCAATATCTTGAGGTTTTAGGCCAAACAATTCTTGCCCATACTTTAGATAAGCTATTGTCTCATCAGCAAATCACTCAAGTGATTATCGCCCTACATCCCAATGACACGTTTTTTTATGCATTACCTCAGGCGCAACATCCAAAACTTATCACAGTGCTTGGTGGTGGTGAACGTGCAGATTCAGTTTTGGCGGCTCTGCAAGTTGCACCTGAAAACAGTTGGGCGTTGGTACACGATGCAGCAAGGCCCTGTTTAACCTTGGCTGATATCGATAAATTACTTGCATCGCGCGTTGAGTTCCTCCAAGGGGCAATATTGGCTATGCCAGTGCGCGATACCATGAAGCGTGCTAATCAGAAAGGGGAGATAAGTACGACTGTCTGCCGTGATAACTTATGGCATGCGTTGACGCCACAGTTATTTCCTACATCTGAGTTAAAATGGCATTTACAAGCGGCAATGGCAGCAGGCGCCGTGGTGACGGATGAAGCATCCGCGATGGAATGGGCTGGGATATCTCCAGGGCTTGTTTCTGGCCGTGCTGACAATATAAAAGTCACGCATCCCGATGATTTAGGGCTGGCTGAACTCTTTTTAATGCGTGTTGTAAAATAGCTTATCTAAAACGCGCCACCAAAATAAGTTAGGAAATGATAAATGAAAATCCGTATTGGTCATGGTTTTGATGTTCACAAATTTGGCGAAGATCGGCCATTAATTTTATGCGGTGTTGAAGTGCCCTATGAAACGGGTCTTGTCGCACACTCCGATGGTGATGTGGTGTTGCATGCCGTTTCTGATGCTATTCTCGGTGCGATGGCACTCGGTGATATAGGCAAACATTTTCCCGATACGGACGCCGCATACAAAGGGGCCGATAGCCGCGTATTATTGCGTCATTGCTATGCTCTGGCAAAGCAAAAGGGTTTCGAGTTAGGCAATTTAGATGTCACTATCATTGCTCAGGCACCCAAAATTGCACCACATATTGAAGCTATGCGCCAAGTGCTTGCCACCGATTTAACGGCTCAATTGGATGATATTAACGTCAAAGCGACGACAACTGAAAAGTTGGGTTTTACGGGACGTAAAGAAGGCATTGCGGTAGAAGCGGTTGTGTTGATGAACCGTAAACAAGATTAATTAAAGAGATAGATAAGTCCCATGAGCGAACTGCATTATTTATATGGCAAACCACTAGGCACTGCCGATTTACGTACTCAAAATAGCGATTTTATCGTGAAAGAGATTTTGCCCTTCAGCCCAACAGGAGAAGGGGAGCATCATCTCTTACATATCCGTAAAGACGGACTTAATACGGTTCAAGTGGCGGAAATGATTGCCAAGTTTGCAAAGGTTCATCCAAAGGAAGTGACCTATGCGGGCCAGAAAGATAAAAATGCCATTACTGAACAGTGGTTTGGTGTACGCATTCCAGGCAAAGAAACCCCCGCTTGGCGTGAGTTAAATAGCGAACGATTAACTCTGCTATCGAGTAGTCGTCACAGTAAAAAATTACGGATTGGTGCACTACTGGGTAATCGCTTTATTTTGACTTTGCGTAATGTCACTCATGTCGAAGATATCATTAGCCGGATTGAAAAAGTAAGTCAAATCGGTGTTCCCAATTATTTTGGTGAGCAGCGCTTTGGCCATGATGGTAAAAACTTAGTCATGGGACGCCAAATGTTGGCGGGTAAGAAAGTTAAAGATAGAAACAAACGCAGCATGTATTTGTCTGCCGTGCGCTCAAATTTATTTAATACGGTAGTGTCATACCGCTTAGCAAATCATGGTACTAAACCTTTAGCGGGTGATTGTGTCATGTTGGCGGGCAGTAAAAGCTTTTTTGTTACGCCCGAATGGGATCTTATTGTTTTAAAAAGATTGATAGAGAAGGATATTCAACTCTCAGCACCACTGTGGGGTCGTGGCATGATGTTACCTCAAGGCGAAGCTGCGGCGATGGAAACCTTAGCTATGAGTGAGCTTGGCGATGACTGCTATGGTCTAGAGCATGCGGGATTAGAACAGGAGCGTCGTCCATTACTGCTTGAGCCTCAAGGGCTCAAGTACGAAAAAACGGAAGATAGCTTAGTGTTAGAGTTTATTTTACCAGCGGGTAGCTTTGCGACTTCTTTACTTAGAGAATTGGTTAATTATCAAGATGTAAAAGAGCAACAGTGGCAGGCAACGCTCACTTCAGAGGTTAAAGCCGTTAACGGCAGTGATGACGCGGCATCATGATCCGTATTCTTGTCAGTAACGATGATGGTGTAAATGCACCCGGTATCAAAGCCTTAACAGAAGCACTCACTGAAATAGCCAACGTGATGACAGTCGCGCCAGATCGTAATTGTTCCGGTGCAAGTAATTCATTAACCTTGACTAATCCATTAAGAATTAATAGGTTAGACAATGGTTACATTTCTGTGCATGGTACGCCGACAGATTGTGTTCACCTAGCGATCCGCGAGCTCTGTGATGGTGAACCCGATATGGTGGTTTCTGGTATTAATGCCGGGGCGAATATGGGGGATGACACCTTGTATTCGGGGACCGTCGCCGCGGCGATGGAAGGGCGATTTTTAGGATTTCCTGCGGTGGCTATTTCGCTTAATGGCAGAGAATTTAAGCATTATCAATCTGCTGCTGTTTATGCGCGGCGCATTGTGCAGGGATTGTTATTACACCCATTAGCGAGCGATCAGATTTTAAATATCAATGTGCCTGATTTACCGCTTGATGAGATTAAAGGGATTAGAGTGACACGGCTTGGTGCAAGGCATAAAGCCGAAGGCATAGTGCGGACACTCGATCCCGCAGGGCGAGAGATTTTTTGGTTAGGCCCTCCAGGTAAAGAGCAGGACGCTACCGAGGGCACAGATTTTCATGCTGTCGCCAATGGGTATGTGTCCATTACCCCCTTGACAGTAGATCTCACAGCCTACAAACAATTATCGGTATTGCAGAATTGGGTAGATAAAATATGACTCGAGTTGCCTTAACATCGGCGGTGAATCTCGCTAAAAAGCTTTCTGATGCGGGGATCCGTAATCAAGCCGTGTTAAAGGCGATATCGCAAACCCCGCGTGAAATGTTTCTCGATAATGCCTTAGCCCACAAAGCCTACGAAAATACAGCATTGCCGATTGGTCAAGGCCAAACGATTTCTCAGCCTTATATCGTTGCCAGAATGACCGAACTATTACTCAGTAATATGCCAAAAAAGGTGCTAGAAGTCGGAACGGGGTCGGGTTATCAAGCCGCCATATTAGCCCAATTAGTGCCAGAACTTTGTACTATAGAGCGGATTAAAGGCTTGCAAATTCAGGCTCGGCAAAGATTAAAACGGCTCGATCTACATAATGTGTCATTCAAATACGGCGATGGCTGGCAAGGATGGTCTAACCGTAGCCCGTTTGATGCCATTATGGTGACGGCTGCCGCAGCGACAGTGCCCGAGGCACTTTTATCCCAACTGGCCGATGGCGGTGTGTTAGTGTTGCCAGTGGGAGAGAACACACAACAATTGATGCGGATCACGCGTAATCGCGAGAGTTTTAGTTCAGAAAATATCGAAACGGTAAAATTTGTGCCACTAGTCAATGGTGAATTGGCATAAATTGGATTGCGGTATAGTCATTGTTAGTGATTTTTAGAGGAAGTGTGTTTCTCATCATAAACAGTAATACAACCTAGCAGAGGAGTTTTTATTGTTGAATGCGGGTTTACTTTTAAACCTCAGCTTATTGTTTATGCTTGCAGGCTGTAGCTTTCAGGCGAGTCGCCCTGCGCCTGTTGAAAGTCTTTCTCCTAACTACTCAAAACACACTAAAGGCTATCTTAAATCGGATTCTTATAAAGTAAAAAAAGGCGATACGCTTTATTCTATTTCATGGGCGGCAGGAAAGGACTTTGTTGAAATAGCTAAAATTAATCAATTAGATAAGTCCTACACTATCTACCCTGGGCAGATCCTGTATTTAACAGAACCTCGGATTGTTAATCAGTCAAGGTCTAAGACTTTAGGTGGATATTCTTCTACTTTAAAGAATAAAAAATCAAGTAATCCCGATGAAAATCAAATAAATAATGCTAGTTCGACTACAAATTCGCAACTAAGTACGCCACAGAAAAAAACACTTGATCAGAAAGCTAAGCCTGCGTATTCTGCAACAAGTACCCAACAAAATATTAACCATTCAATCGTTGCACCTACCTCGACACTGCCTGACAGTGTGAGTCAGTGGCAATGGCCTGTAAGAGGTAAGTTAGTTGGGGCTTACTCTGCCAATGAGCAGGGAAATAAAGGCATTAAGATCGCGGGTAATAGGGGAGATATCATCAAAGCCGCAGCAGATGGGCGGGTGGTATATGCAGGTAGTGCTCTTAGGGGTTATGGTAATTTAGTGATTATTAAACACAGTGAAGATTACCTTAGTGCTTATGCTCATACGGATCAGATCTTAGTCGAAGAAAAGCAACACGTCCTTGCTGGACAAACCGTTGCAAAAATGGGCAGTACAGGAACCGATCAGGTAATGTTACGATTTGAAATTCGTTATCATGGTCAATCTGTCAACCCACTTAACTATTTGCCTAAGCAATGATTGCTTAGGGCCTTGTTGGCAAATGGAGGATAGAAAATTGCAATAGTTCGAGCAGTTTAATTAGGTTTAGGAGATTTGATCATGAGCCGTATAAATAGCACTGCCGCAGAAGAATTAGTAGATTTTTCCGTAGAAACCGCAGAATTTGATCTCGAAAAAGAGGATATTGCTACAGATTTAGTTCAAGAGCTTGGACTAGAACAACAGGTTCAAGATGACCTGCAAAAAAATCTTGATGCCACTCAACTCTATTTAGGTGAGATAGGGTTTTCCCCACTGCTTAGCGCAGAAGAAGAAGTTTACTTTTCCCGTAAAGCCTTAAAAGGCTGTGAAAAATCCCGTAATCGCATGATTGAAAGTAATCTTAGACTTGTCGTTAAGATCGCACGCCGTTACAACAACCGTGGGTTGGCACTGTTAGATTTAATTGAAGAAGGCAACTTAGGGCTTATCCGTGCGGTAGAGAAATTTGATCCCGAAAGAGGCTTTCGTTTCTCAACCTATGCGACTTGGTGGATCCGTCAGACGATTGAACGTGCAATTATGAATCAAACTCGTACTATTCGTTTGCCTATTCATGTTGTTAAAGAACTCAATGTGTACTTGCGTACCGCCCGTGAGTTAGCACAAAAACTCGACCACGAACCTACAGCTGAAGAGATCGCTGAGAAATTACAAGTTTCTAGTGCCGATGTTAGCCGTATGCTAAAGCTGAATGAAAAGATTACTTCAGTTGATACTCCTCTTGGTGGTGATAACGACAAAGCTCTACTGGATATTTTAGCCGATGATGATAGCGTGGGCCCAGACTATAAAGTACAGGACGAAGATATATCAAACTCAGTCGTTAAATGGTTAAACGAGCTAAATACAAAACAAAGAGAAGTCTTAGCACGTCGATTTGGTCTTTTGGGATATGAGCCATCAACGCTGGAAGATGTGGGGGCTGAAATTGGTTTAACCCGTGAGCGTGTGCGTCAGATCCAAGTCGAAGCATTGAAACGTTTACGTGACTTACTTGGTTCACAAGGTTTATCCGTAGAAGCGCTGTTTAGAAATTAATGTCACTGGGGAAAAGTAAGACTTTAATGATTAAACAGTTTAGGTATCTATTAAAAACGCCCACAACAGTGGGCGTTTTGTTTTGTTAAAGTTCAATCAGTTAGCTCAAGCGCTTTAGTTCGTAGAGTAAATCCAGTGCTTGTTTAGGCGTTAAATTATCGGGATTTATTGCCTGTAACTTAGTTAGAGCGGGATTTTCCACAGGATCCGGTAAGGCGAGTAGGGTTTGTATTGGTGTTTTTGCCCCTTCGAGTTGGTGATCTCGACTCTCCAATTGCTGTAACTTATGTTTCGCCGCTTTAATCACTTTGCTGGGAACTCCTGCAAGTGCGGCAACTTGCAAACCATAACTCTTACTGGCAGCGCCTTCCTGTACTGCGTGCATAAAAGCGATGGTATCCCCGTGTTCTATCGCGTCTAAATGGACGTTATAGACGCCAGCCATCAGATCCGGCAGCTGGGTCAACTCAAAATAGTGGGTGGCAAATAACGTCATAGCGCCGATTTGCTGCGCCAGATACTCTGCAGCAGACCAAGCTAGAGACAAGCCATCGTAGGTAGATGTACCGCGCCCAATTTCATCCATTAGCACTAAACTGCTTGCCGTGGCGTTGTGCAGAATATTAGCGGTTTCAGTCATTTCCACCATAAAAGTTGAACGACCCGAAGCTAAATCGTCCGATGCACCAATTCGGGTAAATATGCGATCAATCGGACCAATGACTGCGCGATCTGCAGGCACAAAACAACCGATGTGGGCCATAAGAGTGATCAAGGCGACTTGACGCATATAGGTTGATTTACCGCCCATATTGGGTCCTGTGACAATCAACATACGTCTTTGATTATGTAGGATGACAGGGTTAGCAATAAAAGGAGTTTGGCTGACACGCTCAACTACTGGGTGGCGACCCGCATCAATTTTTACACCAATTTCAGTACTGAGTTCTGGACAGATATAACCTAATGTTTCGGCGCGTTCGGCAAAATTACTCAATACATCGAGCTCGGCTGCTGCCCGAGCAAACGCTTGTAACTCATGCAATTTAGGCAGAATGAGATCGAAAAGTTGTTCCCATAGCTGTTTTTCAAGGGCCAGCGCTTTACCTTGGCTCGAAAGCACTTTCTCTTCGTACTCTTTAAGTTCGGGCGTGATGTAACGCTCCATATTTTTAAGAGTTTGACGACGTTGATAACTTAGCGGAACTTGGCTCGATTGTAAGCGGCTCACTTCAATGTAATAGCCGTGCACACGGTTATAACCAACCTTAAGTGTGGCTATGCCAGTACGTTCTTTTTCCCTTGCTTCGAGCTGAACTAAATAATCACTCGCGCCTTCACTTAGGCCGCGCCATTCATCAAGTTCACTGTTGTATCCTTCGCGGATCACGCCGCCATCACGAATAAGCATCGGCGGATTATCGACAATAGCGCGCTCAAGCAGGGCCTGCTCCTCGGGGAATTCGCCCAAGTATTGGCAAAGTTTGATGGTATGCGGCGCATTCAGCGTGCTTAAACTTTGTTGTAACTCAGGCAATAAACACAAGGCTTGGCGTAGGCGGGCAAAATCCCGCGGGCGAGCTGTACGCAGTGCAAGCCTTGCCATAATGCGCTCGATATCACCCAGTGCTTTAAGCCGCTCATGCAGACTTTCATGGGCCGCGGTATCGAGAAGTTCAGTAACGGCCTGTTGGTGCGCTTTGATTTGCTTTGGATCTCGCAGTGGCTGATGGATCCAGCGCTGCAGCATACGGCTCCCCATCGCTGTCGCGGTATTATCTAATACGGCAGCTAATGTATTATCACGGCCACCGGCTAGATTTTGAGTCAGCTCTAAGTTACGGCGGGTTGCTGCATCAAGTACAATCGTATCGGCCTGATTAAAGCGAATAATGGCATTGATATGGGGCAGGGCAGTACGCTGTGTATCCTTAACATACTGCATTAAGCAACCTGCGGCTTGCAGTGATAGACGGGCATCGCTAATACCGAAACCATGAAGATCTTTAGTGCCAAATTGTGCGAGTAAAAGTTTGATGCTGGTATCGTAATCAAATTCCCACTCGGGACGACGACGTTTGCCTTTGAAGTGGCTTAGCAAGCCAAGTTCACCAAAATCTTCACTGTAAAGAATTTCGACTGGGTTCGTCCGTTGTAATTCGGCTTCTAAGGACTCCCTTGTTTCAAGCTCTGTAATCACAAATCGGCCTGAGGATACATCGAGGGTCGCATAGCCAAAACCGACTTTACCTTGATAAACCGCGGCTAAAAGATTGTCTTGGCGTTCTTGTAATAGGGCTTCATCGGTTAAGGTGCCGGGGGTTACTATGCGTACGACTTTGCGCTCAACCGGACCTTTAGAGGTCGCCGGATCGCCAATCTGTTCGCATATTGCAACCGATTGACCAATTTGAACTAACTTAGCCAAATAACCTTCAACTGCATGGTAGGGAAGTCCAGCCATTGGGATAGGATCGCCGCCACTTTTCCCCCGAGCAGTCAGTGAAATACCCAGTAACTCAGAAGCACGTTTGGCATCATCATAGAAGAGTTCATAGAAGTCACCCATGCGATAAAACAGTAGCATATCGTGATGTTCTGCTTTCATGGTCAAATATTGACGCATCATGGGGGTATGTTTTTCTAAATCATCGGTATCAATTACATTCATTAAATCGTTATCGTCCGTTGTGGCTGCCCTAAAGGCGATATCAATCTGTGTGGTAACGGCGAAAAAACTCAACAGTTTGTGGCCACTACTACTCAAAATAAGCTGTGCCAATCTTAGCAATAATTTGCTGACAATTGAGCCACCAAATGTAGATATTCACTTATATGATGATTTATTTACCCTATATTTATGTAAAAGTCCCCAAGTATGGGTAAATTAGCTCACTGAAAAATAATTCATTCACAGGTCTTGATACTGTATGATTGTACAGTATACTAGTCTGCAGATTAAGACAGAAAGCCTCGCTTTTTGAATTGCCCGCTTTACTAAATTGAATATCACTTTTGACAGCCTAGATGCTGTCTAGATGAGGGAACAGGAATGAAGGTCGATCCAAACAAAGAGAAAGCACTCGCTGCGGTATTGAGCCAAATTGAAAAGCAATTTGGTAAAGGCTCTATCATGAAGCTGGGCGAAGATCGCTCTATGGATGTCGAAACCATCTCTACTGGTTCGTTATCTCTAGACGTCGCTTTAGGTGCAGGTGGCTTGCCAATGGGGCGTATCGTTGAGATCTATGGTCCTGAATCATCAGGTAAAACGACACTGACTTTAGAAGTCATTGCCGCAGCGCAGCGTGAAGGTAAAACCTGTGCCTTTATCGATGCTGAGCATGCGTTAGACCCAATCTATGCTAAAAAATTGGGTGTGGACATTGATAACTTGCTTTGTTCACAACCAGATACGGGTGAGCAAGCGCTTGAGATTTGTGATGCATTAACCCGCTCTGGCGCCGTTGACGTTATCGTTGTCGACTCAGTCGCAGCATTAACGCCAAAAGCTGAAATCGAAGGCGAAATTGGTGATTCACACATGGGCCTAGCGGCACGTATGATGAGCCAAGCGATGCGTAAACTAGCGGGTAACCTGAAGCAATCTAACACTTTACTTATCTTCATCAACCAAATCCGGATGAAGATTGGTGTGATGTTCGGTAACCCAGAAACCACCACTGGTGGTAACGCACTGAAGTTTTATGCTTCTGTACGTTTAGACATTCGCCGTACTGGTGCCATTAAAGACGGCGATGAAGTTGTCGGTAACGAAACCCGCGTTAAAGTGGTGAAAAACAAAGTGGCTGCACCATTTAAGCAAGCCGAGTTCCAAATCCTTTATGGCCAAGGTATTAACCGTACTGGCGAATTAGTTGACTTAGGCGTAGCCCATAAGTTGATTGAAAAAGCGGGTGCTTGGTACAGCTATAAAGGCGATAAAATTGGCCAAGGTCGTGCCAATGCGGGTAAATATCTGACTGAAAACCCAGCGGTTGCCGCTGAAATAGACAAGACATTACGTGAGTTGCTTCTAAGCAATCCTAGTGCCCTAGCTGCCAAAGCCGATGATAGCACTGAGGATAATATTGACTTAGAGACAGGCGAAGTATTCTGAGTCAGTCAGCCCATCAAATAGCGGTCGCGCTGTTAGCGCGCCGCGATTATTCCCGCTTACAAATCCGCGATAAATTGCTCGAAAAAGGCTTCGAACTTAACGATATCGAACCTGTACTCGATACTTGCGAATCCTCAGGTTTTATCAATGATGCTCGCTATGCCGAATTGCTGGTGCGTAGCCACATCAGTCGAGGTCACGGTGCAATACGCATCCGCCAAGCAATAGCACAGAAAGGCTTATCTAAAGATTGTATTGAAGCGGCTTTGGCTAAAAGTGATTGTGATTGGTTTGAGCTAGCAAAAGACAAAGCCACCAAAAAATACGGCGTTCCCCGCGTAACAGAAGTGAAGGGCTCAACAGCTCGGGATCTCATCGCAAAGGAAAAGGCCAAACGAGTGCGTTTTTTAATGGGCCAAGGCTTTAGCTACGATCAAATCAGTTACGCACTAGATTCAGATCCCAATGATCTCGATGAAGATTATTAAATTTGAAGCTAAGACTGTAAAAACTCATCTAAATATCCCCCACGGGCTTTGCAGCCTTCTGGTTTCTCGTTGCACCAACTTGCTTAAATATTGTCCTTATCGCGACAAACCTACACAGTCTTCAATTCTTCCTTATCCTACCGTTTTGCCTCTAGTCACTCTGGTGTGGGCGATTCAGGCTAAAATATTAAATTCCTGATGTGTATATCACCAATCAAGGCTGGTCGTCCTTCCTCAGTCTGCTTATAATGCTGGGCAAATAGAAATACGGCTAGCCTAAGGCGTAGCTGGTAATGCTTACCCAATTCAGGACGATTTCATGTATCAAACTACAGCAGAGCTTAGAAGCGCTTTCCTCGAATTTTTCCGCAGCAATGGTCATCAGGTTGTGGACAGTAGTTCTCTAGTGCCAGGCAATGATCCTACCCTTTTATTTACCAATGCCGGTATGAACCAGTTCAAGGACGTGTTTCTTGGCATGGACAAACGTAGCTATACACGTGCGACCACTGCTCAACGCTGCGTTCGCGCTGGCGGCAAACATAACGATTTAGATAACGTGGGATATACCGCCCGTCACCATACTTTCTTCGAAATGTTAGGTAACTTCAGCTTTGGGGATTATTTCAAAGAAGAAGCGATCCGTTTTGGTTGGTCATTCTTAACTGAAACCTTAAAACTGCCGAAAGAACGTCTGTGCGTCACTATTTACCAAACAGACGATGAAGCCTTTGAAATTTGGAATAAAAAGATTGGTGTTGCTGCCGAAAATATCATACGTATTGGCGACAACAAAGGTGCCGCTTATGCGTCAGATAACTTCTGGCAAATGGGTGATACCGGTCCTTGTGGCCCTTGTACTGAGATTTTTTATGACCATGGTGATCATATTTGGGGCGGACGTCCTGGCAGTCCAGAAGAAGATGGTGACCGTTTCATCGAGATCTGGAACATCGTTTTCATGCAGTACAACCGTCAAGCATCGGGTGAAATGTTACCTTTGCCTAAGCCATCGGTTGACACTGGTATGGGGATTGAGCGTATTGCGGCGATTATGCAGGGTGTTCACTCTAACTATGAAATCGATATCTTCCGCGCCTTGATTGCTAAAGCGGCAGAAATTATCGGGGTAACCGATTTGTCCAACAAATCGCTGCGCGTCATTGCCGATCATATCCGTTCATGTGCATTTTTAATTGCCGATGGTGTTATGCCGTCAAATGAAGGCCGTGGTTATGTGCTGCGCCGTATTATTCGCCGCGCGGTTCGCCATGGTAACAAGTTAGGTGCGGCCGAAGCTTTCTTCTACAAGTTAGTTCCCACTCTTATTGACGTTATGGGGGACGCGGCAAAAGGCTTAGCTGAAACTCAAGTTATCGTTGAAAAAGCACTTAAAGCGGAAGAAGAGCAATTTGCCCGTACCCTTGAGCGTGGTTTAGGTATTTTGGATGCAGCCTTAAACGATTTACAAGGTGACACCTTAGACGGCGAAACCGTATTTAAGCTGTATGACACCTATGGCTTCCCAATGGATTTGACCGCTGACGTTTGCCGTGAGCGCAACATTATTGTCGATGAAGCGGGCTTTGAAGCGGCAATGGCTGAGCAACGTAGCCGCGCGCAAGCGGCAGGTAACTTTGGTGCAGATTATAACGCGGCGCTAAAAATCGATGCTGAAACAGCATTCAGTGGTTATACCGAATTAGTGGGTCAAGCGAAAGTCACTGCGATTTATCAAAATGGTGGATCAGTAGCGACGATCAATGCAGGTGATGAAGCGGTTGTTGTGCTCGATGTGACACCTTTTTACGCCGAATCAGGCGGCCAAGTGGGCGATAAAGGCCAACTGATTGCTAACGGTGTTGAATTTACGGTTAGCGACACGCAGAAATACGGCCAAGCAACGGGGCATCAAGGCGTTTTATCCGTTGGTAGCTTGAGTGTTGGCCAAATACTTGAAGCTAAAGTTGATAAAAAACTACGTCATCGTACCCAACTAAATCATTCTGTTACGCATTTGCTGCATGCCGCACTACGCCAAGTGCTCGGTACACATGTAACGCAAAAAGGTTCATTGGTTAATCCGGAGCGTTTACGTTTTGACTTCTCCCATTTTGAAGCGGTAAAACCGATAGAACTTAAACAGGTAGAAGAGTTAGTTAATACTCAAATTCGTCGCAATCATCAGCTGAATACGGCTGAAATGGGCATAGATGAAGCCAAAGAAAAAGGTGCGATGGCACTTTTTGGTGAGAAATATGACTCACAAGTCCGTGTTGTGACTATGGGGGATTTCTCTATTGAATTGTGTGGCGGTACCCACGTTGGTCGTACTGGAGATATTGGTTTATTTAAGATCACCTCCGAAGGTGGTATTGCGGCAGGTGTGCGTCGTATTGAGGCTGTGACAGGTGCAGCGGCTATGGCCTATGTGGCGCAGCAGCAGGCTGAGTTAGAAGACGCTGCGGCCCTTTTAAAGGGCGATACCAATTCAGTAGTGGCTAAGTTAAAAGCGCAGCTCGACAAGATGAAGCAACTTGAGAAAGAAATGGCGCAGCTAAAAGATAAATTAGCGGCAGCAGCGAGTGCTGATTTAGCGGGCGATGCTGTGGTTGTTAATGGCGTGAATGTGCTTATCAAAAAACTAGATGGTGTTGAGGCGGGTTCACTTCGCGGTCTACAGGATGAATTAAAGCAAAAGCTAAAGTCTGCCATTATTGTGTTGGGTACGGCTCAAGAAGGCAAAGTGAATCTGATTGCTGGCGTGAGTAACGACTTAGTTGGCAAAGTTAAAGCGGGTGAGCTAGTCGCTATGGTCGCTGCACAAGTGGGCGGTAAGGGCGGTGGTCGTCCTGATATGGCTCAAGCGGGCGGTAGCCAACCAGAAAATCTGGATGCGGCCTTAGCTCAAGTATTACCTTGGATTACTGAGCGTTTAGCTTAAGAGGTTGCTGTGCCTGAAAAACGAAAGCTTAGTCGTAGCAAGCTTTTTGTGAAAAAGTTTGGCGGCACTTCAGTAGGTTCTATAGAGCGTATTGAAGTGGTTGCCGAACAGATTGCAAAGTCCGCCCGCAGTGGTGAACAACAGGTTCTCGTGCTCTCTGCTATGGCAGGGGAGACGAATAGACTTTTCGCACTTGCAGCGCAAGTTGACCCCCGTGCTTCGGCGCGGGAACTCGATATGCTCGTCTCAACTGGTGAACAAGTGAGTATAGCCTTGATGGCGATAGCTTTGCAGCGTCGTGGTATTAAGGCTAAATCCCTCACGGGAGATCAAGTTCAAATCCATACCAATAGTCAGTTTGGTCGCGCGAGTATTGAGAATGTCGATACTGGCTATCTAGAGTCACTGCTTGATGATGGTATTGTACCTATAGTCGCAGGGTTTCAAGGGATTGATCCTAACGGAGATGTAACGACCTTGGGGCGTGGTGGTTCTGATACCACAGCAGTTGCCTTAGCCGCAGCGCTTAACGCTGATGAGTGCCAGATTTTCACTGATGTTGCTGGTGTATTCACAACCGATCCCAATATTGATAGTAATGCGCGTTGTCTTGATGTCATTAGCTTTGATGTTATGCTCGAAATGGCCAAACTGGGAGCTAAGGTGCTACATCCTGACTCTGTTGAATATGCCGAACGTTTTCGAGTGCCTCTGCGAGTGTTATCCAGTTTTGAAGTTGGCCAAGGTACCTTAATTCAATTCGGTGCTGAATCTGACTTGATAAGTGCCTCGTTAGTGCAAGGTATTGCCGTCAATAAAGCGTTAGCAACATTAACTATTGATGGTTTATTAACGACGAGTGAGCATTACCAAGCTCTATTAGCCTGTTTGTCCCGTCTTGAAATCGATGTGGAGTTTATTACACCCCTACGATTGAATGAGGATGCCCCCGCGGGCTGTGTGAGTTTTATGCTCGCAGAAGCCAAAGTTGATATTTTATTGCACGAGCTTAAAGCATTAAGTGCAAGTCTTGATCTCGGTCAATTGATTGTTGAGCGTCAACGTGCAAAAGTATCTTTAGTTGGCAAAGGTTTACAGGCAAAAATTGGATTATTGACTAAGATGTTAGATGTCTTGGGTAATGAAACGATCCATGCTAAGTTACTCTCGACGTCGGAGAGTAAATTATCAACCGTTATCGATGAAAGGGACTTACACAAAGCGGTTCGAGCGTTACATCACGCTTTCGAGCTAAATAAGGTGTAATTAAATAACCGTTTGAGTATTGAATACTATTAATTTGTACTAAGCTGACCTTATAATAAGCCCATCTACCGGATGAGTGCCGTGTGTAAGCTGAATTAAGAAATAAAGGAGCTATCGAATGCTGATTTTGACTCGTCGTGTTGGCGAAACACTGATGATTGGTGACGAAGTCACTGTTACAGTGCTGGGGGTAAAAGGAAATCAAGTGCGTATCGGTGTTAACGCACCTAAAGAGGTTTCTGTTCACCGTGAAGAAATCTATCAACGCATCCAATCTGAAAAATCGGGTTCACCATCTGAAGGTGGTAACTTTTAATACTGCGCTATGGCGAGGGTATTACGGCGACAGAAGAGTCAGTTTTTTAACTGACTTTTTTATTTTTTAGAGTGAAAGATTGGCGTAAATCAATACATTGGCTTGATATAACAGCAATGTGATTAAAAACAGTTCAAATGGGATCTGTTTCTGAAAAAGGGTTTGACTTATTTTCGTCAAACAGTAATATGTGCGCCAAGAAAACGGAGAGGTGGCCGAGTGGCCGAAGGCGCTCCCCTGCTAAGGGAGTATGGGCTTTAACTCCCATCGAGGGTTCGAATCCCTCCTTCTCCGCCATTTCTTACCGATAGAAAACAGTGCGCGTGTAGCTCAGCTGGATAGAGTACCTGGCTACGAACCAGGCGGTCGGAGGTTCGACTCCTTCCACGCGCACCATTTTTTATTGAAGCAATACAAGTCGCGCATGTAGCTCAGCTGGATAGAGTACCTGGCTACGAACCAGGCGGTCGGAGGTTCGACTCCTTCCATGCGCACCATCTCTGCATTAGTTAGTCTTTAACTCATCAGGTTTGAATTTCAGTTTGAAATTTTGTAGTTAGTTGCTTATAGCAAGTTCTAAAAATGCGCGTGTAGCTCAGCTGGATAGAGTACCTGGCTACGAACCAGGCGGTCGGAGGTTCGACTCCTTCCACGCGCACCAATTAAATCTCAATGCTTTTGTGTTGCGATAAAAAGTTAAAATGCGCATGTAGCTCAGCTGGATAGAGTACCTGGCTACGAACCAGGCGGTCGGAGGTTCGACTCCTTCCATGCGCACCAATTTAATTATGACGATTATTCGTTGTGATAAAAAAACTAAAATGCGCGTGTAGCTCAGCTGGATAGAGTACCTGGCTACGAACCAGGCGGTCGGAGGTTCGACTCCTTCCACGCGCACCAATTTAGTAAGCATTGCTTATGCATAAAGATTTTGCGGAGAGGTGGCCGAGTGGCCGAAGGCGCTCCCCTGCTAAGGGAGTATGGGCTTTAACTCCCATCGAGGGTTCGAATCCCTCCTTCTCCGCCATTCTATTCTTTAGTCGAGGGAATAGATAAATCATTTGTGAGACTAAAGTGTTTCTTCTAGTCTTTAGTTATATAGTGATAAGCAGAACTGATTTGCGCATGTAGCTCAGCTGGATAGAGTACCTGGCTACGAACCAGGCGGTCGGAGGTTCGACTCCTTCCATGCGCACCATATAGATAAGCCCTACAAGTGATTGTAGGGCTTTTTTATTGCTATTTTTCTCTCGTGTACATCCTTTAGTGCCTTGGCTTGTATTTTCATTGTGGGTATTCGGTTTATTAAGCACTTCATTTGCTTGAATCTGCGTGAAAAGACAGTAATACCAATCGTATTAAATATCTGTTCATTCAGCGGGAGTTCAACGCGCTTTAGACAAGGCGAAGGCTTGAAGGCATAGCGGTGCTCTGTCGAAAGCCTTAAACGTAGTATAAAGCGCGTTGCCACGACGTTAACATCAGCCGCCCTTCGGGAGCCACACAGGCACCCCACTCCGGTGTTGCATTGACTTAAAAGGGAATAACCATTTCTGCGTCAATGCGCCTTGGATTGAGATGCCTGTGAGGCTCTGAACTGACTAGATATTTAATGTGATTGGTATAAAAAGGGCAGTACATTGACTAATGCCGATCGTTTTAAGTAGTTGAACGATCTTTCAAGGGCTTCATAATCAGCCGCAACCTAAGTTGCGGCTGATTTTTTTATGTCTGAATTTTCTAAAGAGCTACTCGTTACCGCTGAATTTTGCCAAGCGCAGGATATTGATGTATTCGCCAAACATGTTCCCATGGATTGGGTGGCTGAGGCTGTGCAACAAACTGGCAGGGCCTCGCTTCGAACCCGCCGTTTCCCCGCAGAGCAAGCTGTTTGGTTGGTTCTAGGCATTGGTTTGATGCGTAACCGCTCAATTCAGCAAGTCTGTGATACGCTGTCACTGGCGTTTCCCGACGCCAAGGGGGAGCTCCCGCCACTGGCGACCAGTAGTATCATCAAAGCCAAAGAAAAGTTGGGTTCAGAGCCCATGCGTTATCTGTTCAAAACAACCGCTGCACAGTGGGAAACACAGTGCGAATTTGATGAGATAGCTGGATTGAAATTGCTCAGTGTTGATGGGACGTATTTTAAGACGCATAACACTGAAGAAAACCATCACTTTGGCTTTGCACAAAGCACGGCTTCTTTTCCCTCTGTGCTGGCGGTCACCTTAATGTCTACTCGTAGTCACTTGCTTTCTGATGCGGCTTTCGGGCCCGTTACCCACAGTGAAATTCACTATGCACAGCAATTGGTTGGCTCCGCTCCCGAGAATTCGCTCACGTTGTTTGACCGTGGGTTTATGTCTGCCCAATTACTCATAAGTTGGCAAGGAAGCGGTGCTAACACCCATTGGTTAACCCCGATAAAGTCTAAGACCCGCTATCAAATTATTGAGTCATTCTCAGAGTATGACCATCTGGTTGAGATGCCGGTATCACCACAAGCTAAACAGCAAGCTCCTTATCTGGGGGAGCGCTGGCAAGCCCGCCTTATCCTTATTCCATCACCCAAAGGTGATATCAAAGGGTTTATCACGTCGTGTCTATGCCCCAATACCTATCCAGTGAACGATTTGCTCAAGGTATATTGGCAGCGATGGGAGATAGAGAGGGGTTATGGCGAGCTGAAGCAATATCAACTGGAAAATAAACCTGTCCTGCGCAGTAAGAAGAAGGATGGGGTGTATCAAGAATTATGGGGTATCTTGACGACCTACAATATTGTTCGGCTAGAGATGGCCGCAATGGCTGTGCAGCATAAAGTTGAGCCACAGAGGATCAGTTTCATTAATGCCCTATTTTTAATACAGGATGAGTTTGGTTGGAGCGACAGAGGGAGTCCTGGAGCGATCCCACAGCACTTAAAACGACTGAGGGAAAATGGCAAAAGGTTGATTTTACCCCCAAAGAGGAAGCGGCCCAGCTACCCGCGTGTGGTGCTAAAGAAAACGGTGAAATATCCAAGTAAAAATGCCACTCGCTCTTAAGCGAATGGCATTAAGTACATTGACTGCCCTTAGTAAGGTTTAGCTAACCGTGTTCTGATTAGGCTTCTAACTTAGCGAACTCAGATTTTTGTTCGTTGAGTTTGTCCATATCACGCTTGAGATCGGTCATCTTCGCGCGCTCTTTGTCGATAACGTCAGCTGGCGCTTTCGCCACAAAGCCTTGGTTCGATAATTTACCTTCGATACGCGCAATCTCTTGGCCTAGTTTTTCAAGCTGCTTGTCGATACGGGCCATTTCGGCGGCGACATCGATTAACCCTGCCATAGGGATCAGCAGCTCCATCTCGCCAATCAAACCTGTGGTCGACATAGGTGCAGTTTCGCCATCGGCCAAAATGGTCATGCTTTCTAAGCGGGCAAGCGTGGTGAAGAAGGTTTGGTTGGCTTCAACACGGGCTTTATCCTGCGCGCTAACACCACGAAGTAGGGCATTTAGTGGCTTAGAGGGGGCAATGTTCAGTTCGGCGCGAATGTTACGCACGGCGACAATCACTTGCTTAACCCATTCTAAGTCGGCCATTGCTGCACTATCGATTTTAGCGGCATCAAATGTTGGGAACGGTGTGAGCATAATGGTATCACCTTCAACACCTGCTAACGGCTTAACGCGCTGCCAAATGGTTTCAGTGATATACGGCATCATAGGGTGCATCAAACGTTGCATAGCTTCGAGCACAGTCACTAAGGTGTGACGGGTGCCGCGCATTTGCGCTTCGCTGCCGTTTTGCAATACAGGCTTAGTGAGTTCTAAGTACCAGTCACAGAACTGGTTCCAAGTGAACTCATATAGAGTATTGGCCGCTAAGTCGAAACGATAGTTCGTCATGTGATCGTCAAAGGTCTTAACGGTTTGATTGAACAAGCCGATAATCCAGCGGTCGGCCAACGACAGTTCCATTTCGCCGCCTTTGTACTCTGGTGAGCCTGGGCCGCAATCTTGATCTTCTGTGTTCATCAGCACGTAGCGTGAGGCGTTCCACAACTTGTTACAGAAGCTACGGTAACCGTCTAAGCGCTTCATATCCCAGTTGATGTCACGACCCGTTGATGCCATTGCCGCAAGCGTAAAGCGCAGTGCATCAGTGCCGTGGGCTTCGATACCGTCAGCAAACTCTTTGCGAGTGCTCTTTTCAATCTTGGCGGCCAGTTGTGGCTGCATCATATTACCGGTACGTTTTTCAACTAAATCTTCAAGCCCGATACCGTCGATCATGTCTAATGGATCGAGTACGTTACCCTTAGATTTTGACATCTTATTACCCGCTTCATCGCGGATAAGGCCAGTTACGTAGACGGTTTTGAACGGGACTTGTGGCTTGCCGTCTTCATCTTTGATGAAGTGCATGGTCATCATGATCATACGGGCAACCCAGAAGAAGATGATGTCAAAACCTGTCACCAACACGTCGGTTGGGTGGAAGGTTTTTAAATCTTCTAAATTGTCAGGCCAACCTAAAGTCGAGAAAGTCCACAGGGCTGAGCTGAACCAAGTGTCCAGTACGTCTTCGTCTTGGCGTAATGTCATTGAGTCGGCGATATTGTGCTTAGCACGTACCTCGGCTTCGTTGCGGCCGACATAGACTTTGCCGTTTTCGTCGTACCAAGCTGGGATACGGTGACCCCACCATAATTGACGCGAAATACACCAGTCTTGAATGTCACGCATCCACGAGAAGTACATGTTCTCGTATTGCTGCGGCACAAACTTGATGCTGCCATTTTCAACGGCTTCGATAGCGGTTTTCGCCATTGGCGCAACAGCCACATACCATTGGTCGGTCAGCATAGGTTCGATAACTACACCTGAACGATCACCATAAGGGACTTTTAAGGCGTGAGGCGCGATTTTTTCGAGCAACCCTAAGGTTTCAAATTCGGCGACGATAGCGTCACGCGCCTTAAAACGGTCAAGTCCGGCAAAGCGTACAGGCAGGCTGCCATCGAGCGTTTTGTTAAAGGTACCGTCAGAGTTCACCACTTCGGCACTTGCGCGAATGGCGGCATCTAAGGTCAGCACGTTGAACATGGGCAGGTTGTGACGCTTACCGACTTCATAGTCGTTAAAGTCATGGGCTGGGGTGATCTTCACGCAACCTGTACCAAAGGCCATATCGACGTAATCGTCGGCTACGATAGGGATTCGGCGATTAACAATCGGCAATAGAATAAATTTACCGACCAGGGCTTGATAGCGTTCATCATCGGGATGCACTGCAACCGCACTGTCGCCGAGCATGGTTTCTGGACGCGTGGTTGCGACTTCTAAATAGTCTTTACCATCGGCGGTCAGTTCACCATCGGCCAGTGGATAACGCAGGTGCCACATATGGCCCTGTTTTTCTTTGCTTTCCACTTCTAAATCAGAGATAGCGGTGTGCAGCTTTGGATCCCAGTTAACTAAACGCTTACCGCGATAAATCAAATCGTCTTCGTACAGACGCACAAACACTTCTTGTACGGCTTTGGATAAGCCCTCGTCCATAGTGAAACGCTCGCGATCCCAATCGACTGACGCGCCCATACGACGTAGCTGCTTAGTGATAGTGCCGCCCGATTGCGCTTTCCATTCCCACACTCTATCCATAAAAGCATCGCGACCTAGGTCATGGCGATTCTTGCCTTCTTCGGCTTCAAGCTTACGCTCAACCAACATTTGGGTTGCGATACCCGCGTGGTCGGTGCCGACTTGCCATAGGGTATTTTTGCCTTTCATCCGTTGGTAACGGGTTAAGGTATCCATGATGGTGTCTTGGAAGGCGTGGCCCATGTGCAAGCTGCCCGTCACGTTGGGTGGCGGGATCATGATGCAATAATTGCCTTTGGATTCATCGCCGTGTGGCTTGAAGTAACCTTGCTCTTCCCAGTTTTGGTAAAGCGTTTGCTCGATGGACTGCGGATCGTATGTTTTTTCCATGGGAATGTATCTGTCTCAAACTAAATTAAGTGGATGTGTTGCTAAATTCTGGGTCGTTAATTCGATCCCTAGGTCGCGATATTGTCTATAGCGTTCGCGGGCAATCGCTTTATGCTGATCGTCATTGGCAACAAAATCGATGATTTGACCAAAGTTTACCGCAAATGGAGGCGCTTGGTCTGCAAGATTAATCAGAAGTTGGCGACTTTTATTGGCGCCGAGGCGATCAAAACCTATTTCAACCGGGGCTCCTGTGATAGGTCCTTCACCTTTCAAGTTATGTGGCACAAATGCTGTCGGTTCAAATTGCCATAATAGTTCATCAATCTCTAAAGCTAAGCTTTTGTCTTGACAGTGAATATAGACTAACTGGTGCTTAATATAAGCTTGCTGTGCTAATCGACAAGCCATCAGATGCATTGCTCCTAAAGCCGCATTTGTATTTATCGCCGTATTGGTGGCTGACTGGGTTGTAATATGAGCAGACAGTGCCACTGGCGGCATCAGATAAAATAGCGCTTGAGTCATAATTTCAATGCCTTGCATGAGTGCGAACAACTTGAGGGGAGAGTTTACACTAAAAGGCGAGTTTGGTTAATGCAGTACCAAGCGCTGATCACTAGAGCGTATTAAGGTTTTGGGATGCTCTGCAAAGGTGCATTATTGAAATGCGATATAACGCTTACTGGATCCGCTAGGGAAACTAGACCGGAATATCGGTAGCCTATTGTAATCAAAAAACAAGTAACAATAGGCATAGAACATTACTCGCTTATGTTTGAGTCGTTTTTGATTTTTATCAATGGGTCTCTTGCCTATTGATACTCCAAGCTGATGGATGTTCATAAAAACGAAAAGCGCACCCGAAGGTGCGCTGGTTTTAATATAATATCTGGTCAAGCGAGTTTATCCTCCTTATTATCAGTGAATATGGAACCAAGTCTATCTTACTTATCAGTGTGTTGCTTATTTTCATTAAAAAATTGACTATTAACAACTAACTTCACTTGTACTCGGTTTACATTTATCAATAAACGGTTTACGGCTTATAGTGTGTACTAGGTACATTTTTCTGCTAAGCAGTAAGGCCATATCACTCGTTTAACTTACCTTAGTTATTACAATTGCTGCTTTAACTTACAACACTTAACATTTTTACTGATTATCAAACTTACATACTAACATTGGAAATTACCGCTAAGTGAGTATTTACCTTAATCAAGCATAAACCACTCTCTTTAACACCCTCCTAATAATTTAGTTGATCATTATTTAACATATTAGCCTTGTTAGATTGAATGCCTCTTAGCCTTGAGTGAAAACCTAAATTCAAAAATAGGTACTTATTAGGATTTTCTGACTTAGTGGTTGTTTACTTAAATTGCTCCTTAAATATCAATGCTAAAGAGATATAGCTACATTTTTGAAGTTCATTCTATCTGTTAAATACAACTGCTCTTGCTAATATAGTTGTTACATACTCCTTATATTCATGAAAACATAAACTTATTGAGTTTGCCTTAGGTGTTAGGTAAATACTTTTAAGAACGATTAGTTTTTGTCAGTTACCTCCTTCTCTATCAAGTATGTTGGTTGAAAGTGGAGCCTGTAAAACTGTGTATATCAGTATAAAAGTCTATGATGCGTTAGTTATGAGATTAGCTAAATTTTTACTTGTTCAACGGTTAACTATGGTTTCATTAATTATGTTTCTGACTGCCTCCTATTGTTACATTAAGCTATTGTTACATTAAGATATTTACATTATTTAATCTTTTTGACTTATATTCACATCACTTCGATTCTTGCTTTCACTTAGTAAAGTGTAGTAGGTATTTAATTGAACACCCAGTTTTTGCTCATCAAAAGATGATTTTATCGAACCTTTGCATAAAACTGTGTTCAAAATAAATGACTTCTACTTTTAATGCCTCTCAAAGTGATGTGTCTCGCACTTATATTAACACTTGATAAATTAAGCGGCATCTTCCTCCTCATACTCATCAATTGTATCAACAGTACCTATATCGTCGGTGTGTGCTAGTGAAGTAAAACGCTGTGCTTCAGGTTTATGGGTTAATCGATTGAGTTGCTTCTCCAATTTTTGACCCATAGCGGTAATCGCTTTGTAAAGGTTGTCGTGTTTTGCTTGAGCAAAAAGTTCTCCATTTGGGATACCAACCGATGCTTCAATTTTGAAACCAGGTTTCTCCTCTGTAATGATCACATGGGGATTAATCAACTGCACATCGTGCCTAGAAAGTTTCTCAAAACGGCTTTCAATGCGTTCACGGATTGGGGCAGTGACTTCTAGTTGTTTGCTCGTAATCTTTAGCATATGTCGAACCTTCTGTTGTTTCCTTGGATTTCAGAGTACCAAGCTTAGCCGCATAAAACGAGACCTGGATCACAAATTTTTCTCCGTTAGATACTGTTCGCTGGATATTTGATCGCTTAGACAATTTTCAATCATTCTTGGCTAGAAAGCCTTGTATTGCTTGTCGAACAGGGGCATATTCGATAGGTTAACTCCGCTGCCTTTTGCTTATTTACCTATCTTTACTTTAAATTTTTAATCAAATCCCGATAAAATACGTCTACTTATTTTATTCATTCACTCGGGTTGGCCTTGTTTTATGAAAACCGAATATATCAAAGTTAAAGTGTGGGATTTACCTACACGCATTTTTCATTGGGCTATGGTCATGCTAATGGGGTTGCTATGGTGGAGTGCTGATGCTGGTGAAATGCAATGGCATCAAATTTTTGCATACAGCTTGTTAGGTTTGATTGCTTTTCGCCTCCTGTGGGGATTTGTTGGTAGTGATACATCCAAATTTAGTCACTTCATTTATCATCCTAAAATTGCTTTTAAATACCTCAAAGAAGTGCGAACTAGGGGAGTCTCTGTTGTGCTAGGGCATAACCCTATTGGGGGCTATATGGTCGTTGTATTGATTGCAGTGATTAGCCTTCAATTAGTGACTGGGTTGTTTGCAACCGATGATATTTTTACCGAAGGGCCGCTTTATAGCTATGTTAGTTCAGATACCAGTGCATTTATGACTTGGCTACATAAGACGAATTTTAATCTTATTCTGTTGTTGAGCATTATCCATATATTGGCTGTCATTATTCATGCCATTAAAGGGGATAAATTGGTAGGAGCTATGTTGACTGGTTATAAAAAATTGCCTAGACCTGAATTGTCATCGAATGAACAAGTTAACCCGATGTTCAAGTCAGAGTGGATTGCTCTAGTGCTTTTTGCTGTTTTGGCTGCGGTTATTTTTTCTTATTTAATTTGGCCAATATTACAAGTGCTTTAGTCATCACGCAGCAAACTCCACCTTGGTGAAGGGAATTATAAAATTGCATGAACGAAAAAGCCTGCTAAAAGCAGGCTTTTTGGGCTTAACACTTAAGTACATTAGTCTTTCTTATAAGCGTCGTGGCAACCTTTACAGCTTTTACCTGTATTCATGAAGGCTTCTTTGATTTCAGCCTGATCACCTTTTTGTGCAACAGTGGCGAGAATAGCGGCATTTTCTTGGAATGTTTTCATTTTTGCATCGAAATCAGCTTTATCTTGCCAGACTTTAGCTAAGGCTTCAGTATTGCCCTTGTCAGAACCGTCAATAAAACCTTCAATTGGTAACATTGAAAGCGCAGCAACATTAGTTGCACGCATAGCGAAAGTTTTAGCTTCGAAAGGTTTTTTACCCTTCATCATCGCTCCCATATCGCCGAAGTTATAGGCAATAAGGCTAAATGCGGATTGGCGGTATTCAATTGCATCTTTAGCATCTTCAAAATTGTGTGCTTGTGCTGCTGAAGCGAATAAGGTGCTAGCAACGAGGGTAAGTAGTATTTTTTTCATAGTATTCTCACAAATGAGCGTCTAAGTGTGACATTGCGCCTCTATTGTACACAAATTAACTTGATGTACTAGAAGCATTTTTGTCAGTTTTTGTCTAGATACAATGAAGAAGCGTAACAAGTTATTTGTTGGAGAAACAAATCTGGTAAACTGCAATGTAATGCTTTAACAGTACTTACGGGGCGATTATGCGAGCAAATTGGGACTTAGTATTAGACAAGATTTTGAGTCATGGAAATTATGAAGATCTTTCTATGCTCCTTCATTTACTGTTAACTGAAGATGAGCGCAGTGCCATCGCTGGACGGCTCAAAATTTTCCAGTTATTGCTAAATAGCGAAATGAGTCAACGGCAGATTGCTGCAGAATTTGAAGTGAGCATTGCTACTATTACTCGTTGTTCTAATTATCTTAAAAATATGGCACCTGAACATAGGGCGAAAATTCAGAAATTAATAGGTTGATAAAAGGATATGGATTTTTAGGAAAACTTGAATAGAAATGAAGCACTTCCTTATTTAAGAAAGTGCTTCATAATATAAAACCCCTGGGCTAGGTTATTTAAGCCGAGCCTATAACCACTGAGCTTAAGTACTCAAACTAGCCGCGGCAACCACAGCCGCCATTGCCGTCACAACCTGCTTTAGGTGTATCACAGGCTTCGTGATCATGATCGTGGTGGTGACCATGGTCATCATGATCTGAACCGCCACAACAACCACCCGCTTCTTTGCCTGAACCGCCGCAGCATCCACCGCCGTGATCATGATCGTGCCCATGGCTACCACAACCACCTTGAGCATGAATGTGACCGTGGGCGATTTCTTCTGCAGTCCCTTCACGGACATCAAGGATCTCGATGTTGAAGCTTAGCGCTTGGCCAGCTAATGGATGATTGCCATCAACGATAACGACATTATCCTTCACTTCGATGACTTCAACTGGACGTTGACCCATTTCCGTTTCAGCAATAAAACGCATTCCTGGGACGATATCTTCAATATCACCGAAAGCTTCTAGAGGTACGGCTTGGCGTAGGCCATCTTGGTACGGACCATAGGCTTCTTCGGCACTGATAGTCACATCCAGTTTTTCGCCTTTGATTTTACCATCTAATGCGGCCTCTAAACCTGGGATCAGGTTTTCAGTGCCGTGTAGATATAGCATAGGTTCAGAGTCGAAAGAGTCTTCTAATAGTCTGCCTTCTTGATCTGATAAGCGGTAATGAATGGTTACCGCGCTGTGTTGAGTGATCTTCATATCGCCTCCGGTTCGTAATGTGCGCGCATAATAACGTGCTTTTTTGGCGCTGGCGATAATTTGAAGTAGCTTCTGTTAGATATCGCACAGGTTTTTTATTGCCTTATTCACAGTTGGACCCAGGATCTGCATCCACAAAGCTGTGATTTTCAGACATTGCGTCTCAATTGAGACTAAAGTGGGTAGTTAAGTACTTTGACGAAAAAGTAAAATTGACATGTAAGTAATCAAATGAATTTAAATGGTTTTAATAAATTGAAGGCAGCCTTGGTTACGTTAACGTCAATGGTTATCTATTACATAAATCGCATTTTTATCCCTAGAAAACGTTATATTAACTAATCTTGATGCAGTTTCTTATCCAGCGCTAAGATTTGCCTATAAATAATCCATTTTAGGGGTTGACAAGCGCGGGTAAAAAAAGCAATTCTGTTTATCAAGAAATTAACATGGATTAGCCCAAACACATGCATAGCCTAGGTTTCGTAGTAATTACCATTATTACAACCACCACTACAACAACAGTGGGGGCGGGCTGATACACCCTAAAGAATTTTAACGATAAGCCCGCTTCCCACAAAGAAGCGGGCTTTTTTGTTTCTAGCTCTTATTTCTAAGTCGGGCGCGGTACAGGAGAACAAGATGAAAGTAATGAAATTTGGTGGTACCTCGCTTGCAAATTGGCAGCGATTCTCGATGGCGGCGGATATCGTTGCCAAGTCATCTAAGCTTGAACCCATAGCCACTGTGCTATCGGCCCCGGCGACGGTGACAAATGCGTTACTAGAAATGGTTGATGTAGCAGTCAAAGGTGAAGATTATTTGCCTGTGCTGCAGCATGTTGAGCGGGTATTTACTTCGCTATACCAAGATGCGGTCACTTCGGTGTTGTCGAGTGAGCAGAGTGAACAACTCTTTTCTGGGCTTAATGCGCAGCTGGTAATTTGGCAGGATAGATTACGTGGCATTAGTTTACTGCAAGAGTGTCCCGATGGCATACGTGCCGAAATCGTGGTGGCGGGTGAGCGTTTATCTGCAGCCTTGATGGAACAAGTGATGCTATCTAAGGGGATCACGTCGGCTCAACTCGATCCGCGCGCCTTGTTTCTAGGTCGAGGTCGGCCGTTAGAATCCGTGGTCGATATCGCTATAAGTAAGCCAAGGTTTCGCGCGTTGGCGCTGGGTGAAAAACGCGTATGGGTGATGCCGGGTTTCACCGCCGCCGATGAACAGGGCAAAGTGGTGACATTAGGCCGTAATGGTTCCGATTATTCTGCTGCCGTACTGGCCGCCTGTTTAGATGCGTCAAGTTGTGAAATTTGGACCGATGTCGACGGTGTTTATAATACCGATCCCCGGGTGGTTGCCGATGCTAAATTGCTGTCACAACTCAGTTATCAAGAGGCGATGGAACTCTCCTATTTTGGCGCTAAGGTATTGCATCCTAAGACGATTGCGCCCATCGCTCAGTTCCATATTCCCTGTTATATCAAAAACAGTTTTAACCCCGATGCGCCCGGCACTCTGGTATCAAACCAAGCCGATGAAACCGGCTTACAGGTTAAAGCTATCTCCAATTTAGATAACCAGACCATGTTCGATATTTCAGGCCCTGGCATGAAAGGCATGGTTGGCATGGCGAGCCGTACTCTCGCGGCGATTTCCCGCAGCGGCGTGTCAGTGTCTTTAATCACCCAAAGCTCCTCTGAATACAGTATTAGCTTCTGTGTGGCGACGTCTGACTCGGCCAAAGTGAAATGGGCCTTAGAGCAAGAGTTTGAATTAGAAATAAAAAGTGACTTGCTTGAACCTATCGCTATGCGTCATGAACTCGCTATCGTTTCTTTGATTGGTGATGGTATGCGCACCCACAAGGGGGTTGCGGCGCGTTTCTTCCAAGCGTTAGCACAGGCAAGCGTGAACATTATCGCCATTGCCCAAGGATCATCCGAGCGGTCGATTTCGACTGTGATCGAGCAGCGTAAGACTAAGCATGCGGTGGCGGCTTGTCATCAAGGCTTTTTCGATGTGCAGCAATATTTAGATGTGTTTCTAGTCGGTTGTGGCAATGTGGGTGCAGGCCTGCTCGAGCAGATAAAACAACAATCCGCCATGCTTAAAGAGCAACACATTAGTATCCGTGTTTGCGGCATAGTGAATTCCAACAAGATGTTACTCGACAGTG
Organism: Shewanella profunda; assembly: GCF_023283765.1. Classification (GTDB taxonomy): domain Bacteria; phylum Pseudomonadota; class Gammaproteobacteria; order Enterobacterales; family Shewanellaceae; genus Shewanella; species Shewanella profunda. The sequence goes on along the minus strand of NZ_JAKILG010000017.1, from coordinate 48,122 downwards.
CGGGCATCGATTTAAGCAATTGGTCTAGCTTGCTTGCCGATAGTCAGCAAGATTGTGATATCCCAGCGTTACTCGCATGGGTGAAAGAGCAACAATTGCTTAATCCTGTGCTGGTGGATTGCACCTCGAGCGAGCAAGTGTCGAACCTATATTTGGATGTGATGAACGCGGGTTTACATGTGGTCACGCCCAATAAAAAGTCCAATACTCGCGATTATGCTTATTACCAAGCGCTTCGCCAAACTGCATTAAAACAGCGTCGCCAATTCTTGTACGAAACCACAGTCGGCGCGGGCTTACCTGTGATCGATAACCTGAAAAAATTGTTATTTGCGGGTGACAAACTGCATAAGTTTAACGGTATTTTATCGGGCTCTTTATCCTTTATCTTCGGCATGCTCGATGAAGGCATGACACTTTCTGAAGCGACCGGTCTGGCACGGGAAAAATGTTTTACTGAGCCCGATCCCCGTGATGATTTGAGTGGCATGGATGTGGCGCGTAAGGTGCTCATTCTTGCCCGTGAAGTGGGACTAAAGCTCGAACTCAGTGACGTGCAGGTTGAATCTGTATTGCCAGCCGAGTTTGATGATTCAGGTGATGTTGAAAGTTTTATGGCGCGATTACCGCAAGTCGATGCCGCAATTGCCGCTAAAGTAGCGCAGGCCAAAGCCCAAGGCAAAGTGCTGCGTTATGTCGGGCAAATTGATGACGGCGTGTGCCGTGTGCGTATCGCCGAAGTGGATGCACAGGATCCGCTTTATAGCGTTAAAGGCGGTGAAAATGCCTTGGCGTTCTACAGCCGCTATTACCAGCCCATTCCCTTTGTGCTACGCGGCTATGGCGCAGGGACTGAAGTGACTGCCGCTGGCGCCTTTGCAGATGTATTAAGAACCTTGAATTGGACTCGTGAGGTGAGTGTATGAGTTTGACTGTGTACGCTCCAGCCTCTATGGGTAACGTGGGCGTCGGATTTGATTTACTGGGTGCAGCATTAGCGCCGATTGATGGTAGTTTACTTGGCGACAGAGTGACTATCGCCGCGGCAGCGTCGGGTGTGAGCCTGACACAAACTGGCGCTTGGGCCCATAAACTACCTGACAATCCGCAAGACAATATTGTGTACCAATGTGCCGAATTCTTCTTAACAGCCATGAGTAAGGAGTTTTTAACTGCGTTGGGTAAAGCAGATGAAGGCGTGGCACTCACACTGGAAAAGAACCTGCCCGTTGGAAGTGGCTTGGGTTCTAGTGCCAGCTCGGTCGTTGCGGCGTTATATGCCTTGAATGAACATTTTGACCGGCCCTATAACGAGCAAGCACTGCTTGAACTGATGGGCGAGTTTGAGGGAAAGATCAGCGGCAGTGTTCACTATGACAACGTTGCCCCTTGTTACTTGGGCGGCATGCAATTGATGCTCAATGTGCCGGGTACAGTTTGCGAAGCGATACCGAGTTTTAAAGAATGGTATTGGGTTGTGGCCTATCCTGGGATTTCACTTTCGACGGCAATGATGCGTAAACTCATGCCAGATCAATATGATAAAAGTGTCACTATCGATTTTGGCCGCTATTTAAGTGCCTTTGTGCATGCGTCGTACCAGCAGAATGCCAAGCTTGCGATCAGTGTATTAAAGGATGTGTTAGCCGAGCCCTATCGCGCCGCCGCTATTCCGGGTTACGACAAGGCCAGAGCCGCTTTAGCCGATTTAGGCATGTTAACTACGGGGATTTCGGGCAGCGGCCCAACGCTGTTTTCGATTACCGATGATTTAGCCACGGCAAATACCGCTAAAGCCTGGTTAGAGCAGCATTATTTAACCGAGGCGGGTGGCTTTGCCCATGTGTGTCGCCTCGATGAACAAGGCACGCGTAGGGTCGATTAATTGTCAATTTAGCTAAGACTAAGCACCCGAAATTAGCATTTAAGGTTTAGCATCAAAAGGTTGAGTGAGCATGGAACTATATAATTTAAAACACCCTTCGCAGAAAGTGAGCTTTAAAGAAGCGGTACAACTGGGTTTAGGTAAAGACAGAGGCTTGTTTTTTCCTACCCAAATACCGGTATTAGACGATATTGAAGGGCTGCTGGCGTTGCCATTCGTTGAACGCAGTAAAAAGGTGCTCGGCGCATGGCTCGCCTCTGAGTTAGGCCAAGATGCGGTCGATGAACTGGTTGAGCGTGCCTTTAACTTCGATTTACCTTTGGTTGCCGTCGATGAGCAGCGTGCCTGCCTCGAATTATTCCACGGTCCAACACTGGCGTTTAAAGATTTTGGGGCGCGTTTTATGGCGCAGTGCGTTAATGCCTTTGTGGGTGACACTCGTTTAACCATTTTGACTGCGACCTCGGGCGACACTGGCGCAGCGGTTGCCGATGCCTTCTATGGACTTGAGAAAGTAAATGTCGTGGTGCTCTATCCTAAGGGCAAGATCAGTGAACTACAGGAAAAGATGTTCACGACGTTAGGCAAGAATATCCACACAGTCGCCGTATCGTCCGATTTCGATGCTTGCCAAGATCTGGTTAAGCGCGCCTTCGATGATCCCGAAGTCCGTGATGGTCTGAGCCTAAACTCGGCTAACTCTATCAACATCAGCCGATTACTCGCACAAATTTGTTATTACTTTGAAGCGGTTGCCCAATCTAAACAACGCCATGAAGCCGATCCTGTGATTTCGGTGCCAAGTGGTAACTTTGGTAACTTGACCGCAGGTTTATTCGCTAAAGCCATGGGATTACCGGTTAAACGCTTTATCGCTGCGACCAATGCCAACGATACTGTGCCGCGCTATTTAGAAAACGGCCAATGGCAGCCAAATCCGACTCAAGCGACTATGTCTAATGCTATGGATGTGAGTGAGCCCAGTAACTGGCCGCGTGTGGAAGCCATTTGTGAGAAATTAGGCTGGCCACTGAGTAACTTAGTTGGGATCCGTTTATCGGAGGAACAAACGTCACAGGCATTGGCCGAATTACAAGCTCAAGGTTATGTGTCTGAGCCCCACGCGGCGATTGCGGCTAAGGCGTTATCTTTAACCTTAGTGCCCGATGAAGTGGGAATATTCCTCGGGACTGCCCATCCCGCTAAGTTTAAGGACGTAGTGGATAGGGAGTTAAATCTTAACTTACCGCTACCAGTCGAGCTTGAAGCTGTTGCCAATAAGCCTATCCTATCGGCGGAACTAGCTGCAGACTTTGCCGAGTTAAAGGCGCATCTATTTAACGTGTTGGCCTAACGTTTGGTAGATTTAAGTCAATCAGTAACATTTAGATTGTGTCAAAAGGGAGCTTGGCTCCCTTTTTTACAAGTCCCATAGGGAGCAACCGTAATTTTAAAATAATGAGTTTTAATTCAATGATCTTCCATATGTTCTATCAAATAATCTTATTTTTATTCATTTGTTCTTTATCCACATCACTGGCGACACATTTGCTAAAACTTCTCTTCGTTGAAGTTACTGAACTCCCTATCAAATTCTGCTAGTTTGTGGAAATAACTGTCAGACCTAAAATTTACTCCAAGTTCATTGTTAAAAGCCCATCGCTGAACAAAATAATAGGATAGAGATAATACATGAAACTTCGCCATTCTGTTGTCTGCTGCATGTTTGCCCTCGGCAGCTTAACTGCGGTCCAAGCTATTGCTTCCGATGCTGTGAACAATCAGGGATATTACCGCGCGCCAGCCCTGCACGATCAAACCTTAGTGTTCACCGCTGAAGGGGATTTATGGACTCAGACCTTAGGTCAGAAAGCGGCGACTCGCCTAACGAGTTTACCCGCAGAAGAACTGGGTGCAGCTATATCTCCTGATGGCAAGTGGGTTGCCTATGTGGCGAACTATGAAGGCGCGAGTGAAGTGTATGTCATTCCTGTTGCAGGCGGCGTAGCAAAACGAGTCAGTTTCGAGAATAGCCGCGTGCGTGTGCAGGGCTGGACTGCCAAAGGCGAAGTTTTATATTCCACCGACAGTGGTTTCGGCCCTGCAAACAATTGGGTATTGCGCAGCGTTGATCCTAAAACGTTAACGACCACAGATTTACCCTTAGCCGATGCGGTAGAAGGCGTGATTGATGATCGCAGCGAATATCTGTACTTCACCCGCTTTGGCCTACAAGTTACGGGTGATAACGCCAAAGTGTACCGTGGCGGTGCGAAAGGTGAATTATGGCGCTTTAAACTCGGTAGCAAAACCGAAGCACAGTTACTCAGTGGTCAGCATGACGGCTCGGTGCGCCAACCTATGCTGTGGCTAGACAGACTCTATTTTATCAGTGACAGCGATGGTAACGATAATCTGTGGTCGATGGCGCTCGATGGCTCGGATGCAAAACAGTTGACCCAGTTTAAAGATTGGCAAGTCCGCGGCGCGCGTATGGCTCAAGGCAAAGTGGTATTTCAGCAGGGCGCAGATATCCATGTATTTGATATCGCGGCCGCTAAAGACTCGTTACTCAATATTGAACTCACTTCCGATTTTGCCCAGCGCCGTGAACACTGGGTGAAGGATCCTATGGATTATGCATCCTCGACCGATTTAGCCCTCGCGGGCGATAAAGTGGTGATCACCGCCCGTAGCCATGTCGCAATCGCTGGCGTAGATGGCTCGCGCTTAGTCCAAGTTGGGCTGCCGGGGACTTATCGCGTTAGAGAAGCGATCTTGAGCCAAGATGGCAAATCCGTTTATGCGATTAGCGACATGACGGGTCAGCAGGAAATTTGGCAATTCCCCGCCGATGGTAGCAGTGGTGCTAAGCAACTGACAAAAGACGGTCATACCTTAAGAATGAGCCTGAATTTGTCTAATGACGGTCGATTCATCGCCCATGACGATAACGATGGTAACGTTTGGCTGCTCGATTTAAAGAAAAATACTAACCAAAAAATCATCACCAACGGTGAGGGACTTGGACCCTACGCCGATATCCGTTGGTCGGGTGATAGCCGTTTTATTGCGTTAACTAAGTCGGAAATCGGCAAACAAAGACCGCAAATTGTCCTTTATTCAGTGGATGAAAATAAAGCTGAGACGCTCACCAGCGACAAGTACGAGTCCTACTCACCAACCTTTAGCAGTGACGGCCAGTGGTTATATTTCCTTTCTAATCGTAAATTTAGTGCAACACCAAGCTCACCTTGGGGCGATAGAAACATGGGGCCTGTGTTTGATAAACGCAGTGAAATTTTTGCCATTGCGCTGGTGAAAAATGCCAAATTTCCCTTTGGTAAACCTAATGAACTCAGCGCTAACAAAGCTGAAAAAACGGATGCTAAGGATAAACCTAATCCGCTGAAAATCGATTGGGCGGGGATCGCCCTGCGCTTATGGCAAGTGCCTGTCGATTCCGGAAATTATAGTGAGTTACACGCCGTCGATGACAGGCTTTATATGCTTGACCAAGCGATTGGCGATGACACTGCGCCTAATTTGATGACCATCAAGTTTGATCCATTAAGCCCCAAAGCCGAGGTTTTTGCCGAGGATGTGGGTCAGTATGACGTTTCTGCCGATGGCAAGAAACTAATGCTACGTAAACACAGCGATGATAAGGCGTTACTGATAGTCGACGGCGGCGATAAATTGGGCGATACAGATAATGCCAAAGTACAAACGGAACAATGGCAATTAGCGATTTCTCCTCAGCTTGAATGGCAACAAATGTTTGAAGACGCTTGGTTGATGCACAGGGAATCTTTCTTCGATAAGAAGATGCGCGGCCTCGATTGGCAAGCCACAAAAGCTAAGTATCAACCTTTGCTCAATCGCTTAACTGATCGCAATGAACTCAACGATGTCTTCATGCAAATGATGGGCGAGCTAGACTCGTTACACTCACAGGTGCGTGGTGGTGATATACCCAAGGATCCCGATGCGGCTAAAGCGGCGAGTCTAGGGGCGCGTCTGCAGCAAACTGCGGATGGCGTTAAAATTGCGCATATTTATCGTAATGATCCCGAGTTACCCGCTAACGCTTCACCTTTAAGTCGCATCGACGTTGATGCTAAAGAAGGCGATGTGCTGGTGGCTATTAACGGTACGCCAGTCGCGAATGTGGCCGATGTCACTCGTCTTTTACGTAATCAGCACGACAAGCAAGTCTTGCTGCAGCTTAAGCGTGGCAGCCAAACCCATAAAACCATCGTCATACCCGTTAGTGCCATGGTGGACAGCGAGTTACGTTACTTAGATTGGGTGAGCCATAACGCGGGTGTGGTCGAGGATGCGAGTAAGGGCAAGATTGGCTATTTGCATTTATATGCCATGGGCGGTGGCGATATTGAAAGTTTCGCCCGTGAATTTTATGCCAATTACGATAAAGATGGCTTGATTATCGATGTCCGCCGTAACCGCGGTGGCAATATCGACAGTTGGATTATCGAGAAATTATTGCGCCGTGCTTGGGCTTTCTGGCAACCGACTCACGGTACGCCAAACACGAATATGCAGCAAACTTTCCGCGGTCATCTAGTGGTGTTAACCGATGAACTGACCTATTCCGACGGTGAGACTTTTTCTGCAGGGATTAAGGCGCTCGGTATTGCTCCGCTAATTGGTAAACAAACAGCAGGGGCTGGTGTGTGGTTATCTGGGCGTAATGCATTGACCGATAAAGGAATGGCGCGGGTGGCTGAATATCCACAGTATGCAATGGATGGTCGCTGGGTGCTTGAAGGCCATGGTGTGACGCCGGATATTGAAGTGGATAACTTACCTTTCGCGACCTTTAATGGTAAAGATGCTCAGCTTGAGACTGCGATAAGCTATTTAAAGGATGAGTTAGTTAAGCAGCCTATTCCTGTACTAAAAGCGCAACCTATGCCAGTAAAAGGAATAGCACAGGATATTAAAGCTAAATAGTCGGATATTAAGACATTATATTTAACTGAAATTTAAGCTAGTGCCGTTAGTATAGTGGCGTACAAACTTAGGGTGTTGTTTCCTAGTTCCCGAGACAACACCCATTTTTATGCCCACCAGTATTAGAACTTGATGTGAATGTCCGTCGCTAACGAGTTGGCGATAAAGCAGTTTGCATGTGCTTTTTCGTGCATTTTTTCAAGTGTTTCTTGGTTGACCTCGATGCCTTCTGCAAAAATTACCCTTGGATTGAGCACGATTTTAGTGATGGCAAGTTTACCCGCCTCATTTTTTCCTAGTTCTGCCGTGGCGGCATCGACATAGGACAAGACGGGTAAGCGTTTAAGGTGGGCAATGGTCAAAAACGTCAGCATATGGCACGAGGAAAGCGCTGCTAGCAAGCTTTCCTCTGGATTGACATAATGTTCATTGCCTTTGTAATCGGGTGCTGAGGAGGCCTGAATCGTCTGGCCGCTACCAAATGTAATACTATGGTCCCGGCAAAATTCACCTTCTTCGGCGGGGGAAGATTGCCAATTAACCGTTAAGTTAAAGCCCATTATTTTCTCCTTAACTGAAGTACATATGGGCACTATAGCTTAGGCACTAACCCCAAACCACCTTAAGATACCGAAGTTTGTGTTTAAGTCAGCGGATCAGCGAACAGCGCAAAAGCCAATGAATTGTTCCTGTTATGGTAGACCAATCTAAGTAAGCTGGTTCCAATCAACAGCCCCTAAGCGCAGTGAAGTGCTTGTTGTCTACTATTCTGACTGTGATTTAGAGGTTAGATACCCGCGCTCAATATTAATCCCCCAGTTAGCACACTCCCTGTCACTATACCTATAGGCAAATGCCGTGGGCTGTAGCTTAGGGTTAAAATAACGAGCATAGCCGCGAGCGATATCACGCCCATAAACAAAATACTTCCATAGGCCCATCCTTGGTTATTTGCGCATGCGCTTAAGCTAAATATTAATAATAACCAAGCAAATAAGGTTAATAGTCGACTCTGCCATTGTGCGGGGGGGCGATTAAAAACATCTTTAAAATGGCCAAACTTTGCTAAGGCAAAAAGGGATAAGGAGAGGTAACTTAGACCTAAGATCCCCAGTACGGGAATAATTTCCGGCATCATGATTTTGCTTCCTCCAATGACGAACTCAGTTCGGTTGTTATGGATGATTTAGGCGTATTTTGGCTGTTTGGAGTGGGCCTTTTTGGATACTTAGCAGGTGCTTTGGTTATCAAAGTGAGTTTTTGACTGGCAAATAACATAATGCCACCCAGTAGCAATGCAAGTAGATCGAAACCAACTAAAGCCCATTGGTTTGATTGGATATTGTCGATGATATTGTGGGGCGACGTGAGCGCATTGAGCATCGGCAGAGTGCAGCATAATATGCCTGTTATCATTAACGCCATTTGCCAATGGCGACGTGAACGACCAAATATAGCCCAAATCCCCATAGCGATTAGAGCGATAAATAAGCTGTGAACTTCCCATTCAGCACGACCAATTAAATGAGCTGGCAATACACGGTTAGCGTAAAAGAATGCCACAGTTCCTAATGGCAGTCCGATGATAAACATGAAGTTTAATCCTTCCACTAAACGTAATCCTAAGCTTGGTTTTTCACCTTTATCTATTAGTTTTTGTTGTTTTTGACGTATCCGAATAGCCCACATTAGTGTGCCTGTCGCCACCATAGCGCAACCCAATAAACCGCAGAAAAAGAATAAAATTCTGAGCAGAGGTCCTGCGAAACGTGCGGTGTGTAGGGACATCATAGTATCGTAAGTTGCTAATGCGCCCGATGCACCATGGGGGCTGGCATATTTAAGCTCACCTGTTGTACCACTGAATATCAAAATATTGGCCTTGTCGGTGACATCTTTCCCCATGTTTTGATAGAAAGTTATTTGGCTATTTTGATCCTTAGGGAAAGAGATTATGACTTGCTTAATCGGCGCATCGCCCCAAGTGGCCTTGATCTGCGGCAATAACTGACTTAATTGCACTTGCGTTGCAGCAATACCGGTTGCTTTCTCAGTTTGTCTGTCGGGGTTGAGATCCTGCAAAAATGCTTGGTTATCTCCCGAGTAGGCGGTATTCACTGTCCAAGGAATATAAAGCAGCATCAGGGTGATAAGGCCCGTATAAGTGATCATGATATGGTAGGGCAGAGCGATCACTGAGCTGACATTGTGGGCATCTAACCAAGAACGGGCGCCTTTATCACGCCTAAAGCTGAACAAATCCTTGAAAATACGCTTATGTATCACTATGCCGCTGATCAGGGCTATTAGCATAAACATAGTGCAAAACCCTACAATATAACGGGCCGTAATGGCTGGCATATAATGCAGGTCAAAGTGCAGACGATAGAAGAAGTTGCCACCACGACTCTCGCGGACTTCGGAGATTATGCCGCTGTTATCGGCGAGGGCAACATGCGTTTCCACTTTACCGCGGCGTTGACCTTTTTCTGGTGGTAATTGCCAACTAAAACTCAGCAGTGGCCGACGTTCAGTTGGAAAGCTTATCATCCAACGCTGCACCGAACTGGGTGAGTGTTCTTCTAGATAACTTTGGCCCTTATCTAGCTGGCTTTCGAGTGTGGACGATTGATAATCTTGATAAACACCTTGGTGTAATTCGGGTTCAGTCCACTGTGTGATCTCGTGGCGAAAATAGCTCAAGCTACCCGCAAAAAAGATCAATAATAATACCCAGCACACCAGTAAACCTGCCCAAGTGTGAAGCCAAGATAAGGTTCTAAAAAATGTCTCTTTCATCTTACTGTCCACACACCTTGATCAATCCAAAACACAACAAACTCACTAGACCTAAATCTCGCCATGCATGCCAAGTTTTACGCACACAAAAGGCGTAAATAATCGCAATAGCATAAAACAGAAAAGACAACATATTGGCTGTTAATGTGCTTTCGAATCGTGGCATTGGCAGTATTAGTGTGAGCAAACAAGCTAAGGTTGCCGCGGCGATATACCCCGCTAGCATCGCGGCGCTGGCGCGGACAAATACTTTGACGGCATATACGGATTGTTCTTGCTTGAACCATTGCACTATTCCCGATAAAAATACGGGAGAACGCATTTGAGTATTTGAGGAATGCGCTGACGTATCGGGCGCTGGCATATTAGGCATAAGTGCTAGTTCTCATTTCGAGCCATCTGGGTCAGGTATTACTTCCCTTCACAATTTAAGCAACCTTTCTTCGGTTGTTATTCCATAGCTAAATAATGTTGGTTAATAGCAAATATGGTGTGATAACAGGGACTAGGGACAGTCAATATTGCGGAGTATACCTTAGTTAGTTTGAATGATAAACGATATCATTTGCGTTAGAGTGTAAAGTTGTGACTTAGCACTTAGTTAGTGTGGGCTAAGTTATATGTGATATTGATTAAAATAAGCTCAATAGATATTGAGGGGTAAGTCACAAATGTTTGTTTTTATAGGTTGTTGTTAGTTTGATTGCTGCAGCTTGTTTAGCATTTGGTTAACTTTTCTACTGTCATTGTGAGCTCAATCAACGTAGGGAAGCAGTCCTTTTGGCAAAATGCAATACACCTTTTTACCGAGAGTTAACCCTTAACCCTATGCAAACACATTCTATAAAAGGTGAAAAACACCTGTCTGATAATGCGATTTTACTCTCTACCACGGATTTGAAGGGAAACATCAAGTATGTTAACCAGACATTTTCGAAGATCAGTGAGTTTAACGTCGATGAGTTGCAGGGCAGCCCCCATAATATCGTGCGCCACCCCGATATGCCTGCCGCAGCTTTTAAAATGCTGTGGGAACGGATTAAGAGCGGTAAACCTTGGATGGGCATAGTTAAAAATAGGACTAAGGGTGGTGATTACTATTGGGTTAATGCCTATGTCGCCCCGGTGTATGAGAATGGTGAAATTCATGAATACCAATCTGTACGTCGCCAAGCTACCCCTGAGCAGATTAAAGCCGCTGAGAGTATTTACCAGGATATTAATCAAGGAAAAAAACCTAAGGCTTTGAAAAAAGATAAGTTAGGATTTAGTGGTAAAATTCTAGCTGCGATGCTTTTCTCCATTATGGTCACGGCCTACATTGCCAGTTATTCTCCATTGCTTGCGGCTCTTATCGGGGGAATATTTGCTGTCATTGCTTGGTTTTTTCTTATGAAGCCGTTACAAAATCTAGTCTCTATTGCGACAAATATTATTGATGATCCGGTCGCTATGGGGGTGTATACCGGTCGCCAAGATGAAATCGGTAAACTGGATCTGGCTCTGCGCTTTTTAATCACAGAAATTGGGGGGGTGGTCGGGCGAATGGCGGATTCTGCGAGTGAAATTCAACAGCAAAGTGCCAGTCTAACGCAGACGATTACCAATACTTGGGAACATGCGGATAGTCAGAGTGAACAAACCACCCAAGCCGCCACGGCAATGGAGCAAATGAGTGCGAGTTTTGCTGAGGTCACGGGCAATATCCATCGCACAGCCTCCGAAATGGTGTCTAGTCATGAGGCGGCACAGCGTGGTCATTCACGCCTCGAAACTGTTATTGATGCCATTCATCAACTAAGTGTGCAGGTGAGCCATTTCTCCGATGTCGTTGAAACGATTGAAGAGGATAGTCGTGCTATCCATCAAGTATTAGAAGTGATACGCGCGATTGCCGAGCAAACCAATCTATTAGCACTTAATGCTGCGATTGAAGCCGCTCGTGCCGGGGAGAGTGGCCGTGGTTTTGCCGTAGTCGCCGATGAAGTGCGACAACTATCGAGCCGCACGAGTCAGTCAACCTCCCAAATAGAAATGATTGTGGGCCGATTTAGGGACAGTACCCAAAAAGCAACCTTAACCATGATGGCGGGACAAGAACAGGTGAAACGTTCAGTTGCACTGGCTGAGGATGCCAGTGTGGCCTTTGGTGAGCTATTATCATCGATTGCGAAGATCAACACCCTGAGTGATGATAATGCCGCAGCGATGACTCAACAGGCGTCGGTTGCCGCCGAGATCAGTAGAGCAATTCACGTGATCAGTGATTTAGCTCATCAGAGTTTGCAACAAACCCAAGATGCGGCGGCTCGGGGCGATCAAGTCTCGCGGCTATCGACTAAGACCCACCATTTGTCCCAACAGTTTTGGCAACAGAGCGTGCAACGTAAATATTGAGCCAGATTTAATCGTTAATTATTCTTCACCTTGGTGGTTGATTTATAAATGCTACACAGTATATAAATCAACCACTTGCTTTGATTCCTTTGCTTATCCCGTTATATTTCTTTGACGCAACTCACATTTAGAAGAGGCTAATACCTGCGTTAGTCTAAATATTTGCCGATAGGGCTTGTGTTTTATCCTGCATGCCCCAAGCTCTAATAGTGAAACGAAAATAAAAGTAATGAAAATATAAAGGGACAACCTATGAAAATAAATCTTTCTGGTCACCATGTCGATGTTACTGATTCTGTTAAAGAACATGTCAACGAAAAGTTTTCAAAAATCGCCACTCATTTCCCTAGTTTGATCGCGCTCGATATCATTATCGCGAAAGAACATGGCGAGTTTCAGGTTGAAATTCGAACAAATTATGAAGGTAGTCGCATTTCTGCTTCGGGTACTGATGAGGTTATGTACCCAGCGATTAAGGCCGCTGCGAAAAAGCTAGATGCTGCGCTTAAGCACCGCAAAGGTCATCTCAAAGCTGATTTACATGAAACGCCTAACTGCACAACACCAGATATTGCCCATGAAATTATCCAAGAGATGGATTTACGTTAGGTTAAACAGTGACTATATTCCGTCTTTGTGAATAAAGAGCTTGATTACAAAAACGCAGCCAAATGGCTGCGTTTTATTTTCAGGCGAGTGAGGCGGTTATTCTTCAATTTCCGCATTGTGATAGACGTTTTGCACATCGTCACAATCTTCTAATGCAGCGATAAACTTATCGAATACTGCAACATCCTCACCAGTCACTTTCGTCAGGGTTTGAGGTACGAAGGTGATATTTTCGATTTCAAAGTTAATGTCTGGCATCGCCTCGGTGAGCGCAGTTTTCACTTTAAAGAATTCAGTGTGTGGGGCAAATACGCTGATCATGCCATCTTCGACTTCAACGTCGCTTACATCCACATCGGCCGTCATCAGAATTTCTAAAATTGTATCTTCATCATCGCCAGGGAAAACGAATACGGCTGAATGATCAAACATATGGCCAACTGTACCTGGGCCCCCGAGTTTAGCATCGTTTTTTACGAAGGCTTGACGGACTTCAGTAAAGGTTCGTTTTACGTTATCGGTTAGGCAATCCACAATCACCATACAGTTACCAGGGCCAAAACCTTCATAACGGGCGGTATCATAATCTTCGCCGCCACCACCTCTGGCTTTTTCAATTGCACGTTCGATAACGTGTGCCGGAACTTGGTCTTTCTTCGCGCGCTCAATTAAACGGCGTAGTGATAAGTTACCATCTGGCTCTACACCACCCTGTTTAGCGATAACGTAAATTTCTTTACCGTAGCGCGAGTAAAGGCGGGTTTTCTGGCCGGCGGTTTTCGCCATGGATTCTTTACGATTTTGATATGCTCTGCCCATCTTGATCTCGTTAGCTCAAAAAAATTGCGCCGATATTAGCAGTTTTCTTGATGGAAGTGCAGCCGTCTATGTGGGATTTATTGTGCAGAAGGCGATGGAGCACGCATTTTTGGAAGGCTAGATATATGGCTTTTTTTAGGTGTGAGTGCAAGATGGGCTTTTTCATACTAATGTCTAATGCCATAAGGTCGATAGACTGTTGATGATACCCGTTGAGCATATTTGATTTTGCTTAAGAGTGAATAGCTTAAATTGATCAGAGGGATAAACTAACAGTAATCGTCTTCAGCTTTAAAATAGGGTCTATCCCCAGTTTAGCGGTTAGACGCTGCAAAATATGACACTGGATGGCTTGATATTTGGATAAGTCTCTTAGTTTGCCATTTCATCTTTTACCCTGCGTCCTTGTGAGATTATATATATGGAAATACAGCATAAAGTCACCATAGCGCTCAGTTTTATTCTGGTCATGCTGTGCAGCTTATTGCTTGCGGGACTCGATATGCCGAGTTTGGTGCAGGCTATTATTTTAGGTTTCTTGGCCTGCGGCTTAGTCGTGTGGGTTGTGTTTCGTTCATCGGCCGCTCAACAGCAACTGGATGAACTTATTGCCAATAAACTGAAGTTGCAAAATACACCTGCACACGATATCAGTGTGCAAACGAGCAAAATGGCTATTGGTTCTGCAGAGGTTTCACATTTTATTGATTTACTAAATAAATCGATAGAATCTAATGGTGAACATGCCAGTGCTATTGCGGTAGCAGCAGAACAATTAAGCCATACCACGGCCCAGCTTGGGGATAATGCGGCCGGCATTTTAGTTCAGGCTCAGGAGGCTGAGCAATTTAGTGTGCAAGGCCGAACTCAAGCGCAAAAAGGGGTGGAGTCCATTCATTCACTTAGTGCGGATATTGATACGGCAGCAGAACAAGTTCAGGCCTTAAAATCCAAGGCTGAACAAATCCAAAAAATTACTGAAGTCATCAACTCCGTAGCAGAGCAAACCAATTTACTTGCCTTAAATGCAGCCATTGAAGCAGCACGAGCGGGAGAACAGGGACGAGGTTTTGCAGTGGTGGCGGATGAAGTCCGAAGCCTTGCGGGCAAAACGGCAGTTGCAACCCAAGATATAGGTAAAATGTTATTAGAAATTCGCAGTGAGACCGATAAAACCTCTGGTCTAATGGAGCAAGTCGTTTCCCAAACGGCGGATGTTGTTGTTGCTATGGGTGAGCTGGACGAACACTTTACCGAAATATCTTCTTCTGTGACACGTTCAGCCCATGCTTTAGGTGATATGGAAGACTCACTCAAGCAATACAACAATACGACTAACGAGATTAGTCGCTCAGTCTCGCAGATCCGCGACTCTTTGAACTCTACGGGCAAGCAGAGCCACAAAGTCTCGGATCAGGCTTTTACATTGTCTTTAACAACCGAAGGAATTTTTAAAGCTTTATCTAACTGGGATACACAAACCTTTGATCAGCAAGTTTTATTATTGGCAAATGATGCGGCTAAAGCCTGTGGAGACAAGCTTGCCCAAGGCATAGAAAACGGCAGTTTTACCGAGGCCGATTTATTCAATCCCAAATATCAACCCATAACAAATACTAAACCACAGAAATATAGCACGGCTTTTGACCGTTATACCGATCAACATTTCCCTGCGATTCAAGAACCTATTTTAGAGAAACACAGTGAAATTATTTATGCTGGGGCTGTGGATAAAAAAGGTTATTTTCCGACACACAATAAACGCTTTAGCCAAGCGCTTACAGGTCGGGCTGAGATGGATATAGTACATAATCGAACCAAACGGCTTTTTAACGATCCAACGGGGATCCGCTGCGGTACGCACACAGAGCCCGTATTATTACAGACCTATAAACGGGACACGGGTGAAGTGATGCACGATTTATCCGTGCCGATTTATGTGAATGGAAAACACTGGGGTGGATTTAGGGTGGGATTTAAGGCCAAGTGACCTACTGATAAAAAGGCATCCGTTCACTTATTCTAAAAGGAGCGAATAACTGCACTATATCGGCTGTTTTATAAATGTGATCGGTTGCGCGTAATGACTTAACCCTGTAGAAATAGATTGGCATCTTTTTAGTGAAGTGTTTAAATAGCACGATATTCATGGTGCTAAAATTTTCTAACACATTCTCTCTAGTCTGTTATGTGATTTGGTTTTAGCTGATTGATTTTAAATGGTAAAACCTATTTTTTTACTCTTGTAAGAGTTAAAGGATGCTCTTACCACGTTAGCCAATAGCAGCAGATACTGCTTAATGTGAGTTAAAAGTTATGCAAGCAACACAAGCGACTGTGACCATTTTGTATTATGACGCGCCAGTAGGGTTGATTATGCACAATGCGGTACTTAATGGTTTATCTTTGAGTGAGTCTGGTCGTGTGATGATCCCCGCCAGTTTCCGTGTAGGAAAGTCAATTATTGCCGTACTTGAAGGCGAGTGTAAGATTTTGAACTCCCTGGGTGAGCGCGTTTTTGCACAGGCTAATATTGGCTGATAACCTGTTTTCCTAAGACTGGGGTAACTTCAACATTTACTAGATGAAGATGACCTCAATCAACTGATTATCGACACACCTCAATAAAGAGTTGATCGGCGAGTTGTTGTAAGGTTTCGGCTTGTGGATGTGTATGGGCAAAAGTTCTCAGGCCGTATATCCCCATCATCAAATAGTGAGCTCTCTGTTCGCTATTGCGTTCACCTTCAAACTTTTTGTACTGCTGAGCGGCTTCAAATTGCTCAGAGAGGGCACGCTGCCAAGATTGTAGATTTTGGTTAATAATCCCTTGGATCTCATCATCCTGCTCGGCTATTTCATTCAATGCCTTGGTAAGCAAGCACGCTTGACCACTGTCACAGCTTAAACATTCGACAACAATTCCGTCTAAGTAGCTTTTAAGATTAGCGAGTACATTGTTACCGCTCGCAAATAAATGGTTGAATTGCAGATTTCTATCCTGCTGATATTGTTCGATGGCAGCAATGAGTAATCCGCGTTTATTGGTGAAGGCACAGTAAATAGAGCCCGGATGCAATCCCGTAGCTTGGGTGAGATCCTGCATACTGGTTTTGGTGTAACCTTTGTGCATAAAGGCAGCCATCGCACCGCGAAGAACTTGTTCTCTGTCGAACTCGGCATTACGCATCGAATTTATTTCACTACTCTAGAAATACTTAGCAAGGATTCTACCTAAATTTGAACAAACATTCAAAAATGAACTTGAATGTTCATTCAAATAATAATATCTTGAACGTACATTCAAGAATGAGACCGAGATAATGAGCATACACACTTCACCCAATCCATTGGCAAACCTGTTTGAAACCTACAAGCTTAATGACACTATTACCTTAAATAATCGCATTTTAATGGCGCCGTTAACCCGTTGTATGGCGGATGCTGATCTTGTACCTACCGCTGAAATGATCGCCTATTATGCACGTCGCGCCGATGCGGGATTGATTATCACCGAGGCGACGATTATCCGCCCCGATGGTCAAGGCTATCCCAATACCCCAGGTATTTATACTCAGGCGCAAATTGCCGGATGGCGTAAAGTGACCGATGCGGTACATGCCGAGGGCGGTAAAATTTTTGTGCAGTTATGGCACACTGGTCGAGTAGCGCATCCGCACTTTTTTGGTGGTGGAGATGTACTTGCCCCTTCTGCGCAGAAGATTGAAGGCTCTGTACCAAGAATGCGTGAGCTAACCTATGTCACACCAAAACCAGCGACACTTGAAGATATTCAAGGATTAGTACGCGATTACGCAAAAGCCGCTGAAAATGCTATTGAAGCCGGATTTGATGGTGTTGAAATACATGGTGCGAATGGGTATCTGATTGACGCTTTCTTACACCACGACAGCAACCGTCGTACCGATGAATATGGTGGCACACCTGAAAAAATGTCGCGTTTTGCGCTTGAAGTCGTAGACGCGATCATTGCACGCATTGGTAAGAACAGAACGGGGTTACGCCTTTCTCCGGGAGCCTATTTCAATATGGCGACCGATAGCCGCGATCGCGCCGTCTTCGACTACTTACTGCCAGAATTAGAAACTCGTGATATCGCTTTTGTGCATATTGGGATCTTTGATGACAGTATGGAATTTGACTATTTAGGTGGTCGAGCTTCTAGTTATGTGCGAGCACACTATGGCAAAACTTTAGTAGGAGTAGGGAGTTATAGTGCCGAAACTGCAAGCGAAGCCATTGCGGCAGACAAGTTTGATTTGATTGCTATTGGTCGTCCATTTATTGCAAACCCTGACTATATCGCTCGTGTTCGTGATGGGCTTGAACTTGTCCCTTACAGCGATGAAATGCTGGCAACATTAGTATAAATTTTGTCCGTGAGAGTATTTAAAGACAAAGGGTTAGCCATTGGCTAACCCTTTTTGATCACTTCATTCTCGGCTTAAAAATCTTAGACTTTAATCGGCTTTACTCAGCATTCTTAGGGTGGTGAGTTTTTGTTGTGCTATGCCAAAAATGCTCTCAGGTGAGTATTGCTCTTGGTTTGGTGATTGCTCTTGCGACAAGCCGCCTGCGTTTTTGCCGAGTAACAGCGCCATAGCTTGAGTGACGTGGGTAATGGCCCAAATATGGAATTCACCCTGTTCAACCGCATCGACAATATCTTTACGCAGCATAAGGTTGGCGATATTCGATGCGGGAATAATCACGCCTTGGCTCGATGAGCGGCCTTTAATTTTGCAAACATCGAAAAAACCTTCAATTTTTTCATTAACGCCACCAATGGGTTGTGCTTCACCAAACTGGTTCATCGAACCTGTGATCGCAATATCTTGCCTAATAGGTTGTTCACTGATGGCGGAGATAATGGCACAGCATTCGGCCATTGAGGCGCTGTCACCATCGACGCCACTGTAGGATTGCTCGAAGGTGAGGTAAGTCGTGAGTGGGATTTGCGCTGTTTTCCCCAAAACTGAGGCTAAATAAGCGGTTAAGATGAGCACGCCTTTAGAATGGATCCGTCCACCGAGTTTTACTCTATGCTCAATATCGAGTACTTCACCTTTACCAAAGGCAGTTGTCGCAGTGATGCGGTTAGGCATGCCAAATTGATGGTCAGAGGTGGAAATAACGGATAGCGCATTGATCTGACCAACAACTTTATCGTGGGTGTTAATTAATGTCGTACCGTTAATAAAGCTTTGCATTATGTTGTCGTGAAGGCGTGAAACCCTTTGTTCTTGGTTGCGCAGTGCTTGTTCTACATCATGGACACTAATTTGCTCACTACCTGCGGATTTCGCGCAGTAGTTGGATTCGCGTAGTAGGTTGGCAACGTTGGCAGAGTGGAGCGAGAGTTTTTGTTGATCCTCCGCTTCACGGGAGCTGTACTCGATGATCCGTGCGATGGCGCTCCGGTCACAGTGCAGCATATTATTGTCGTGCACTATGCTAGAAATAAAGCGGGCATAATGGGCCTCAGAGGCATCGGTTCTGTCCATGACATCTTCAAAATCGGCGGTAACTCTAAATAATTCACTAAAGTCAGGGTCATAGTGTTGCAGTAGTTGGTAGGTTTCATGGTCACCAAATAGGATGATTTTAACATCTAAGGGGATAGGTTCCGGTGCCAGAGAAATAGTGCCAGAGAGTGAAACTTCACGCTCTAGCGAGCTTAAATCGAGTTTGCGTGAACGTAGGGCGCGTTTAAGACCATCCCACACGTAGGGGCGTTCTAATACTTTCACTGCGTCCATCAATAGCACGCCACCGTTGGCCTTATGCAAGCTGCCGGAGCGGATCAGTGAAAAATCGGTAAACACTGTGCCCCTGAAGGTCGCATTTTCGACATAACCAAATAGGCTGTGATAACTCGGACTTTCTTCGACCACGATAGGAAATTTGTGTGCACCTTGGCAGACCAGTACGTTGACTTGGTAGCGGCGGGGCATTTTCTTTTCGAGTGAGGCATAGGCGAGGGCCAGTTGTTCTTCACTTTCCTCTAAAAAGATATCCAGATTATCTAAAATATCCGCCTGCATACCGGTTAAAAATGCACGGACTTCAGGCTGATGTTTATATTTATCCTTAAGTGGTTTAAAAAAGTAGATCAGCACATCCTTTGCCACTTGTTCATCATGTTCTTGCTGAGTGTCACTAAATTCTTCTTCCCACTCAGTATTTTGGCGGATTATGTTACGTAATTTGACTTCGAGCCCGTTGATGTTGCTTTCAAATTGGCTGCGTTCTGTTTCAGTTAATGCCGTAAAGGAGATCTCATCATGGGGTTCTTCGCCATTTAGGGCGATCATTTGATAGTCACCCTGTAGGGTTAAACTTAGGCTAATTCCCTTTTGTTTCGCTTCTTCGCTTAATTCGGTGAGCGCTGCTTCTTGCTTTTGTGCCAGTTGGCTTTTTAGTTTTTCTGCGCGCGCATAATACATTTCATTATCAAAGGCTAAGGGAAGAGCTTTTACTAACTTGAGCATCAATTTTTCGATAGCTTTTTTGAACTCTAGCCCTGTACCCGCGCCGAGTCTTAGGACCTTAGGGCTGCGGGTATCATCAAAATTTACCACATAGCACCAATCATATAGGCTGTGATCACTTGGCTCATGGCGATTGAGGTAACGCAGCATCATAGTGCGCTTACCTAAGCCGTTCTGACCTATGGCATAGATATTGTAGCCCTTTTCCTTAATACCCATGGCGAACTCAACCGCTTGTTGAGCCCGTTCTTGGCCAACAATATCATCCAGTGGCGTCAGTTCTGCGGTTGATTGGCAGTCAGTACTTAACTCTTTAAGCTCACATTTACGGTACAGTTGTTTACTGGTTAATTGAATCGCTTGGCTTGGCTTGATATGAGATGAGTGATCAGTGGGCATAAATATCCTTGATTTTTCAGCCTTAATATTTTCATTGTAGACAATAAGATAGCATTTTTGTCAATCAAAACTCTGATATTACCGATTAATACCCTTAAGCGAGATGCTCGGTATAGCAATTTTGCTCTACACGGCTATAAGCCATCATAGGCTAAGTGTAACTAATTGTATCTAAATAAATTTATCGAGATACTGTGATTAAAATCCTATGGTGAAGTAGCTGTCTTAGTGCTCATCCCTTAAAAATGTATTAAAATGCTAAAGTCGCTTGCCTAGTGGTTATCCATTAAGAGCGCATTGCATACATTGGAAATCTGATGGTTAGACATCTACCACCTAAATAGGTGTATATGACGGGATTGAGTGAACGGCTAACTGCCTGTTCATAAGTCGATTGAATAGTTTAAGTATTAGTTGGCAAGATGATGATAGATGTTCCTATTCCGCAGCAATTACAGGATAGCTGGCTGAGCGACTTAACATTGGTTGCCGATATCTCAGCCTGTAAAGCTACTTTATTGGCATGGAATGCGATGGGTGAACTTGGTCTTATGCTGAGTACAACCTCTGCGGCTGCAAATGAAATACAGGCGATAATCACGCAGCTAAATACGAATAATGCAGCTAAAGTGCATCCCTTCGCCACTGGTTATAGAGTCATCCCGCAACCAACGCTCTCATCAATTACGCATGCTGCCAAAGAGCGTCCGATAGCCTCCTCTGCGCCGGAGCCGTTCCTGCAGCCCCATGATATCGATTCCGCATCATCCACATTTAACGACCATCAATTAGTCACTTCGTTATCTCAACCGCAATTAATGGATCCTGTGCAGGGATCGCCATTAATTACCGATACGCAACAACATCCAGATTGGTCTACTTGTGCCTGTGTGGGCAGTCTAATCTGTCTTCCCTTAGCTTGGCCATCGGGCGCCAGTTTTGGTGTCTTGTGTTTCTATCACGCTAAACCCCAAGGATTAAAGCCACAGGCACTGCAACTGGCAAAGCTTGTCAGCGATAGTATTCAACGGCAGTTAGCTGAAATATTGAGCCAATATAGGGCTGCGGAGGCACAAAGCCGCGGCCTATCTAGTGATCCCGAACTAGTCGATTTACAAACGTTTATCGATAGTTTTGAAGAGCACATTTGGATGAAAAATCCCGAGGGCGTTTACACTATTTGTAATCGTAGTATCGAGAAAGCGTGGAAAATGTCGCGAAGTCAGATTGTCGGTAAGACAGATGCGGATCTTTTTGGCGAAGATATTGCCGATATTTTCTTAGAGGGCGACAAACTCGCTATCGATTCTGGGGCACCTATTATTGTCGACGAGTGCTCCGAGTGTGCCGAAACGGAAACCCACAGTTGGTTAGAAACCTTAAAGATCCCTGTCTTGAAAGCCGAAGGCCAGTTGGCAGGAGTGATAGGGATGACACGTAATATCTCAAAACACAAAGCGGTCGAGGAGCAACTGACACTGGCCACCAATGTGTTTAAAAACTCCGTTGAAGGCGTGGTAGTGACCGATAAACACGGCAATATCACAGATGTTAATGGCGCATTTTATGAAATCACAGGTTATACCCGTGAGGAATTACTTGGCCAGAATCCGCGAATTTTTAGCTCAGGTCGTCATGATAAATATTTTTTTGATAAGTTGTGGGACGACTTGTTGGCGAGCGGTAAATGGAATGGTGAAATTTGGAATCGACGTAAAAATGGCACCATTTTCCCGCAAAATATCACCATAAGTACCATCTACGATGAAATGGGCAATGTCCGTTATTTTATGGGGGTATTTGCCGATATTTCCGCACAAAAACAGAGTGAAGCTCAACTCGCGCATTTAGCGTATTTTGACCCTCTGACCCATTTGCCAAACCGCTTAAAATTGATGATGCAGCTTAATCAAGAGATATGCCAAGCTAAGCGACTGAATTTTCAGCTCGCGACTGTCATCATAGATGTGGATTTATTCAAGCATATCAATGACAGTTTTGGTCATAGCATAGGTGATGAAATATTGGTGGAGTTAGCCAAACGGCTGCGAAGCCAAGTCGGTGATCATGATGTGTTAGCGCGCATTGGTGGTGATGAATTTGTGGCGCTGATCTCGGGGATCACCACGAGCGAAGAAGCCAGCGTAGCGATCAATCATTTACGCCAAGCGTTTGAGCAGCCTTTCGTAGTGAGCACGGGCGATCACTTACGTTTAACGGCGAGCATGGGCGTATCTTTATATCCGGGTGATGGTGTCGATGAAGATACCTTGCTCAGAAACGCCGATGCGGCCATGTATCGGGCTAAAAATGATGGCCGCAATAATTACGCTTTCTATACCGAGTCTTTAACCCAGCAGTCATTTGAACACCTTAAGTTGCAAAGTGCGCTATATGGTGCGATAGAGCAAGATGCTTTGTACTTGATGTATCAGCCGAAATTAGATTTAGTTACCCGTAAAACCGTGGGATTTGAAGCGCTACTACGTTGGAATGATCCGCAACTGGGTCAGATCTCTCCGGCGGTATTTATTCCAGTGGCAGAAAAAATTGGTCTGATCCACGACATAGGTTTGTGGGTATTAGCTACGGCTTGTCGCCAAGGCGTGAGCTGGCTTGCGGAAGGTAAACACTTTGGTCGAATTGCGGTGAACGTGGCGGGACCACAGTTGCAGCGCAGTTCGTTTGTGGATGATGTCAAACGCGTCTTAGCCGAAACGGGTTTGCCAGCCAAACATTTAGAGCTCGAAGTGACTGAGAGTGTGATGATGCAAAATCCCGATATGGCCATCCGTGATCTTAAATTACTCGGTGATCTGGGGATTGAATTATCGGTTGATGACTTTGGAACTGGCTATTCATCGCTCAATTATTTGAAAAAGTTACCCATCCATAAACTCAAAATTGATCAATCCTTGGTGCGAGATATTCCCTTCGATACCAATAATACCGCTATCGCCAAGGCGGTCATCGCACTGGGTCACGCATTGAAACTGGAGATCATTGCCGAAGGGGTTGAAACCCAAGCACAAGCGGATTTTTTACAACAAAACCAATGCGATCAAGCTCAAGGTTACCTCTTTAGCCGACCACAATTAGCCAAAGATTTAACCGCCTTTTTATAATGGCGTTTAGACGACAAAACAAAGAATGTTCAGCGAGTTAAGGATCCCTGTGATGCTAGCTGCTTTGTTTTGTGTCTGCTAAAATTCGGCCCAATATTTTCCGTGGTGATCTGTAATGTCTTTTGATGCCTTAGCCTTAAATGCCAACCTAGTAAATACCTTAGCGAGCCTTGGCTACGAGTCACCGACAGCGATTCAGCTGGAAGCTATTCCTGCCATTTTAGCGAAACATGATGTGATGGCAGGTGCTCAAACGGGTACGGGCAAAACCGCCGCATTCGCCTTACCCATTTTGCATCATCTTTTAGCCGCTTCAGCCGAAGAAAGTAAATCTGTCGTAAAAGCGGTTCGCGCGCTGGTGTTAGTCCCCACACGGGAGCTGGCGGTGCAAGTGCAACAAAGTTTTGTCAAATACGCTAAAGGCACGGACATTCGTGTCGGCATCGCCTACGGTGGCGTGAGTATAGAGGCGCAAGTCGATGTGTTTAATGCTGGGATAGATGTATTAATCGCAACACCGGGTCGCTTACTCGATCATTTACGTCAAGGCGTTTTAAGCTTAAAACAATTGGATTTTCTGGTATTCGATGAAGCCGATCGCATGCTCGACATGGGCTTTATGGATGAAATCCAAGCCCTGCTCAAGCAAGTGCCGAGTGATAGGCAAACCCTGTTATTTTCTGCCACCTTGGATGCTGCCATTTTTAGCTTAAGTAAAACCTTATTGCGCGATCCAAAGCTGATTGAAGTCGCCAAGCGCAATACCGCCGCGGCGCAGGTCGAGCAAGTGGTATATGCCGTCGATGCCGACCGTAAGACGGCACTGGTCAGTCATTTGGTGCGCAGTAAAAATTGGCATCAAGTGCTGATCTTTAGTCGCACTAAACAAGGGGTCGATAAACTCGTACAGCAACTGGAACAGGCAAATATCAGCACTCAGGCCTTCCATGGTGACTTGTCCCAAGGTGCGCGCGAGAAAGTACTGCAAGAATTTAAACAGGGCAATATTCAAGTGCTGGTGGCGACCGATGTTGCCGCCCGTGGACTCGATATTGTCGAATTAAAGTATGTGATTAATTTTGAGTTGCCTTTTGTTGCAGAGGATTATATTCACCGTATAGGCCGCACGGGGCGAGCGGGCAGTGCAGGCCTTGCTATTACTTTGTTTAGCCAAGAAGATGCACTATTACTAGAGGAAGTCGAGGTTGTGCTGGATAAACGATTGCCGCAGCAATGGTATCCCGGTTTTGAGCCAGATTTTAATAAGATGGAACCCGAACCAAGGCGTAACGGTAAAGCTGCACAAAAACAGCGGGCGAAAAAACGCGTCCTTGGCAGTAAAAAGCGTTAACTGGCCTGACTTCAGTTGTCATCCCAGTGGCATTAGTCGGATTGGCCTCATCCTACTGGGTTGCAACAGCAGATTTTCCTATAGGCATTTTCGAAGAAAGGGAAGATGAAGAGGTATATGAGTTGTTAATCAGATCCAGTATTGGTGAATCAACAGCTGCTAAAGTTGGGGGACTATGACACAGCTAACAATGCCATCTTGCGGAGCACAAAAAGCGCCATCGCACTCTGTCCGCAAATTGCGGCGTCTATACGGATATGGCCATCTATGAGTCTCGACTTTGTTTCATTTATACCTGTATCACAGGTTTCCGTTTATGCGCAGATACCGACTTTGCGCGAATATTTATTAAATATTGGCGGTTTCCCCTCTCAGGGATCTGAGATAGCCGTTAACTACTCATGTGAGCAAGAGCTTGCAACCATTATTTCAACGCTCCAAAAACTAGACATTCCATTTTCAGATCAATTAGCAGGCTGGCCACCAGCGACTGTATTCGATGATCTTAAAGATAAAGGCATGGTTTCAGGAAATATCAAGCGCATCTCATGGTTAAATCCAAAGAAATACCTGATCTCTTGAGTTCGCCTTATAACTCGTAAACAACAGGATAAAGCGCTGTGGTGGAAGTGCTCGCCCATATTTGCAAGCCAAGGTTGAGCACTTAAGAGGAAATATTATTGATGAATAGTGCGACCTACTGATATCAATCTAACTGTAGTGAACCTCTGGCTCTATATGGCGTTGGCGTTCTTCATTTTGCTCTGTAGTTTCTTTAATCAGCTCTACTTTTTGTGCTTGAAGTAGCTCTATTTGTTTAGATTTTTCTTCCTCAGTTAGATTCTCATCGGCGGCAATTTTAGCCATTTCCTCTTCTAATCTCTTCAGTTTTTCCCTATCGAGGCCTGTGCGTTTATCTAGAATGGCTTGCATAGCTTCATCTAACCGACTCGTACTTTCCTCCGGTTCAGTGGTTCCCGCTATGGTTTGCACATTGCCGGTATAACTTTGTTTGGCATTGGCGGCTAGATGGCTGTAGGTATCTGCTGTTTGCGAAGTCGGTTGTGTAGAGGACAAGGTCACTTTGTCTTGATTTGATGATGCCGTCGCAGAAGGGGCACTTACTGGTGTTAGCGTATTCTTAAGCTGATTCTGGCTTGACTTAAGCTGAGTGAGTGCAACAGAGGTGAAGACATTAGGGCTAATTGCGGTCATTTGCTTGGTTCCTTTTAGTGCCGTGACGAACAAGTGTAATTTGTGAGCAATATCAGGGCCAAGCTGGCTTAACTTTCGTCTGATTTTGAATTTCAATGTTACTTATAAATATTTATACAAAAACTTGATCCTTGTACAAGTTTGGTCCGTAATGTAAGGGAGAGTTATACAAGGAGCCGGATTATGTACAAGTTTAACCCGCAACGAATTCAGATTGGGATCAGTGCTTGTTTATTGGGAGAAAAAGTCCGCTTTGATGGCGGACATAAAAATTCTTCCTATTGTAATCAAGAGATTGGTCAATTTTTTGATTATGTTCCGATTTGTCCTGAAATGGCGATAGGCCTAGGGGCGCCCCGTAAGAGCATACGTTTAGTTCGTGATGGTGAAACCATACTGGTTCAAAGCGGTGATGGCAGCTTAGATGTAACCGACAGACTGAATGATTACAGTGAAGGCAAAGTGAGAGAGTTAGATTTCCTGGGAGGATACTTGCTCTGCGCTAAATCGCCTACCTGTGGCATGGAGCGAGTAACTGAGTACAAAATTGGAACTAATAACGGTACAAAATCGGGTATCGGTGTGTTTGCTCGCAAGTTAATGGAATGTTATCCCTTACTGCCTGTCGAGGAAGAGGGGCGCTTACACGATATGGTATTGCGGGAAAACTTTTTTACCCGCGTTTATGCCTATCACGATTGGCATCAAATGAAACATGAAGGATTGACTAAGCATAAATTAGTTAAGTTTCACTCCCGCTATAAATATCTGTTGATGGCCCACAGCCCTAAATGGTATCGCGAGCTGGGACCTATTGTTGCCAATATTGATGATCTTGAAACCAGTGCGACTCGCTATTTTGAAGGCTTTATGACGGCGCTTAAAATTAATGCGACCCGTAAGAATCACACCAGCACGCTGCAGCATATTCAGGGCTATTTTAAAAAGCACCTTAATACCAATCAAAAGACTGAATTGTCTGAAACCATTATGAAATATCGCCAAGGCTTGTTGCCGCTGTTAGTGCCTATCACGCTAATTAACCATTATCTGCGGGAGTTTCCTACCCCCTATATTGAAGACCAAGTGTATTTAAATCCTCATCCAGAGGCATTAAAGCTGCGTTACGCCTATTAATTTATGGTCGCAAGTGATTGTTTAACCAGATAAGTGATTTAGATGAAAGAGAAACAACCGTCCATGCCTGATGCAGAACACCAAGATGAAGTCTTACTCCCAATAGGAGAAGTATCTGCGATTACAGGGGTGAATGCTGTGACATTAAGGGCATGGCAGCGCCGCTTTGGCTTAGTGATCCCGGCGCGTACACCTAAGGGACATAGGCTATATACACCAGATAATATTCAAGAAATCCATGAGATTAATACCTGGTTAGCTAAAGGTGTGGCTATTAGTAAAGTGAAACCTTTGCTATTGAGTGCGGCTAAATCTTTGCCTTTGGAATCCACACAAACAGAGATAACTGATATTTGGGCCGAGCAAATCGCAGCCTTAACAGCGGCGTTATTGGTATTTAATCAGCACAAGTTACACCAAATATTGGATGAGGCTATCGGCTTATATCCATTTCAATTAGTTAAAAATAAGCTTTTGCAACCATGGCTTAATCATATCGATAGCTTACTTGTCGAGCGGCTTGATGCTGAATTAATCACGGCTTGGCTAAAGAGTGAATTACTTAGCCGGATTGGTGGGCGTTTTGCGCTTGTGGGTCAGGTGCACTCAGCAAGGGTTACAGTGGTGGAACTTTATCGCGTTATGCAAGTGTCTGTTAACTCCACTCGTACTAACACACTATTTTCACTCATTCTTTTACTTGAGTTAGCGGCGCTTCGTGTATCGGTTATTGACCTTGGCGAGCAGGCTATCGGGAGTTTACCGCTATTAAGTGACAGGCTTAAAGTCGATGCGCTACTGCTGATCCCTGACGCCAGCCATTCCGGTTCCGAGCAGACTGAAATACTCACTACGTTAGAGCAAATGGCTTTTCCATGCTTTGTCATTGGCCCCTTTGCGCCAACATATGCCTCGTTATCTGCATTTTATATGTCAACTGTGAGTGACCTCATTAGCTCAGTGTCACCTAAGTCGCAGACCGTTACACGACCTCAAGCAGCCAATGTACAGCAGACCATTAAAGCGGACGCTAATGTTAAAAATATGACCGGAGATAACAGTGATATCAATTAAAGAACAAGCTGTTAAGCCAAGCATAGGCGATGCACTTATATGGTTTCGCCAAGATTTACGACTGGCCGATAATCAAGCGTTAACGGCTGCCTGCGATTGGGCTCGGGAGCATGGTACTGCGCTTAGGGCTATGTATATTGCAACCCCCAGCCAGTGGGCATGCCATGATGTAGCGCCTATTCAATTAGATTTTATCGAACGTCATATCAATCTGCTTGTTAAAGGTCTTGGTTGTTTAGGCATTCAATTTGAGTTAATTCAACTAGATAGTTTTGCTGATGTACCAGAGTTTATGCTTGATTATTGTCAGCAGCACAGTATTTCTAGAGTGTTTGCAGGCTCTGAGCCCGAGATAAACGAACGACTTCGCGACCAAGCATGTATTCATGCGGGTGTGCCACTGCTGTTAACTGATGAGCACTGTTTGCTCGCGTCAGGAACAGTGTTGAATTTATCCGGTGAAATGTATCGAGTTTTTACCCCTTTTAGCCGAAAGTGGCGAGAAATTGCCGCCCGCAGTGCCATTTTGCCGCTAGGTGTACCCGCACCACTGGGTCCCGTTTTACCTGAGCCTAAAGCATTAAATTTGGCCGTGGATAAAGTATCGAGCGAACAATGGGGCGCAGGAGAAGGGCAAGCCAAGCGTTTGCTGTGCGATTTTATTCAGCAAAAAGCGCAAGATTATAAGCAGGATAGGGATTTTCCAGCCCTAGATGGGACGAGTAGTCTTTCCCCTTATTTGGCGATTGGTGTGCTCAGTGCACGCCAGTGTGTGGCCGCATTATTACAGCGTTTTCCTGAGGTGATTGTTGATGATACAAGCCTTGGCCGAACTTGGCTTAATGAACTTATCTGGCGTGAGTTTTACCGCCATTTATTAGTCGCATTTCCTGATCTATCTAAAAATCATAATTTTAATCGTCAGGCCGACCAAGTTCAGTGGCGTAATAATATCGAAGAATTTAAGGCTTGGTGCGAGGGTCGTACTGGTTATCCGATTGTGGATGCGGCAATGCGGCAACTCAATCAAACGGGTTGGATGCATAATCGACTGCGTATGGTGGTCGCGAGTTTCTTAACCAAACATTTGTTAATTGACTGGCGTTGGGGCGAGCGCTATTTCCGCCAAAAGCTCATCGATGGTGACTTAGCTGCCAATAATGGCGGTTGGCAATGGTCGGCAGGGTGTGGTTGTGATGCCCAGCCTTATTTCCGTATTTTTAATCCGATGAGCCAGAGTGAAAAGTTTGATCCAGATGGCAGCTTTATTCGTAAGTACCTACCAGAGCTAGCATCTTGGGGAATAAAGCAACTGCATCAACCCAATACCGCTAAGACTTCTTTATTGTTTAATCAGCCATTATTTGCCGAACAAACGAGCTATCCAAGCGCCATTGTGGAACACAATGCTGCAAGGGTTAGAGCATTAAGTGTGTTGGGTGTATTGAAAAAGGCCTCGGCCTTATAGATTTGGGATCTGGAGTAATACAGTGATGACTGAAGTTAATGCAAATACACTTGTTGACAATTTTATTCAGCTATATCAAGCATTAAATAAAGACAATCTGCATTTGCTCGAGCGAGTTTACGATGACAAGATTATATTTGCCGATCCTATGCATCAAATTATCGGCTTACCTGCATTAACTCAGTACTTTGCTAAGTTATATAAAAATGTTCAGCATATTCAGTTTGATATTAAGGAAGTGCAGCAGAATAACTCTCAGGCAGCACTCTTTTGGCAAATGCAGTATTCCCATCCCAAGTTAAATAAGGGCGGAACTATTTTTGTCGATGGCATGAGCCAACTGAAATTCAATGACAAAATCTACTATCACCGGGATTACTTCGACCTAGGACAAATGTTATACGAACACTTGCCTTGTATGGGTGGTCTTATTCGCTTGCTTAAAGATAGGGCGGCAAGGTAATGGGCACAGTTAATTGTCACAGCAAGGGGCGAGATAGCTTAGTCGAACCGGCAAAGTGCAAAACCGTGCTTATCACTGGGGCGAGTTCGGGTATTGGTTTGCAACTGACGCAGGATTATCTGGCGCTGGGTTGGCATGTTATTGCCTGCGGTCGCGATCGGCAGCGTCTCGATACTTTGGCGTTAACTGAGCTTTTAGGTGCTTCGATTTTTATCTTCGATATATCGCTGCGCGAACAGGTCCAGCAAGCCGGGCAAGACTTAGCTAACCTGTTAATTCAGAAGAACTATCAACTCGATTTAGTGATTTTAAATGCGGGGAGCTGCGAATATATCGACGATGCCAAAGCTTTTGATGATGCATTATTCGAGCGTGTTATTCATACCAATCTGATTGCGATGGGATATTGCCTTGGTGCGTTTTTACCTTTGATGTCAAAAGGTTCACGTATTGGGTTAATGAGTTCGAGCGCGATTTACTTGCCCTTTCCTCGTGCCGAAGCCTATGGCGCCTCCAAAGCGGGCGTACAGTATTTAGCCTCAAGTTTAGCCATAGATTTAACCCAGTTTGGCATTGGGGTGAGTTTGATTTGCCCAGGTTTTGTGGCAACCCCATTAACGGCTAAAAATAATTTCCCTATGCCGATGCAAGTCGGTGTAGAAGCGGCTTCTAGGGCAATACGCAGCGGGCTAAAACGTGGTAAGCGCGAAATTCACTTCCCAAGGCGTTTTACTTATTTACTAAAACTATTGTCATTTTTACCTGCTTTTTTATGGCAAAAGTTGATGGCTAACAATACCAGGCCACTTAAGGATCCGAGTTTATGAAAAATATCGCTATTGTTGGCACAGGTATCTCAGGTTTAACCTGCGGACATTTATTGAGTGAGTCACATAAAGTGACAGTGTTTGAGGCCAATGACTATATAGGTGGTCACACAGCCACAGTCGATATTGAACATCAAGGGCAAGATTACGCGATTGATACAGGTTTTATCGTGTTCAACGACAGAACTTATCCGCGTTTTGAGCGGTTATTGGCCCGTCTTAAGGTCAAAATCTTACCGACTGAGATGAGTTTTAGCGTGCATAATACGCTCACAGGGCTTGAGTATAACGGTCATCACTTTGCCAGCTTATTTGCTCAAAAGCGCAATATTTTCAATCCCCGTTTTTGGGCTTTTTTAAGGGAAATTCTGCGCTTTAATAAAAATTGCAAAGCGATATATCAGCAAGATACGTATCCCGAGGGAAATCTGGGGGATTATTTAGACAGAGAGCATTTTTCGTCTTTTTTTGCCGAGCATTATATTTTACCAATGGGAGCGGCTATTTGGTCCTCAAGTATTGAAGATATGCGAGGGTTTTCACTGAGATTCTTTATCCGTTTCTTTGAGCACCACGGATTACTAAATGTCAGTGATAGACCACAATGGTATGTGCTCGAAGGCGGCTCTCGTAGTTATATTCCGGATTTAATCGCACCATTTAAAGAGAGTATTCACCTTAACTCTCCCGTTACTGCGATTGAACGGCAAGACAATGGTGTGAGATTACTGGTTAAAGGTGAGTGGCTGGAGTTCGATGAGGTTATTTTAGCTTGCCATAGCGATCAAGCACTTAGCATGCTTATGGATCCCACATCCACCGAGAAGGCCGTTCTCGGAGATTTACAATATCAAGATAACGATGTGGTGCTGCACACAGATACGCGCATTTTACCTCAGCGTAGGGCCGCCTGGGCTAGCTGGAATTATCGCTTAGATGGCGATCTAAAGCGTCCGGCATCCGTCACTTACAATATGAATATTCTGCAACAGTTGCCTGCTAATGCGCCGACTTTCTGCATCACTTTGAATCAGTCAGAATTGATTGATGAAGCCAAAGTATTGCGCCGTTTCACCTATGCCCATCCGGTATTTAATGAAGCCAGTCTCAAGGCGCAAGCTCGGCGTGAGGAGATTTCAGGCCACAATCATACCCATTTTGCCGGAGCCTATTGGCACAATGGTTTCCATGAAGATGGCGTTCGTAGCGCCCTCGATGTGTGCGCTCACTTCGGAGTGGAACTATGACGGCGCTTAACAGTGGTATTTATTACGGCACAATATTCCACAGCCGTTTTACGCCAATCAAACATAGTTTCAGCTATGAAATGGCATTGCTTGCTATTGATTTGGATGAGGTCGATACCATCAGTGCGATGGGGCGAATATTTGCCAGTCAGCGCCGTGCCCTATTAAGGTTTAATCCCAAAGATTATCTCACCACTTTTACCGCTAAAACGAGTGAAAGCCGTGAACAGCAAATTACTGATCTGAGCACAGCAGCACTTAAAGCTCGCGTGCTTAGCCAAGTCGCCGAGCTAGGGGCGGATAAGTTATGTGACCGAGTGATGTTTGTTGGGCAAATTCGCCATTTTGGTGTGTATTTTAGCCCGGTTAATTTTTATTTTTGTTATCAAAATCAAAAGCCTTTATATATGTTGGCTGAGGTGAGTAATACCCCTTGGAACCAACGTCATTGTTATTTAGTGGATTTAACTGCGCCGCAGTCCTCGGATAAGGTGTTCCATGTTTCACCGTTTATGACATTGGATATGCGTTATGTTTGGCATGTCTCAGCGCCGACAGAACATTTCAATGTTGGTATTGAAAACCAATCGATACATGAGGTGACTAGCAATAAAGAGGGTAAAAAGCTCTTTAATGCTTCACTTGTGATGCAACGCCAGCCAATTAATGCGGTAAATCTGCGTTCATTCTTATTCCGCTTTCCCTTTATGACGCTAAAGATTTTCTTCGGAATTTATTGGCAAGCGTTAAAACTCTTCTTCAAACGTGTGCCCTTTGTGCCGCATCCAGCTCAGATGGAGAAATAATATGGAAAATACGGCTTCGCAAACGTCCATTGCCACAGGGAAACTGCCCGACAGTATGGCGCGTAAAGTCTTGCTTAAGGCATTAGAAAGCTTACCCCACGGCTGTTTAACCTTAGTAGAGGGCGATAAGAGCTACCGTTTTGGACAGGGTCATGCGGATTTACATGCCACTTTGGTGGTTAAGCACCCTAGTTTTTATCGGCAAGTGATGTTATCTGGCTCGATTGGGGCTGGAGAAGGTTTTATCCAAGGACATTGGGAAAGTCCTGATCTAACTAAGGTTGTGCAGCTTTTTGCGCGTAACCTCGCCTTGCTCGATAGGATTGAAGCCAAGTTCTCTTGGTTAACCGCCAGTATTAATCGGATTAAACATCTACTGAATCGTAATTCAAAGGAGGGCTCGAAGCGTAATATTTTGGCCCATTACGACTTAGGTAATGCCATGTATGAACAATTCCTCGACCGAGAAATGTTGTATTCCAGTGCGCTTTATCCCCATGAAGCAGCCAGTTTACAGGAAGCACAGCAGTTTAAGTTGATGACTATCTGTGAGCGACTTGACTTACAGCCGGGTCAAACTCTGCTGGAGATAGGTACGGGGTGGGGAGCACTCGCCATCTATGCGGCTAAGCACTATGGGGTACATGTCACCACGACAACCATCTCTGATGCGCAATATGCCTATGCTAAGGCGCGGGTTGAGCAGGAAGGCTTAAGCGATAAAGTCACGCTACTCACAGAAGATTATCGCAATCTAACGGGGGAATACGACAGGGTTGTTTCCATCGAAATGATTGAAGCCGTTGGCCATGAATATCTGGCAGGTTTTTTTAAAAAGTTAGAGTCACTCCTAAAACCTAACGGACGATTATTATTACAGGCGATTACGATTGCCGATCAGCGTTACGACAGTTACCGAAAAGGTGTGGATTTTATTCAGCGTTATATTTTCCCTGGTGGCTGCTTACCGTCAGTGAGCCAAATGGTGAATCACATGGCTAAGCAAACCGATATGGTGGTTTGGTCAGTCAATGATATGGGGCTGGATTACGCCAAAACCCTCAAACATTGGCATGAGAATTTTGATCATGCCATAGCCGAGATCCAAGCCTTAGGTTATGGCGATGACTTTATCCGCATGTGGAAATTTTACTTAAGTTATTGTGAAGGCGGATTTTTAGAGCGCACCACTAGCACTGTACACCTTGTTGCAGCGCGTCCTGATTATCGGCTGCCAGCAGCGCCATCTCTCTAAGTGAGCGTTAAGATGAAGCCAATGCCAAATCACGCCAGTTACCGTTTACAGTCTGGTTATCCTGCCTTATCCCGCGACTGTCCTAAGTCTCGGGCTAAGTCTCGCGGCTTTATGATTTATAATGCCTTGAGTTTCCAGCTGGTGTGGTGGTCTAGCGTACTTTGGCTGAACTTATCGCTCGTCTTAACTATCCCATTATTAATGCTGCATTTTATCTTGCTAATTGGGCTAGGAAAACGCCAATGCTACAGGCTTGATTGGATATTAATCCTAAAGCTGGCCCCTATAGGGATGGTCATAGATGCGCTACTGATGGTTTTTGGGGTATTTGAGTTTGCGGTGTTCCCTTGGTGGCTTATTTGTCTATGGCTACATTTCATTTTGAGTTTGCACTATAGCCTCGCTTTTATGCGGCATTTACCTTTATTTTTGCAAGCTATTATCGGCGGGGTATTTGGTTGCCTTAGCTATGTGGCGGGCGCACACATGTCTGCGGTCACTTTCCCCCTTGCACTTAGCGTTACCTGCATTGTACTTGCGACTATTTGGTCTCTACTCTTCCCCTTATTACTGCGCTTAACTCATTCAAATAGAGTGATGATTTTCAAGACACTGCTCTGTGCTTGCCAAACTGTGTTCAATCCCGGCACAGATAGAAGGTTGTAGCCTATGAAACTTAAAAGATTAGCCTGTTTGTACTCTTGCCTCGTATTGGGGTCAGCGACACCAATTTTGGCATTTTCGGCGCAGGATAAAGAGAGTCGTACAGTTGGGGCTATATCAGTTCAGCATGCGAGCCGTGCACCATCTTTGATTGAAGTTGGGCGCGGTGAGATGGATTGGTTATGGTTGAGTTTATACAAAGCTAAGCTGATGACGGCGACGGGGCGTTACCAGCAGGGTCAGTACCCCATATTGTTAGAGATTGAATATTATCGCGATATTGATTCTGATGACCTTTTGCAAGCGACGCGGGATCAGTGGAAACAGCTACGGTTTTCTAATACCGATATCGAAGGTTGGCTTAGTGTATTAAGGTCTATCTGGCCCGATGTAAAGCAAGGTGATCACTTGAGCTTTATGATTGTCGATGGGCAAACGAGTCAATTTTTCTATAACCAGCAACCGCTTAACATGATTAATGATACTCATTTTGCCGAAGCATTTTTAGCCATTTGGTTATCACCCCAAACTAGCGGCCCGAGTTTGCGGGCACAATTACTCGGAGAAACATCATGCGACTGTTAAAACGTCTTTTGGGGCAAAAATGGGTTTTGTGTTTATTGATGATAACTGGGCTTTCGAGTTGTTCATCGGTCGAGGTGACGGATTACCAAGAGACTCACCCAAAACTTATTTTAGAATCCTTTTTTAATGGCCCGCTAACCGCCTCAGGCATAGTACAAAACTTCAGTGGTAAAGTGATCCGCAAGTTTAATGTCATTATGGAGGCGAGTTGGCAAGGGGATGTTGGAGTCATAAAAGAGTGGTTTGTTTACGATGATGGTGAAACTCAAACGCGGGTGTGGCGTATAAAGGCCTTAGGTAATGGGCAATATACAGGAACGGCCGATGACATTCTTGATACTGCTCAGGGTCAATCTAGCGGCAGCGCACTGCGTTGGAAATATGACATGTTATTGCCGATGGACGGTGAACAATACCAAGTTCATTTCGATGATTGGATGTACTTAGTCAATGATAATACTGTTATAAACCAGAGTGATATTGTTAAATTTGGTATCACAGTCGCTAAGGTCACTTTAGTTATTCAAAAGTGACCTCGCTATTGATGGCCTAAGTTAAGTTTAACGCTATAGTTTGGCTGCTCTCCCTTTATTTGCTAAGAGTCACTCGTTAAAACTTGGGGAATAATGAACAAACATCTGACTTTATGGCTTGTATTATCAAGCCTATTTTTAACGGCTTGTTCTACCTTTGACTTTAGGTTTGAGGACCAATCAGAACAGAAAATTGATCCTCATCTGCCACCAAGTGATCCTATGGTACAAGATAACGAACGTCGCATTCGAGAAGCTAGGGAAGAGGGGCTGTTAGCGCCAACGAACCCGATTAGGTTTAGATAACAAAGCGCTTTGGGATAAGCTGCAACCTCAAGTATCTAAATTGAGGTTGCTAGGATAAAAAGACGAAAAACTAGCCAGCTTGACGACTGTTATCGATAGATTTTTTGTCGTAATACTCAAAGGGAAATAAATTACGGATTCTTTGCTTCACATTGTCACTTACATTAGCTGAAATATGTAAGCGCACATCACCTGATTTTTCTGCTCTAATAGTGCAAGTTAATTTTTCGGTCTTAGCCAGTTGTCGGCATTCCTTCTCAAACCTTTCTGGGATCTTGCCCTTATGTTGAGTCATACGCCCATCTTTAAAATGCATTTCAAAAATAGTCAGACCTTTTTTATTGCTAAATATCAGTTTGTAAATGAGAAATAAACCAATAACTACAAAAATAAGTTTAAAAATATTGGCAGTCATAATGCCTCCTATCTTATGTTTATAGGGCAAAGATACTCCCTAGTCACTAGTTTTAACAGTGCGCTAACACGCAAATTTAGACTGGCAATAACCTAACACTAATCTAAAATTCAAAGGTGATGGAAAAACAACCTCTAAGTTAAGGAAAACATGATGTACCTATCAAATGCAGAACGTTGGTCGTTATTGTGTAAAAAGCAAATAGAAGTCATTGATAACCTTGCAACCCAGTTTCCAGAAAGAAAGGCAAATTTAAATCAGTTAAGTCAGTGCTGGCTTAATGTGCAGCATCAAGTACAGGTTGGCGATAGGCCATCGCCACTCGAGTTAATTAAATAGAGGGACTACTGGCATTATCGAGAGAAGTGAGTTGCGCTTTTATCGACGCTTATGGTGCTCAATAGGGTAATGATTTTGATGAAGAGTATTGGTTAAGAATATGGACGATAAACGGTATGGATACAAAAAAGCCACTCATTGAGTGGCTTCATTGTTTTATATGGTGCCGGCACCAAGAGTCGAACTCGGGACCTACTGGTATTATCAAGAGTAAGTGAGTTGCGCTTTTTATCGATGTTTATGGTGCTCAATAGGGTAATATTTTTGATCAAGAGAATGAATTAGAAATACTACGTATAAACGGTATGGATGCAAAAAAGCCACTCATTGAGTGGCTTCATTGTTTTATATGGTGCCGGCACCAAGAGTCGAACTCGGGACCTACTGATTACAAGTCAGTTGCTCTACCAACTGAGCTATGCCGGCTTCAATCTTTACTGCTAATTTTTACTACAGAATAATGGTGCCCGAACCCGGAATCGAACCAGGGACACGAGGATTTTCAATCCTCTGCTCTACCGACTGAGCTATTCGGGCAACTAAACTAAGCGTTAGTTAACTACTTCAAACTTGAGCTTAGAAGCCTATCTTGTTTGGAGTGCGCGTATAGTATAGTGCTGGTTTTCACTGTGCAAGTGCTTTTTAAATGACTGATTAACTATTGAGCAAAATTAAGATTTTAATTGGCATTTGTTAATTGTTTAGCAGTTTTATTGATGGTTTTTACTGTATAGCTGCCTAAAGTGTTTTAAATTCCCACTGAATCCTGCATTTTGGGATGTTTGGATATATCAGTAAACAAAAACAAAAAAACCACTCATTGAGTGGCTTTGTCGTTTATATGGTGCCGGCACCAAGAGTCGAACTCGGGAGCTACTGGTATTATCGAGGGTAAGTGAGTTGCGCTTTTTATCGATGTTTATGGTGCTCAAGAGGGTAATATTTTTGATCAAGAGAATGAATTAGAAATACTACGTATAAACGGTATGGATACAAAAAAGCCACTCAATGAGTGGCTTCGTTGTCTATATGGTGCCGGCACCAAGAGTCGAACTCGGGACCTACTGATTACAAGTCAGTTGCTCTACCAACTGAGCTATGCCGGCTTCAATCTTTACTGCTAATTTTTACTACAGAATAATGGTGCCCGAACCCGGAATCGAACCAGGGACACGAGGATTTTCAATCCTCTGCTCTACCGACTGAGCTATTCGGGCAACTAAACTAAGCGTTAGTTAACTACTTTGAACTTGCTTTAAAAGCTGCCTCGTTCAAAGTGCGGCTATCTTAGCTAGGGAGTTTCTCATCTGCAAGTGCTTTTTCCTGATAAATAACTCGTTCGACTGTTTAATGCACATCTTGGGTGTTTTTTATCTCTTATTCTTCGAATTCAGGTCAATTTGATCCGTTAACTGCATTTTTTCAAGTCAGAGGGATACTGATGTTTACTATAGCTTTGTACTCATAAATCTCGATTTTTGGCTTAACTTCTAAAAATTAGAAAGATATAAGCGATTTTTGCGGCTTTTAGTTTTTAAATTTAGATTTATGATAATGAATATTATTTGATGACTAGCATGAGATAAAGTGAGTATGGAGTGGCTGTATGTTTCGAAATAGTAAATTAGCTTATGGGATACCCGCTATTGTTATTCACTGGATCAGTGCCTTGGTTGTGATTGGGCTATTTGCCGTAGGAGTGTGGATGGTGGAGCTAACCTATTACAGTGCTTGGTACAAAACCGCACCGCATCTTCATAAAAGTGTGGGTATTTTGTTGTTAGCTGTGACTATATTTCGTTTGGTATGGCGCTTAGTTAATCCTAAGCCAGCACCAGAAGCGAGTCATAAGCCGTGGGAAAAGACAGCCGCACATTTGGCGCATTTTGTTATTTATGTCTTGCTTTTCGTCATCATGATCGCAGGTATTTTGATCTCAACCGCAGATGGCCGTGGTATCTGGGTGTTTGATTGGTTTGAACTACCAGGATTGGGACTTTTGTTTGAAAACCAAGCCGATATAGCGGGTGATATCCATCAATATGCGGCTTATAGCTTAATCGCACTGGTCGTTATTCACGCCGCGGGCGCATTAAAACATCACTTTATCGATAAAGACACGACCTTACTCAGAATGATTAAATTTAAACGAGGATAATACAATGAAAAAGCAACTGTTAAGCGCACTGATTGGTGTATCTCTATTGGCTCCCATGGCAGCTTCTGCTGCAGATTATGTGATTGATCATGAAGGAGCACATGCTTCTATTACTTTTAAAGTAAATCACTTAGGTTATAGCTATGTGGTTGGTCGTTTTAATGATTTTAACGGTGACTTTAGCTACGATGCCGCTAAACCAACAGCGATGAAAGTGAATGTCACTGTTAATACATTAAGTGTTGATTCAAACCATGCTGAGCGTGATAAACACATTCGCGGCGAAGATTTCCTCAATACTAGCAAATTCGCGAAAGCCACCTTTGCATCGACTTCGGTAGAAGATAAAGGAAATGGCGACTTAGTGATTAACGGTAACTTAACCTTAAATGGTGTAACTAAGCCTTTGGCAATCAAGGCTCATGCTGTGGGTGAAGGCCAAGATCCTTGGGGTGGCTACCGTGCAGGTTTTATTGGCACAACTACTTTTGCGATGAAAGATTTCGGCATCAAAATGGATTTAGGTCCAGCATCTAGCCATGTTGAGTTAGATTTAGTCGTAGAAGGTGTGCGTAAATAACTCTTTATTATGCCGTCTAAATAAGCAAAAAGCGCCGAAAGGCGCTTTTTTGTAAGCTTTATCTTTAGAGTCGACTAACGACAGAATTAATCTTGATCTTTTTCAGGAACAAAACCTTCAATTTCAACATCTTTACCTTCAAATAGGAAAGAGGTCATTTGCTCTTCCAGAAATTTACGGTCATCAACATTCATCATATTGAGCTTTTTCTCGTTGATCAGCATGGTTTGCTTTTTCTGCCATAGGCCCCAAGCTTCTTTGCTAATGTTGTCGAAAATACGCTTACCTAAATCACCAGGATACAGTTGAAAGTCTAGGCCGTCGGCTTCTTTATTTAGATATACACAATTGACTGTACGCGCCATGATTATTCCTTACTGACTGCTGCGGATTGAACGAGTGATCCCAAATTGGCTAGCACGCGCTCGGTGGCAGCGGCGAGTCCCACTTTGGAAGGATGATTGATGTTATACCAGAGAGACTGATTTTGTTCCATGACGCTCATCATTTGACTGTTGTTTTGCGTCTTATCTAAATTAAGCATCATGGGCTGAATATCTAAATGAAAGTGGCTAAATGTGTGTCTAAAGCCTGTTAACCATTCGAGCTGCTGTGCATCGAAGCCTTGCTCTTCAAGATGAGTTTCAAGTGCTGCTTGGGTGGCAAATTCTGGGAAGCACCAGAGTCCTCCCCAAATGCCCGCTGGCGGACGTTTAGCTAAAAAGACTTGATTGTCTTGCATCAGCACTAACATCCACGCCGCTTTGGTTGGTATGGTTTTTTTAGGCTTCTTACCGGGAAAATCGGTTTGTCTGCCAATCAGCTGCGCTTTGCAATCAAGCGCGACTGGGCAAGCGGCGCAGTTAGGTTTGCTACGAGTGCAAATACTGGCGCCGATATCCATCATGGCTTGATTATATTTCTGAATATCTTGCTGCGGCGTCAAGGCATCAGTCGACTGCCAAAGTTGCTCTTCGACCGTTTTTTGCCCAGGCCAACCCACGATAGCGCCGTGTCTTGCTAATACACGTTTCACATTGCCATCGAGAATGGGGTGATGTTGTCCAAGCGACAATGACAATACAGCGCCCGCCGTGGAGCGGCCTATGCCGGGTAGGGCGAGCACTTGCTCAAAATTTGTTGGAAATAGTCCCTGATAATCATCGCGGATCATCTTGGCTGCTTTATGCAGATTACGCGCCCTAGCGTAATAGCCAAGACCAGTCCAATGGTGTAACACCTCATCATCTGGCGCGTTAGCGAGCGCTAACACATCGGGAAAACTCGCCATAAATTTATGGTAATAGGGAATAACAGTCGCAACTTGAGTTTGTTGCAGCATGATTTCAGTAATCACGATTTAAGTGGTACTTCTAATTTTAACAATATAAATCATTATGTTCCGCTTCGATAATCCTGCAACTGGTACTTTTATCTTCAGATTAGATTTATTGATGAAATGTCTGTCGGTGAAAGAAGTTAACTATGAATGAGATTTGAGAAAGAGACAGATGTTGTTAGTGAATAGGGTTAGAGATTGTTGTTTCCAAAAGCGATTAAATCTGTTGCTCGAAGTGACTATGCATACGCTTCTTACTCTCTAAATGTGAGGTATACTTTGTGACGACCGCATAGTAATGCTTTCTGCTTGTACATAAGGAATAACGGTGGCGTTAAGATGGCTGCAGTTACTTTAACGTGCAGCTGTTACATCCCTCGTGGAGTTCTTTCGGGCTACATTTCTATGGTTTGTTGAGACGATTCTGAGTTTTAACTGTCATTATTTCATACCTCATTTATGGGTAATTGGTCTTCCTCTGAAACTTTCATCCCGACCCATGTTTATATTCGCGTAACACACGATACTCATCGCGCAACTCGCTTTTACTTTCGGTTAAGCTATTGATTTGTAAGGTGGCTGCGCGTTTGCGGAATCATGTTTTCATTAAGGTTCATTTTTAATGGAGGCTTGAAAATTGAAAGTAACCTACGACAGCATGGCAACGAATATGGATGTCAATATAACCATACATCCCCCTGTTTTTTGGGATCGCACTGGAAGAATTATGCGAGCCCCAACGACCTATGTCAGAGACAGAATTGAATCTGGATTTTGGTCCTCAGGGCACACGGTTCGTTCAAATACGAATAGTTTGGCGCAGTTTGTCGCGTTTTTAGAAGAGCAGGATATCCCACTTAAAGATGTTCAAATCAAGCATCTTGTAGCGTGGCGAAACAGTTTGGTGAATAAACCAGGAAATGAACGGGGTACGAATCGAACGATCAACGTCCGATTACGTGCTGTCGTAGGATTTATTGAATGGGCGATCTTTAATAATTTTATCCAAGATAGTTTTTGGGGGCTCCGTGTTGAAAAATTAATCCGAACTGGACGTCTGAACTTTAATCAAAAACAGCAAGCTCAGCGAATTCGGAGTATTCGACTTCTGCTAACAGAATCTACTTCTCGAGCTCCGTTACCAACAATGGAAGAAATCAAGCGGTTTTCAAGAGAATTGCCTAAAGCAATGCGACCTATGATGGGATTGATGCTCAGTACAGGGATGCGGATTAGTGAAGTGTTGTCTGTTCCAGCATCTGCATTCCCTTCGTACTCATCAGTGCTAAAAGCTCCAAACCGGATGTATAGCATTCGTCTCGATAGTCGAGAGATGGACATTAAGAACGATAAGTCTCGAACAGCATTTATCCCGGGACGTTTGTTTTTGACGATTTATGAGCAAGTTATGCCATTGTCGTATGCAGGCAATCAATCGCTATTTTTTGCTAATGAAAATCATCACGCTTGGGCTGCTTCGACCATACAAAAATCATTTAAAAAAGCATCAACTTCTGTTGGATTACGGCACTCAATTACCCCTCATACGCTGAGACATGTGTTTGCAACGCGAACACTTGAAAAGTGGCAAGAGTCAGGATTTTCTTCCGAAATGGCCTGCTTGATCTGGTTGCAGAAACAACTGGGGCATAGCCAGGTATCCACAACAGCAAATACGTATATCAACATGACCAGCGAGCTTCATGCGCATGATCGCGCTGTGCTTCAGCAATATGAACAAGCGCTGAGCGAAATGATGAAGGAGACCACTGATGAGTAAGCCGTCTCAAAGCGATCAAGTCTTGCGCTTTAA
This sequence comes from Shewanella profunda, assembly GCF_023283765.1. Taxonomy (GTDB): domain Bacteria; phylum Pseudomonadota; class Gammaproteobacteria; order Enterobacterales; family Shewanellaceae; genus Shewanella; species Shewanella profunda. The sequence continues at coordinate 5,026 of NZ_JAKILG010000017.1, read as the reverse complement.
AGCACCGTTAATATGGACGATTTCGGACCCAATTCATGGCAATTATCATTTTGATATGAAAATGAGAATTCAAGAATACCCGCATTTGAAACGCATTATTTTGCAATTGAATGAGGGCTTATATGGCTTGCACGGTATAGGTTATGCATTGAAATCTCTTAAGCAATTTCGTCGAGCGATTGATACATTCTTGTTGTACTTAAATACAGAAAAATTGGTCGATGACATTGCGGACTGTGATTATGAATTTTTGCTCTGCTACTTAAAATGGTTTCAAATGAGGCCTCTTCAAAAGGGGGAAAGAAAAGGGAAACGTCGTAAGAGTATCCATCTTGCTCGATTGATCCCTAGGTTGCTAGTCAGTTTGGCGGAATTGCATCCTGATGACGTACATGTCGATGTATTGCTTGGTCACTTACCTTCACTTCCTAACATCCCCAGTTCACCCCGAGAACCCTATTCAAAGCGCGAATTCCGTCAGATTTTAAGAGTCTGTAAATCGATTGTTGAATCGGACAAAAAAGGGGAATGGCAGAGTGCCGGTTCTGTAGTCCTCGCAGCAGCTGCGGTGTTGATGTCAATTTACACATTGGCGAATAAGTCTGACATCTTAAGATTAAACGTGGATTCTATGTATCCTCACCCGCATGATCCAGAGCGTCGAGTCTGCTTTGCTTTTTATAAGCCACGGGCAAAACATCGAACCATCATTAAAGATTTCTCCAATATCGATGGGCGGGAATTAGAGATGTTCGCAGAATCTCGTTTGTTTCATATGAATGCAAAAAGTCTATTTGAATACCTGAAAGATCGGTCAGATAAATACCGTGATCAGGCTTCTGACGATATTCGAGAATCGATTTGGCTATATGAAACTAACAGTTTTGGGTGGGGCGGAAACGTCACGTCATTAAAAGCTGGATATTTGGATAGTAGCCGAAATAAAGGCAAGAATGCAGCGGTTCCTTTGGATGTCATTGCTAACCTCTATGATTTGAAAGATGACAAAGGTCAAGCGTTAAAAATTCGACTATCTCGGTTACGGCCGACTTGTGTTCAGATTTTACGCCGCCATGGTTCTGTGGCGAGTGTCTCTCGAATTTTGGGGCACAAACTTAATTTTGGCATGGGGTACTCTCAGACGACTGAACGCCATTATTTAAATGCGACCCCAGAACAGAAGGCACGGATAAGTCTGTTACTCAGCCGTCTTCATGATTACTCAACCAATGGCGACGTTGAAACTTGGATTCAATATGAGCAGCAACACGTGCTGACAGAAGCGCAAAAAACGGAATTGGATTTGCTTCAAAGTGACGCTCGGTTCAAAACGCATGTGGCAAGCTGTAATAATCCACAAAACAAGGAGCAATCGGTTTCCACTGGGCCTCATTGCTTAGATTTTATGCAATGCTTACTTTGTCCTCACATCGTGATTTTAGAAACTGATTTATGGCGATTATTTTCGTTTCAGCTGGCGTTGCGGCATGATTTTGAATCGGGAAGAATTCCCTCGGCTTTATGGATGAAGCGCTATGGCATCTTCTTGAAAATCCTAGAAGAAGACATTCCTCAAGCATTTCAACATCGCCCCTTAGTTTTAAAAAAAGCGCAAGAACGAGCCGCACGAACACCGTATCCGTTATGGGACCTGAACGATCAATCTTATCTGGCTAAGATGTTGTCGATGGTGGAAGAAAAAGCATGAACAGAAAAAAAGAAGTCGAGAGTGTTATCGCGTTAGGTAATTATGGGGAAGAACTTTCAACTCAAGTACTTACGTTGCAAAAAATAAAAGATACAACGTTACAAGAAAAACTAGGCCTATCGATTGGGCATTACGATGGTCATGACCTCGGGAATTACGGAGATGATACGTGGTTACTACAACATCTCAGTGGTAAGGCAAATATTCATCGGTCTATGAAAAACCTATCATTTACGAGTCAGTGTGAATCGCTAAGTATTCAGAGTTCAACTCATCAACACGAGTACAGCGTATTTGAGGCTACCCGAGATTGTCTGTGGTTACGATTCTCTGATGGGACCTCTGTGGGTCAATTAGTCGTAGAATTAAAGGCATGGAAGGTATTCACGCATTGGTGGGTGAATGCTTTCAATGGAATGGCATTTGAAGAGTGGCTTCAATCACCCGCAGGGCTAGATCAATATGTTCAATGGATGAAGCAAGACTTCCGTCATGGTCATGAAGGTTCCCAAGTAAGTAAGGAAACTCAATTATTAAGGCTCCGGCCAATTTACCAGTTATATCACTATCGGCAGGTATTGAAAGTAGGATTTGATTATCCTCCCTTTCGAGGGCTAAAAGGTGAGCAAATCGTTGGTAAAATGAAAAATAAATCTCAAACTCAAGTCATTGGGGAAGACAAGTGGCGAGCATTAATTCAGGCTGCATGGGATTGTATTGATTCGTCTGAACATGCTATCCAAACCTATATTGACTATTGGGTCACTAAACACTCAGACTTTGTATCATTACCAACCCGAGATGGAACAAAACCATCAGCCGCCACGGTGAGCAATAGAAAGAGTGCCTTCCTTTTGACTAAAGGGTACGAGTCTTATACCGAACTCGAAATGGACATCATTTTATTCGAGGGGGCTGCAATAATTCTGATTTTGGCATTGACCGGCATGCGCCAAAGCGAATTATCTGGCTTATCAATGGATTGTTTTCAAGAGACAAAGACAGAGTTTCTTTCGACGAATTACGTTTCAAGTTTTCTTCGTGGGATGACCTATAAATATTCTTGTTTTCCTGAAGGAGAACATCATGTATGGCTGGTTCCTTCTGAGCTAAAGACCGTGATTGAGCGAGTGAATCAACTGAATCAGCATCGTCGAGAGAAAAATCAGCGATTATTGTTGAGCACTGATGGCCATTCGGATCCATTGGTAGCCAGTGAAGCCAAAAAAGCATCAAATAGCTTATTTTTGTTATCAGGTATAAATGCAAAACATCATTATTCATTAAGGTTGGATAGTTGCACAATTGTTCGCAGAGTTACTTGTTTTGTTGGCCATTCCGGGGTACAAACAGCTGAAAAAATCACACCGCATCGTTTTCGGCGTACCCTTGCACGTTTCGTTGCCTTATCACCCTTAGGGAGTGTGGAGGCATTACGGGAACAATTTGGCCATCACACTGCGGATATCACCCAGTATTACATGCAAGGTGGTGATGATGAGGTGTTAAATTGGATTGCTGAAGATCAGAGTGAATTTCAAAAATCAGTCATGGATATGCAGGTAGACAGTTCACGTCCCAAGCATGGCGGTTTGGGGGAATCCATGATGGATAAACAATATGCCGCACGAGATTTCAAAACGGCGAAAAATCTAAAAGCGCTCCAGAAAAAGATTGGTACTGGTATGGCTGTGCAGCTAAATGCGCATTCAGTATCCGTTCGGCCAATTGATAAAGGCGCTTGTTCAAATAATTGTCGCCTCAATCGTATTCAGTGCATTTCATGTGAGAACTGCGTCATTACGACTGCTCAATTGCCATTCTGGGAAGATCAGCTTCAGATGATGGAGGCGTGTGAAAAAGAAGGCATTGTGCAAGGGCTTGATAAAGTTCGAGAACTCGTTCACCTGTTGAAAGAGGAAGCGCGGTATGGCCAGTAGCGGTTTCGTTGAGCGAGTGGAGGAAGCGATACAGGCTTTAGATGATATACACCCTGAGGATGTGCTGTCGGGGCGACAAAAAGTGATGTCGTTGCGTTTATTTTCTCAGACGTTTGATATTAGCCGAACATCACTAAGCAAACATCCTGATGTTGGCATTTTGGTTTCGAAGGCCATCGAGAGTTGGAATGCTGCGCACATGTTAGTTCCAACCCTTTTGAAAGAATCTCAATCGCAACAAAAGAAAGACAACCTTCAAAAAATAATTGATGAGCAATTATCAGAGATCGAACTGCTTCGAAGTGCTCAACTGGCTGAATATTATGAAAAATGCCAGCTAGAAAAAGAGTTTATGGAGGCTCAGTCAAAATTAGAACAATGGAAAAATGTGGGGCGATTTCCTTCCATCGTTGAGGGTTTTTCTGTTCATTACCTAAAGTCAACACCACTATGGTTTCAGTTCGAAGTCTTGCGGCTTTATGGCGAGGAACATGAACCGATAATGTTCAATGTCGAAGAACTGAAAAAACGTTATGGCCCGATGTTACCAGGCGGAACGGAAGCCTTTTATTCATTGCTAGTTCGACCCGAGCCCAGATTTTCGGGGCGAACAATGATTGAATCATTGAAGACTAGCTCAGAGGATGTTGAGCGTTTACTGAAGATGCGTAGTGCCTGATAGGAAAGCCTAAGCAATTAGCTTGCACTTTTTATTAATGTGTAATGTCTTGTACGAAAGATAGACTGTATTTGTAGTCGCTCAGACTTGACCTGACAGTTACCCGTTTTTTGAAGGTATCTGTCAGCTTAAATTTGAGCTAAATTCTTTTTGTGACTGGGCTTTTTAGCTGTGTATCATTGATAAATTTTTTACAAAAATAATTTTAAAAAGTGGTGCCACCATATTTTGTTGTGGCGGCTTAAAACGGAGACCTAAAGGTTGAAACAACCTTTTCTCTGAAGCCACCGAGAAGCTCACACGACAATGATGTCGCAAGGCCTGAGTGGTCTAGCGACACCAACTCTGCCATATTTGGCATTTGCTCATCGAAGTTGGCTTGCTCTAATTTGAGTTCGCTGATTGTCGTTGGTGGAATGTCTTTTGTTTGCAAAGATAGCGGCTTAGCAATTTTTCGTGATGCTTCAGTTTCTATTGACTGCCTAAATACCACTGGAATGTCAGGTATCTCTTCAGCTATGCGGTGTGCAAACTCGACAAGTTTGGGTGCCGCGAAGGTGTATAACCAGGCTTCTTGGTTCCTGCTTTGTAACCGTCTAGCGAACCACACCTCGCATCATTAATCTGCCTATTTGAAAATACCTGCTCAATGATAAATTTGGAGCAGGTGATGAAAACATACAGAACAACTACTCAGTG
>NZ_JAKILG010000016.1 GCF_023283765.1 Shewanella profunda | reverse complement strand
TTCCACTAATTTATGCATAGGCCCTCCGGTGTGATGGGGTTTCTCTTGGTCGAAAGATCCGATCACTTGGAGGGCTATTAGTTCAAATTTTCTTATCCCGAGTTCAGGTTAGCTAATAAAAACCGCTGTCGGCCTCTAGGCTAACAGCGGTTTTTTTATGGGCGATAATACTCTGGATAACGGATAACGGATAACGGATAACGGATAACGGATAACGGACTAGGATTCAGTCTTTTGCTTACTCAATTCAAGCAAGGCTCTGGCCGCTGGGGTTAAGGGTAAACTTTGGCGCCAGATGAGGGCTAAGTCCCATGTCATTGCTGGCTGCATCGGCTTGAAGATTAATTTGCTGCTAGTGAGTTTATGGCAGATAGGCTCAGGCAAAATGGCGACCCCCATATCCGCTTCGACCATGGCAGCGAGGAAATCCCACTGGCCGCTGCGAAAGGCAATATTGAGTTGAACGCCTGCTTTACGGCTGAGGCGATTAATCAGCTTGGCGAGGGAGAAATCCTCGTTATAGAGGATAAAGGGATAGGGTTCGAAATCTTGCCAATTAATTTGGGCTTTACCCGCTAGGGGATGTCCCTCTGGCAAACAAGCCAGCAAGGGGTACTTAGTCAGAGGTTGATTGACGAGTTCAGTTTCATGGGTCGTGGGGAGCGCGGTAAAGGCAATATCGAGACTGTTATTGAGTAGCGCCTGTTCGCAGCCAAATCCCCCATATTCGTACATTTGGAGTTCAATGCCGGGATAACGCTTACGGTAACTCGTCAGCAAGCCAATAATAAGGCTGCTCATCATTGGACATACACCCAATCGCAATCGTCCTGATTTGAGGCCGCTAAGGTTACTCATATCCTCCTGTAGTCTATGCCATTGGCCGAGAATTTCCCTCGCACTATGTTCAAAGAGCTGTCCAGCTTGGGTGAGTTCCACTTTTTGGTTATTACGGATAAGCAAGGTTTGGCCGAGACTTTCCTCGAGTCTTTGAATGATTTTGCTCAGTGTCGGCTGAGTGATAAAACATTTTTGCGCTGCACGGGTAAAGTTTTCGGTTTCCACTAAGGTGAGAAAACACTGTAAGGTCTTGATTGGAATATTCATGCTTAAATGGAATCCACGCTATGGCATTAATTCATTTTACTGATGATTGTCTAAGTATTACTTTGACCTTGTTAACAGAAAAGGAGATTACCGATGAAATCTAGTTCAAGTCTATGGGTAGGTGCTTTGTGGCAGGCGGCTATGCCTGTGGCAAAAGATGTGCAAAAAGCTAAAGTGGCACAAACAACAACTCCAACGGCTCCAGCGGGTCATTTGCATAAAGCAAAACAACAAGTAAACCCAGCCTAGGCTGGGTTTTTACTTTCTGGTGTTTCCTGCGTCAATTTTCTTCCTCTGCTTATTTTTCCTAGTTAGTCTATTTATTCCTAATAAGATAACCCTATTTTAACTTGGCTATTTAGGGCGACGGTGAGCCCGCACAAGTAGGCTGAAAAAATGAAAGCTACTCTAACTGACTAGGGTGGCTTTGAGCTTGCCGAGGAATGTTCTTACTGAACAGAGAACTGATCCTCAACCAGTGGCGCTTTATTTTCAGCTTGAGCGACGTGGCACTGGGTGCATAAATATTTGTGCAACCGGATAGGCGCGGTAAAGGTCGGAGACGCGGGCTGTCATCGAGCCTGTGTGCCAATACTCCAGAACGCGGCCAGTTGACATCCATAGATCGTATTCACTGTTAGGTTCTTCGGCGGCAGGCTTATAGGGCAAGGCGAAGATCACCGCTTTACCATCTGGTTTACCGCAAAACTTGAAACCTTCGCCGGCTTTAACATAAGGATCGCTACCCTCAACGAAGCGGCGCAGGGTTGTTTTGCCATCAACCACTGGCCAGCGTTGACCACGTGTTTCATAGTTGCGGTAAGCCGACTAAATCATGCCATAGCCACGACCGAATGCGGCATATTCTTCGAAGATGCCTTTTTATACACTTATTTAGAGCCCTGCTAAGGTTTTCATCTATTTGGGCAATAATGGCACTTTATACTACTTTTATAGTAAGCCTGATGAATGTGTTTGCTTTGCCTTTACCGCTTTCGCTTCGAAACCGTTTGTGCGGGAAGTAAGGTGTAGAAACAGTGTAGTTGTTTTTATGCAATAAAATCAGCAGGTAACTCTGATATGACTGATAGCCCAAATGAAATTGTTATCTGCAGCAGCGATGATTTTTGAGGGAGATAGCAATAAGGATATTGGTGTATGAATTTGATTGATTTAGAATTTTTCGACTCTTGTGCATTTATGCTATCAGCTAAGGGAGAATGGTTAGCCGAAAACTATCTATTCTCAAATAATGTATTTTTTTCAAGTGCAAAAAATCAAATATTGAACCATTTAAATTCCCAAACCAATCATTTTTCAGAAGTGAAACCTATTTTTGTTGGAGGTAAGTGGGTTGAATTTAAAATAGTGAAAGGTGTTGATGATAGTTTTATTGTTTTTTGCTCTACGGTTATCAGTAATTCAGTTGCTGATAATAAGAGGCAAGTCCCGCTAGACGATGAGTTTATCGTTACAAATACAAGTAATAGCCCTAATGGAAGTGATAGTACCACTGAAAGTGATATTTTTAGTCTTTTCTCCTCAATATCCGATGGTTTACTCTTAGTCAACAAAGCTGGTTGTATTGAGTTGTTGAGTGACCAAGTTGAACGCTTTTTTCCATACATTTATGTTGAAAACTATATCGGAAAACCTATTTTAAATTTGGTGACAGAAATTGTGGCAAATGAGTTTTCTTCTATTGATCGGGATCCAACAAGGGTATTAAGTTGGTTTAAGTTTAAAATATTAAAAGGTAAGGCGATAGATTTTATATTTAAAACAAGAAATGGCATGTTTGTTGAGTATCGAGATCGAGTGTCTGACAATGGTGGCAGAATTGGGTTATTGGTTGATGAAACAAGAAAGTATAAGGTAAGAGGCGAACTTAAAAAAGATTATACTAAAATGTTGCAATTGAGTAAGGTTCAAAGTGATTTTATTGCTACCCTGGGACATGAGATCCGAACGCCATTGAATGCGGTTATAGGTCTGATAGAGCTCAGCCTAGGCGGCGTTAGTTCCCATGATAAAACATTATTATCTGCAGCATTCAGTACTTCAAGGCAAGTCTTATCATTGATTAATAATATGCTGGACTTGAAAAAGGTTAAAGGGGATGATGCTGGCCTCAATAAGACCTCGATTGACATTCGCAGTCTAGCTGAAAGAATAATTGAAGTTTTTAGTATTCAAGCCGAGAAGAAGTCGATAAAACTTGACTTCTTTATGCCGCTAAGTGTGAATAAAAATATCATCTGTGATGAAGTTAAATTAAATCAGGTTTTATACAATCTGATGGGGAATTCTATTAAGTTTTCTAATAAAAAAGACCCTTTTGTGTTACTCCTTATTGAGGATGTAGAACAGTCATTCGATAAGATAACCCTGAAATTCACTGTCGTTGACAATGGAATAGGCTTGACCCATGAACAACAGTCAAGAATATTTAATAAATATGAGCAGGCGTCATCTGAAATATATGAGAAGTATGGTGGTACTGGTTTAGGTTTGTATATTAGCAGTGAAATTTGCAAAAAGATGGGGAGTGAGATTAAAGTTGTCAGTAGCTTGGGTAAAGGAAGTGCTTTCTATTTTGTCGCTGAATTTTTATTAGATATGAGTTATATGTCATCAGACTTTATTAGTGACGGTAAATATAGTCTTATCAATAATAAAGCTATCACGTGCTATACAAATAATTATTTTTTTAGTCATTCAATGAAAAAATACTCAAGCGGCCTAGGTCTTAAGGTTATCTATTTATCTAACGAGGAGTTGTTAAAGGTTGATAGTGTGAATTCAGTTTTTATTGTTGATGTTAATCAAGGGGGGAACCATTCTGAAGTTGATTTGCTATCCCAATTATCGACTAGAAATGAAACGGTTGCTGAGCTAAGAGGAATATCCTCCATCAATATCCCATCAGATTATGAGATTATTTCTTATCCGCCAGTGAAGATAAGGCAAGTGATAGATTTTATAAATGGGCATTGTGAGTCAACTATCTTAGATACTGTCATTGCAGACGCTCACGATTATGGAAATATTAATATTCTTGTTATTGATGATTGTAAAGAGAATTTATTCGTCATCGATAAACAATTAACGTCAATAGGGGTCAAGGTAGCCTGTATTCAAGATTCAATGCAAGCAATAGAATTATTCAAAGTCAATAAATATAATCTAGTTATTTCTGACGTGATGATGCCAGATATCTCTGGTGCGGATTTAGTGAGTGTGATTAGAGATATTGAAAAGTATAAAAATCTAACACCCGCTATCGTTATCATGTTGACTGGGGATGATGGTGATCTTTGTAAAGAGTCCTGTTTAAAGGCGGGTGCCGATCGTGTGCTGGTTAAGCCCTTAGTTCTAGCTGATTTAGTCAGTCTATTAGATGAGGTAAATGACACATTATCGGGTTTTATGATTGATAGTTCATCTCAGGATACGCGTGATAGCACTGTGAGCGATGATTTCTTTTGTATTGATAATGATGAGGCTGATACCTATGATGCTACACAGTGCGATCCATCAGCTGTGCATCCACCAGTTAATGTATCTGAGGTGTATAAATTTGTCGGTGATATAAGTGATGAAGAATTAGACTTATTTTTGGACCAATATTACAGTAATTTATTGCTGAAATATGAATTGTTAAAGTCCGCTGTTATAGAAAAAGATACGATTAAAATCAATGCCATTAGCCACACTTTAAAAAGTAATTCACTCTTCGTCGGCGCAAGAAGTTTGAATCTAGCTTGTCAGAGATTAGAGGATGCATCGAGTAATAAGATTGGAGACTACGAGGAATTAGTCAATTTATGGCATACAGTGGAAAGTGATTTACTTGCAGTGATCGCGTTTTTTGCTAAAAGGAGTGATGCACATGGACAGGAGTAGTTATGAATATATTGTGCTTTATACCAATGATCAAGATAATGATAGGTTGTTAATTAATCTATTAATTCGTCATTTTTCTCGTATTCATGTCATCACCTCGAATGCGGAGTTAACTGAACAGCTTAGTCATGCTGTTCCCAAGGTGATTCTCGTTGCTGCCGAAACCTTACAAGACACCCTACTTATTTATTATGAGGCGATAGAAGAGCTTCAAGATGTCAGAATATGCGAGCATGCTATCGTATCCCTTATCCCTAAACATCAAGAAAAAGAAGCCTATGAAGCCTATCGCAGTGGGGTTATTAATGATTACTTGATTGCAAGGCCTGTGTATGAAATGCATAGGATTATAATTATTTGTACGCATTTATTAAGGGAGATAGGTTTAAGGTGTCAATATAAAAAAGTAGAAGATTTTGTTAATGTACAAGAGAATTACTCATTACACATAAAAGAAATTGTATTAAAAGGGGTTCAGAGGAAGAAAGATTTAGAGCATGAATTTGTATCAAGTTTAACTGAGATTGATAAAGCATTAGATAGAGCAGAGGCTCGGCTAATGAGCAATAAATCAGTTGAGTTAGATCTTGCGGCCTTGAAGAAAATACTCTCCGTCATTCGCTCTAACGAAATTAGGCCAGCTCTGCTAAAACTACAGAATAAGGCCTTAAACTTATTAGAACTCGTGGTTGCCGATGTATCAAATGTAGCTGAATTAGCAGAAGCCCCCTTGTCGAAAGATAATAATATTGGGGCTAGCCATAATATTGAAACCACTGCAACTAAAAATGATAGTGCTGTTGCTAAAAATGATGCTACTGGTGTTAAAGGCGAGACTGTTACTTCTAAAAGTAAGTACACATATAATCGACTATATTCAGAGGGAAGGCGTGATGCAGCAAAAATTGAAGTACCTGTAGTCCCTAAAATGTTAATTGTTGAAGATGATCATATCAGTTTAAATTTGACTATTATGCTTCTTAGAACCTACGCAATTGAACTTGATACATCATTTTCAGGACGCATGGCATTGGATTTATTGGCAAAGAAAAAGTATGACGTTATTTTAATGGATATAAATCTGCCTGATACTAATGGATTTTATATCATCGCCCATATTAATAAAACTAATGGTATTAACTCAAAAACACCCATAGTGATGCTTACAGGAAATAAAAATAAAGCTTCTGTGCAACAGGCTGTTGATGCAGGAGCTAAAGGTTATATTATTAAGCCATTATATAAAGATTCTGTGGTGAAGTTATTTCATAAATATGATCTTCCATTACACCTTCGATAGTGGGTTTATGTCTTGTTAAATCAAGGATTAGCGGTGATGCAAAACCTTAATACCCCGTCAGCTCCATATAACCCACACCAGTATGGCTGCCTGATAGTTGCACGGGGCCTTCCCAGTAAGGGGTCGATAGCGGCATAGCGCTATTAGAGTTGAGTGGGGAAATAGTGAGGTCAATATTCTCACTTGGGATTTTAACTTGCCAACTTACGGGATAGTCGCCATTGACTGTGTGATGCCAATCGAGTGGTGTCATTTGAATGCCGTTAGGCTGATCTGTTGAGTTAATATTGCGACCTGTACCATCAGAAAACATTCGTCTAGCACTATAAAAGGCTGAAATGGGAGCGTTTTTATTCCCCTGTGACTCATGTGGTAAGTCATCCCGTAATTGAAATAACATCAGTGCAGAACCATCGTTTAATCGTAGGGCAAACCAGTCCCAGCCCTGTTGATTTTTAGTGAGAAATTGCGAACTCCATTCTCTGTCGAGCCAACCTTTGCCCGTTACCCGCTCCACTTTTCCATGACGGGTGATTTTACCCGAGATATCAATAAAAGGCTGGCTGTAATAATAGGAGGCAACTTTACCATCACGGCTTTTAACGCTGTAACCATTATCGCCTTGATATTGCAAAGGAGCTTGGCTATCAAGTTTAAGTTGATAACTAAAATCTTCATTTTCGACGCTTAATATCGCGGGGAATAATGTTGTATTTTCACTCTTCCATGTCCAGTTATCTAAGTGGATCTGATAGGGGCTCGCTTGAACATCGGCAAACTCACTGTGGTGGCGTGACCACTTTTCGTGGGCAAGGTGATCATTGCTTGAGGTTAAGGCGCTGTGGGCAAAATATAACTGCTGACTTGCCCAAGTCGATTCATTTTCTATGTTGGAATTTGCAGATTTAAGGGCAACTCTAAATTGTGTCCATTGGGCGCCGAGTCGCTCACCTTGCTCGGTGGTTAGGTTCGCGGTCAGATACCACCATTCTTGCCTAAAATCATTGTGCGCTAAATGATCCCGCGGAAACTCAAAACGGTAACCTTGGATGACGGGAGCAAAGGACATCTCGTTGTCGCTATTAGAAGACTCCTTGCTTGATGCACTACTTAGCATATTCCCCATGGATTTTGATGGACTGTTTTGAGTGGCTGGAGATTTATCACAGCCACTTATCAGTATTAACCCCACCATCAAAGCACAGAAAATGGCTTTAGGTGTTTTCGCATTGACTCGAGTTGCGATGGTCATCGTTTTTTGCTTTTTCATCATAAAGTTTCCTGCTGTAAACTCGCGACTAAGGGCTTGCGGGTTTGCCAATATAAGGGCAGGAGAACAGCCAGAGTGCAGGTAATGAGTGCGATAAGGATAGCATTACCATAGGCTAGCCAATCCCAAATCATGTCGATTGTCCAACCAAAGGCTTGCAGCGTGATTTTATTGATAAGTAGATAGCCTAAAAGTGCGCCCGTTGGCAGTGCGAGCAAACAGGTGATAAGCACTACAATCAGCATTTGCACAAAGACCATAATACGTAATGCCCTACGGCTTACCCCCAAGGCATATAGTCGAGCCAGTGGTGCTTGCCTTGCCTGCGTTAACATTAAGCAGGCACTAAAAAGTCCAATGGCGGCGACAATTAACGTCAAACTGTTTAGCACTAAGGTAATAGAAAAAGTGCGTTTAAACATAGCAATGGCTTGGGTCTTGATTTTCGCTTGGCTGTAGATTTGTGCTCTAGATAGCTCAAGCTCTTGTGCTAATTGGGCTTCGAGTTTATCGAGCTCAGTATCACTGATCTTAGCTTGGTTTTTGCCGTAAAAACTCGCCGCTAAGCTAATAGGCTGTAAAGGTAATTGTGCCTTTTGCCATAGGCTTTGGCTGATAATGACTTCATTTCGGGTATTGCCGTGATCATAGTAAATTCCGCCAATAATCAGCTTGTTATTATTCGATTTACCTGTTTTATCGAGCACATCAAGTGCGACGCTATCCCCAAGCTGTAAATGATATTTGATAGCCAGAGGTTCACTCACCAGTAAATAGGGCTGTTCAAAGTAGGATTGCCAAAGTGTGGGTAAACTCTCCTTGAGCGCGCTGGTATAACGTACTGAATAATCATCGCGACTTAACAGATTAACCGCAACCGTCTGCTTACTTGAGGTATTGTTTGATGTGTTAAGGTTGAGTTGAGCGTCTATTTGCCATTGTTGGTAAAGCCCACTCACCCTTGGGTCATTGGCGAGTTGGGTTTGTATCGCTTCAATGCGATGGCTCGGTGGACGGATATAAAGATCGGCATGTAATCTGGTTTCAAGCCAACCGCGCAGGGTTTGCTCAAAACTACCGACTAAGGTATTCATCGACACGTTGGCGCTGAGGGCGAGTAAAATAGCCATCATAGCGAGGGAGAGCGGCGCAATTAACTCGCGGGTTTCGGCTAACAGGTATTGCCATAGACCTTGACGTGCAAAGGGCTGCAGTATACTGACTCCCCAATGCAGTAGCAGCGGCAATAATAACGGTATCGCTATGGTGACTATGCCGAGCAGCACTAAACTCACGTCATAACTTTGGCTAAAGGGAAACAGTAGGGCTGCGAGGCTTAATAAAATGCAGGCAAAAATAAATTGTTTACTGTGGGTTTTTCGATGGGCTTGGGTTTGTTGATAGCGGTTTGCACCTTGGGCCAGTGATTGTCTCGTTAAGTCTAAATATAAAGGCAAGCAAGCCGCTAACGCGGCCACCAAAGTGAGGGCTATTGCCTCAAATAACCATGTCCATTGCCAAATGCCTGGCAGCAAATGGGCGCCATACATTTGCTCTAATGTCATCGCCACCATAGGTTGTAACCAATGGCTGAGTTGTAACCCTATGATAAACCCGAGGCATGAACCCACAACCACAAGCAATACGAGCTCAATCATTAGCGCCGCCATCACGACACTGCGTTCCATTCCTTGCTGTAGAAGCTGAACCAGTAGCTTTTGACGTTTCATCAGGCTATAGCGTACACCGTTGTAAGCGATAAAGAGTCCTACGACAAAGGCGAGCATACTCATTGCATTCAGGTTTAAATGAAAACTGCGAGTGAGAGCCATAAGAGCTTGGCCCTGATCCTGCTGATTAAAGCTGGCTTTTTGTGGCGTAATATCCAGTGAGTCGAGTTGGGATTTTAACGCCGGGAGTCTGTCTCGTTCACTAAATAGGGCGATATAGCTGAGTTGTCCTTTAAGGTTGAGTAATTTCTGAGCAAGGGAAATGTCCGCCAAAATAGCACTGCCTAGACCAAACTTATCATCGATAGCGATAACCTTTAGGGTCATTTGCTCTAGGGCAAGCTCACCATAGGGGGCTATTTTTTGGGCTAAACCTTGGCCCATCACCACCACAGGCTCGCCACTCAGTAATGCTGCTAGGGGGAGATCTTGTATTGACGCGCCCGATTCTAGATCTTTACTGGCTTGGGATTTTTGTAGTGTCAGTGCGGCAACTAAATCGCTACCTTCAATCTGCCAAAATTGGCCATTCTTCCCCGCTACCCGACCATTGACTACGGCAAGGCTTTGGCTGAGTCCGGCTTGTCTTAGGGCGAAATACACGGATTCGTCTAAGGTATCTTGTCCTATGGGCGCCGTGAGTAATACATCGGCTCGCTGACTTAATAGTTCAGTGGCTTCGCTATAGCTGCGAATGGCGTTGTCATTAGTGGCTTTGACCCCAATAAGCAGAGTCACCGCGAGTGCGATACCCAGCAATGTCGCTCCAGCTTGGAGTGGAGCGTGGCGGTAATGAGCCAAAAATAGCTGTAAGCCGAGCCTTATCCGCCTCAGGATACCGTTAATGAGTGCCTGCTTTTTTACGGTTGTTTTAACCATTTGTTGTGTTTCCAAGGCGCGTGTCATCCCGAAATTGCCACAGCACCATGGGACAAATGCCAGCGTTTTTGCATAAAGACGGCGCATTCTTCGCTATGGGTGACCATCAGAATGCTGGTTTGGCTTTCCCTTGCGAGTTCACAAAGTAGTGACATCACTTGCTTACCCGCCACGTCATCTAAGTTACCCGTGGGTTCATCGGCAAGCAGTAAACTGGGTTTGTGGGCTAAGGCGCGGGCAATAGCGACCCTTTGTTGCTGCCCACCGGATAGCGCTTCAACTTGCCTTTGTAGGAGTGGCGTAAGATCCAGTTTATCCACTAAATAATCACACCAAGGCGACCATGATTGCTGGATGAGGTTGAGGGAAAAAGCGATATTATCTTTTACATTCAGTGGCGTCAGTAAGTTAAATTGCTGAAATACAACCCCCAGTGATTGGCGTCTAAAATGACTCCATTGGCTATCTTGCCAGTTTTTAGTCGATTGATTCTCAAGAAATATTTCACCACTATCTTGGGTTTCAAAGCCTGCGATAAGATTTAATAAAGTGCTCTTTCCGCTGCCGCTTGGCCCAGTGAGTGCAACTGTGTCACCTTTGTGGATCGCTAAGTCAACGGATTGCAGCACGGTATGGCGCTGTTCTCCATCGCGAAAACTTTTACTGACTTGAGCCAGTTTAGCTACTTCCGTCATTTGAACTGTTCCCCGTGACAAGCTAAAGAGTAAAGATAAAGCAACTTGTATTCACATAGATACTGATATTTCTATTAAAAAGTTCACTTTAATTAGGGCGGGGATTTTTTTGCGGTCAAATATTTTCCGAACAAAATGTAATCTCAAACTGGTAGCACACATTATTTATAATATTGCTGCTCAAAAATTCAGCAAACAAGAATATTGGCAAATAACTGTGAGCAAACAGGCTTGAGCTCTTAACGGGTTTGTTGCATGCTGTGCGCCCTGTTAAATCGATATGCTGATATCGATTTAACAATCCGTTCGGATGAAGGTAGCAGGAGAGTGGGGAATTAACCCCACACCGACGAGGCAACTTTGTCTTTTTATCCCACACTCGATTTTTAAAATCAGTTGCAGGGATGAGAAGCAAAGCACTCTTTCAGGTGCCGCAAGGCGTGGACTGCTACTGGACGAGCCTCTGGAGAGACTACCGCTACACGCTAACAGTGTGGAAAGGTGGCGCCGAAGGCGAAAGTGTCGCAGTGTTCTTGTTGAATATGCGATGCGAAACGCTCAGGCAAAAGGACAGAGGAGAGGATGACTGCACAGTCCCTGTCGTTTGTCGTGGGCGTTTTTTAGTTTGAGTTATTTGAAATGGGTATTTTATCAATGCCACAGTTCGATTAACTCAGGTGAAAAAGCGCGCTAAACATTCAATGTGTTTGTGTCTCAGCCATTTCTTTTCCTCCTCCCTTATTAATTTAAGTTGTTTAATAATTGAGGAATATCATGAGTTTTGAAGCCTTGCTCAGCAGCCTAAACGGTATTGTCTGGGGTCCTATCACACTTTGTTTATTAGTTGGCACAGGGATTTATCTCACTGCGCGACTTAAGCTTATCCAAGTCTTTCGCCTGCCCATGGCGCTCGGGTTACTATTTAAACCCGCCAAAGGCCATGGTGATTTATCCTCCTTCGCAGCGCTCTGTACTGCGCTATCTGCCACCATAGGTACAGGTAATATTGTTGGCGTGGCGACGGCGATAAAAATGGGTGGGCCGGGTGCGCTGTTTTGGATGTGGCTGGCGGCATTTTTTGGTATGGCGACTAAATATGCCGAATGTATGCTGGCGGTAAAGTATCGAACAACCGATGCTCGCGGGCAGATTGCGGGTGGCCCAATGTACTATATTGAGCGCGGCCTTGGTCTGCATTGGATGGCTAAGTTATTTGCGCTTTTTGGGGTTGGCGTGGCGTTTTTTGGTATCGGCACTTTTGCGCAGGTTAATGCCATTAGTGATGCATTAACTATCGCATTTGCGGTGCCTACTTGGTTGACGGCAGCGGTTTTAACCATTCTCGTCGCGGCTGTTACGTTAGGGGGCGTTAAGCGAATTTCAAATGTGGCACAAAAGCTGGTTCCTGCCATGTCGATTGGTTATATCCTAGCCTGTTTGTGGATCCTGATTGGTTTTGCCGATCAGATTATACCTGCGCTTGGGCTCGTGATTGAGTCGGCATTTACCCCATTATCTGCGGCGGGCGGATTTTTAGGGGCTACGGTTGCGCAGGCGATTCAAATTGGTATTGCCCGCGGGGTATTCTCGAATGAGTCCGGTTTAGGCAGTGCGCCTATTGCCGCTGCCGCGGCAAAAACCAATGAGCCCGTAGAACAGGGACTGGTCAGTATGACGGGTACTTTTTTCGATACCATCATCATTTGTACTATGACGGGTTTAGTGCTGATCATCACCGGAGTATGGAGTGGCGATACCGCGGGGGCTGCTATGACCAGCGCCGCATTTGCCCTCGGAGGTTCTGCGGTTGTCGGCCAATACTTAGTGACAATTGCCCTCGTTTGCTTTGCCTTTACGACCATTTTAGGCTGGCATTATTATGGCGAACGTTGCTGGTATTATTTGGTGGGTGAGCGCGGGTTACGTTTGTATCAAGTGGCTTTTTTAGTCTTGATTGCAGGTGGGGCTTTTATCAAATTAGATGTGATTTGGTTATTAGCCGATACCGTAAATGGTCTAATGGCTATCCCCAATTTGATTGCCATTGTTGGCTTACGCCATATTATTATTGCCGAGACTCGAAGCTATTTTGCCCGAATGCTCCCTAACCGGAGCTTAGATGCCATTTATTAGTGTTGTGAAAACAACCAATTGCTTCACATTATTTTAACGTTAAGATTGTCGCTTCTCAGTTCTTCGTTTATTTTATAAGTGCTGTTTAAAAAAGTGTGCTTTAAAAAACGGGGACTTTGGGGCGACGCTATGGATAGAAGTAAACTTCGTACCTTCCGCAGTAGAATTTTATCGCACATCGCTTTGCCTTTGATTTTAATTATGACGGGTGTTTATGGTATAAACGCTTGGTTTAGTTATCAATCGTTGGAAACAAAGCTATATGATAATTTAAAACAGCAGGCGAGCCATTCGGCTTCTCGCTTACAACTCCTCTTAGAGCATGCCCAAGCTAATACCCAAGGACTCGCAGATTTTATCGGCTTTTTATCCAATAAAGAGGGATTTAATGATGTCGATAAAGTCAAACAGGTATTAATAAATCGCTTGGAGCGCAATCCTGACTTTTTTGGTACTGCAGTCGCGTTTAAACCAGATATTTTGCCCCATCGAAAACTTTTCTCTCCCTATGTTTACCGTGATGGTGAACAGTTACATTACCTCGATATAGGCGCCCAAGGTTATGACTATACCGATGGTTCTTGGGACTGGTGGACTAATGCCATCAATCAAGCAAATGGCTATTGGTCTAAGGCTTACCTCGATGAGGGCGCCGCTAATGTCCTGATGGTCACTTACTCTGCTCCTTTTGGAAGCTCAGATAATTATTTTGGCGTAGCCACCGTTGATTTAGCCCTAGATAGATTGCCTAGCCAATTGGATGTGGCACCTAATCGCTTAGTGATATTTGACGATCAGGGGCGACTTATTTTTCACACCGATAGAGACAAAATACTGTCCATGACATCGGCGCAATGGCTCGATAAAAGCATTAAGCAAAATGGGGATTTTTGGTTACTCCAGGAGAAAGGCCTCAATGGGCAGGTGAGGTTTGTCGATGGTCAGGGGACTGATTATCTTGCCAGTGTTGCAACGGTTTCTAAACTGAAGTGGCGCGTGGTGGTTATGGTGCCAGAGCAGGAGTTGTTCACGGCTCTACTTGATGATGTGGTCTCCATTGTTCTTGATTTAAGCTTGTTAACTTTGCTGTTATTACTGACCTGCTATTTGACGGCAAAACGGTTAACCAGACCGTTGGAGTTACTTGAATCAGGCATTCTCGCCTTTGGTCAAGGTAAGGCGCAGCAACTTGTGGTCCCCAAAGGTGCGGTGAGTGAAATTGTGACCTTAAGCCACACCTTTAATCAAATGGCTGAGCTATTGGCCGAGCGCGAACAAGTCATACTCGACTCCCGCGGTAACCGCTTTGCTCGCTTGATTGATGGCATGAGTGACAAATCCTTTTACTGTTCACTGGAACCGTCAGGGCAGTTAGCCCAAGTGAGTGAAGGCGTTACTAAAGTGCTTGGCATTGCGCCAGACTTACTAAAGCGAAAATATCAAAGATTTTTTTCGGCAAACCCAGTGAATGAAAAAAACTGGCAGTACACGGATCTTGCCTTGAAAGGCCAGAACGTTCCTTCGCATCAAGTGGAAATGATTGATGCTCAGAGCCATTTAAGACGCCTCGATGTATTTATGCAGCCCTTACTGTCTGATACGGGCGAATTAATGTCGGTGGAAATGCTATTTACCGATGTCACAGAGCAATTTTCGGCGGCGGCTTGGTCGAATGCTGTGCTTGAGGCTGCCCCAGAAGCCATGCTAATTGTCGATCAAAAAGGTGAGATCATTTTTAGCAATAGTCGTTGCCAACAGCTGTTTGGTTACGCTGCTGAGGCAATGTTAGGGCTGCAAGTTGAAGCCCTATTACCCCAAGCACTAGGCAATGAACATGTGCGTTATCGGCAACAATTCTTGCGCGATGGCCGCGATAGAAGCATGGCCAATGCGCGCCATGTCCGTGCTGTAAAAGTGGATGGTAATGAGTTTATTGCCGAAATTGCCTTAAGTATTCTTCCTGCAGATGTCGATGGTAGTAGACAGGTGGCTGCCTCTATTCGCGATATGACTCAGAAGATTGCTATTGAACAGAAAATCCGCGATAGCGAGCTACGTTTTCGCGGGTTAGTGACCAATATTCCCGGTGCCGTTTACCGTACCCGCATTGGTGACGTATGGGTGGTGGAATATATCAGTGACAATATCGCGGATATTACGGGTTATGCGGCGAGTCAGTTTATTGAAAATCGTCAACGCACTTTTGCTTCTTTGATTTTGGAAGAAGATCGCCCCCTGTGTCATCAACATATTGATAAGGCATTGGCACAGCAAGAAACCTTTGAGGTGGAATACCGAATTCGTCACCGCGATGGCAGTATCCGTTGGGTGCATGAAAAGGGTAAAGCGAGTTATAACGAGGAGGGTTTTCCACTTTGGTTCGATGGCAGTATTGATGACATTACCGAGAGCAAACTGGTGTCGGTCGAACTTGAGGCTTCACGGCAACAGTTGGCCAATATCACTGAATCGATCCCTTGTACTGTGTACCAGTTGCGCTGGCATTCTCCCTCTGATCGAGCATTTACCTTTCTTTCTGGGGCGGCAATGCAGACGTTTGGGTTGCACCGCGATAATTTAATGAATGATTTTAATATTATTGCGGAGCGAATTTTTGATGAGGAAAGACCCGAAGTTGTTCGTGCATTAGCGGGCAAGAGTGAAGATAAGTTGCAGTGGATACGCGAGTTTCGTTATCGACATCCTAATGGCAGCATACGTTGGATGGAAGCTGGCGCGAGTGGTCACTTAGATGGTGACAATGTGATCATTTGGAATGGTTACGTTATGGATATCACTCAGCGTAAAACTATGGAGCAAGAACTCGCATTAAGTGAAGCGCACTTTAGGGCTCTTTTCGATGGTGCAACCATAGGTATAGTGAATGTCGATGTTAAGGGCTTAATCCTTGATTGTAATGACCAATTCTGTGAGGACATGGGCCAACCCCGTGAGGAACTGCGTAACATTCCTATTTTTGATGTGCTCAGTCCGCAGGATCGTGAGATTGCTAAAGCACAATTTAAAGATCTTGCCGAGGGAAAGGTGGATCACTATCGCGGAGAGCGGAGTGTTATTCGTCCCTCAGGCGCGCCAATGTGGATGACGGTTAACGTATCTGCGCTCTTCGATTGCCAGCATCAGTTTGAATCTGCGGTAGTCAGCATGGTTGATATGACAGAGCTTAAATTATTGTCGGAACAGCTACTTATTGCCAAAGAGGAGGCCGATGCGGCCAGTAAGGCAAAGAGTGATTTCTTGGCCAATATGTCCCATGAAATCCGTACGCCAATGAACGCCATTATCGGTATGTCACAGCTATGTTTACAGACCACTCTCGATAAAAAACAGAAAAACTATGTGGAGAAAATTGAGCGGGCTTCACAGTCATTATTGTCGATTATTAATGACATTCTCGATTTTTCTAAGATTGAAGCGGGTAAGCTGGATATCGATTCAGTGCCATTCCAGCTTGATACTATGCTCGAAGATCTCAGTGATATGTTCTCGGAGAAAGTGGTCCATAAACAACTTGAATTATTGTTTGCCGTTGCTCCCAATGTGCCACGGCACTTGTTTGGAGACTCACTACGCTTAGGTCAAGTGCTGATTAATCTGATGAACAATGCGATTAAATTCACTGATCGGGGTGAGGTGTTACTTTCTATCAACTTAGTCGAACAACAGAATGATGATGTGACCTTGCGGTTTAGTGTCCGTGACAGCGGCATAGGTTTGACCGATGAGCAACAAGCCAAACTGTTTAAATCTTTCAGTCAAGCTGATACCTCCACAACCCGTAAATATGGTGGTACTGGGCTAGGTTTAGCTATCTGTAAACAGTTAGTTGAATTGATGGGAGGCAATATTGGCGTTGAGAGCCAATTTGGGCATGGCAGTACTTTCTATTTCACGGTGAAACTGCAAATTTCCAGTGGTCAAAAGTTGACTGTAGGACAGGAACTCGAAGGAATGTCTGTTTTAGTGGTCGATGATAACGCGACCGCGAGGGACATTATGCGTACCGCACTCGAGAGCATGGGGTTCAATGTCGATACGGTACGTACTGGGGAGGAGGCCGTTAGTCGATGTATGGAACATGAGTATGCAGTGGCATTAATTGATTGGAAAATGCCGAATATGGACGGGTTAGAAGCCGCGCAGCAGATCCAGCAGCAAGCGAAAACTGCGCCGAGGATCTTAATGGTATCGGCCCATGCGAACCACGAATTTTTAACTCAGATAGAGCAACTGGGGTTAGCGGGGTATATCAGTAAGCCTATCAGTGCCTCACGGTTGCTCGATGGCATTATGAATGCCCTCGGTAGAGCCAGTGTCTTAGCCGTCAGACGGCATAATGAAGCCTTAGATCCCCAAAGTTTACTGCCACTCAAAGGAAAACGTATCCTCTTGGTGGAAGATAATGAGATGAATCTTGAAGTTGCCACGGAGTTTTTGGAACAAGTGGGCATTATTTTATCCATTGCCACTAACGGCCAAATTGCCTTAGATAAATTATCGCAGCAAAGTTTTGATTTGGTGTTGATGGACTGCCAAATGCCAGTTATGGACGGTTATCAAGCGACAAGGGCCCTAAGGCAACGACCTGAATTAGCTCACCTACCTATCATCGCAATGACGGCAAATGCGATGGCTGGTGATAAGGAAATGTGCTTAAGGGTGGGGATGAATGACCACATAGCTAAACCGATAGAAGTCAATATTCTGTATCAGACCCTATTAAAACATCTTGTGGACGATAATAAGCCCAATGTCTTGTTAGACAACTCACAAGTTGATGATATTCAAGCTAAACCTATCAATACTGACCCAGTGGCTATGGTTAAGTGGCCAGAGCATCCCGAGTTAGATATTGATCGTGGATTGCAACTCGTCCAACACTCTGCGCGTTTGTATCAACGGATTTTTGATCGATTTGAAAGCAGTCAACGTAATGTTGTGGAGATGATTAGCAAGGCCGTTGCCGCTAATCAATATGAGGATGCCGTGCGCATTGCCCACACGCTTAAAGGTCTTGCAGGCAATTTAAGTTCGAGCAAATTAGTAGAACTTGCACGTTTATTGGAATTGCACCTGAGTGAAAATCAGCCTTATCAGGGTGAGCTTGAGCAGATCGAAAAACTGGTAGCCTCTATTTGCGAAGCTATCGGAAAAGTAAAACCAGCGTTAGAGCAAGAGTCTGAACTTGGGGCAGAGCAACTCTCCTCTGAGCTTTTAGTCGCAGCACTTAAACACTTGCGCCAGAGTCTAGAGGATGCCGATGCTAAAGCGGTAGAGCAAATTAATGGGTTAAAACCCCAAGTGAGTGCCAAGTTATGGCAACAGCTCAGTCCGGCACTCGCTATGATTAATCAATATCAGTTTGATGAAGCAGTCGATTTGATTGACGAGGTTTTAGCAGCGTTAAATAAGAGTTCCTAACTATGCAACTACGTAAGCCTTCTTAATAAGCTGATACTGCGCGCCATGGATGGCGCAGTGAAACTTTATGGATGACTTTATACGTTTTTACGTTTGATATCGGCTTAAGTTTTGGTGTTTAGAACAGTCAGTTAGAGTGAGTGTAAAACAGCTAATAACAGTTTTGTATATGGCATGAGTCGAGGTGCTTAATGGATAAGGCAACAATATTAGTCGTCGATGATACCCCCGAGAATATTGACATTTTGGTGGGTATCCTCGCAGAAGACTATAAAGTCAAAGTGGCTATTGATGGGCCAAGGGCGTTGGCATTAGTCGCTAAATCTCTACCGGATCTCATCTTACTGGACGTAATGATGCCAGGGATGAATGGCTATGAAGTCTGTAAGTTGCTAAAGCAAGAGCCGCTAACATGTCATATTCCGGTTATTTTTGTTACCGCATTATCTGAGACTGCCGACGAAACCCAAGGTTTTGAGCTGGGGGCTGTCGATTACATTACTAAGCCTGTGAGTGCGCCTATCGTTAAGGCGCGAGTCAAAACCCATCTTGCGCTTTATGATCAAAAACGTTTGCTTGAAGAGCAGGTTAAAGCTCGTACCCAAGAGCTAGAAGATACGCGTTTCGAGATTATTCGTCGCCTCGGCCGAGCCGCAGAATATAAAGACAATGAAACAGGCTTACATGTGGTACGTATGAGTCACTATGCTCGTTTACTGGCGATAAAACTCGGTTTCCCCAGTAGCTTCTGCGACTTACTTTATAATGCAGCGCCTATGCACGACATAGGCAAAATTGGTACGCCCGATGCCGTGCTAAAAAAACCGGGTAAGCTAGATGCGCAGGAATGGCAAATCATGCAGCGGCACGCCGCCATTGGCGCCGAGATTATTGGCGAACACAGTGATCCGTTATTGCAGATGGCCCGTCGTATCGCCTTAACTCACCACGAAAAATGGGATGGTTCAGGCTATCCCAATGGCCTGGTGGGTGAGGATATTCCAATTGAAGGACGTATCATCGCGATTGCGGATGTGTTTGATGCGCTGACTTCGCAACGGCCCTACAAGCAGGCTTGGACGATTGAGGCGACTATGGAGCTGTTTGAAAACCAAGCGGGAAAACATTTTGACCCTAAGCTGGTGGAAGCGTTCAAACAAATCCTGCCTGTGGTGATCTCGATTAGAGACGCTTTTTTAGAACATTGATGCTCGGGTGCTAGATAAGATAAAGACGCCATTGGCGCCTTTATTATTTTAAATCCCATTATGCATATCTTGTTAAATCAAAGCATTATGCTTCATCTAATGAATAAGGCAGGGCTTGGATCGTCAAGCTTGATTGCTCATCGTCGGCAAAACGCAGCTTTGTATCGTTGCTGGTATCGTTGGCGAGTACTGCGGTTAACAACACTTGATTGCCACGTTGTACAAACTCTATGATCTGCCCACCACGGCGGAAGCCGTCTTCTATTGCGATTTCAAGGCCTGACGCTAGGCTGATTTGAAGACTGGTGTGACCGTGCAAAATATACAGGGCGCGTTTATTGCCGCCGCGATATTTCATCCGCGCTATGGTTTCTTGCCCCATGTAACAGCCCTTGTTGAAGCTGATACCGTTGACCGCTTGTAGATTACACATTTGCGGTACGTATTGGCTGGCGTGGCTGGCGGCAAGGTTAGGGTAACCCGCTGAAATCTCTAACGCTTGCCATGCACTGGCATCAAATACACTCAGTTCCGATTGAGCAACTAAGGCCGCAGCCGCCTCTGGGGTTAACACCAAAATAAAACGGTCTGCATCTTTTAAAATCACACCATGTTCAATAAGCGTGAGCTCTTGCTGAATATCGCCAAAATGCTTGTTCACGAATTGGCTTGC
Organism: Shewanella profunda; assembly: GCF_023283765.1. Classification (GTDB taxonomy): domain Bacteria; phylum Pseudomonadota; class Gammaproteobacteria; order Enterobacterales; family Shewanellaceae; genus Shewanella; species Shewanella profunda. The sequence continues at coordinate 70,952 of NZ_JAKILG010000016.1, read as the reverse complement.
CTGTTCGCCAGCAACGCCCAGCAGAGTCCACTGTTCAGACACATTGCTGAGGCTTGCTTTGCTAAACACGGCATATTTTTGTAACTGAGGTAAATCGACTTCGATGGCATCCTTTGGCATTAACATAAAGAGCGCATCTTGGATGGCAAAGGTTCTGAAACTGGCCAGCATTTTACCTTTAGGATCGCAATGTGCGCCCCAGCGCCATTGATTATCGGCTAATGAGCTGATGTCTGTGGTCACTTGACCATGGATAAAACTGCGGCCTTGTTCTCCAACGACTTTGATAAGGCCCATATGAGATAAGTTGGCAAGCATAAGTGGAGGCAAGGAAGCGTCCAGATCCCAATGGGGCGTAGAAACTGAAATAGTCATAGCGAGATCCTGAAAATGAAGACGGTGTGAGAGGCTAGATTGTAGCGGAATTCCTGCTGGCTCAAAAGCATAAGGCGCACATATCTTTGAATGATATGTGCGCCTTAATATGTGTGCTTTAGTCGATAGGCTTAAAGCGAGTTGAGTTTAAATCTTAAAACAGTACGCGGGTACGCAATGTACCTTCAATGGCTTTGAGCTCAACTAGCGCTTCTTCGGCTTGGTGAGTATCGACCTCCATCACCACATAACCAATCTCTGCTGTGGTTTGCAGATATTGGGCGGCGATGTTGATACCTTTTTCCGAGAAGGCTTGGTTGATCTTGATCAGCACGCCTGGACGGTTTTGGTGGATATGCAGTAGGCGTGAGGTGCCTTTGTGCATAGGCAGTGATACTTCTGGGAAGTTAACTGCAGAAACGGTTGAGCCATTGTCTGAGTATTTAGCTAACTTACCCGCGACTTCAATACCAATGTTCTCTTGGGCTTCGGCCGTACTACCACCAACGTGCGGCGTGAGTAGGACGTTGTCTAAACCACGTAGAGGAGTCATAAATTCATCGTCATTCGATTGTGGTTCAACGGGGAACACATCGATGGCCGCCCCAGCGAGATGACATTCTTTTAATGCAACGGTTAGGGCTTCGATATCGACCACTGTGCCCCGTGAGGCATTGATAAAGATGCTACCCTTACGCATAGCGGCAAATTCTGCTGCACCTATCATATCTTTCGTTTGTGGGGTTTCGGGAACGTGTAAGCTCACTACATCAGATTGTGCCAACAGCAGTTCCATCGAATGGACTTGCTGTGCGTTACCTAGCGGCAGCTTGTCTTCGATATCGAAGAACACGACGCGCATGCCTAAGGTTTCCGCCAGAATGCCAAGCTGAGTACCAATATGGCCGTAACCAATCACACCTAAGGTTTTACCACGCACTTCATAGCTACCAGCGGCAGTTTTCATCCAGCCGCCACGGTGGGCAATAGCGTTACGTTCGGGAATTCCACGCATTAGCATAATGATTTCGCCAATCACTAGCTCGGCCACGCTGCGAGTATTAGAGAAGGGGGCGTTAAATACTGGGATACCAAGGGATTCGGCGGTGGCAAGATCAACTTGGTTGGTTCCAATACAGAAACATCCTATCGCGATTAACTTCTCGGCGCGTTTTAGCACCTCGGCAGTTAATTGGGTACGCGAGCGAAGCCCTACAAAATGTGCATCTTTAATGGACTCAAGTAAGGCTTCATCGCTTAAGGAAGCTTTGTGGTATTCGATATTGGTATATCCCGCACGTTCAAATACATCGACCGCAGATTGGTGGACGCCTTCCAACAGCAGGATCTTGATCTTATCCTTGTCCAGCGAATGTTTCGCCATGATATGAGTACCCTCTAATTAATAGAAATGTTTCTTATGATATGCTGACTACCTTCACCCATCAAAGTAGCACTTTTTTTGCTCAGTGTGGAGGGCTAGATGGCTAAAGTTAATATTCTAAATTTAGAACAATATCGCATAAGAGGAAGAAACATTGAATAACAAAATCGCATGGTGCGGTATTTACCTCTCAGTTTTGGTGTGGTCGGCGATAAAACCCGCAGATCCTTTCACATGGTGGCTCGAAGCCTTGCCTGCATTGGTTGCTGTGCCGATTTTATTCTTTACTCGCAAACGTTTTCCATTAACACCTCTCGTCTATGTTTTAGTGTTAGCCCATTGTTGTGTGTTGTTTGTGGGGGCGCATTACACTTACGCCGAAGTACCATTATTCGACATGATTGCCGATTGGATGGGCTCAGAACGTAATAACTACGATAAAGTAGGGCATTTTGCGCAAGGTTTTATTCCGGCTATGCTCGCACGTGAAATTATGCTGCGTAATCAAGCGGTCAAACCGGGTGCTTGGTGTGCGTTTCTTGCCACTTGTTTTGTGCTCGCATTTTCGGCTTTTTATGAACTGATCGAATGGTGGGTGGCCGCGGCAACGGGTGAAGGCGCTGAAGCCTTTTTAGGCACTCAAGGCTATGTGTGGGATACCCAATCAGATATGTTTTTTGCCCTCATTGGTGCGATTGTCGCGCTAACTTTATTGTCTCGTTTTCAAGATAAGCAAATAGCAGCACTCAAACTGAGGACCTAGCGGTTATGAGTAGGTGATGCTTTGTGTTCGAGTTGCAAGATTTTCTCTCCCTGAAATATCTAACGCGAGTTTGATGGCATTTAGCTGTCATACTTTTGCGTTAGTATTTATGTTTACTTTATGTTGCAACTTTGGGTTGATGTAGTCATAGTTGGAAAGTATTAGGCGCTGTGAGTAAGTCAAGTTAAGCGGCATTTTTGACTGTTATTCCATTTTCTTGTGGTGAGTTAGTCGAACCTACTAGGATTAAACAGGGAATAATACATTTGGGTGATGTTTTTCAGGCGTTAACTAGTCAGAATTAGTTTGGTTAATGGAATGTTTAAAACGTTAAGTAAAAGACTAACCAAAAATGCCATTTGCTAACAAAGAACACTTTTCACGGAGGAGAGCCATTGAGCACAATTAACGAATTGGTTTTTTTACACCAAATGGCAGCGCCATGTCATTTAGCGTTACTCGCTGAATCCATAGGCTTGAAAACCCGTATAGTAAAACATGCGGCTGAACTTGATTTGGATAAGAGTCACCGTAGTTTTTACCTGATCACCCAAAAAGGTTCAGCATTAGATAACAAAGGGATCCCCCTGTTGGCTTCGCGATTAGTGTCACATTTCCCCGTGGCACTGTACCAAGTTGAGCGCGATTCCTTGGATCAAGAATCTGCAATGTTACTCGGCATTCGAGGTATTTTATTTGCCGATCAACGTATGGATTTGATGTTAACTGGTTTACGTAAAATGGTGGCAGAGGAACTTTGGTACGATAGAACCCTGCTGAGTAAAATGTTCCGCCGTGTAGTTCAAAAGTTAGATGGTAATAATGAGATGCCCTCTGATACTGTGGCTATGCTACAGATGCTGACATCCCGTGAGCGCACCATTATTCAATTTGTATCGAGTGGCGCGAGGAATAAAGAAATCGCCCATAGGTTATGCATCAGCGAACATACGGTGAAAGCGCATATTTCCTCTATTTTCCGTAAGACCCAATCACGTAATCGTGTTGAGCTATTGCGCTGGGCACAAACCTATCAAACTCACTTTGAGCTATGCAACTAGTCAGTTAAAGATATTGGTCGTTAGCGTTTCGCTTTGAGTGGTTAATTTTAATGATTGCTGGCATATCAACATAGAAAAGCGGGAATGTTTATTTAAACATTCCCGCTTTTTGTTTAACACCCTTTTTATAAACCACCAAAGAGTTTAGCTGTGGTGGTTTAACAGTATTGGCTAGTATTGCACTACAGTGGCAATGTTCATATCGCCTGACTGGTTCACGCTGATGCTGTTGTTAGTGCCTGCTTGGGAACCTAATACTAAGTTGTCATTACCCGTTTGAGTGATTGACAGGCTGTTATTGTCACCGCTAACTGTGAATGAGTTACTGGTGTCACCGCTCACCCAGTTACCAGTACCGGCTTGAGTGATATCGGCAGTGTTCTCATCACCCTCGATAATGAGATCGATAAGGTTAAGATCGCCACGGTGTTGAAGCGCTGTGACATCGGCATTATTGTTGCCAGCAACGGAAATGATTGCTTCGTTTTGAGCGCCATCTTGCTCAACATCAACTTCGTTATCGTTACCCACTGCATCGACATAAGCAAAGTTAGCATTACCTTCTTGGCTTACTTCGATACTGTTGTCTTCACCCTCAGCGAAGGCAACGATTTCGTTGTCATTGCCTTTAGAGGATAAATCGAAGTCGTTATCTATACCGTATGCGCCAAAGGTTGCGAAGTTCGCATCGCCTTTTTGTTTCAAGTCAACATCGTTGCTATCGCCCCATACTTGGAACTCTGCACCGTTGAAGTCACCATTTTGCTTGATAGCGATGTCGTTATCATCACCTTGGATATCGGCCACTAAAGTATCACCGATAGTATTACTGCTGCCATTTTGAGTAATATCTACACTGTTATCATCACCCGTTGTCATAGCCAGATAGGCTGTGTTGCCGTTACCTTGTTGATCCATTGAAATATCGTTATCGCTGCCTGCCAGTGCGTAAACAAAGCCAAAGTGGTTATCACCTTTTTGGACCATGTCAACGCTATTGTTGTCACCTGCAATGCCTTTAGCCGCGCCAAAGTTGTTGTTACCCACTTGTTCAACCGACACGTCGTTGTTGTTACCCACGTTAGCCGTTAAGTCGAGGGCAATTAAACCCGCCTGGTTATCATCACCGATTTGTGTGATTTTCCCGTCGTTGTTGTTGCCTTCAACGCGAAATACTGCGAAGTTAGCATCGCCTTCTTGCTCAACAAATACAGCGTTTTCAGTGCCAGTGATTTCAGCTTGGCTTTCGTTGACTGAGCCTAATTGGCTAACTCTTACTGTGTTATCGTTGCCAATAACATCGTTACTGCTTTGGTTATAGAAACCGTCTTGCGAAACATTAACATTGTTGTTGTCACCTTCAACATTTGCACTCGCCACATGCCAGTCAAGTTGCTGCGTTACTTGGACTTTGTTGTCGGTACCCGTTGAATTTATTGCCGCTTCATGCCACACACCGTTTTGTATAACGGTTGCGACTTGAGCTGTACCCGTTTGGACAACCGCAGCAGCGTTAAGGGTACCCGTTTGTGAGACTAAGGTGTCTTGGTCTTGGCCCGTTTGTACTACGCTAATTTCGCTCACTGAGCTGGCTGCAAAGGCATGACCGCTTAAACCCGCTGCAATGGCCAAAGCAATAAGTGATTTTTTAGCTTGTGATTTCATGTGACGCTCCCTGTTTAATATTGAGTTATTGAGATTGCAGCACCGTCTGCAATCTGTTGAATCGAAAAATTGCCGCTACCTAGTTGGTTCAGTTGCACGAGATTGTCATTGCCAATTTGTGTCACTGAAGCCGTATTTTGACTGCCGACTTGCAGTAGTTGGACTTCATTGTTTGAACCAATCTGTGTGATTAGCGCGTCGTTATCATTGCCCACTTGTGTCACATTGGCCTCGTTATCGCTGCCTGATTGGAACAGTAAACCTTGGTTGGCAGTGCCTTGTTGAACCAGCTCGATAAGGTTATCGCGACCGGAACGTTCCAGTAATGCCTGAAGGGTTACGGGTAACTCGTTGACATTCAGCTCCTGTGCTGTGGTCATACAACTACACAGCAAGATCAGCGGCACCAAAAAGCGTATAGATGGATTTGGCACGGATGACTCCTTGCATGCATCAAATATCTTGGGTTGCTTAACACAACTTACATCCCAAATTCAGACCTGAAGATACGAGTCCAGTTAACATGTCGCAATTGGCCAAAAGGGTATTTATTCTAGAAAGGAGGGAGTGTCAGTAAATGGGTGATATGTTTTTATGGTGCTGATTTAAATGAGTTTATATTTTTACTGAAGAGTATTTTATTAGAGTGTCTAGTCTAGTTGGCCTAGTAGTTAAGTCGTATTTGTTGAGAAGCTATCCCTAGATTATTTAAACAATGGTTAACAATTAGTGAAAAGGATATCGATAGTCGCGTTATCATTTTTTCTGAAAGAGTTAATCGCGAAGGGCAATGAGTTATAGTGAGGTCGAATTTTTTCAACACATCAGAGATAGGACAAGTACGACATTCTATACGCGATCAGTGTTTTTCCGGCTCTTTTGACGCTTCAGGGAAGGCTTGGGTACTGATTTGGTCTTTACGGTCTTTCAGTTGTTGCATTGTACTGTTGTTGCTTATAGTCAACACATTGAAGCGAGTATTGATATCGTCCATTTCGTTGATGTATTCAGGATCGTTTTTCTCTTTATTTTGCCAATAACGTCTACGTTCTAGTTTCTGTAATTCACTGGCTCGCAGGATTTCAAAATAGCTGTTTTCCTGCTTAAGCCGATATATTTCGCCATCAAGCAGTTGCAGCAGTTTTTCTTTGGTAATAGTTTGGCTATTGAGTAACGCTTGTAAAGGATCGACAGGCATTTCCCGTTTATCTGAATCAGTTTCAATTGTGACGCCTAACTGATACTCGATTTTGTGTTGACGGTATTCCTGCGGGCAAGCGATTTGGCTAAAGACAACTTTATCGCCCTTATGACATTTATAGATAGTGTTTGCCTGAGCCATGTTTGGCAACAAAAGGCATATCAGAGTCAGTATCAGCTTTGCCATTCGGCTACAAATCCTTTGTACACTAGTGACATATATTTATGCATCAAATCCGTGTGTTGGTCCGTTTAATACTATGGGGTAAGTTTGGGGAGAAAACCAGTTTTTTGACGATTGATCTTTTCTGACATTGAAATTGATTTTCAAAGGGAAATAGCATTAATTCTGAACTATAAATGATAAAAAAGGAGCCTAAGCTCCTTTTTTATCAAGGTATTTTACATTAGCGATCGAATCTTAGATTATCAATAAGGCGCGCTTTACCGAGATAAGCCGCCGCTAAAATCACCAGCGCTTTATCCTGTGCTTCGGCTTTTGCTAAGGTGTGGGCATGGCGAATTTCTAAGTAATCAGGGGTAAAGCCTGCAAAGACTAGACTCGCCTTAGCTTGCTCTGTCACTTGCTCAAAACTCTCGCCCTGCTTGATGCCAGCCGCCATTGCATCAATCGCTTTTTTAAGCGCAGGTGCCGCCGCTTTTTCATCGCTAGTTAAGTAGCCATTGCGTGAACTCATAGCGAGTCCTGAGGCTTCACGTATCGTATCAACACCAATAATTTCAATCGGTAAGGATAGATCCTCAACCATGGTTTTGATCACTAATAGCTGCTGATAGTCTTTATTGCCAAATAGCGCCACATCTGGTTGCACTATGTTAAATAGCTTACAGACAACAGTGGCAACACCGCGGAAATGCCCTGGACGGGATGCGCCACAAAGTACGTCTGAAATACCCGGTACTTCGACAAAGGTTTGTTGCGCTAAGCCTTTGGGGTAGATGATGGCGGGTGTAGGAGTAAACAACAGTTCTGCGCCAGCCGCCGTGAGTGCTTCGCTATCGGCGGCCAGAGTGCGTGGATAGGCGTCGAGATCTTCATTTTGCCCAAATTGCATTGGATTGACGAAAATTGACACCACCACATGGTCACACTTTTGTGCAGCTTGTTTGACTAAGGTGATGTGTCCTTGATGAAGATTCCCCATGGTTGGCACAAAGGCGACGGTTTCGCCCTTGGCACGCCATGCTCGCACTTGAGTGCGAATATCATCGATATGGGCGCTTGTGATCATTAAGCCTTACCTTGCTAAAACGGGAAATTAGTTGAACGTGTGTTCGGCACTTGGGAAGGTTCCCGCGGCAACTTCTTCAATATAAGCGCGTACCGCAGAGCGGATTTCGCCCGTTTGTTTTAGGTAGTTTTTCGAAAAACGTGGAATATAACCACTTGAAATACCTAATACATCATGCATCACTAAAATCTGACCATCGGTTGAGGCGCCTGCACCAATTCCAATGACAGGAATCGTTAATGCTTGAGTAATCGCTGCCGCGAGTGGCGCAGGAATACACTCCACTACCAGTAGTTGAGCACCAGCCGCTTCTAAAGCCTTAGCCTCGTCCAGAATACGCTGGGCATTTTCAGCATCGCGACCTTGTACTTTAAAACCACCAAAAACATGAACAGACTGAGGGGTTAAACCTAAGTGGGCACAGACAGGGATACCACGCTCCGTGAGTTTAGTGACGGTTTCGAGTAACCAATGGCCACCCTCCACTTTGACCATATTGGCGCCAGCTTGCATCAACTCAGTGGCATTAACCATGGCTTGCTCTGGTGTGGCGTAACTCATAAACGGCATGTCGGCAATCAGCAGTGCTCGCTCTATACCGCGACGTACGCAGCGAGTATGGTAAGCGATCTCTGCGGTCGTGACGGGGAGGGTATCATCATGGCCTTGCAGAACCATTCCCAAAGAATCGCCGACGAGCAGCACATCTACACCTTCGCTATCAAACGCGCCGGCAAAACTGGCATCATAGGCTGTCAGTGCCGTGAATTTTCTACCTTCCTGTTTGTATTTCAACAGGGTTGAGCTAGTAATTTTAGACATATGGATGATCTTCAAACCAAATAGAAGTGGTGTTATAAGCTAACTGGGGACGGACTTCAATGATCTATCCCTAGTAGTTGTCATTTTGCCAAGATATTTTCATTGCTAATAAGCTTGAGCTTAGTGTTCTTAGAGTCAACAGTTGATGGTTTTAACCATTGCGCTTTAGTTGTTGTAACTCGGCCAACATATTTTTGTTAATCAGACTACTTAGGGCTGTGTTACAGGGCAGGATAAGATCTGGAGCAATCGCGGCTAATGGGACAAGCACAAAGCTGCGCTCTTTCATGCCGTAGTGAGGAACTTTGAGCCTAGGTTCATCAATGAACTCATTACCATATAGGAGCAAATCGAGATCTAAGGTTCTTGGTCCCCAGCGTTCTTTACGAACTCGCCCTTGAGTATTTTCGATATGTTGTAGTGCATCGAGTAACGCCAATGGCGTCAGTGTTGTCTCAAAGCTTGCTACCGCATTGATATAATCGGGCTGGACCACATCGCCCATAGGGGTTGAATGGTAGTACGGTGAGACCTGCAAACTATTGCCCTGAGCGAGTGTGGACAACGCCATCACGCCATTGTCCAATTGCGTTTGGGGATCGTTGAGATTGGCCCCTAATGCAACATAAACGCGGGTCATTATTCAGCCGCTTTGGCTTTAGTCGTACTTGGTCTGCGGCGACGGCGTTGCGGTGCGTTGCGATTCCCAGACGACTTATTACCACTACGGGCGATAGTCAGGCGTTCGGTTTCATCGGCTTCAACAAATTGCTGCCACCATGCTGCACTTTTGGCAACATTACCGCCTTCCACTTCACCTCTGAGTAAGAGTAGATCGTAGGCGGCTCTAAACTTAGGGTGCTCCATTAGTTTAAAAGCACGAGTACCTTGGCTACGGTCGAAACGTAATTGTAATTGCCAAATATCTTTTGAGGGTGTGCTAAAGCGACGTGGAATACTGATGGTTTGGCATTGCTGCTCCATCACATCACCCATTGCTGCGAAAAAGGCGTCATATAAAGTTAAGCCACTTTCAACGGCAATATCCTCGGCACGTTGGCGTAGCGGATACCAAAGCATGGCAGCATAGAAGAATGAGGGAGTAACTGGTTTATCCTCATTTACCCGTAAGTCGGTGCTTTTCATGATGGCCTGAACCATTTTCATTGCCGGACCCTTTGGATCTTCTTTTAATAGCGCATCGATCTGTGGAAACAAGGGTGCGAATAACTTGTATTCCAGCATCATTTCAAAGTTAGCTAAGGCTTTGCCCGCAAAGAAGAGTTTAAGCACTTCTTCATACATGCGCGCCGCAGGAATATCCGTGAGCAGCGGTGCCAATTGTTTGATTGGTTTTGCCGTGACTTCCTCGATACTCATGCTGAGCTTAGTTGCAAAACGAACGGCTCTTAGCATGCGTACGGGATCTTCGCGGTAACGGGTTTCTGGATCGCCAATTAATCTTAAGGTGCCCGCCTTGAGATCGGCCATGCCGCCGCCATAGCTGCGGATGGAATAATCGCTGATATCGTAATAGAGGGCATTGACGGTAAAATCGCGGCGTTCGGCATCTTCATCAATTTCGCCATAGACGTTGTCGCGCAGTAAGCGGCCTTCGGCGCTGGCTTTAGAGACTTTATCATTGCTTTCGCCATGGTGACCACGAAAGGTCGCAACTTCAATAACATCACGGCCAAAGACGATATGGGCGAGACGGAAACGGCGTCCAACCACTCGGCAATTGCGGAACAGTTTTTTGATTTCTTCTGGCGTTGCGTTGGTCACAACGTCGAAATCCTTTGGTTCGAGTCCGAGGAGTAAATCACGCACACCGCCGCCGACCAAATAGGCTTTAAAGCCTGATTTATTCAGTCTGTATAATACCTTAAGGGCATTCTCACTAATTTCCTTGCGCGAGATGGAGTGGGCATCTCTCGGCACTAACTCTAAGCTTAAGGCGCTAGAAGAGGCTTCTAATGCTTGGGGTTGGATCTGAGCTGGAGTTGGAGCGGTCGTTTTAGGCGCGTCTTCAAATAGCTGCTTACAGAATTGGCTGATACGGCGAAAAATGGGACACCTCGAAATGTGATCTGTTATGTGATTAAAAAATCTGGCGGCTATCATATACTAAATGCGGCCTAATGGGTATATAGCGATTCTTGACTTAGCCCACTAGATACGCAAATTGCGGCCTTGTGCAAAGCCTTTTACATTTCTATTGTGTGGAGCATTTTGTGCCGTTTAGCATCATTAGGAACCGATCAGTATCTCTGATTGCTTTGGGATTGCGGATAATTGGAACTGTGCCACGGCTTGGGCGAGCATTTGTGTCGCCGAACCTTGGACTTCTACTGGAGCTTGACCCAAAAATGCCAGTGCTGCATTAAGGCTCTTTTGGGGATGTTGCTTATCGATAGCCTGTGCATGATTTTGTTTTGAAAGCTTAAACCCAGGATTCAGGCAAGCGAGGGGCAAATGTAGCCATTCGGGAGCCGTTAAGCCAAAGGTTTGATACAAGCTTAATTGGCGACAGCTTGCCTCAATTAAATCGCAGCCACGCACCACTTCAGTAATGCCCTGATAGGCATCGTCGAGCACAACCGCGAGTTGATAGGCATATAAGCCATCGCTACGCTTGATGATAAAATCCTCCGCCGCAAAATGTGCATCGACACAGATTTTCCCCATTAAATTATCATTAAATTCGGCCACTTGAGCGCGGTTCACAATGCGTACCGCCCCCGATGAATGTGGTTTAGACAATTGATAGCAGCGGGCATCATAAACACCGCCCATAGCGTGAATGTGTTTGCGACTGCATTGGCAGAAATAGGCGTCATTGTGAGTGAGCAGATGGTCAATTTGCGCTTGATAGGCCTCAGTGCGTTGGCTCTGGTATAGCGGCGAGTCGTCCCACTCAAATCCATAGGCCTCTAAAGTACGTAAAATATCAGCTGCCGCACCTTTGATTTCCCGCGGTGGATCGATATCTTCGATACGAATTAACCACTTTCCCTTTTGCGAGCGGGCACGTAAATAACTGCCAAGGGCCGCAATAAGCGAACCAAAATGCAACGCACCTGAAGGCGAAGGCGCAAAGCGGCCGACGTAGGGCTTACTGGATAAAGAAAGCGTCAATGGATTTGCCATAGCATCAAGACTGAGTTTGAAAGTCGCACCGACAAAAGTGGACGTATTTTAGGGCATAATAAGATAAAAGCGAATGACAGAATAAAATGAAGTGAGTTTTACTCGAACGAGTTTGATTAACTCATTTGAAGAAACAATTAGGCGGGGAAATCCCCGCCTTGTTCAGCTCAGCCGATTAACCAGCCATTTGCTTTTCTTTAATCTCTGCAAGCGTTTTACAGTCGATACATTGGTCGGCTGTTGGGCGCGCTTCGAGACGGCGAATGCCGATTTCGATACCGCAAGAATCACAGAAGCCGAAATCGTCTTCTTCAATTTTTTGCAGTGTCTTTTCGATTTTCTTGATCAGCTTACGTTCTCTATCGCGAGCACGAAGTTCGAGACTGAACTCTTCTTCCTGCGCCGCACGGTCTACAGGATCAGGAAAGTTTGCTGCTTCATCCTGCATGTGACTTAGAGTACGGTCGACCTCTTCACGCAACTGATTGCGCCAAGCTTCAAGAATAGTCTTGAAGTGACCCAGTTGCTTAGCGTTCATATACTCCTCACCCGGCTTTTCCTGGTAGGGACTTACACCTGCGATAGCTAGTACGCCAAGTTTTTTGGTGCCTTCAGGCATAACGCATCTCCTGTAATCATTTGCGTTTGTAGGGCGTCCTTAAGAACGGCCGCTATCTATATCAGAATCTTTACATCGAGGCAAATTTTTCAACTCGTCTTGAATGAATTTTATGATTCAATTCGCTAATTGAAATGAATTTCAATTTTACCGACCGTTAACATCATACTCGGACTACACAGGCTTGGGCTAGACGTATCTCAGTCGGTGAGATTTCACAGCGATACGCCAACACTTCAACTCCAGCTAAAACCGACATTTTCAGTAACTTAGCATATTCAGGGTCAATGTGTGCCGCGGGGGCAACGCTGAATATTTCTGAGTGTTGTACCACAAATAACAGTACAGCGCGGTGACCAAGGCTTGCCATATACATCAATTCACGCAAATGTTTTTGGCCACGTAAACTCACCGCATCGGGGAAAAATCCTTGCCCATCTTCGAGCAAAGTACAACTTTTGACCTCTATATAGCAGTCTGGTTTTTGAGCACCTTGGAGCAAGATATCAATGCGGCTGTTTTCATCGCCGTACTTCACCTCACGGCTTAAACTCTCGTAACCCGTTAGTTCTTTGATGATGCCGCTATTTATCGCTTCTTCGGCTAGGGCATTTGCATTACCCGAATGTATGCCAATGAGACCGCCGTCTGATGTACTCATTAACTCCCAAGTGTATGCATATTTACGTTTAGGGTTAGCGGAGGTTGAAAACCACACGGTTTCATCGGGAAAGAGACAATTGCGCATTGAGCCTGTGTTAGGGCAATGGATCGTTATCTCACTGCCATCGGCGAGCTTTATATCAGCAAGAAAGCGCTTATAGCGTTTAAGTAATCTGCCCTGCTGCAAGGCTGGTTCGAAGTGCATGCTGCTACCTGTATTGAGAACAATCTGGCGGCAAGACTAGCAAATTTCGCAAATGTTTACAGATTTTACCCAGCTAACTTCGGCCAATCGCTTTTAGTCGCTGGCCGCTAGCAGTAAACTGCCGCCATACAAGTTGTTCCGATTGTGCTAAAACGAATCGAAAAAATAAGGATCCCTAATGAGTGAACTAAAAATGACTGAATTGATGAGAGTGCAATTAACCAAAGAAGCGCCAGCCGCCCACTGGGGCAAAGCCGATGTGACTTTTACCGCCGATGGCGCGCAAATTCATTTAGCGGGTGGCGATGAGTTGCGTCAAATTCAAATGGCGGCACGTAAGCTGCGCAATCAAGGCATTAGTAGCGTTGTATTAGCTGGGCAACTTTGGGATCTAAATAGCCAGTGGGTGTTTGCCCAAGGTTTCGCGACGGCAAAAACAGGTTATCAAATTCAATGGTGTGGTGATGAGTCTGTGCAAGTCGAATTGCAACGTCGACTCGATGTAGCGACCTTTGCCCGTCAACTGATCAACGATACCCCTGAAAATTTATCCCCAGTTAAATTAGCTCAACAAGCGGCTAAATGGTTAGCCAGCATTGGCGGTGACAAGGTGAGCTACCGCATTATCGAAGGTGAAGCCTTGCTTGAAGAGCAATGGATAGGTATCCATGCAGTGGGCCGTGGCAGTGAGCGCCCCCCGGCGATGTTAGCGTTAGATTTTAACCCATTAGCCGCCGATGCCCCGGTTTCTGTGGCGCTCGTGGGTAAAGGCATTACCTTTGATTCTGGTGGCTACAGCATTAAGGCTTCCGAAGGCATGTTAGGGATGAAATGCGATATGGGCGGTGCGGCAACTGTGACTGCAGCGCTCGGTTTAGCAATCAAGTCTGGCCTCAACAAACGGGTTAAATTGTTCTTATGTTGTGCCGAAAACTTGATCAGCGGCCGGGCTTATAAGTTAGGCGATATCCTAACCTACAAAAATGGCGTGACAGTTGAAGTGGTGAACACAGATGCGGAAGGACGCCTAGTGTTGGCCGATGGTCTACAAGCCGCTTCTGCGACAGGCGCGCCTTTTATTATCGATGCTGCGACCCTTACAGGCGCAGCTGTGATGGCTGTTGGTTCTAACTACAATGCGATTTTCTCGCCGCAGGCTGATGTGTTGCAACTTGCCCAGCAAAAAGCCACCAGCGTGGCCGAGCGCGTATGGCCATTACCACTCGATCCTTGGCACAAAGAAATGTGCCCATCGGCCTACGCCGATACGGCCAACAGTCGCCCTGTGAAAGGTGGCGGAGCCGGTGGAGCCTCCAATGCCGCTGGCTTCCTGTGGCGTTTTGTGTCACCCGAAGCTAAATGGTTGCATGTTGACTTAGCCGGTGCCTTTGAAGATTCGGCTTCTGCCATGTGGGGCGCAGGTGCAACGACCCACGGCGTATTGACTATTAGTGAGTTGATTAAAGCCTAAGCCCTAGCCTAAGTTAGTCCGGGCCTAAGTTAGTCAGTATCGCCACCGCAGATCCATTAAGATTCTGTCGCCTTACTTAAAACCGCCTTAGGGCGGTTTTTTATTGGATAAGACGCTAAGGTAAGAGTTTGCTTGGTGATTCAGTGGCTTCATGGCATGTTATGGCTGAGATGTTTTATCGGGAAACTTGATGATAACTATACGAAAAGCAACTAAAAATGATGCGCAGGCCTGCTGGGATATTCGCAATGCGGCCATTAATAAAGGCTGCGCCGGATTTTATGATGCTGGCGATCTGCTGATTTGGACCGCAGGCGAACTGACCGAGAAATTTAGCCGTATCGTCGATGCGCATTTTTATGTGGCCGAGCTAGTTACTGAGGAGTCTCAGGATAAAAAGGTTGTTGGTACGGCCATGCTGGATGCTCCTTATGCCCAGTTAGACGCTCTATTTGTCTCCCCCGATGCCATGGGACTTGGTGTAGGTAAGGCACTGCTTAAGTTTATTGAGACTATGGCCTTTAATCAGGGGCTTGCCCAACTCAGATTAGAGTCAACCCTTAATGCGGTAGCGTTTTATCGTAGCTGCGGTTTTGGTGGTGAAGGTTTAGAAGAGGAATCCGTTTACTGTTCACCTAGAGGGATCGCCCTCGATTGTATGGTGATGTATAAAAATCTAGGACGGCCTTCGGCCTGCTAGGAACTAGAGCGTTGCTTCGCAACTACTAGGACGCTTCGCTGCTAGAACCTAGAACCTAGAACCTAGAACCTAGAACCTAGAACCTAGAACCTAGAACCTAGAACCTAGAACCTAGAACCTAGAACCTAGAACCTAGAACCTAGAACCTAGAACCAAGGGAATCGACAGATCAAGCATGGATGTGGAATTAACTCTGAAGACTTAATGTTTAAGATGAGGTTGCTGACATACTCAAGGAATCGACAGATCAAGCATGGAGGCGGAATTAACTTGCAAGTCTTAAAGAGAGGTTGCTGGCATACTCAAGGGAATTAACAGATCAAGATGGGGGAATTAACTCCCAAGAGTATGCCAACTATCGTTCTTTCGCCTGAAATCCCGATGCGTGCAAGGTTAGCTTCTATGGCTTAAATCAATCTTAATCCATTGCAAAAAAAAGACTTTATTTAATCCGCCTTTAGTCGAATTGCATGAAAGGCTACTGATTTTTTAGTTAGCTTGAGGGCTATTAAGTTGTTGGCGCTTTTCCATTAAGTCTTTAATTAAGGGCGTAAGAATAAGCTCCATAGCTAGGGACATTTTACCGCCGGGCACGACTAAGGTATTAACCCGTGACATAAATGCGCCTTGGATCATGCTCAGGTAATAAGGGAAATCGACATTATTAATGTCGCGGAAACGGATCACGACAAAGCTCTCATCTAAGCTTGGAATATCTTTGGCGCTGAATGGGTTAGAGGTATCAACCGTGGGTACTCGCTGAAAATTAATGTGGGTGCGAGAGAACTGTGGCGTCATATGCTTAATATAATCATCCATACTGCGCACAATCGAGCCCATTACCTTTTCACGGCTATGACCGCGTTCCGAAGTATCGCGAATTATTTTTTGGATCCACTCTAAGTTGACAATTGGCACCATGCCGATAAGCAAATCGACATGTTGGGCGACGTTGGTATCTGACGTGACGACGCCACCGTGTAGGCCTTCGTAGTAAAGCATATCGGTATTTTCAGGTAGCGGGCGCCATTGGGTAAAAGTGCCGGGCATTTGATTAAAGGGCACGGCCTCGTCGAAGGTGTGTAGATAGCTGCGGGTTTCCCCTTGCCCTGTTGCACTGTAGTCACTGAAACATTGCTCTAACCTAGCGAAATTATTGGCCTCAGGGCCAAAGTAGCTCAGGTTGCGATTCTCTGCTTGGGATTTACGGATCATCACTTCCATTTCGGCGCGGGTAAAATGGTGAAAACTATCCCCTTCTACAAAGGCTGCGTTGATCCCGAGTTGGCGAAAAATATGGCTAAAGGCGGTGGTCGTTGTGGTGGTTCCTGCGCCGGATGAGCCTGTAACTGCAATAATAGGATGTTTTGCTGACATTTTTTCTACCTAGCTAGGAACCAAAAGAGCCGCTTATGGGTAAGCGATAAAACCACGAGTTCTATTTATACGGTACTGGGGTAGGACTGGTCAATCTTGCCGTTTCGCTATTTGATCTGCTGGGCGTATCGCGAAAGACTCGTCATCTTCGCTATATTCCAATAGCAGTTTTCCCTGCTTAAGCGCTTGTTGACACTGGGCTATTGCTAAGGACATTTCCTGTTCATCGAGACTGGCAAAACTGCCATCTTCGACTTGACCAAACAGGTATTCGCGGACAAGATTTGCCAGTGTTTCCTTAGGGAGCTGTAAAAGTACATCATAGGGAATGAGCATCATTATTTCCTTGTTCAATGTTGCCAAATAGGTGTTCGTCGAATACGGCGTCGCCACGTAAAAAATCTAAAATTCGACGTTCGAGGTAGAAGCGTGGTTTCCATGGTGTGCCGCCTTCGATAAAACCAACATGGCCTCCATAGGAATGCAGCTCGTATTCGACATGCTCAGATATTTGGCTTGGATGTGGGATCACATCGTCAGTCATAAAGGGATCATCCTTGGCATGAATAATCAGTGTGGGTTTAGTGATGCGATTAACAAAGGGTAAGCCACTAGCGCGGATATAGTAATCGTCAACGCCACTAAAACCATGCAGTGGCGCCGTGACTTTATCGTCGAAGTCATAAAAAGTGTTAAGCTGCTCGACTTGCAATCGGCTTAATGGCAGAGTGTTTGCCAAATCAGGATCGGCTAGCTTATGGTTTATTTTCTTTTGTAACTGCTTGATAAGGTAGCTTTGATAAACCTTTGAGAAGCCATTTTCTAGGCGTTTAGCGCAGGCTGATAATTGCAAGGGGGCTGAGACAACCACGGCCCGTGTTAATAGGCTGCTTTCTTGATATTCGCCTTGGTACTTAGTGAGTACGTTACCACCTAAACTGTAACCTACTGCTAATAACGGGGATTGCGGATACGCATGTTTTAGTGTCGATAGGCTAAACTGCAGATCGTCCGTGTCGCCACTGTGGTAACTGCGAGCGAGGCGGTTGGCTTCTCCCGAGCAACTTCTGTGGTGGTGCACAACGGCTGAGAGTTGTTGTTCTTTACAGCTCAGCAGTATGCGCCTCGCATAATGGGATGCCGCGCTGCCCTCTAATCCATGGATGATCACGACTATTGGTTTACCCTGTTGCGGGAAATCCTGCCAATCTAAATCGATAAAGTCGCCATCGGGCAATTCGATACGCTGTCTTGTTAGGGTCGGTTTGGCGACTTTAGTCAATACTGGCAGAATCGTTTGTATATGTGGACTCTTGGCCCACCAAGGTGGCATAAAAGAATTTGGCATGAGAGTTTATCTAGGCATCGCTATTGCTGAAAATTAAAACGTGTGTTTAATTTAGATTCGCGCTTAGTGTAACACAATTGTTTTTTATGCCGATATTTAGGCTGGTATTCAGGTTGATATTTAGGAGATAGCGATGAAGCGACGTACCTTTTTGCTTAGCGCGTTTGCAGGTACGGCGGCGTTAGCCTTAGGGGTTAATCTCTATTCTCCAGAACTCAGTTTACCCGATGATAGTGAAGGTAAAGATTATCGTTTGCTATTTAGCGTACTCTTACCTGTGATGCTCGATGGGGCACTACCCGATGTGGCGACTCACAAGTTAGTGGCTCAAAATCGAACCTTAGACGCTATAAAACAGTCGATTGCTGTGCTGCCATCCGAGCAGCAAATTGAGTTGTTTGAATTACTGGATATGCTTGAGAATCGGCTTGGATTGCTCCTATTAACCTCGAGTATGACCCCACTATTAATGCGTTCCCCTGCCGAACTAACTGAGATGCTAGAAAGCTGGCGCCATAGTTATTTTTCACTACTACAGACGGCTTATTTAGGATTACGGGAATTAGTGATGGCAAGTTACTACGCTTGCCCTGAGCATTGGAGTCGCCTGCATTATGCCAAGCCAGAGCTGTTCAAATAGCGAGTCCGTTTAACAGAATCAAGCGCCGAATAATAAAAACCTTAGCCGCGACAGTGGAGCACCCAAGTTGGCAATCATAGATCCCATAGTGAATGGTTTAAACTCGGGTTGGCAGCATATAGATGCTAGCCAATTACAAAAAAACCAACAATTTGAAGCCGATGTGATCATTGTTGGCACGGGTGCGGGTGGCGGTGTTGCCGCCGAAATTCTGACTCAAGCAGGGCTGAGTGTCATCATGGTTGAGGCGGGGCCACTTAAATCTTCTAGCGATTTTGACATGGAGGAGCGAGTCGCTTATCCCAATTTGTATCAACAAGCTGCGGCAATGAAAACCGCCGACAAAGGGGTGAGTATTTTTCAAGGCCGCGCCGTGGGTGGTTCGACAACGGTAAATTGGACGACCTCAATCCGCACTCCGACAGAGACTTTAGCTTTTTGGGAGCAAAATAAGTCCGCGGTAGGATTAACGCGGGAAAGCTTAGATCCTTGGTTTGAGCAAATGGAGCAGCGCCTAAATATCCACCAATGGAATTATGAGCCCAATCGCAATAATGCGGCCTTGAAGCAAGGCTGTATCAATCTTGGCTGGGATCACACCGTTATTAAGCGCAATGTTGCTGGTTGTTGGAATACGGGCTATTGCGGCATGGGCTGCCCAGTCAATGCAAAGCAATCTATGTTAGTCACCACAATCCCTGCGGCGCTCGATAAAGGTGCTCAGCTGGTGAGTCGCGCAAAAGTCGTTAAGATTGAACATCATAATGGTCAAGTATTTGCGTTGAAAGCACAGGCGCTGGATGTCAACTTAAGGCCAACCGCCATTGAGCTATTATTTAAGGCTAAACATTATATTTTGAGTGCAGGAGCCATTCATACTCCGACACTCTTGATGCGTTCTCAAGTGCCCGATCCCCACAAGCTTTTGGGTAAACGTACTTTTTTACATCCAACCCTCTTTTCTGGCGGTGTGTTTGCCGACGCGATTAATGCTCACAGTGGTGCGCCGCAATCAATTTATTCCGATGAGTTTTTGTGGAAAAATGGTGCCGAGGGGGAGCTCGGTTATAAACTTGAAGTGCCACCAGTGCATCCAGTATTAATTGCTTCTAAAACCTTAGGTTATGGCATAAGTCATGCTGAATTAATGTCACAATTTAATCAATTGCAAGTGACTATAGCCCTAGTGCGGGATGGTTATCACCCCGAGAGTCAGGGTGGTGAAGTGCATTTAACGTCAACAGGTTTTGCCTTAGATTATCCACTGACCGATGTTTTTTGGCGCTCTGCAAGACGCGCCTTTGCCAGCATGGCTGAGCTTCAATTTTCGGCGGGTGCCTTAAAAGTGTTGCCGATCAGCGATGGCATGCCCTATTTATCCTCATGGAAAGCCGCCAAAGAAAGCATTGCCCAGATGTCGCTCGCCCCGCTACGTACCGTTGTGGCATCGGCCCATGTGATGGGGGGCTGTCCCTTAGGGGAAGATAAAAAACTTGCCATGGTCGACAGTTATGGGCAGTCACATTATTTAGAGAATTTGTCGGTAATGGACGGTTCTATCTTCCCGACTAGCCTTGGCGCTAACCCACAATTGTCGATTTATGGCATTACGGCGCGCAATGCCACTAAACTTGCTGAGAGGCTCGCCGAAAAACTCACAGCTGGGGATAAGGTATAGGTACATATGACTAAAGAATATCGATTAGAAGGTGGTTGCCTGTGCGGTGCGATTCGCTATCGGCTCGATGGTGAACCCTTCGATGCGGATTATTGCCACTGCCGCATGTGTCAAAAGAGTACGGGTTCAGTGTTTGGCGCTTGGATGGATTTTAAGGTTGCTCAAGTCACATGGCTTAATGGTGTGGTGACTGAATTTGTATCATCTGAGTTTGTCAGGCGTGGCTTTTGCGGCAAATGCGGTGCTTCGCTAACCTACAGGCATACTCAATATCCTGATTATTTAACGTTAACAATAGCGAGCTTAGATGATCCGAATCGCATCAGGCCACATTACCATATTTATACTGATAGTCAGGTCAGTTGGTTGACTATTGAGGATAACTGTAAAAGGTATCCCCAAGGTCGAAGCACCTAGCTTAGTGATGATGGATTGGTCTAAGCGTAGAAAGTTAAGGTGTGAGTAGATCTAACTGTTTCACATCGGCTTCGCCTAGTCCGAATAAGCTTAGGTAACTGACTAGGTTGGTGCGTAACCCGTTAGGAGTAAGCCCTTTTAGAGTACGAGTTATGGCGCGCTGTGCTTTACGTTCCATCATCAGCTCAACATCAAGCATCTGCTTATATTCATCTTTATTAAGACTTGCTTTGGCAAGGCGACGTAAACGGCGATAGGGAGACAGAAATTTTTCATCCCATTCCCCTACAGCGGCAGCCAATGTTTGCCACTGCTCAGTGCTATATTGCCTCGACCCCGTAGCATCGAGAGCCATATCTAAGTATTGCGCTAGTAGCAGTAAGTTAACATTCACTTGGCAGCTATCCTGCAATTCGAGACACAGGGCTTTGTTGTGCCCATAACTCATATAACACCAATCCCAAATCTGGCTGTCTAGTCTAGGTGGGTTCTGCATACACTGTCCTTGTACATTTGGGTTAGCGACCATAGTTAGTGATACCTACTGGTTTATCACTTCGAGCTCCATTGCATCTATCTCTTCTTGCAACTCGAGCCATTGCATTTCACTTTCTTCTAGGGTTTGCGTCAAGCTCGTTCGCTCGGTTAATACCGAGGTTAGCTTGGCTTTGTTATCTTGGTCATACAATTCACTATCGGCGAGCAAGTGTTCGAGTTCGGCGAGGCGTTCGCTTAGCTTCTGTTGCTCGGTTTCTAATTTAGTCTGCTTACGCTTTAGCGGCGATACCTTTTGGCGGATCTCTGCTTCGAGGCGTTTTTGTATCTTCTTATCAGCCGCTGGTTTGGTTTCATCGCTATTGCTCGTTTGGTAGGTAGTGGCTTTCGCCGCATCTAACAACCACTGATGGTAGTCGTCTAAATCACCATCAAAGGCGCGCACTTCACCTTGATCGACCAGATAGTAGTCGCTACAGGTTAACCGCAGTAAATGGCGATCATGGGATACCACAACCATTGCACCTTCAAAGGTTTGCAATGCCATTGTTAGGGCGTGGCGCATCTCTAAGTCTAAGTGGTTGGTCGGTTCATCGAGTAGTAATAGGTTAGGGCGCTGCCAAACCAATAGCGCTAGCACCAAACGGGCTTTCTCACCACCGGAAAAGGGTCGTACCGGAGAGAGCGCCATATCGCCGTTAAAGCCAAAACCGCCTAAGAAGTTGCGTAATTCTTGCTCTCTGGCATTGGGTGCCAGACGTACTAAATGCTGCATCGGCGTGTCGTCGAGGCGCAAAAATTCGATTTGATGCTGGGCAAAGTAGCCGATATTGACGCCAGGGTTAGGTTCATACAAACCTGTCATTGGCGACAATTGGCCCGATAACAGCTTGATTAACGTCGATTTACCCGCGCCGTTACGGCCCAGCAAACCAATACGCGCACCCGGTACTAAGTTTAAATGCACCTTGCTAAGGATGGGCTTATCGCCATAGCCGATCGCGACTTGTTCCATTTTAATCAGCGGGTTCGGCAAGGCTTCAGGGGCGCGAAACTCCATATAAAATGGGCTGTCAGCTTGAGATGGCAACAGTTCCGTCATGCGCTCTAGCGCCTTTAAGCGGCTCTGCGCTTGTTTGGCTTTACTCGCCTTATACCGGAAGCGGTCAACGAAGGACTGCATGTGCGCACGTTCTTTTTGTTGACGCTCGAAGGCAACCTGTTGCTGTGACATACGTTCGGCACGAATGCGCTCAAAGGCACTGTAATTACCTTTGTAGAAATTGAGTTTTTGGTTTTCAACGTGGACGATTTCATCAACGATTTCATCGATAAAATCCCTATCATGGCTGATTAAAATCAGCGTGCCTTGATAGGACTTAATCCAACCTTCGAGCCAGTACATGGTATCTAAATCTAAGTGGTTGGTCGGTTCGTCGAGGAGCAATAAATCAGAACGACACAGCAGCGCTTGGGCTAAGTTGAGGCGCATACGCCAGCCGCCCGAAAAGCTTTTTACTGGATTGCTTTGCTCGGCTTCACTAAAGCCTAGACCCGCTAACAATGAACCCGCACGCGAATGAATTGCATAACCACCGATAGCGTCGATTTTGCCGTGCAGGAGTGCGATGGCATTGCCGTCGTTCTCTTCTTGGGCCTGGTGTAATAGGGCTTCTAATTGACGATATTCGCTATCGCCATCGATCACGTATTCCAGTGCCGAGACGTCGAGCGCAGGGGTTTCTTGGGCCACTGTGGCAATTTGCCAGCCAGAAGGCAGACTAAATTCACCTTTATCTAGGCTTAAGTGACCTAAAATTAATGCGAGCAGTGAGGATTTGCCTGTGCCGTTAGCACCGACTAAACCGACCTTATGACCGGGATAAATCGTGAGAGAGGTCTCATCTAGCAGGGTTTTACTGCCACGGATTAATTGCGCTTGGTTGATGCTGATCATTAACTACAACTTGGTTAGAACGTAAATTCGTCAGGGCACAGATAATAGCGTACAACCCAGTTTCAAACCACAGCCTTCCCCGATAACTAGGACAATTATTCGACTTTTCAGGATGATCTTTAGCGAATCGCACCACATCGACCTAAGGCCTCATCCTTTCAGGTAACGCTGGTATTCAACCATCAGTGTGGCAAAATAGCGCCAATTTCTTCGGCCGAGTCCCTTGGCCCTGCTATCTGGTCCTTAATCTATTATGACAAACACTAAAATCAAAAAGCGTTTCGTAGCCGGTGCTAAGTGCCCCAAATGCAGCGCTAAAGACAGCATTTTACTCTACAAGGAAAACGGCATCGAAACCGTTGAATGCACAGAGTGTGACTATCGTGAACAGCAAACCGATGAAAAGGTCACTGAAAAAGCCACAGGTGCTGTGATCGGCGTGTTTAAACCAGACTAGGTTGAAGATTCAATTCAATTGGATCGCTTTGGCTGAGGACGCCTGTCCTATGTCTTATTAAATTTGAAACAAATTTTGCGCCAGCTCGCACTACCCATATTGGCGGCGTTGTGGCAAGGAGGCATCTGTGAAGATATTTATCTCATTAGTTGTGTTAATAGTTGGCATCATCCTGATAGTCTATTTTAGTGGCAGAACTCAAGTTTATATGTTGTATAAAATGCACTCTCTTGGTTCTGGTTTGGATGATGGTGCTACTGAGCTATTTATCAACAACAAACAACGCTACAAGCAAACCGTCTTAGATTTACTAAGCGCCGAAAATCCAGATTCATATAAAGCTCAAGCGTCGTTTATTTTTGCTGAGTTACTTTTGGAAGATCCGGACATAAACCAAAAAGTTCGTATGATCTCTGAAAGTCACCAAAATAAATACATCCGATGCTTTTGGTTCGATGTGCTATCTGGAAGATTTGAACAAGTAAAGATTGCTGGTGAAGATGGAAATAATTTTGCTGCTTATGTCATCAGGGATAAAGGTAGTAAATGTGAATAAAATAATAAAATTGAGACACCCAGGTTAAATCGCACAATTTAGCCCATCATTATCCATTTGAACCCCACCTTGTCAGTCTTTTTGCTACTAAGTGATTTTCCGTTACTTAAAGGCAAGCCTAAGTGTATTATGTTGTTTTAACTTGGGTGGCCGGATTTCTTTGCAGCCGGATTTCTTTGCAAGTGGCACAATTGGCTTAGGTGGCAGAGGTGGTATTACCTTTCCAGGTGATCCAAATTTTCATAGAAATGAAAACTAAAAGTTTTTAGTATTAACTTCAGTCTGCTAGAGTAGGCTGAAGTTAGCCGCTGTCGAGGTCTAGTTTATGCAAATATTAAAACATTGCCCGTATTGCAAGAAGAACATTTCATTATATAAGCTGGTTATTAGTAAAGAGGCAAAGTGTTATCACTGTAGAGAGTCATTTGATTTCTCAGGTAATTATCGCTTGGTGGCATTTTTATCTTTCATGTATACTGCCACATATAAGATATTATTCATGAATAAAATATCTAGCAACTTTATAAATACCTCATTAATAGTATTGCCAATATTTTTACTTGTTTATTTATTTATACGAATAGATAAAGTCAAGGTTTAATTTGTCAATTAAAGTATAAGTAGCAATTAATATATCTAGTTATAATAATTCATTCATTTTATAAAATCTTTTTAGGTCTATTACTTTCTGTATTAGTAAGTGTAAAGCAAGCATTATATAATCTGTTCAAGCCTAAGATATAAACACTTAGGCTCTCCTTTCTAACACCACTAAGCCTCTATCTCCAAGTGCCGCAAGTTTGATCTCGCAGGTCCATTGTTTATACGCTTCAGCCAGTTCTTCAAGTCAATCATGTATGCTAAATAGCAATAAGGTAAACCATCAAGAACCACCAGCAGACAATAAACGAACCACTATTTTTGACCACAAAAGGAGTGCATGGCGGCGTTACCGCATAGAATTTTTTATTCAAATTTAACCAGTAATAGGTGATGACCTAACACGTTATTGTCCAAAAGCGTGCAGCGTAAGGCTTTTAAATCTACAGGTTACGCTAATGCCAAAAAGGTGAGCCATGGTGATTAGCGAGACGACCGTCCGCCCCATGGACGAGGCGGTCGAGCATCCAAGGACGGACTTGAACAACATCCCTGTTTAACTGCCAGTTCGCCGTCCATGGCTCTCGTTCATAAGCTCAGAAACCCTAGGTTTCTATTCACCGAGTCGACGAGCAAATGCCATGGCAAGCCCGTGTGAGTGGATATCAGCAACCTACCCTTCTATTTTTTCGAATGTTTAGGCCGTGATTTCGCGTTATTCTTTTGTAAATTTCCTTGTTATTCTGCCTCCATCAGCAAAGCGTTTGCGTCTTGTGTTAGCCACATGATTTTGGCGTTTCACGCATCGCTTTACTCAACCGATAGGAGAGCAGCAATGAAAGTATTAAGTCAGTTTTCTGCCCAAGCCTCGATGGATGGCGATGGGGTCAATATTCGCCGTGTCGCCGATTTTGTGACGACGAAATTTGATCCTTTCTTGATGATCGATGAAATAAAATCCGATGATGAACAAGACTTTATTGGCGGCTTTCCCGCACATCCCCATCGCGGGATGGAGACGTTCACTTATATTCGCAAGGGCGGTTTTGAGCACCGTGACCAAATGGGTAATGTAAAGGCGATTCGTGCGGGTGATGTGCAGTGGATGAGTACCGGGTTCGGAGTAGTGCATTCTGAAATGCCGCTGGCCGATGCGGTTGATGGTCTGCATGGGTTCCAAATTTGGGTCAACATGCCCGCCAAAGACAAGCTGCGCCCTGCGAAGTATCAAGATACTGCGGGTAGTGCGAGTGTTGAAGCGACAAATGATACTGGCGCAACCTTGAAAGCTTTAGCAGGTGATTGGGGTTTTAAAGATCAACCGCTTATTAGTGCGACCATCCAAGGATTAGCGGGCGAAGCAGCCATTGCTGATTTGAGCCTAGCGCCAAATGCTGAGACCACGCTTGATTTGTCTCAACACGAGTTTGTCGCCTTGTACTTGTACCAAGGTGACTTATATAAAAGCGATTCGAGTAAGGGTGAGGATTCACACCGGTCATCTGCTTCAAATCAACATCATGAGGGCGAGTTTTTAGTGCTCGATAGCCAAAGTGTGCTTAAGCTTAAGGCCGATGATCGCGGCGCGGGGATGTTACTGTTTGCGGGTAAACCTATCCGTGAAAAAATCGTTCAGATGGGTCCCTTTGTGATGAACACCCAAGCAGAAATTCAGCAGGCGATCCGCGACTATCAAGCAGGGCGTTTCGGCCAAATCGCTTGATCTGCTAAATCTGCCGCACTGAGCTAATTCTAAACCCAAACCCAAACCTAAATCTAAGTCTAAGCCTAAGCCTAAGCCCTGTATTCCTGCAGGGCTTTTTGTTGCTGTTCACGCCTGCTATGTCTATTGCTTAAGGACTTAAGGCAAAAGCCGTACTTTGTTGCTACAATAGCCGAGCTTTTGGGTTGAGCGAGCCTAGAGCTTTTTTCTAAACTCAATCTAGCCTAAAACTAACCTGAATCTTGATAGACCAGTTTAATCGATAAGTAACGCAATTTCAGTAACCTAGCAGCCGCTTCGTTACCCACCACAGGATATTCACCTTGAGCAACTCTGATACTAAGCCTAATCCATCAATGGCTTTTTCGACTCTTAAGCTAAAACCCGAACTGCTTGAGAACCTTTCTTCTATGGGCTACAACGAGATGACGCCAATTCAGGCGCAAAGTTTGCCACCCATCTTAGCGGGGCAGGATGTGATAGGTCAGGGTAAAACTGGCTCGGGTAAAACGGCCGCCTTCGGCTTAGGATTACTGAACAAGTTAGACGTTAAACGCTTTCGTATTCAAACCTTAGTGTTATGTCCAACCCGCGAGTTGGCCGACCAAGTGGCACAGGAGATCCGTACTCTTGCCCGTGGTATTCATAACGTTAAAGTGCTGACACTTTGCGGCGGTGTGCCTATGGGGCCACAGGTTGGCTCGCTGGAACACGGCGCGCACATTATCGTGGGAACGCCGGGTCGTATCGTCGATCACTTAGATCGCAATCGCTTAGATTTAAGCAATCTCAACATGTTAGTGCTCGATGAAGCCGATCGCATGTTAGAAATGGGCTTCCAACCCGCCCTCGATGCGATTATCGAACAAGCCCCGCGTGAGCGCCAGACGCTGCTATTCAGCGCGACGTTCCCTGAGCAAATTCAATCGATTGCTAAGCAAATCATGTATGACCCAAGCATGGTTAAAGTGGAAGGTCATCACGACAGCTTGAGCATCGCCCAGCATTTTTATCACTTAGATGATGACAAGGCGCGCATGCAAGCGCTGCAATTATTGTTGTTAGAACATAAACCTGAAAGCGCAGTGGTGTTCTGTAACACTAAACGCGAAACCCAAAAAGTGGCCGATGAGCTCGAAGGTTTAGGTTTTAGCGTATTGGCCCTGCACGGCGATTTAGAGCAAAGAGATAGGGACGAAACCCTGCTGCAATTTGCCAACAAGAGTGCCTGTGTATTAGTGGCGACCGACGTTGCCGCCCGTGGTTTAGATATCGATGCGCTGGATGCCGTGTTTAACTATCACGTCGCCTATGACACCGAAGTCCACATTCACCGTATCGGTCGTACTGGCCGTGCGGGCAGTAAAGGCGCCGCTTATACCTTCTATAACGACCAAGACGGTTACAAGATTGCCTTGTTAGAAGAGTACTTAGAGCGCGAAATTACCAGCGAATCACTGCCCTCTGAAAGCCTGCTCGGTAGCACGCCTGCAGCCCCAACCATGATCACTTTGCAGATCGATGGCGGTAAGAAGGAAAAGCTGCGTCCAGGGGATATCTTAGGCGCGCTGACGGGCGAAAACGGTATCGAAGGCTCACAGGTGGGTAAAATCCAAGTGACCGATTACCGCGCCTATGTGGCCGTTAATCGTAAGGTTGCCAAGAAAGCGCTGAACAAAATTACTGGCGGCCGCATCAAAGGTAAATCTTACCGCGCTTGGCCAATGAAATAAGCTTGGTTTGCTGTGAGGTTTTGTTAATCCGCTATTGTTGATGAATCACTAAATGAAATTGAGCTTTGGGGCTCAATTTCATTTTTTATATCAAGTCATCGCCTAGATCTAAATTTAGATAATAACCATTCTCAGTTTGTGCCTTTACTCATCTTTATTTTTAAAATTAATCTTTTATACCCTGCCTAAACATGATTTAGCTGCTAAATTTTTATTAGTATTCTCAATTTAATCAAAATTTGATTGATGTAATCTCTGCTGTTGTTCACTAAGGAGAGTGTCACAAATGCGTAAAAATTTGCCTATTACTGAAAATGAAAGGAAATTTCCGAAGGAACAACAGCTTATTTCATCTACCGATACTAAAGGCACCATCCTGCATTGTAATGATGCTTTTGTCTCCATTAGCGGCTTTAGCCGAGAAGAGTTAGTTGGGAATCCCCATAATATTGTCCGGCATCCGGATATGCCTGAAGCGGCATTTAAAACGATGTGGAGCTATTTATTGCAGGGTAAATCTTGGATGGGATTGGTAAAAAACCGTTGTAAGAATGGGGATTATTATTGGGTTAATGCCTATGTTACCCCAGTGACAGAACATGGACAGGTAGTGGGATATGAGTCTGTTCGCTCCGTACCAAGCCGTGAGCAGATAGCCCATGCTGAGAGCTTATACAGGGCTATTAATGCGGGGAAAAATCCTCAAAGTATCCTTTCAGAGTTAATAACTCATCTTCGTTGGGTTAGCTTACCTTTGATCGCCATTATTATTTCATCGCTATTATGGTGGCGCTTAGGCCCTGTTGAAGCCGCTATTGGTTTTCTTATCACAGCATTGATCAGCTATGGCTTGGGAGTATATCGTTTAAAAAACACACTCACTCATCTAGTGCAATTACTGCCAACGCCCTTTACCGATCCCCTTGCCGTAGCTTCTTATGCGAAGCATCAGGGAGTTTTGGGGCAGCTTGAGGTTGCAGTATTAGCTGAGTCAGCCCATTTAAATACAGTGTTAACTCGGATCGAAGATGCCTCGACTAAAGTGGCACTACAATCAGATCAAGTGATGCATTTATCTGTCGATGCGGCGGACTGCATTCGTAAGCAGCAAATACAAACCGAGCAAGTCGCTACCGCAATGAATCAGATGACGACGACTATCGCCGAAGTATCTTCACATGTGCAGGATACTGCAACCAAAGCCGGTGATGCTGATGCGCTTGCCCATTCAGGTTCTGTTGTGGCGGGGCAAACACGCAGTGCGATGCAGCAGCTACAAAAAACCGTAAACGATATTAGTCAGTCTGTGGCTGATTTAGCCGATCAAACCAATAAAATTGTGGATGCGGCGCAATTGATCGAACAAATTGCCGAGCAAACTAACTTGCTTGCCCTTAACGCCGCGATTGAGGCGGCGAGAGCGGGTGATCAAGGTCGAGGTTTTGCGGTGGTCGCCGATGAAGTGAGGCTGCTTGCGTCGCGAACAACCGCATCAACTAAAGAGATTTACGATATTACTCAAATTCTTTCGACCAAAGCTAAAGCTTCGGTATTGGTTGCTGAAAATGGATGTAAAGATACTGAACTCGGTGTTGCTCAAGTGGGATTGGCTGAAAAGGCATTAGAGGGTATTAGTGTTGCCGTTAGCAGTATTGCGACTATGGCTACACAAATGGCCGCAGCGGTGGAAGAGCAAGCCCATGTTGCAGAAGATATTAATCAACAAATTGTGATTATTTCAGAGCTTGCAAGTACTTCATTAGAGCAAGGCACAGAGGTCAGCGAAAGTGGCAAAAATCTACAAATGACATCGGAACAATTGCACGAGCTGGTAGAGCGCTTCCGTAAGGTATGACATAAATAAGCAAGGATTGTAAAAATGCAAACGCCCAAATTCGCGTGGATTTGGGCGTTTTTTTGAGCTTGATACTAAGTCATTTTTCTTGTTAAAGACGGACTAATCTTGGGTGTTTCTTGGACGACTTGCACCGTTATTTGGGCGACGGGTGTTTTTCTTTGGGCCATTGGCGTAAGGATTGTCACCCGATTGGCCACGATTTTCGCCAGAGCCTGAACGGCCTTCACTTGGGCGATTGGCGCCAGTGCTATTCGCACGGCCATCGTTTGAACGTGGTGGACGAGGTTTAGCATCGCCGCGGGGCGCGCTACTGACTTCACCGCTGTGTCTTGGATTCTTGTCGTTTGGCTTGTGACCACGGGCGACATCACCGCTGCGTTGACCATCTTTATGCTCGTTACTTTTGGGCGATGCTGTATGTTGTTGGCGCTGTGCACCTTCTTTTTTGTCCTCAGCCTTATAGCCATCACGTCCTGAACCCGCTCTCGGTGCTGGCTGACCTGCGCTGGGGTGATTACGCCGGCTTGGAATCGTTTTTACTGTGTTATTTTTGCCACTCGAGTTTAAGCGTGATTCAGGCAGCGGGTGCACAGGGCTAAAGCCTTCAACGACTTCACGGTCGAGTATGCGGTTGATAAGGCGTTCAATATCATTGAGTAACTTGATTTCTTCACTGCTGACCAAAGATACTGCTTGGCCAGAAGCACCCGCGCGACCAGTGCGACCAATACGATGGACATAATCTTCAGGCACGTTGGGTAAGTCGAAGTTAACGACCTGTGGTAACTGGTCAATATCTAAGCCGCGGGCCGCAATATCGGTTGCTACTAGTACGCGCACTTGACCATTTTTAAAATCTGCCAAAGCTTTAGTACGTGCAGTTTGACTTTTATTACCGTGAATTGCCGCAGCTTTAATACCTGCTTCTTCAAGGTTTTTAGCTAAACGGTTGGCGCCGTGTTTAGTGCGTGAAAACACTAATACTTGTTGCCAGTCGTGTTGCTTAATAAGTTGGGTGAGTAGTGCCGACTTTTGACCTTTATCAACAGGGCAAACCCACTGTTTGACTGTGGTCGCTGCAGCATTGCGCGGTGTCACCGAAATTTCGACTGGATTGTTCACTAAGCCTTTGGCTAACTCGCGAATTTCATCCGAGAACGTTGCCGAAAACATCAGATTTTGGCGTTGCTTAGGTAATATGGCGAGGATTTTTCGGATATCTCGGATAAAGCCCATATCGAGCATGCGATCGGCTTCATCTAATACGAGTATTTCAAGTTGATTAAATTTCACCGCTTTTTGATTGTATAGATCCATTAATCGACCGGGTGTCGCGACTAATACATCGACACCGTGGCGTAATTTTGCGATTTGTGGATTGATGGGGACGCCACCAAAGACGACTGCAGAGCGTAGCGGTAAGTATTTTCCATAGGTTTCTACACTTTCAGCAACCTGTGCCGCAAGTTCACGTGTGGGTGTTAATACTAAGGTGCGAACTTGTCCTGCTTGGGCTTTTTGACCTTTGCTGAGTAACTCTAACAAAGGAAGGGTGAAACCTGCCGTTTTACCTGTTCCTGTTTGGGCTGCCGCCATCACATCTTGGCCTTGGAGCACAGCGGGAATAGCTTGCGCTTGGATTGGCGAAGGAGTGTCGTAACCTTGTTCGGCGACGGCTTTAAGTATCGGGGCCGATAAGCCCAGGGAGGTAAAACTCATAGATAGGTCTCTTGTGGCAACACTTTGCTGCATTTATGGTCAATGGCCAGGTTCGCTGGCGGGCGTGCAGCTTACAGGATCAAGCCCTTAAGTGCCATCGAATAAAGCCAAGTCCCCATGTAATATGGCTTAGATGTATAAAAGATAGCAGTTAAAGTGTGTTGCTACTTGCCATAGGCTCTATTCCCATTTATGGATAGTTAGCGAATCTATAGTCCTGTCAGTGTCTTGTTCAGTATTTAGTGAAAGATCACGCTTATGTTAATTTGATTGGTTTTAAGTAGTTGGTTTTGGAGTAGAATTAACAAATATCCGCAACAGGTTGCCGTGATTTTATATCTAGGTTGAAATAAGTGGATATTTCCTAAGGTGAGGCTGGGCTTTGGGCTATGTTCCTTGATTGCCAATCCATTTTACTTTTAGGATGAGATTTCCTCGAGTTGACTATGCGCCTCATTAAAGGTGGATTATGACAGCAATACAGCATATTGAACGCCTTGCACGAGGGCGAAGTGAACAGGCCGTTGCCGTCATTAAAAACGTGCAGCAGATGTCCAATATTCCTACGCATGAGATGCAGCTAGCACTCAAGCAATTAGTGAGTTGTGGCCGTATCGCGCTACATTTTCATCCCGATAGAATCGATAGTCGTGGTATGACGGTAGCAGAAGGTTTGCTACGTGATGGTCAATATCGCAGCCAGTTTGAAACCCATATTTCTAATGGTCAGTTATCCCCTGAATTAGGTGGTCCAAGGGATCACTGGGAAAACCAACTCTTTGGCAATGTGTATAAAGGGACAAAATCCCGACCTAAATATGGCGCCTTAGATTTAAGTATGTGGCAGGATGGTCCCGCTCCCCGTTTTGGTAGTTGTTATTTACTGACCCATGCAGAGGTGATGTCTCGGGCCACTTTTTCCTATCTTGACTCATATCGAAATCCAAAGGAGAAGGGAACTTTAGGTTGTTTTGAGGATATTTTAGCGGCGCTATTAACGGAAAGTTTTGAGCGTCACTATGCCTTAGGGAAATCTGACTTCAAGCCGCTGAATGTGATCCATTATTTGGGGCATCAACTCAATGCTTCTTTGATGTCACGTTTTGAACGACCACTATCAAGTAACCTCGATCATTATATTGAAGCGCAGATCCACGGTGATGTATCACTCGATGAGGATATTGCCATGTTGGTGGCTGATCCGAGTTTTAAGGGATCTGATATTGGCGACACTTTGAGTAAAATGTGTGATAGGTATGATATTGAACTGCAATATCACCAAGGTTTTAGCTTACATACGGAGCAAATCCCAAGTGATTTTCGTGGCCCTACCATGCCATCACTCGCTCGGCGTATCGCCATAGAAGACAGGGTTAATGCCCACGCTATTGGCGTCGCAGCAAGGGATTTATATCATTTCCCCCAACATTGGCGTGAACGCGGAAATCGCGCTCTGGTCGCCCATGAACTCAAACTGCTTTGGCACGTGTTAGTTAAATATGGCGCCGCACAATAATGGCTTAGTTTCTAAATCGCTAAATTATCTCGTTTTTGTGAATCGGTTAACAAAAGCCTCCTACAGGGTTTCATCTATTGCGGATGCCTGCGATACTGCGTCCCTATCGCAACTTTTAGTGTCTTGCAAGTGTCTTAAACCGAGTTGCTAATTTAGCGAATGTCCTACGTAAATCGCTTAATCGTTATCTTGTTGGAGCACCATGGATAAGTCCTTAGAGAAATCGCTTATAGTCTGGCTTAAGTCGCAAAAAAAAGCCTGTGGCTTGTTTCTCAAATTATCAGTATGGCTTGGGATGTTAAGCGCTATTGCTATGGTGGCTCAGGCTTTTATTATTGCCACTATTCTCGATGGCGTGATTATCGGTAATAAGCTTCTCCCCCTTGCGGATACAGCACCGTCCGTTGCCATTAATGCCAGCAGTTACATCCCCCATTTTATAGCCTTGATTGGCTTAATCTTGCTGCGATCATTGCTTGCCTATGGTCGTGAGCGGGCAAGTTTTGAGGCGGGCAAGCGTTTACGAAGCCATATCCGCACTCAAGTTTTAGATAAACTCACTAAGCTTGGCCCTGCATTTATTAAAGGTAAACCTGCGGGGAGTTGGGCCAGTATAGTCTTAGAGCAAGTTGAAGATTTACAAGACTTTTATGCCAGATATTTACCACAAATTACCTTAGCGGGTTTTATCCCTATTCTGATCCTTGCAGCTGTTTTCCCGATTAACTGGGCGGCTGGATTAATCCTGCTATTAACCGCACCTTTAATTCCGTTATTTATGATTTTAGTGGGTATGGGTGCTGCCGATGCTAATCGCAAAAACTTCAATGCATTAGCCAGACTAAGTGGCCATTTTATGGATAGATTAAAAGGTTTAAGCACCTTGAAACTATTCCACCGTGGCGATGCGGAACTTAAGGTGATCGCTAAAGCGTCAGAGGAGTTTCGCAGCCGCACTATGTCGGTACTGCGCATGGCTTTTTTAAGCTCGGCGGTATTAGAGTTTTTTGCAGCGGTATCGATTGCGGTATTAGCGGTTTACTTTGGTTTTAGTTATTTAGGTCACTTAGATTTTGGCTACTACGGTGCGCACGCCAATATCAGCACCGATGCGAGCTCTGAGCTAGGAGGTATTCCTTTTAGTCTTTTTACGGGTTTGTTTATTCTGATCTTAGCCCCCGAGTTTTATCAACCGCTGCGGGATATGGGCACCCATTACCATGCTAAGGCGCAGGCCATTGGTGCTGCCGAAGCCTTAATAACGTTACTTGAACATCCAGAATCTGAGACCACAGGCAAGATGAGTTTAAAGGGTATCGATACTGTTAAGGGTGACAATCTTGAAGTCTTTAGTATTGATGGCACGCGATTATTAGGCCCTGTGAGTTTTGAGCTAAAAGCCAATGACCGCTTAGCTTTAGTTGGGCCAAGCGGGGCAGGTAAAACCAGTTTACTCAATGCCTTACTGGGTTTTTTGCCCTATAAGGGGCATTTGCTGATTAATGGATACGAGTTATCTGCAATCGACTTAGCGAGTCTGCGACAGCATTTAGCTTGGCTCGGGCAGGAGCCGCAGTTATTTCATGGTACTGTGCGCGACAACGTGGCATTGGCCGATTCTTCAATGACCGATGAGCAGATTTGGAATTTGTTAGCTAAGGCGAATATCGCTGAATATGTTAAGGCACAAACCTTAGGTTTAGATTCCCCCATTGGAGAGCAATCTTCCGGTTTATCCGTTGGGCAGGCTCAGCGGCTCGCCTTAGCAAGAGCGTTAGGGCAGAAGGCAAGTTTATTTATACTCGATGAACCGACCGCAAGTTTAGATAGCCAGAGTGAGCAGCTAGTGAGCTCAGCCCTTGATAAGGCGATGGTGGGTAAGATGTGTATTATGGTGACTCACAGATTAGATCAACTAGATCAAATGAATACCATTCTTGTGCTGGATAAAGGCTTAATTGTGCAGCAGGGAGATTTTGCAACCTTATCTAAAAATGATGGGTTATTCCGGACTATGTTGCGTGAGAATCTGGAGTCTATCGCGGATGTCGAGCTTGCTCCTTTAGGCACCATCATCCCGAAGGGAGCTTCACTCGATGGCACCACAGGCGCGGCTAAAGGAGATGACCAATGAAAGTGCTGATCCCTTTTATTCGTCTGTTCTCGCGCCAATGGTTAATGATGTCCGTAGGCTTGCTGCTAACGCTGATCACGTTAATGGCTGGCATTGGGTTATTGTCACTCTCTGGTTGGTTCCTCTCGGCCACCGCAGTGGCAGGTTTGACGATAGTAACATCCCAAGCATTCAACTTTTTTACCCCTGCTGGTGGGGTACGTTTCCTTTCTATTGCTCGCACAGCGAGTCGCTATGGTGAGCGTCTAGCGACCCATGAGGCAACCTTTAAGTTACTAACTGAGCTTCGGGTTTGGGCGTGGCGCAAACTGTTGCCCCTAAGCGCTAAGAATTTACAGGGGCTTCGCCGTGGTGACATGCTTAACCGCTTAGTTGCCGATATCGATACCCTCGATCACTTATACCTGCGACTCCTCACTCCCATGGCGGCGTCATTGTTGATGACGGGGCTCTTGTATCTATTCTTAGCTTGGTTCGATGCCAAACTCGCCATGAGTTTATGTTTATTCTTGGTTGTCGTTTGGTTGGTAATGCCCTTGCTGTTTTACCGACTGGGACATAAACCGAGCCGGACTATGCTCGAGACTAAGCGTCATTATCGGGTGCAGTTACTGGATATGTTGCAAGGCCAAGCAGAACTCAGCCTGTTTGGTGCCAATGACAGATTTAGGCAAAAACTAAACGAGGCAGAGGCCAGTCTGTTTAAAAGCCAAAGCACTATGGCCAATATCACGGCGCTTAGTCAGGCCATGTTGATCTTAGCTACAGGTTCAGCGCTGATTATGATGCTGTACTTGGCCGCAAAGGGTGTGGGCGATGCTGTGCCGCCGGGGCCCATGTTTGCACTTATGGTGTTTGCGACCATGGCCTGCGTCGAGATGATGATGCCGATTGCGGGTGCCTTCCAACATCTATCTGGTTGTGTACTTGCCGCAACGCGGATTAATGAAATCACCGAACAAGAGGCTGATATTCAATTTGTTGCCGATACCGGTCTTAGGGCGAGTTTGGGCGCATTGCAGATTGAAGATATTCATTTTGGCTATAGGGAGGGCCAAAGCGTGTTACAAGGTTTGTCCCTTGAGATAAAAGCGGGTCAAAAAGTGGCGCTATTGGGGGCTACGGGTTGCGGTAAATCGAGCCTATTTGCGCTGATTACCCGTGAATGGCAAGCACAACAAGGACAAATTCATCTCGATGGGCATCAGCTATCGGCATATAGCGAGCGCGGCCTTAGGGATGCGATAACCGTCGTCAGTCAGCGGATCTATCTGTTTGCGGGTACGCTGAGGGAAAACCTAGTGCTCGCCTTACCTTTTATAGAAGGTGAAAAGCGCACCACCCACGATGCCCGCTTGATTGAGGTATTACAGCGCGTCGGACTTGGCGCCTTACTGACGGGTGATAAGCCGCTGGATATGTGGATTGGTGAAGGTGGGCGCCAGCTTTCCGGTGGAGAGCAGCGCCGTATTGGTGTTGCTAGGGCGCTGCTGCGTGATGCGCCACTGTTATTACTTGATGAGCCAACGGAAGGGCTCGATAAGCGTACCGAGCGGGAAATTTTAAGTTTACTATTTGAATTTGCTAAGGATAAAACCTTACTTATGATTAGCCATCGCTTGACTGCGATGGCGAAGATGGATCAAATTCATCTGCTGGCGCAGGGTAAGATTGTGGCCTCTGGGACTCACCAAAGCTTACTTGATGACTGCAAAGATTATCAGGCGCTTTATCAACGGCTCAGTTAACCGATTAGCACCACATCGGGTTGTGTTAACCCTAATGATATTTACTCTATGAGTTCAATTATGCCAGAAGCCTTAGTACCTCAAATCAACGCCCATTTTAACGGTAAATTTGAGGTTGAACTTAAATATCGTTTACCCGATCCTGATGCCTTTTTTAGATCACTTAAGGCAAAAGAGCCGGAAGTTATGCTTGAGAATAACCTCGAACATGACTGTTATTTTGACCTACCATCTTGCGTACTTAATGCTGAATATAAGAGTTTATGTATTCGCGAAATGCAGCCATCGGGGATAATGCTGTGGATAGTGAAAGGGCCAGAAAAAGACCGCTGCGAAGCCGTGAATATCAGCGATGCGACTAAAGCCAAGAGTATGTTGCATACCTTAGGCTATGAGTGTGTGCTCGAAATTAAAAAGCGCCGCAGTATTTATTTTCTCGGTGAGTTTCACCTGACAGTCGACCATCTTGAAGGTCTAGGGGATTTTGCTGAGTTGGCAATTATGACCAATGATGAATCCTTATTAGCCATGTATGAAGTTAAGTTATTGCAACTCGCTGAAGATTTAGGCCTGAGTGAAGCACAGCGAGAGTTTTTATCTTACCGCGAGCTAAAACAAGCGCTTAACTTAACGACGCCTTGAGTGCCTAGCTAAGAATGGGGCGAGGATAAAAGCAAATCGCTTTGGATTTACTCCGTCTTTTTGGATTTACTCCGTATAGCCTGCGCATATCAATATAACACTAGCGTATTTGTCCTATTTCAATACTCCCATGTGTTTGATTGAAATAGGAAAGAGTGTAAGACAAGCATAAAACCACAGCGCTAAACCCGTAGAGCTGTGATTTTGATTGAGTGGATTAGCTGTGTTGATGACGTTTGGCTTCGCGGGTTTCGTACTCAGTACCTAAATGGCCCTTTGCTGCTGTAATTGCCATCACTGCCCGAGACTTAAACTCGCGGCGATATAAGGTTGCGACGACAAATAAGCTGGCCGAGATAAAGAGTATCGGGTGGACAAACCAGCAAAGCACCGCCATGGAAAAGTAATAGGCACGTAAACCATAGTTATAGGAATGAGCGGCCTGATCTTGCACAGTGGCCATTTGTCTTGCATAGCCCCTAAGATTTTCGTTCGAGCCATCAGCGTCCAATGGGCCTGCGCCTATCATCACATTCACAAAGCCATATTGGCGCATTGACCAAGTAAATTGAAAGAAGGCCATCACAAAGATCCCCACGAGCAGGGCCAGTTTAACTTGCACTAGCGCATGATTGGGCGGCGCCGCGAAGGGAATAGTCGCAATGACACTTTCAAGGCGTTCTACTTGGGCAAATAAGGTCAGTACGCCCGCGAGCACAAATAGCGTGGTTGAAGCAAAAAAGGCAATATTTCGCTCAAGGTTCGCCAGCAGCGCCGCATCGCCCACACGCACACCGCGGGTCATTACCTCAAGCATCCAATAGATCCTATGCTTATGCAGACCACGGGCAATACAGTTGGTATTCCTTGCCTTACGCCGCGCAAAGGCGGTATAGCCAGCCCAAGAAACGATAAACCACACCAATGCAGAAATATCTAACAACGAAAATTCCATAGCTACCTTTATTCGCAAGTCAAAAACCATCAGGCTCAATTACGGTATGATTATGAGGGTTTTTATCTGCGGCGCGCAATCCCCTCGTATCACTTTGAAATCCATCCTATTCACAACTTGAAGCCGTTCTGATTAGTTTTGAAGCCTCTCGCTGGGTGAGACTCAGTTTGGGAGCAATGGGCGTTGTGAAAGTGGGCTTAAAAGTTCAATGTAATAAGTGTGCTAAGGGAATTGTTTAAGACATAACTTAGAAGCGCAACCATACAGTGAATGGCGGCTTGTTAAATACTGTTTCGCTGAATAATGGCTAATTTTTGTAGAATGCCAGACATAGTAGTGAAGCCAACCATGGTACTGACTCGACGATACGCAGCAAGTCCGTCCGTGGATGCTCGACCGCCCCGTCCATGGGGCGGACGGTCGTCTCGCCTATCACCATGGTTTGCTTTTCGAGCATCAGCGTAATCTGCTGGTTCAGTAAACCATAGCACTGCCGCGAATGATCACTTTTATGGCAATGCCTAATTACCATAACCAATTCATAAACCTAGAATTTTGTTATTTACGACTGTACAGCTAGAAAGTTTAATAATGGGTGGCTTATTAAATTCTAAATTTTCATTAACCACATCAGTGTTAGTCAAATGGCCATCAAGTTCAGCCGCTAACGCCTCTATTAACCTGACACAGAATTATGAACAGCCTCGCAGCCTCAGTGAGTTGCTTAATCAAAGGGGTTAAGATGCCATCATTTGCTAGTGAGATATTTATTCTCACGCAGAGCTTGAATGGCAGCATTAATATCAAAAGTAGGTGTTGTCATAAATCATCTCTTTTTGGTGTAGTTCAAAGAAATGACACAGAAATTTGAACACTACCCGAAGAACAGTGCCTAGTGAAGTGTCCACTGTTGCTGGTAAAGATCATCAGGACAGTTTCTATAAGGGATGTGTTAACACCACGTCCCTCGTTACATACACTTTTAATTAAATTTACCAGCAGTTAATTCGAGTTCTACTTTATGTAATATTGTAAGGAATCAATACTTCCATATACGTGACCACCATATGGGGAACTACCATATTCCCACACATCAAACTTCAAATGCCCTGAGTTATAAACAGAAGCACCGTTAATTTTATAATTAGTATTATTTTGACTGGTATCTTGACTATTTATGATAATTGCAGATACATAGTTAACACCAGCAGTTGGGTGTTGAGCAACCCACAAATACTGAGCCTTAACTATATCGGGAGCTAAACTCTCAATTCTATCTTTCTCTTGTGTCTTATTCATCGTACTAAATGTGACCATTGCTTTTCTTCCAGCTTGGTCAATGGTCATAATGCCTTCTTCTGAACTTGCGAGCAGGGCTTGCCAGCGCATTTTCTCCATTACACCGAGTTGTCCTGGAGATACTGTTTCTACAGAGTTCTTTGATGCAATATTATCTTTATGATAGGCAAATAGTGTCCAGCCACCATCTTGATTTGTCATATCACAATATACTTCGAATGGTTCTACTCCGACCTCCTCACCATCAGGATCAATAGTATAATATCCATCGCCTACGGAGTTACCGGTTTTCAGTATTTCATTACAAGTTCTTTTTACTATGTTGTTACCTGAGTCACTCAAAAGTTGCCAGTCACCAGAGCGTCCATCAATATCATACCAAGTTCCAACATAACCATATTCTTTTTTTGTACCTAAATAATACCTGACTGAATACTCGTTAACCCTACTAAAGCTAATTAGCTTTTTATCAAATAAGTAACTCCCAGACGTTATTGTATCTTCTTCAGCAACAAATACCTCTTTTCTAACAGTTGCATCTAACAGTATTTCAGATGGATTTTCTATAGAACCATCCAACAACTCATCAAACTGAATAGTCCAGTTATCCGCTACACAATTAAAAGATGCCATAAAAAATAGAACAGAAATTCCATTAATACCATTATACATAACATTTCCTTGTATTTCTCAGTCTAAAATTAATATTTAAAATATTTTTACTAGCAAAAACATATCTATCAAAAAAATATCAAAATGTAAAAACTTGTAACTGTTTTTGTGGATAAGATCTTGTTTAGTTCAACAAGAATCACACAGCCTTTTAAATGAGGAACCCAAAAAAAACGGTCATCCATTTTAAAACAATAATAAGAGATAGCATCAAGAGATAGGACATGCATAACTCTTTCAATGTGAGAAGTTAACTCTGCTGTCACGGAAGTTCACCGATCCCCTGCTAAGTTATTGCAGGGCGTTGAAGAAAACAGTGTGAGCTCGGCGGGTCGTTTTAGTGCATTCATACACTTCACGAGATCCTGTTGTCATGAATGATATCAGTGCTCATTTCTCGAATTGAAGTTTGGGTATGAGCATTAACTCCATACGTCAATTTTCGGCTAATAAAAAGGCCAGACAGTGTCTGGCCTTAACTTAACATAATGGTCTTAGCTTAAGCGGATGCCTTAGTCGAAGACGGGAGCAAGCTTATTCTTCGCTATCACCCAGTGACAGCAATGTCGCGTTACCACCAATGGCGGTGATGTTATTGGTGCGGGTCTTTTCAGTCACAAAACGGGTTAAGTAGTGTGGGCCACCGGCTTTAGGGCCAGTGCCTGACAGACCTTGACCGCCAAAAGGCTGTACGCCCACCACAGCACCGATTTGGTTACGGTTAATGTAGACGTTACCCACATTCACTTTATCAGCCACTTCGAGGGCGTGGCCTTCGTTACGGCTGTGGATACCTAAGGTTAAACCAAAGCCTGTGCTGTTGATCTCATCGATCACTTTGCCAAGATCCGCCGCTTTATAACGGATCACGTGCAGGATTGGGCCAAAGTGTTCTTTCTCCAGCACTTTAATTGAATCGATTTCAACCGCTGTTGGCGACACGAAGTGACCATTTTCAGCGCCAGCGGGCAGCGGCATTTGCTTAATAAGCTTACCGACTTGCTTGATATGGTCGATATGTGCATCTAGGTTGGCTTTTGCGGTGGCGTCTATCACTGGGCCTACATCGGTTTTGATTGAACTTGGATTGCCAATCACTAATTCATCCATGGCGCCTTGCAGGACTTCGATCACGCGATCGGCGATATCTTCTTGGAGGAAGAGCACGCGCAGTGCCGAGCAGCGTTGGCCTGCGCTGGTGAATGACGATGAAACCACATCGTTAACCACTTGCTCGGGTTGAGAGGTTGAGTCCACCACCATGGCATTTTGGCCGCCCGTTTCGGCGATTAATGGAATAATCGCACCTTCGCGGTTGGCGAGTGTGCGGTTAATCAATTTTGCTGTGCCAGTTGAACCGGTAAAGCATACACCACCGATACGTTCATCGGCCGTAATTGCTGCGCCGACAGTTGCACCAGTACCCGGTAAGAATTGCAGCACCTCGACAGGAATACCTGCTTGGTGTGCGAGTTGCACCGCACGGTAACCAATAATCGAGGTTTGCTCCGCAGGTTTTGCGATGACAGTGTTACCCGCCGCTAATGCCGCAGACACTTGGCCTAAGAAGATAGCCAGTGGGAAGTTCCATGGGCTGATACATACAAATACGCCGCGGCCTTGGAGGAACAGTTCGTTCAGCTCACCCGTTGGGCCAGGAAGCAGTTCAGGTTTTGCCATCATTTTCTTGGCTTGCACTGCGTAGTAACGGCAGAAATCAACGGCTTCACGTACTTCGTCGATACCGTCTTGAATGCTCTTGCCCGCTTCACGGGTACATAGGGCGATCAATTCTTCGCGGTTTTCTTCTAATAAATCC
Source organism: Shewanella profunda (assembly GCF_023283765.1). Classification (GTDB taxonomy): domain Bacteria; phylum Pseudomonadota; class Gammaproteobacteria; order Enterobacterales; family Shewanellaceae; genus Shewanella; species Shewanella profunda. Next base: position 28,278 of record NZ_JAKILG010000016.1, on the reverse strand, counting down.
GCCAATTTTTGTAGCGCAGAAGCCCGTGTTTCCACTGGCGTGCGTGCCCAAGAAGTAAATGCCGCTTCGGCAGAGGCTAGCGCTTGCTCTATGGCCGCGTCATCGGCGAAGGCAACTTGACCTACGGTTTGGGTGGTGTCGTATGGACTAACTATGGTTTTGTGCTCACCGGTTAAGGTTTTGCCGTTAACCAGAGGACCCGCTTGCCATTGGGTATTTTTAAACTGTTCTAGTGCCGCGAAAAATGGCTCAGATTCGGAAATGATGTTCATATTGAGTCCCTTGGAATTTTTGCGATCGCTACCGAAAATATCGGCAGGTAAAACGATTTTGTTGTTAGCCAGGGTTTTGTAGCCCGTCAGTGTTGTTAGCGGATGCACCACTAATGACTCGATGGGGGTTTTAGGATCCACCAGTTTGTGGACGAACGAAGTGTTAGCGCCATTTTCCAGCAGACGACGGACTAAGTAGGGCAGTAGATCTTTATGGGCACCGATGGGCGCATAAATACGTACCGTTTTAGCACCGGCCTCAGCCAAAATCGTATCGTACAGCTCTTGTCCCATGCCGTGTAAGCGTTGGAACTCATGGTTACGATCGCCCGCCATATCTGAAATCGCCGCCACGGTTTGCGCATTGTGGCTAGCAAATTGTGGGTAAATAGCGCCGCGAGTCGCATCCGATAACAAGTAACGGGCGCAGGCTAAGTAAGATACGTCGGTACCGGCTTTACGAGTGTAGAGTGGGTAAGCGGCTTCGCCAGCCTGTTGCGCCCACTTAAGTTCGCTATCCCAATAGGCACCTTTAACCAGACGCACTGGGATTTCATCCCCTTGATCTTTCGCCAGACGCGTTAACCAAACCAGAACGGGCAGGGCACGTTTAGAGTAGGCTTGTACTACGATACCCAGTAATCCCCAGCCCTTTGTCGCCTCTGCATTAAACAGTTTTTGGAACAGTTTGAGTGACAACTCGAGGCGATCGACTTCTTCAGCATCGATAGAAATACCGATATTTAAACTGCGTGCCAGTGTGATCAGGCGGATGACTGTGTCGTACAACTCAGTTAAAACACGATCTTCATTGGCCACTTCGTAACGTGGGTGCAGTGCCGATAGCTTGATGGAAATTGTTGGGCGCGGTGATTCATTTTCGTTATAGCTTTGGGCACCGAGCTCAGTGATCGCATTAGCGTAATCGGTATAGTATTTCTCGGCATCCTTGCGGGTTAATGCCGCTTCGCCCAGCATGTCGTAGGAATGGGTATAACCTAACTTGCGCTTGTCTTCGCTATTCTTCAGGGCTTCTTTCATGTTGCGGCCCAGCACGAACTGCTTACCCATGATCTTCATCGCTGCCATCATGGCTTGGCGGATCACGGGCTCGCCGAGACGATTGACTAAACGGCTGAGTAGGCTGCTTGGGGTTCCATCGAGTTTTTTATCTAGGCTGACAATTTTACCCGTGAGCATCAGGCCCCAGGTCGATGCGTTAACCAGCACTGAGTCACTCTTGCTCATATGCTCATCCCACTTAGCGCCTGAAAGCTTATCTTCAATCAGTGCATCTGCGGTGGCGGCATCGGGAATACGTAACAGCGCTTCGGCTAAACACATCAGGATAATACCTTCCTGTGTTTCTAAGCTGTATTGCTGCAGAAAGGCATCAATGCCGACCATTAAACCTTTTTTCTCGAATTGACGAACCTTATTGACCAGTTCGTGGGCTCGACGAGTGACGCGCTCTATAGCTTCATCACTGGAGGGCACTAGTTTGATTAGCTCTGACAAGTATTGTTCTTCATCGACAATATAGTTGTCGCTGATCGCTTTGAACAGTTCGTCGAGATTGGCAGAATCGTAGCGGCCTGCCAGCACTTCACTCGCTTTGAACATAGTTATCGCTTCCATCTTGGCCGTTATTGAGGCGCTATTGTTGAAACAAATTGGGAGGCGCTAAACGCATTTGATATTTTGTATACAATATGAAGGTTTGCGCGCGCAGATTATACAAGCAAAATGTGACGGACAACACTATAGCGTGGAAGAATGTGAAGAATGTTTAACTGAGGCGTAAATTGAGTTGATGTAACGCTTAATTGACAAAAAAGCCAGTGTCTAAAAACACTGGCTTTTGCACGATATTAACACTGTTTAAGCTCGAGAAATTACATCCAACGCTTTTTATTGCGGCGTTGTGGTCTGGGAATATAGACCAAAATCATCCCAGCAATTAACCCTGCGCCCGCAATCAATCCGCCTTGACGCCATAATTCAAAACGCTCATCTTGGGCGCTGCGATCAACGGCGACTTTTAACTTATCCCGTTCTTTAACTGTTTGGCTCAGGGTATTTTCCAGTTCACTCAGTTTAGCTTTCAATTCAACGACTTCACCAGCATGGTTATCTGTTGAATTTAACACTTCTGCTAATTCTGCCTTTGCCTTAGCCAATTCATTTGTTAATGCAGGCACTTGCTCGCGGAAACTTTGAGTCGAGCTAATTAAATTGGTTTGTACCCAACCTTCGCGACCTTTGTGATCGATAACTTTTGAATAATCACCTTGGGTTTCATTTAAAAAGGTAACAGGTTGACCCGCTTCAATAGAGCCTAAAATGCGAAATTCAGTCCCAGGACCATTTAGAATATATAGAAACACGTTGTCCGAGATGTAGCGGGATTGGCCTTCGGCCAGCAGGTTGGGAGATAGCAACATCATTCCCACCAGAGTCAGGAGTCTTAACACTTTTGTATTCTCATCAACGAAATAGTGAACACATGCTATGGATTTGAGGCCTGCAATGCAAGAGGGAAGTCATAGACTTCCCTCAACTTTGTGGCATCCATGCTAGCCATTCCTGCTTGTTTTATGCTTTTCTACAACACGAGAGTCGTAGAAGCCTTAAACCTTGTTAATTAAAGATGCCTTTAATAATAAAGAAGAAGATGATTGATAGGCCAGCACCCGCTGGTAAAGTCACAACCCAAGATACGACAATATTACGTACTACTCCGAGATTAATTGCCGCAATACCACGGGCCATACCAACGCCTAAGACAGCGCCGACTAAGGTTTGCGTGGTTGAAATAGGTAAACCTGTACCCGATGCAATCACCACAGTTGAAGCTGCCGCTAACTCTGCGGCAAAACCTCGGCTCGGGGTTAAGTGAGTGATATTTTTACCGATAGTTTGCATTACGCGCTTACCGAATATCGCTAAGCCCATCACAATCCCCACGGCACCAAGGGGTAAAATCCACCAAACTAAAGTAGATTTAGCGGCAATCTCACCACCACTATTAACGACAGAAACGACGGCCGCTAGTGGACCAATCGCGTTTGCCACATCGTTTGAACCATGGGCAAAAGCCATACAACACGCGGTGACAACCATTAAAATGGCAAATACTTTCTCAACGTTGGCGTACATTGTCTGGCGGCTGGCTTTATCGCTCATTTTTAAACGAGAAATAGCCACTTTACCGAAAATACCCACAGCTAATGCGACCGCACCCGCTAATAAATAGGCATCTGCACCCTTAAGGTTGATACCCACATGGCTTAAGCCCTTCAAAATAGTGACCAATGCCATGATAAAGCCCGCGAATGCCATATAGAAAGGCACATAGCGTTTTGCATTACTTAGTGGGTCATCAGTGTTAAAAATTAGCTTTTGGGTACTTTGGAAGAGGATAAAAGCGATAAAACCGGAAATCGCAGGGGTAACGACCCATGATCCCACAATCCCACCTACTTTATCCCACGAGACTGAATCACTACTCACACCAACAGCGGCAAAGCCGATAATAGCGCCTACAATAGAGTGAGTTGTTGACACTGGCCAGCCTAAGGCTGACGCCACTACTAACCAAATACCTGCTGCAAGCAGCGAACCTATCATACCGTAAACCAGTAATTCTGGCGTGTCGGTGAAGTAGCTAGGATCGATAATTCCGTTACGTATCGTACTGGTGACTTCGCCACCGGCCAAATAAGCGCCAGCGAATTCGAAAATCATCGCGATAATAATCGCTTGTTTAATCGTGATTGCATTTGAACCGACAGAGGTTCCCATTGCATTGGCAACGTCGTTGGCGCCAATACCCCACGCCATCAGAAAACCAAATGCAGCCGCAACGGCAATAAGCCACGGGCCATTGGTGACTAAAACGTTAGCCACCTCAATACCTGCATCAACCATATTGATACCTTGATAACCTTATTTGTTAAACGCGAGCCAGCATAAGCTCAAGACGAGAACCGACTCGTTCGGCGAGATCCGCAAGACCACCGACCCATTCAATCGTTTTGTAGAGGAACATCACATCGACAGGATTCAATTCAGATTCCAAGGCAAATAACTGACGGCGTAACTGAATTTGTAGATCGTCAGTGTCTTCTTCGATGATATCGAGTTCGTTGATCATTTTTGCCACTAAATCCACTTCACGACCGCGGAAACCTGTTTCTAATAGATCTTCGAGTTCGTTGATGACTTCTTTTGCAAGATCGACAGCATCGATACAACGTTGTAGATAAGCAATGAAAGGGACTTGTATGACCTGAGGGATTAACAGTTGACGGCCGATAACACGACCAGAGATATCTTTTGCTTTATTAGCGATTTTGTCTTGTTGAGTTAAAAGTTCCAATAAATCAGTACGTTCTACCGGCATAAACAAACCGCTTGGCAGAGTAAGGCGGATTTCACGTTTCAGTGAATCTGCTTGTTTTTCGGCTAAACTAATTTGCTTGCGTAGTTGAACTGCACTATCCCAGTTACCAGTGATAGTGGCTTCGAAAAAGGGGACTAGTAACGATGCGCAATCGTAGACTTTGTCCATGTGCTCTTGAAGAGGCTTAATTGGCGATTTTGCAAACACGCCCAAAATAGAGTTTACTGGCATTGCCGTTTACCTATTTAGATTGTTCCATGATTGGAAAAAGCGGGCGCATATTAACCTATGCGTCCGCGTATTGAAACTGTGTTTTTCTAAGAAAAAACCACAGCTTTATTCTAACGGGTTATATACCAACTGCAAAACCAAATCCTACGGGTTTTTTATGACACATTTGTGACATTATGAACCAAAAATGACGCATTGATGAATATTTGATGACAAAGTGAGCTGTTACGCAATGAGTGCTGAGATAGAATTAAAACTGTTTTTTCTGCCTAAATATCAAGATATCCTGATAAATAAATTAGATAGCCTCGATAACGCTATCCCCCAAGGCCAACGCCGTTTGGCTAATGGTTACTTCGATACCCCTGATTTACAGTTACGAAAATGGGATATGGGATTACGGGTACGGGGTTACGATAAACATAAAGAACAGACCATCAAAACAGCGGGTCAGGTGGTGGGGGGGATCCATTCTCGCCCAGAGTACAATGTCACTATTGAGGGTGACACCCCAGATTTAAGTCTGTTCCCTGCTGACATTTGGCCCCTTGATGCGGATTTAGTCGCTACTCAGGCTCAACTTTCCTGTGTATTTCACACCGATTTTTATCGCCGTGCTTGGCATATTCAGGTTGATGGTAGCTTAGTTGAAGTGGCATTGGACACAGGAGAAATTACGGCGAATGGCAAACAGGAGGCCCTGTGCGAATTAGAGTTTGAGTTACTCAGTGGTGATACCCAAACCTTACTCAAATTAGCCTCTCAAGTGGCGAGTGTTGTTCCTGTTCGTTTGGGTAAAGCGAGCAAGGCGCAGCGGGGATATCGTCTTGCGGGTAAATCCAACCCATTGGTCTTAAGTGCTTTAGTGTTTTTGCCCCTACCAAGCCCTGACGATATGAAGCTTCATCAACCCCCTCAGCAAGCGTTAACGGCAACTTGTCAGATTTTACTTGAGACAGCGCTCGAGCGCTGGCAACTCCTAGAAGGCATGATTGCAGAAGAGCAAGATAACGAAGCCTGTGTGGCGCTTTGGTGGCGGATGAGAGCCTGTATTCGTTTGCTACGAATGACCTTAAATCAGTTTGGTTTACTTAATGTCAGATTGTCACCTCTGTTTATTCATATAGAACAGCAATTGGATTTTATTGAAGAAGCGCAAGCGCTGACAGCACTGCTAGGTAGTCAAAAAAACGTAGTGACAAAGCAGGCTGAAAGTACAGCAATAAAGCAACAACTGAATGCTCAATTAGCGATGCTTAAGTTAGCGGAGCAGTTGCCCTCGTTATGGCAACAAGCTGAGTATGGTCAGCTGCAGTTGGCAATCGTTGATATTTTACTTGGTGTCACGTTAGGCCGTATTCCATTAACGTATGAATTAGGGTTGCAGCAGCACGCGGATCGTGTCCAGCAAGCTTCTTGGCAAGCGATACTCGATACCATGTCACCGGATAGGCCGATGGGGTGTGATGATTATTTACGAGTAGCTTCTGTGCTAGATGAAGGGATCCTTGTTGGCCAAGCGTATGGCACTTTGTACGAAGCCAAGTCTCGCGATGCTTTTCGTGCACCTTGGCAGGATCTTGTGCTTGGAATTAAAACCTTAGCCTGTTACCGCATCTTAAATCTGACGAGTCAACAACTGGGTATTGATTTAAGTGAGTGGCTTGAGGGGAAACAGCAAAGCCTATTATTTGCCATGGAGTCATCGAGACGTAATGCTATGCAGCAAAAAACATATTGGTAGCTGAGCGCAGTTTAGGTGGGTAAAAGGGCTTAAATATTGGCCCTTTTTATTGAGGTTCTTCAGATAAAGGAACTATGACTTTTTATTCTCTAATACCTGCTTTAGCTCGCTGATTTGCAGCAACATCTTAGCTTGATTTTCTTCTATTTGTTTTTGACTTTCTTCCATCCTAGCAAGAGTGAGTTCAAGCTCAGACTCAGACTTGATTTCTGCCTTATGGGCATCCTGACGCTCCTGGCGTTCAGCCTCATCTGGCGCAACAAATACCGATGCCATATAACCTGAAATTACCCCGAAGAAACTGACCCCGCTAACGATCACTATGCCGCCAATGATATGCCCCGCTGTGCTAACCGGATAATAATCTCCATAACCCACAGTAGAAATAGTGACTAGAGCCCACCAAATAGCCTGTTCAGCCGTTTCAATATTGGCGCCTTCGGTACCACTTTCAACAATTAAAATAATGACAGATGCAAAGGTAAGGATTGTTACCATGGCGACCAATAGGCTGGCTAAGGTTGCCTGTTTTCGTTGTTTTATAAGGGGCAGTAGTAGGGAGCTACTCATACGGATCAGACGGATCACCCGTAGGATCTGGAAAACACGCGCGATACGTAGTGCCTCTATTGCTGGAATACTCGCAATAAAGTCAATCCAATGATGGCGTAGATAAAACATTTTATTGCGAGCACGGAATAAACCAACAAAAAAGTTGGCCATAAAAATCAGGCAGACGCTGGTATCAATAAAGAAGAGTAAACGATAGGTTTCACTGTCGAGTCGACCAAAGGTCATGACGAGCACTATGATCACCGACAGTAACGATAACAACATCATAGCAAGCTCAATGGGCGATGGGCCGTTAAGCGAGCGGAGCGACCATGGGGTTTTATCTGTCATGCCAAACATGATCCCTTTAAAGTGCGACGAATCTCTAAAGTAAAAGACTTTATACTACGAGTAAATTACCTTTGTGATAAATGGGTCATTTATCACTTAGCAGATAGTATCAGGCATAAAATAGTGACCAAGGTGGGATATTTTAGGTTTTATCCACAAAATGCACTAAATCATCGAGCACACGACGTTTAATCTCAAGTTGCGCATCGGCACTTAGCCCATATTTTTTGGCTAGTTGCACATAGTCATCGGCATTGAGTGATACTGTGAGGCGTGGGCGAGTCGGGCGTTTAGATACACTTAAACCTAAAATAGTGCGGATTTGATCAGAAGGACTAACACCTGCATCGAGCGCCGCTTTACGGATGGAGTATTGAAATTTTTCATCGAGATCGAAAGCGACCTGAGTTGCTTTTGCTGCTTGTTGATTCTTTAGCCATTGTTCGGGGAGTGGATTTTTTGTTTTACTCATTGCGTATTACCTATTGCTATCAACTGGTTGTATCACTCTTTTTACGCTGGCGTTAATTATACAAGGAGTGCATTGGGATTGGCGATAAAGTGCGAGTTACGCACTTTATCTTATTCTTGCCCCTACTTACCAGGCCAGTATTCCCTAATATCCGTAAGCGGGCGGTATAGGGTCAATACCACATCTGTATCGCCACCTTCATAAACTTCAACTTCGATTGCGCGGCTCTCATCGTCATTGAGTAGTAAGTAATATTCAAAAGGTTCGCCCGTACTGCCATTAGCATCTTGGGGTGGTTTAAGGCCACGGTAATCTTCGCGGTGGAAATAACCAAAGGCGGCAAAAGTCACTTGATGGTATTGTTTTCCAAGCCATTGCTCAAGTTGAGCAGCGTTATCAGTGGATAACGCCTGAGTTGTTAATTCGGCGTGTCCAGGCTCATCAAATAGAGTACTAAATTGCTCTAAATCAAAGAGTTGTTCTACTTGATTGCGGGAGATCTTAAGGGATAAGGCGAGGTAGGTTTCATCGTCTTCTTCAATGCTTAAATAAATGGTATCGCTACCATGGCCCTTGAGTACCCATTCGGCTTGTTGGCTGCGCTCGAATTCATAGGTGTTAACGGCTTCGACTTTAAGTTGTTGGCCACGTAACTGTGCTGGTAGGGCAAAGCTATCATCGATAGAGATCATATCGCCCACATTAAGCTGGGATGGATGATTGAGCTCACGCTGTGGTGGCGCTTTCTTACCAAAAATACTATTAAAAAATCCCATATTCACTCCTGCTGACTTTGCCCGTGTGCTGCGTGATAAGCGAATAGCTGTGGATAATCACTGACCAAGATGAGCTTATTCAATGGTTGAAACAAAAAAATGCCGAGCTCAATAGGGGGTGATGGTCCCATCGATACTCGGCATTCGGTCACTCATTACTTAGCTTTTGCGAGCCTTGATTCGATCAAGTACCGCATTGGCATTTGACTTTTGCTCACCGATACCTGCTTCGGCTAACTTAGCTTGCAGTGACTTATCACTGGTTTCTTCTGCTAAGGTTTCAGCGGCTTTGAGCCTGTCATCAAACTGTTGTTGACGTGCTTTAATACGCTCTAATGAATCTTTAGCATTCAGTAGTTTAGAATTACTAGACGCGAAAGAGTCAGTGATAGTAGCCGTTGCTTTTTGAACGCTTTCAGTGGTTTTAACCATGCTCAATTGACGTTGATAATCAGACAATTGACGTTCGGTTTTCTTCACTAAATCCTTCAGGCGTAGAGCATGGGCACTGAAGCTATCGTTAGCACTTTGTTGCTCGGATAATTCTTGATCTAACTGTGCAATTTTTTCTGCAATTTCAATCGCGAGGGCCTCATTACCTTTATCCAGCGCTTGAGTTGCATAACCTTCGTGTTCGGCAATAGAACGTTTCAGGCGATCGATTTCACGGCTCGCTTGCATTTCCTTTGCCATCACATCGGTCAGTTCGCGTTTAGCGTTGGTTAAGTGTTTTTCGGCGTCACGGATTTCCTGTTCGAAAATACGGGTTGAGTTTGCGTCAACGATGCTTTGGCCAACTTCGGTGGCACCACCGCGAAACGCTGTTAAAATTTTATTCAGAATGCCCATTTTGTGGCTCCTTATTTCAGATAGTCGACCAATTCATCGATAACTTCTAAACAGTTATCAGATAAAACTGCTAATTCTTGCTCTATTTCAAGCATGCTAGATTGCAGTGATAGCGCGCCGTAAACTACGTATTTGTCATCGATTTTTGCAAAGGCTGACAAAGGCATTGGAATGTTGAGCTCTAGCATAGTTTCAAACATTTCACTGCGACGTTCTTGGTTTACTTCGTTCTCGCCCCACAGGTAACTGATGCAGAGAATTTGGTTATCCGTTACCGATACGAATACCGGGATTTCTTCACGGCCGACCACATTCACTTGCAACACTTCTACTTCGCCATCAATCGGATAACAATCAAATTGAAAGCCGGTTTGGCTGTTATTGCCAAGACTATTGAGGTGATTGGCAAGGGTATGGATATTCATATTTGTCCTTATTGACATATTATGTCTGTGTTCAAAGATAGCACTAAGACATAATATGTCAAGCACTATCTTTCTCTATTAAAAAAGATCGAGTCCTTGGTTTTCAGACCAGGCCTGTAAATGGTAGTGATACAACTGCAACGAGCCTAACTCATTAGGTTTTATGTTTGCGGCATCTTGATAAAAGTTCGCTGGAAACTCAAATGCGCCCTTCACTAGTCCTAATGTGAGCCAATCATCTTTGATGGCTAATTCCGTTAACTGGGCTAGCCTGTGCTGTGCATCTTGCCCACTAAGGGTTGCAATGCTCCAACCCCACTCTCCAAAACTGGGTACATTATGGTGGTATTGCTTAACGTCAAATCCCGCTAAAACTAAGGTTTTTGCCACCGAAATAAAGGCCTTAGGTGCATGATAGGGTGAGGTTGACTGTACAGTCAGAGCACCATCATCGCTCATTAGTTCCTTTAATTTACGGTAGAAATAATCCGAATAGAGTTTATTGAGATCGGGGTGACTCGGATCGGGTAAGTCCACAATAATCGCATCGTATTTCACGCCTGTGGCAATCAGTTTGTCTACGCCGTTAAAGGCATCATCATTGATGACTGTCACACGCGGGTCATTGAGTGCATCACCATTTAATGTCAGCATCGCCAGACTTAAATTTTCAGGCATATCCGTATCTGGCGACTTAAATAACTTAACAAGATCAGCATCGAGATCGAGCAAAGTGACTTGCTCTGGCTGCCAGCGTAGTACTTGTTTTAGTCCAAGCCCATCACCACCACCAATAATTAGCACTTTGTTGTGGCGCGCGCTTGCTGCCATCGTGGGGTGGACTAAAAAGGCGTGGTAAATATGTTCGTCGATACTAGAAAACTGTAAGCGGCCATTGATATATAAGGCGTATACAGGCGCTAACCCATTGCCTCTTAAGCGTTCGGTAAACGTCAGTTGTTGGAATCGGGTGGCTTTGCTATAAACCACCTTATCTTTATAAAGTAAATTATTGAATTCCTGTTCCCAACTTGGACCATGAATCGCCAATAGCAGCAAAACACCAGTAACGATAAAGTGCCCCACCAAAAGGAGTTTGGCATGCGAAATTTTATTCCAGAATCGCCAGATAAACACAAAACCTGCCAGTAGGTTGAAACTTGCGGTTAACGCCGCGGCGAGTTGGATGTCGATAGCGAGCATAAAGCCAACCCAAATGGCCGCACCTATACCTGCACCTATGTAATCCGCGCCGTAAATGGTGCCCGCATTGTGGAGTAAATGTTCGTCGGAAAGGGATTGACGTACCCTTGCGATAAGGGGGATTTCCATACCAATCATCAAGCCAAGTAACACACCCCACACATAGGGTAAGTACTCACTGAGTTTTTGCAGCGTGCCTATCATGCCGCCGTCGGGTAATTGATCCGGCGGTAAACCTAATGTGCTGGCAATGATCAAGGGCAGTTGTTGGCCAAAGCCAATCATTGCGGCCGTGATTAAAATGGCGAGCGAGCCACAGAGGGCAACGGTAAGTTCTAATATCACGAACCCAGTGAAGGCATCACGAATTTTGCGCGCAGCAAAGGCCCCCAATCCCATGGAGACTATCATCAAGCCAATCATGGTGTAGATGGCTGCTTCTAATGCGCCTAAAATACGCCCGGCATAGTGTGATAATAGATATTCGTAAATCAGGCCACAGCCCGCTAATACGGCCATAATGCCCAGTAATAGGACATCGTCGAACCAACCTAAGCGGCTAGGTTTAGCCGCTAAAGGGGTTAAGCTGTTTTCTTGCATTCGATTAGGCCATCAATGCCGTAAGAATAAGTGCGATAGCAATGCTGATCGCCATCTCTACTGCTGCGATACCAATATTGTGCTGTCTTTCCACTTCGTCAGCTAAATCGATGCGGGCCAATATTAGTTTTTTCACCACAAATAACAGTAGTGAAAGTACAATAAGCATGATGATTGAGAACACCAACCAGCCGATGACGTTTGTTACGTAAGCAGTTGGATTATAGATAATAAAATGGCTCGCGGCATTAAAACTCAATGCCATTGCAATCATATAGCCCGCGTGGCGAATAGCCAGCGCAGTATGCCCTTGTTCGAGCGCATGTTGCATAGAAGAGTCTTGGTTGCGACTAGCAAAGCGGTTTTCACGCCAGCGAGTCAGTAACACCAACATTAACTGCGAAATAGCAAATGCACTGAAAATAGCGATAAAAGTATCGACCGTTAAATCTTCAGCCCACAGCAAGACGGCACGGATAATAATTGCGGTCGCTATGGCGGCGCTCGCATCGACAATTGCAACAGAGACATTGCCTTTAATGATTTGCTGATTTTTATCTAGCTCATTTAGGGCGATTTTATCGTGCAGGAATCGCCCGAGTTTGATCAGCACTAAGCCGAACAGTCCGTAGGCGCTCATGCCTATGGCTTCAGTCACATAGGAGTGAGCCGCTGCACCGGTTATTGCCCCAGTTAATACAATACCAAGCGCCGCAATTGCGCCTGCGGTACTAATACCAAAGGCAAAATTATCTCGCTCGGCAAGTTCTTTGCTGCTATTGACTTTTACGCTCCAACCTTGCAAATAACGCATCAAGGTTAGCAAGATAACCGCAATAGTAAGATCGATTGCCAGTATAGTGGCTAGCTCTGGTGTGATACCGAAATCCTGAAATAGTGTCATTGGAAATCCTTAGTTACTTGCCCCGGCGCACACTGCGGGTCGTGCGATTGCTCGAATTACGGAAACTGCTGTCTTTAGCATAGTTAGAGCGGAACTTACTGCCTGAGTTCTTACTCGCGATCGTTGTATTTGCCTTTGGTGCACTGGTGCTTTCACGGGATAATGCCGTGGCTCCTGTGCGCGGTTTAGCATAGGGACTATCAAAACGCTTACCTTGAGAGTCAAAACGTTTTTTAGTTTGTTCAAACGTTTTACTTTGGGCATCCGCTTGTTTGGGTGAAGTATAGCGATAGCGGCCTACATCATTGTAATAGCTATAGCCACGATTACCTGACCAACGGTCATAGGCAATTGGGCGATTAAAAATATTTGAGAACATGGAATACATGCCGTACCAAGCCCAAAAGGACGTGCCACTGGAGTTGGTTTGCCAACTACCGTAGGAAGGATTACCCACGAGTTGACTACCGGGACCAAAGTCCTCTGCGCCATTGGCTAATGCTGCGGCTTCACGGCTGATAGCATTCACGCGAGCGAGTTTACCATCGGACATATCGGCGACCACGTTAACGGGATCCGACAACATATCGTTAAACAGGCTTGGATCTGCCGCTTGATAAACGTTTTCGGCTTCTGCTAATTGTTGATCAAGATCTGCAAAGTTTGCCGAATTTTTTGACTCTTCCAAGCGACGTTTTAGTGAAGTATACATAGGCCCTTTGGGGCCAGAATCCTTTGCTAATTCATCGAGCAGTGGAGCTAAATCGGGTTTTTGTTGCTTTAACAGCGTGCTGTATTGTTTTAGCAGATTAGCGTTACGTAATTGCCCGTCATCGAGCATAGTGCCGAGAGAAGCGAGACGTTGCTCAGTGAGTTGTTGATACTTCGCGATTTTGTCCGGTCTATCATCGCCACACCCCGTTAGCGATAGCGTAACGGTTATAAAGAGTATCGATGTGAGAACATGCCTTAGCATTCCTGCCATGTTGTCTCCAAAAGGGTTGAAATAAAACTCAAATACTTGCGGGCAAATAATAATCCTCTTGCCCAATATGCCTGCTGCACAGGTTATAGTACCCTTAAACGCCACAAATGAGAGGGTTTTACCTTTTTTTGTGTTTCGTTATCGTGTTACTTGGGTACTGCAAGTTCCGTCAAACATCATGTGACGTCATTCTATATCATTTACGACATAATATGTCGATAGTTAAATTTGCCAGGGATAATTATGACCATGCAAAAAGACAGTAATAAGTCATTGTCTACACTCATCACTCCAACCGCAGAGCGTCATTGGCAGCGGCTAGAGGAAGTATGGTCCGATGGGCTGGCGCATTTAACACCAACAGCCCAGCAAGAATTGATAACTGTGCTGGGGTTAAGTGATTATGTGGCTGCGCAGTTAAGTCGGCACCCCGAATGGATCAATCAACTATTCATGGGGGACTTAACGGATGTTGATCGTAAAAATTATGATGTTGAATTACATGAAAAGCTTAGTAGAGCGATTACCGAGGACATGGCCAAATCCGTATTACGCCGTTTCCGTAATTATCAAATGGTACGTTTAGCTTGGCGTGACTTTTTAGATTACAGCAGTTTAGAAACATCCCTACTCGATTTATCGGCACTCGCTGAAGCGTTAGTGATCTGCGCTCGCGATTGGCTTTACAAAGATATGTGCGCGCAATATGGCACACCAATGGATAAAGCGGGTAATCCGCAACCCCTGCTGATTTTAGGTATGGGTAAATTGGGCGGCCGTGAGCTTAACTTTTCCTCGGATATCGATCTGATTTTCACTTTTCCTGAGCATGGCGAAACTGTCGGTGGTCGTCGTAGTTTAGATAATCAGCAATTTTTTATTCGCATGGGGCAGAGGCTTGTCAATCTACTCGATCAAATGACAGTCGATGGTTTTGTATTCCGAGTGGATATGCGTTTGCGCCCCTACGGCGAAAGCGGCCCACTGGTGGTGAGTTTCAGTGCGCTTGAGGATTATTACCAAGAGCAGGGGCGTGATTGGGAACGCTATGCCATGGTTAAAGCCCGTGCGCTCGGGCCATGGAATCATTTTTCCGATGAACTACACAGCTTGCTGAGACCCTTTGTGTATCGCCGTTACATTGATTTTTCGGCCATAGAATCCCTGCGAAAAATGAAGCAGCTTATCGCCCAAGAGGTACGTCGTCGTCAGTTAACAGACAATATTAAACTCGGTGCTGGCGGTATCCGCGAGGTCGAGTTCGTGGTGCAGAGTTTCCAGCTTATTCGCGGTGGTCGCGAGCCTGCACTTCGCCAGCAGAGTTTATTTGGCGCCATGGACACACTTTACAGCCTTGGGCAGTTTGAATATCTGGCTGTGGATGAGCTTAAACACAGTTATTTGCTGCTGCGCAGGGTCGAAAATCTACTGCAAGCCATTGATGATAAACAGACCCAAACCTTGCCAAATAATCCACTCGATTGGGCGAGATTGTGCCATGTACTCGATATGGCTAATGAGGCTGACTTACGCACTCATATTGAAGCGGCAATGGCGAAAATCCACCGCCATTTTAAAGCAACGGTTGGCGGCGAAGAAGGGGAAGAGAAAGCTGAGCATTGGACTGCGCAATTGTGGAATGTGCAGCAGGATGACCATGCACTTGCACTGTTTGCCGAGCAACACATCGAAGATGACAAATTATGGCCTATGCTTAGCCGTTGGCGTGAAACGGTTATAAAGCGATCTATTGGACCTCGCGGGCGGGAAACCTTAGATAAATTAATGCCAAGACTATTGGAGGAGCTTCTCAATCAACAGAGTCCGTCGGCAGCCTTCGAACCCGTCTCTAAGGTGCTTGAGCAGATTTTAACTCGCACCACTTACCTCGAGCTTTTGTGTGAAAATCCTGGTGCGCGCCAACAATTAGTGAGCCTGTGTTGCGCCAGTCCTTGGATTGCGACTCAGTTAGCTAAATTTCCTATGCTATTGGATGAACTTATCGATCCAGCGCATTTGTACGACACCACTTCATTGGACGATTATCCCAGCGAGTTACGCCAGTATCTGCTTAGGGTGCCTGAAGATGATATGGAGCAGCAAATGGAGGCGTTGCGACAATTTAAGCTTTCACAACAACTTAAGATAGCCGCTGCCGATGTGACGGGCGTGCTACCTGTGATGCAAGTGAGTGATCACTTAACCTTTTTAGCCGAAGCCATTATTGAACAAGTTGTGATGCAGGCGTGGCAACAGGTGGCTCAGCGTCATGGTGTGCCTGCATATCTTGAGGGCAATGATACTGGTTTTGCCGTCATTGGTTATGGCAAGCTCGGCGGGATAGAACTGGGTTATGGCTCCGATCTCGATTTAGTATTCTTGTATGAGCAGAAGTTGCATAGCAATACGGATAGCAACTTAACTAATGGCGAACGTCCAATTGAAGCGATGCATTTTTATCTCAAGCTTGCCCAACGTATTTTGCATTTATTCTCTACTCGCACTACTTCGGGGGAGTTGTATGAGGTCGATATGCGCCTGCGTCCCTCTGGCGCGTCGGGTTTGATGGTGAGTGAGATTGAACGTTTTAGTGAATATCAAACCCATGAGGCTTGGACTTGGGAGCATCAGGCATTAGTGCGTTCACGTTTTGTCTTTGGAGACAATAGCTTAGCGGTTAAGTTTAGCCATATTCGAGCCTCTGTGTTAGAAAAGTCGAGGGACAAAGCTGAGCTTAAAAAAGCGGTACGTGAGATGCGCCAGAAGATGCGCGATCACTTGCTAAAAGTGACCGAAGGCCGATTCGATTTAAAGCAGAGCCTTGGTGGAATCGCTGATATCGAATTTATTGCCCAGTATCTTGTGCTAGCGAACGCCCATGAGTATCCAGAGCTATCGATTTGGTCCGATAATGTGCGAATTTTTGCTGTGTTGGCCGAACTGGAGCTGCTACCTATTATGAGTGCTCAGCATTTAACTCAATCCTATTGTTGGCTAAGGGATGAGAATCATCGACTTACGCTACAGCAAAAGTCGGGTCAGTTACCTTATGTTGAGGTTGCAGAGCATGCTGAGCGCGTATTGAATATTTATCGAGCCGTGCTTGAATAGTGGACTTTTATATAACCTCACAAGGCAGGGTTATTTGGTCTAAAGTTTAATACAGAGCATCTACTTAGAGAGTGCTATGGAATTACCTCCCATCCCAGAAAATGAGCTGCAACGCTTAGCCACGTTGCGAGCTCTCAATGTGCTAGATACCGATGCAGAGGAACGCTTCGACCGTATCACTCGCCTGACTCGGCGAATTTTTTCGCTGCCTATTTGTGTGGTTACCCTTGTGGATGCTCAGCGTCAGTGGTTTAAATCTCGCCAAGGGCTTGAGGTGACTGAAACGTCACGGGATATTTCTTTTTGCGCCCATGCTATAAATTATGATGGTATTTTTATTGTTAACGACACTCTGTTGGATCCGCGTTTTAGTGATAACCCTCTTGTAACACAGCCACCCTTTATTCGTTTTTACGCAGGTTATCCACTAACGATCAACCATAATTACCGGGTTGGAACCCTATGTCTGAATGGTACTGAACCACGGGAGTTTAGCCGTGAAGATATTGAAACCTTGACGGATCTCGGTCAAATGGTGGAGGCCGAGTTACTATCTATCGCGCAGAATACCTTAGATCCCTTAACTGCCATTTCAAATCGTCGAGGATTTGAGTTATTGGCCCATCAGGCCCTTGCAAGTTGTCGGCGTGCGGATTCAGAAGCGGCTTTAGTGTTCTTCGATCTCGATTTTTTCAAAGAGGTCAATGACAGTTTTGGTCACCGTAAGGGAGATCAAGTCTTGTACGATTTTGCCCATATTCTGATGGCGGCTTTTAGGGAATCCGATGTGATAGCAAGGCTTGGAGGGGATGAATTTGTTGTGCTGCTGAGCTTTGTGCACCGAAATACAGTTAATCTGGCTGTTGAGCGTTTTAAACTATTACTTGAGCAATATAATCAACAGCATCCGCAACAACATAGGTTAGCAACCAGCATAGGTATTGCCCATTGGACACCGGATTCAGAGCATAACTTGGATGATCTTTTAGAGGCTGCTGATAAGGCTATGTATCAAGAAAAAGCGCAGCATCATTCACCTTAAATATCCGAAGTTAGCATGGATTAGCAAATCTGCATTATGAATAGGGGAACTCATGTTCCCCTATTCATACGCCCTAGTATCAAGTTAGAAGTTGTCCCTAGGCCGTGATAAGTGCAATCCAATGTTGGTATAAAGGCAGGCCAATAAGTACGTTTATTGGAAAGGTAATACCTAGTGAGGCTAGCATTGCTAAGCCAATATTGGCCTCGGGTATGGCCGCACGAATGGCTGCTGGTGCCGCAATATAGGATGCGCTAGCACTTAAGGCCGCCAATACCAAAATGCTGCCTGAGGGTAAATCTAACCATAAACCCACACCTATTCCGCACCAAGCCAAAACAAAGGGGATCACCGCGGCAAACACTAATAAACGCCATTGTTTAAGAGGCAGAGGTAAGCATACCTTGGCCGTGACTAAACCCATTTCGAGTAGAAATAAGGCTAACAAGGTTTTAAAACCACCGAGTAGCACAGGTGTAAGCGGCGCAAGCCCTGTTGGGCCATAGAGCCAACCAATCACCACACCACCAAGGAGCAGTACAACGCCGCGACTGGTTAAGGCTTCGTGCAATACGTTTGATTGCACTTCTCCTTTGGGTATTGTTTCAGTAGGATTTTTAGCGCTTAAATATCTATGTAGCCAGAGCATCACAATAATTGCGGGTAGTTCGAGTAGCACTAAATACAGTGTTGTTTCAGGTCTTAAGGTGAGTCCAGCATTTTCCACCATCGCCATGACTACCGCAAAAGTGCCCGCGCTGACGGAGCCATAATGGGCGGCAATGCTAATGGCATCGGTGCGGCCTATGCGTACCAGTTGGGTTAATACTGGATATAGGACTAATGGAATGATTAAACCTAAGGCAATCACGGCTAAGAGCTCGCTGAACACCAGGTGTTGGGTGTGCCCATGGAGTGACATTCCACCCTTTAAGCCCAAAGTGAGCATCAACAAAATAGATAAGGTTTCATAAATAGCCGGTGGGACTTTAAGATCTGACTTCACGAGGCCAGCTAATAAACCTAAAGCGAAGAAGGCAATCACAATATCGGGCATAAGTATCTCATTAGTTTTGACTTTTACGCCGTGCAGCACACGGTGAATGGTCGAGTGATCCTGATTACTGGTGATTTTGAGCCTAATTAGTTATATTGAAAAATAAATTGTTTACTACTTAGGTATAGATAATTATCTATGGATAAGCGTTCATCATCGACTCAATTTAAACTGCGGCATTTAAGTTTTCGTTTATTACAGGTGTATGTGCAGGTTGTTCGGCTGGGCAATATTTCCGCAGCAGCAAGGGTCTTGCACTTAACTCAGCCGACGGTTTCATTGCAACTTAAGAAGCTGGCCGATATTTTGGGTGAGCCATTACTTGAGAGCCGTGAGGGACGAATGTCGCCTACTTTGGTAGGCAATGAGTTTTATCGCGCTGCATGCGATACCTTGAGTCGTTTTGAAGATTTTGAAGCTTTTATGCAGCAGGCAAAAGGCGGTAGCGTGGGTCATATCAATATTGGCATAGTCACCACAGCAAAGTACGTATTACCACGGATTTTAGGCGCGTTTTATCGTCAGTTTCCACAGGTTAAAGTGACTCTTAATATTGGTAATCGCGCCCATGTGCTAGGGCGGTTTGAGCATCAAGAAGATGATTTATACCTGTTTAGCCATCCCCCAAGTGGCGATAATGTGTTATCCGCACGCATCATTAAAAACCCGCTGCAACTGATTGCACCTCAAGATCACTGGGCGGTTGGCCGTGAACAACTGAATTTTAACGAGCTGAAGAATGAGCGTTTTATCGTGCGCGAACCGGGCTCCGCCACTCGCTTGATGTTCGAGTCTTGGTGTAGCGCTCAAGGCATCACCCTAGGTGATACTATGCAAATCGAGAGCAATGAAGCCATACGCCTCAGCGTAGCATCGGGCTTAGGTTTATCAGTGATTTCAGCGCACACGCTGCAAGAAGGGCGGGAAAAGCCCGCTATTCTACCCGTTACGGGTTTTCCGCTCGAAAGTAACTGGTATCTGGTTAGTCGCAAAGATCGCCGTTTACCCTATGCCGCCATGCAACTGGTGGATTTTATGGCAGCACATTTAGCCGAATGTATTGAGCCAGAGTGGGTTGCGACTGATATCAGTGAATTGGCAATGCGCTTTAATTGTGTAAGCAATACCGCATCTAACTAACTGTTTTAAATAGTTAACACCTAAGATTGTGTCAAACGCAGAAACGCAGAAACGCAGAAACGGATAAAGCCCGTCGTGGGGTTCCAAGACGGGCTTTTTGTGGCGGGTCGACGCATAATTAGGAACATTTACTTAGTTGGGATGATTTATTTATCCTTGTAATATTACGATTTAGCTCAAATTTAAACTGACTCAAATTTAAACGGATAGCCCCTAAGTCCCTAGAAAAAGAGGTAACTAGCTCAAATTTTAGCTAGTTACCAATCGACAAACAGTCCCACCCTTATCTTTTAAGTTTGAATTGGCCGAGTAAATTAGTGAGTTGAATTGATAGCTCTGAAAGTTCACGAGCCGCTAAAGCACAATTTTCTGACGTTTGGCTGTTTTGATGGGTTACCTCATCAATTTGATTAATTCCGATGCTGACCTGATCTGCTCCGGAAGATTGTTCATTCGCAGCTTCAGCAATCGTATGCACTAAGCCTGCGACAGCCCCAGTATTTTGAACAATGCCAGATAATACCTCGGCGGTCTCTTGGGACAACTGGATCCCTTTTTGTGTACGTTGGGCTGATATGTTTATCAATGCTGCCGTTTGTTTTACCGCATCAGAACTGCGTCCAGCTAACTTGCGAACTTCATCTGCAACAACAGCAAACCCTCTTCCTTGTTCACCGGCACGTGCAGCTTCAATTGCAGCATTTAATGCAAGTAAATTTGTCTGTGTTGCGATAGATTCAATAGTCGTGATGATGTTGTTAATATCTGTTCCTGAAGCTTCAATTTCCTTCATGGCTCCTTGCAATTCTAGCATTAACGAATTACCACTTTCGGCGGCTTGTGCAGACTGTGTTGACAATAAACTGGCTTTGTCAGCATGGTTGGCACTTTGTCTAATCTGAGCTGCAATCTGTGTTACTGTCGCACTAATTTCTGTTACAGCAGAGGCTGATTCGGTAGCTCCGCTAGCAAGATCGTGGCTCATGGCTGAAACTTTATCTGCATTATTTCCAATGTGTTCTGAACGTTGCCGAATTTGTCCAACCAGGTTGTTTAGATCGAGGATCATTTGATTGAGAGCTTGTCCGAGCTGATCATTTTTAGAAGCCATTGTTACATCTTGGTTAAGGTCGCCTCTTGCAATGTGATCCGCAACCATGACATGAGAATGTAAAGTGTCAGCCATTCCATCTAGAGCTACAGCAAGTTGCCCAATTTCATCTTCACTTTGGTAGCGTAAGCGTTTATCAAATTGGCCTTGGGCAATGGTTTTTGCCATATCAACGGCAGCAAGAATGGGTTTCGTTAGGCTCTGTGCGATGAGAAGCATTGCAACTATCGCAATGATGGAAACCAATAAGCCTATAAAGATTTGCCAATAAGTATTCTTAGCGTTGTTCTCGTCAATTTGTTGTGACATTGCATTAACATCACTAAATACTAAATCCTTTTCAAGCCTAATCAGTATTCCCCATTGGGTGGTACTAGTGCCTAATGTTATTGGATTCAAGACGTGCAACAGGCCTGTTGTTTCATCGGTATAGATGGCTTTTTCACCTCGGCGCATCAAATCACGAATTTTATCAGCTTCTTTGTTGTAGAGATTATCTACGGGTTTACCAATCGCACTGGGTTGTTTGCTGGCGGCGATGACTAAACCATCTGCGGTAATAATGGAGACATCGGCCTTATTGGGGTAGATAGCATCGGCGACCTGTTCACTCACTTTTTGTACAAAATCGAGATTATAGTCAGCCCCTGTTACCCCTAAAAATCGGTCATTGACAATCACAGGAACCGATAGAGTGGCTAACCACACATTTTTCCCTTGGACAATATAAGGTAATGGTGCTGTTACGGTCTGGCGACGATCCTTTTGTGGATTTTGATACCAAGCACCTTTAATAATGCCATTGGGATGTTTATCAGTAGAATTATATTCCACGAGTGATTGCACATTTAAAGTACTACTATTTCGGACCCAATAAGGTGTGAAACGCCCAGTTTCACTGTTGTTACCCTCTTCCCCATTAAGATTTTGGGCATCATTATTATCGAATTTATTTGGCTCCCAGCAACTGTATGTACCATTTAAATCAGGGTTGCTTTTGAGCGCTTCATTCAACATGTTATTGAATATATTGCGATTAAGTATATTGGTTGTACCCGTATGTGTTGCACTTGCAGTGTCTGCTAATGTTTGAGCTGTCTGCATCCCCTTTTCTAGTCGTCGACTAATAGATTGTGCATATTCAGAAGCCACACTTTGCATTTTATCAAGGGTGATACGTTCGACTAATGAAGATACAGTCTCATTAATATGCTGATTATTGATCGTTGTAGAATAAATATTATAGACGACCAATATCGAAGCCGTCAGAAGCATTCCGACACCTGCAGAAAATGCAATTTTTGTTTTTATTGATTTGAATTTCATTATGATACCTCTTTTTATACAACTCAGGTTTCAAGGGTAGTTTATTGAATTTATTAGTTATATTTATATTGTTGCTTTAAGTGATCATTATATTTTTGACCTAGAAATATTCATTGTGACTACAACTCCTTTTAGTATAGTCAAGCGTTTCTAGATTATTTTAAAAAAACTAATCAATATATTTTTTGTGATCAATGAGAGATATTTCGATGGTTAATGCTATGGACTAGTGGAGGCATTATGTTAAACCCGCTAATTACATAAAATGGAATTAACCTTACGAAATACTGTTTGAATGCCGTAAGTGCTATAAGCAGCATGTTACGGAGGGCTTTGAGGGCTTTGACCAGAGCATTACAAATTCTCTTGTCGCCGATTTTCTGTTACAGAGCAGTGCTGAATATGCAGATTGACGCCCTAGTCACTTCGGCTCATTTCAATTAATCGACTGTAGGTGCGGCGGAATTCAAAACTGAGTGCCCCGCCTTGGTAGAGTTCGGTAAGCGGGACTTCGCAGCTGAGGTATAGGGCCACGTTTTGATCGTATAACTCATCGATTAAGCTGATAAAACGCCGCGCTGGATCATCGTTGGTGGCATAGGAGAGTTTACGCTCGCCCGTGGTTGCAGCTTGATTTTCACCTGTTCCGTCTTCAGTGCCCCTTGCGCGGATCCAACCTTTGACTTCACCGCCCAGTTTAGGGACGTCACTGACCATTAAGGTGTTAAATCGACTGGCGATTTCGATGTAATCTAGCTGTGATCTTGGACCGTCACATAGGGCGTAAAAGTCGAACCACGCGACGGTTCGTTCAGCCTGATCTACAGTGGCGCGGATCACAGGGATTTCACGGTTGCAGATGGTGAGGTTGGTATGGCTAATATAGGGCGAATCTTGGGTCAACTTACTAAATGTTTTTTCAAAATCCAGCATTCCTATAAGGCTAATATTACGAGAAGTTACAGCAATTGCACCTGAACTCCGCTCAGTGTTTAGGGGTTGCATTCTATGGTCTTGGGCACCATCGAGATGCAGCATTTGAGTGTGTGTTTGCAGCAGGGCAATACAGGGCAAAAATCTGTGTCTAGCTAAACCATTTTCATATAAGCGCTCAATAGGAATATTTGAGGTAGCAACCAGTACCACGCCTTGTTCGAATAGGCACTCAAATAATCCCGCAAGTATCATGGCATCGCCAATATCCGAGACAAAAAACTCATCGAAACAAAGTATTTTGCAATCTTTGGCTAGGTTTTTGGCGATAAGTGTTAAGGGATCTCGTTTGCCAGAGTGTTCCCGCAGTGCTTGGTGGATCCGTGCCATAAATCGGTGAAAATGCAGTCTTAACTTTCCGTCTGTTGGCAAACAATCGAAAAATAAATCCATCAGAAAAGTTTTGCCCCGACCTACATCGCCCCATAAATACAGGCCTTTAATTTGAGAGTGTTGTTTCTGGCTGGTATTTTTAGGGTTTAAAGTCAGTTGATGGAATAGATCTTCTAGGGCTAAAACGGCCTGTTGCTGTGCGGGATCTTCAACCAAATCTACTCCAACTTTGGCTTGATAAACGGGCAGCGGAGATATACTGGTATTTTTAGTGATTAATTGATTAAAAAGCATAGTGTTAGCCATATTCTCGACCTAGTTTGCCTTGACCTTTTCAAGCTGCCATTCAGGTAGCTTAGTTTCTAAGTCGGGGATTATCCTATCGGCATCGCCCCGTAAAATAATCAAAGGTTCTTCCCTAAAAGCCCCGTTTGCTAACTGTTGCAGTCTTGTGGGCGATAGGGCTTGCAACTCTGCATTTAGCTTCAGTGCTTCTGCCTGAGTAAAACCAGTCGCCAGTTGATGAATATAGTGGCTTTCTCGCTGTATCTTGTTGTCTTGGATAAGCAAATCCTCACCAATTAAATAGGTTTTAAGTGTATCGATTTCGCCTTGGCTGGCAGTTTGCGTTTTAACGAGTGCGAGGTGATCTAATATGCCCACCACAAAAGCCCCTGTGTGTTCTATGGCTGTGCTGCCATAAAATTTGATACTGCTAGAGAGAGGTGCATTGGTGCATTGGCCGTAAATACCATAGGTGAGACCACGTTTTTCCCGTAAATCATAATAGAGTCTGCCCGAAAAACTACGGCCCAGTAGTGCGGCTAAACTGCGGCAGCTTAAGGTTATTTGCCGTGGGCTGAATTGCTGTGTATCTAAGGCATAACCAAGACGAACTTGAGTCTGTACGCTGCCAGGAGCATCAATCAGGTAAATCTTCTTCGTCCGCTGTGGGTTTTTCGGAGGTAGAATTTGATTGGAATAAATGGGTTTAGTATTGATAGGCCAAAGGGATAGGCTATTCTGAATATCAAAATTAGCTTTATTATCATATTGTTCTGGAATAAATAAGTGCCACTCAGCCTGCATTGTTGCCTGCATTGTTGCCTGCAGTTGGATCTGTTGTAGTTGTCCTAAGGTCAGTGTATCGAACAGGGTTTCATTGTTGATGGCTTGGTTATAGGGATGGGTCTGCCCCAGTAATTTATCCCGCCAAACCTTATCTATCTCGGCGCCACTAAAGGCGTTTAAGTGTTTGTTGAGCTTAAGCCGACGACGGATATTATCGATCTCTACAGGTGCACTTGAATATGCCGTAAAAGTCTCTGGTTGCCAAAATTGCACTAATTGACCATAAAGGTGATTAATATTGGCAGGGCAAGTGAGGCTTAAATTAATGCTGTGCAGGGTAACTCGAATTTCAAGTGTCTCAAAACAGGGATCATTGCTCGCCATTGCTAAGGCTTGGGCTTTTTCTTGAAAAGCGAGTTGCAGAATATCCGGATTAACAAAGGGTATTTTCGGGCTCACAGCCGTTAAGCTTAACCTGTTGGTTGCTATGTTATCGACTTTTGCCCCAAAGACTCTCTGTAGGTGATAGGGTAACTGCAGTGCTTCATGGAATTCCTCTGCATATACGCTATCCATTGTGGGCATTATAGCATCCACTTTAGGTAACGTATTTTGAGTTTCAAAGCTCGCTAAGTTTGGTGCTTCGGTTGGGGTGAAAACCATTTGTGTCTGTTGGCAAGCACTGAGCAATAGAGCAATAACGCAGGGCATTAAGCTGCGTAGTGGGTCATATATTGGACTAGTTAGAATACCTTTGTTGGTCATAATGCCGCATCCTCCAAGCTGTCACTCATACTATCAGGTAGCCATTCCAGTAGGGTTTTCCCCCAGCGAATATACCAAGGTGGCAATAGATCTACTCGCACATAGTCTTGGGTGAGATATTGTTTTGCTGCGTTTTGGATATCGCTGGCCGTGACGGCATTAATCTGTTCCCACTGCGCCGTTAAGGGATGGGTTTGATCCGGCTTAGATGTTGCCGAGAGCTGTGTAGCGAGTGCTTGAGTGTCGTCCAGCTGCTGTAATCGATTGTTTAACCATCCCTGTTTAAGTGTGCATAAATCTTCCTCATCAATGGGTTGCTGCTGTGCTTGTGCTACGAGTTTCAACACTTTTTCAACTAAGGCATCGAGTGAGGTACGTGCTCTTGGCACTAGTACTAGATTGGTTATTCCGTGGTTTTCTAGCTCAAAGGGAAGAGAGTAATTGAGCATTTGTGCAGGATTATGCTGGCTAAGTTTAGCCAGCTGGCTGTTGGTATTTTGGAATAAATAGGCTTCGAGCAACGTTATCGCCGCTGCATCGGAATGACCTTTACCTACTGTATGCCAAGCGAGTAATACCCCAGGCCAAGGGCCTCGTTCATCAATGAGTTCGGCATGTATATGTTTTGGCTGGATGGTTAACGGAGCAAATTTAGGTTCGCCAACCTTAGGCTTAGGCCAAGTCGCAAAATATTCAGCTATCCAGTCTTTCGCCTCAGGGTTGAGTTTTCCGACAAGGGATAACTGCATCGCATCGGGGCGATAATAGCTTTGATGAAAGGCAATTAGGCTTTCAGGTGTGGCATGGGTGATATCATCGCGACTGCCAATAATACCGTGGCCGTAGGGAGTATCTTTCACTTGGGTGAGTAAAAACTCCATTGCACTGCGCACATAGGGCTGATTGTCTATCGTTTGTGCCATTTCTTGCAGTACCGTTTCCTGCTGATTTTTGACGGTAGTCGTACTAAGACTCGGGCGAATAAATCGGTCAGCCTCAAGATAAAGGCCGAGTTCGAGCGCTTGACTCGGGAGGGTGACATAGTAATTGGTGTAGTCGAAATGAGTACTTGCATTAAAACGAGCGCCTAGGGCACTGAGCTTTTGTGCATAGGTATCACCGGGAGCATGTTCGCTGCCCTTAAATAGCATATGTTCAAATAAATGGGCGTAACCCGTTTGTCCTTGGGATTCGTTACGGGAACCTAGGCTCAATTGACTGGCGACAGTAACGGTTTGTTTATTTTCTAAAGCTAATAAACGTACCGTTAGGCCATTGGCTAAGGTGTAAGTTTCTATTTTTGACTCTAGCTCATATAAGCCGCTGGCACCTTCAATCAGACATTGGGCGTTAAGTTCTGAGCTTAAAATACTGGTCACGAGGGCGATATAAATGCCCATATGGATTTTCATTATGCTTTCTGCCTTGGTTAAAAATGTCGCTCTTTACTTTGTTATCCTTGATGGGGGGTACGGTAAAGTCAGTGACTCGTCGGATTTCATCGAATTCAGTTGAATATCATTCAGTTTTCTAAAAGAACTGCTATGATGGCACAGTTCTTTTTCTGGCATAAGTACAAGATATGGTAAGCAGATCTCCGTTCGAATCATTTCAGTGGAAAAGCGATATTTTTAACTGTGAAAGCACTGATATTGATAATTTTTATCTACTGCTTGAGCAGGAAATGTCCCGTTTGGGCATGGTTGATAAGACATTGGGTGAAGTAGGCAAATACAGTGTGAGTTTATATCAATCTCCTGCCGCTAAATCGGGCTTACCGTCTTTATTGATCAGTGCAGGATTTCACGGTGAAGAGTCCGCTGGGCCATGGGGGTTACTGCACTTTTTAAGTGAAGCTTCGACCGAGTTATTTGAGCGAGTTAACTTAAGTTTACTGCCCCTAGTGAACCCCACTGGATTTCATCGCGGTCATAGATTCAACAAGTTTGGTGAAAACCCTAACCGTGGATTTGTGTTTGAAAACGGTAAGCCAAAGGCGAATGAAACCACATCGATAGAAGGTAAATTACTGCTCGAACATGCTCAGCTACTGATTGCCGCGAGTCGAGATGGTATTTTGACCTGCCATGAAGATGTGTTAAGTCATGAAGCCTATGTGTATTCTTTTGAGCCAAGCCAAGTGCCTGGACGTTTTAGTCTCGACTTGCGCGATACATTAGCGGGATATTTCCCCATTGCGGCTGACGGTGAGATAGATGGTTGTCCCGTAAAGGACGGTTTGATCTTCAACCATTTTGATACTTCATTTGAGGCTTGTTTGGTTCGCAGTGGTGCAAGAGTTGGTGCTTGTACTGAAACGCCAGCACTGCAAAATTTTGATCAACGGATATTGGCTAATAGCGCGGCAATGACTCATTTTTTAGCTCTTTGCGCACCATTATGTGATTGAAAAGTTTATTTAGAGTAAAAAAATACCCGCAGTAGCCTGTCTCTTGATCACATCTCGTGCTCAAGAGATAGAGCCAATTCGTAGCCTTCAAGGATGGTTTGCAGTTTGAACCATCCTTCCCATAACCGCTCCCAACCTACTACACCCGTT
>NZ_JAKILG010000015.1 GCF_023283765.1 Shewanella profunda | reverse complement strand
CAAGTGTTCAAACAGTGACATAGGGAATAGGTCGTTAGCATAACATGCTTGCTCTGATCCTGTTTAAGCCTAAAAGTTTCCGTTAGTTAACAAAGTATGATCCCGCCCTGCACAAAACGTTGATAATCGCTATTAGTATCGGCGACTAAACCTATAAATTCAGCGGCCTCTACCATGCCATTAATACCAATAGTCATAAATTGTTTATCAAGGGAAATAAACCCTGCTGTATATACGGGTAGCATACCATTGGCTAATTGCTCCTCCATTAATTTTCGATAGGCTATTTGATAAAGTTGCACCTTTTCAACTTCAATTTTAAGATCTCGTTTATCTTGGATTAATCGGTTCATATTAATGGTAATAACATTAATTGAACCGGTCGCGACGCCGCCTGCACCTAAGCTGTAGGAGAATGTATGATCGCTTATTGCATTACGTAAACGACAGCATGAGGCTAAAGAGTCAGCATTTTTGGACTGATAAATAAAAAATGCACCGCCTTCACTCATGTTTTGGGCGCAAACATGGGCAAACTCAGTATCTTTAACTTTATCATCAGCGGTTAACATTGCGGCAGTGATCACCGGGAAAGTTAAAATTGCTTTATTTCGTTCTTGATTAAACCAATCGAGAAAAAAGACTTGTAATTGTTTTAAGGAGTGCCAATCGGGTGGGGTAAAGTCAGAAAATACAAATTGTCCAAACATGGCTTCAAAATAATATTGATCATAAAGAGAGATGTTCCAAAATACACTTTGGTATCCTCTTGCTGCTGCAGGCTGATTTAACGCATAAACAACGTGTTGCAGATGATTCTCTATCGCGTTTTTATTTTTGTTCAGATAATCATCACCAAAATCTTTACGGGCAAAGTAATCGAAATACATTAAAAATTCGACAGTAGCAATTGCGCCTGCAAATTGTGCGCTGATGGCAAAAACCAGATTAACAAAGCTACCGCAGAAGGACTCTAAATGTTTCGGGGCTTGTGACTCACCCCCTAATTGAGTTAATCCGCTGAGTAAAAATGGATACATTGAAATTGAAGCACAATAGGGTTTTAAACTGGTTTCATCGTGAACATAAATTTCATGTTCTGTTATTTGTCGAACATATTCCACTGCTAAATCCGCACCATGTAATTCGGTTATTTTTTGTTTCATTAATTCACGATTGATGTCGATGAAATAATCTTTCATTAACTCAGTTTCTAAGGTGGCGATATTTTTATGGGTCACATTCGCATTAGCGTCTAAATGAGAGGCATCAGCAGCATTATTTGATTGTTGATATTGTTTAATAAAAGCTAATTTTTGTTGTAATTGTTGTGGGTTAAGATATGGCATGGTGATGTTCCCTAAATTTAAAGTTGAGTACGTTTCCCGTTGCTATTTCAATAAAGCATTGATTGGTTTTTTCTGTTTCTAATCCTCCCTGATTTGGTCGCCAGGCTCCCGTTTTGAGATAATCCAATTGTGCAATCAGATGATGTGATACCTTGGTTTTTCCAGTGTAAAGACAGGTTTTAAAACCATGTTTTTTTGCCAGTGATAACTTGTCGAGTAATGCAGGGGTGTTCCATTCGCCACCAAAAAATAAAACACAACTCACCAGACCCTGATAGCGTATTAAATAATGTTGAAAACTATCATTATTTAACTGAATACCCGTTTCTGGATCCCAAGTATCTTGGCTATGACACCCTTGGCAACGTAGTGGGCAGCCGGTGATGGTAAATGCTAACGACACCTCATCAGGAACCTCTTGAAAACAGATCTGTGGTGCAAAGCTATTAAATTTCGATATTACCATATCTTGTGCCTATTTGCTTGTTATGCACTATATATTGTGTTTTATGATATCGATATAGACAAATAAAAGTTTGATCAAGATCAAACTATTGAGGATTATTGTGATGGGGTTAATCTTGGAGGGGGCTTTGTTTCCTAAATCGAGTCAGCGAACAAAACTCTCATCATTGTTCAAATATCAAGCTACACAGTGGGTTTCAGGCATACCTAGCCCAGTAAGCTTGTTCAAAGTCCTAATCATCGCGTAAGTTTCTCCCACCTGAGCGTTATAATTCCGCATGCTTAACGTGCCTCCTAGCAGTTGTTTTATCCTGTACATGGCGGTTTCTGAGATTGAACGGCGATGATAACCATACCGTTTTTTCTACTGCTTATTTGAGCCATGGAGCTGTTGCCAACTGACGGCTAAGTTTCGTGGATGCCCTTGTTCCCATAGCGTAGCACCTTCCCTAGGTGGAATGAGCACTAAAGCGCGTTTTCGACGAACGGCTTCGTGACAGGCTTTCGTGTCGTAAGCACCATCACCCGAGATATTGCGGATTTTTCGATGGGTTTGCTTAAGTAAATTGGGCATCACTTCAGCGTCTGTGACACCTGATAAACTGAGTTCTGCGGCAATAATTTCATGGCTATGTGTATCTACAGCAATATGTAGTTTACGCCACACTCGGCGCTTTCCATCTGTACCATGTTTCTTCACTTTCCACTCACCTTCGCCATAGACCTTCAAGCCTGTCGAGTCGATAGCTAAGTGCTTAATGGCGCCGCGAGTCTTGGTTTTAAAAGCAATATTGACCGTTTTCGCGCGTTTACTGATACAGGTGTAATGCGGGCAAGATAATGGGATGTCACCCAGTTTAAACACCGAATTGATGAAGCCTTGTAAGGCTCGCAGTGGCATAGAGAAAATACGCTTAACCATCAACGCAGTGGTAATGGCTAAGTCGCTAAACACTTGAGGGCGACCTTTCTTGGGCTGCTCGACCTTGGCTTTCCACTTAGTAATTGCATCCTCATCGATCCATAAGGTAAGTGAACCGCGGTTGATTAAGGCTTGGTTGTATTGCTTCCAGTTGGTTGTTTTATAGCGAGGTTTTGACACGGTTGATGGGTAAGTTGATAGGCGATGCCGATCAGATCTGCGGCTACGGTTTTAGTTCAACCTATTTAGGAAACAAAGCCACTTGGAGGAATGAAATCGTTAACACCGGTGAATGGCTGCTGCAGTGTAAATGATGGTTAAATTAATTAAGTTTACATCGAGGGATATTAATAATTTTTTGATGGATATGCTGTAATAAACGATAACTATCTGCGAGATTGCAATCTATTTTCTCTTGTTTTTTATAGCCTAATTGAGTGAGTTCTATGTGCCAGGTGGGCACAATTTGCTGTAATGCTAAACTATTTTTAACGCAATTGAGCTTACAACCATCAAGTGCCAATATGGGGCGGCCAGATTTGGCCAGTCTGACAATGGATTTTATATTTCCACCAACGCCAGCGATACATGACATTTGCATAACGCCAGAACGATCAAGGGTCAGTGCGGCATCATTAGCTAATTGTGCGACATTTGAGCAGCCAGAACAGGCATAAACCAAGGGTTTATTCGTCGATAATTTTGTCATGTTGGCACCTTTGTAAAAAGTGAATGTAGATTGTAGGCACCCCAAATCGGCGTACCTACAACTATTTAGCTAACAGTTAGCAAGGGATTTCGGCGTCACGCCTAGCGTAAAACCACCAAGTGATCACCACACAACTGGCGTAAAACAGGATAAATCCATAGAGCGCGAAATCTACTGCTCCAGTTAAGTTCATTGCGGTGCCATAGGATTTAGGGATAAAGAATCCCCCATATGCAGCAATGGCAGAAATAAAGCCTAATACCGCTGCGGACTCTCGGTTTCCTTCAATTTCTGCTTGTTTTTCCATGCCTTTACCTAATGCTTTTTGCCTAAGGGTTAAAAACATCACTGGCACCATACGGAACGTTGAGCCATTACCAATGCCTGTGGTGATAAAGAGTAAAACAAACATGCCGAAGAAACCGCCAAAATTACCCGCAATACCGTTATGTGGTAAGAAATACAGCACACCGACAACGCCCATCGCCATAAAGAAAAAGTTCCATAGTGTCACTTGAGCACCGCCAAATTTATCGGCTAGTTTACCGCCGACAGGCCTGGCTAAAGCGCCTGCAAGCGGGCCGATAAAAGCAAACTTAACGGGGTCGACATCTGGGAATAACATACCCGATAACAATGGGAAACCTGCGGCAAAACCAATAAAGCTGCCGAAAGTACCTAAATAAAGCCAGCACATCAGCCAAGTATGATGACGTTTAAAGACAACGGCTTGTTCCTTGAATGAAGATTTAGCATCAGTAATATCATTCATGCCAAACCACGCCGCAATGGAGCCAATAATGATAAATGGCACCCAGATAAACGCCGCATTTTGCAGCCACACCGAATGTGTTTCACTGTTTTGCAGTACGAGGGTGAGGGGCTCACCTTCTAAACCGCCAAACACACTGGCAGATATCACTAAAGGGGCAATCAATTGCATGCCTGATACGCCTAAGTTACCCAGCCCGGCATTAAGCCCTAGTGCAGTACCTTTTTCGGCTCTAGGATAGAAAAAGCTAATGTTTGCCATACTCGATGAGAAGTTAGCACCACCTAAACCACAGAGCAAGGCTAAAATCAGCATGATGAGGTAGGGGGTTTCGATATTTTGCAACGCAAAACCCATCCATAAACAAGGGATTAAAAGTGATGCGGTTGACAAGGCTGTCCAACGGCGGCCACCGAATATGGGGATCATAAAACCATAGAAAATTCGCAGTGTAGCACCCGATAATGCGGGTAGCGCAGCCAACCAAAACAGTTCATTTGGGCTGTAGTTAAAGCCTAATGTCGGCATTTTAACCACCATAATGCTCCAAATAGACCATACAGCAAACGCAAGGAAGAGGTTTGGTATAGAGATCCATAAATTGCGTGTGGCAATTTTTTTACCTTTAGTGTCCCAGAATTGTTTATTTTCAGGTTGCCAATCGTTAAGCACAAAGGCGTCGGGTGTGGTCATTTCGGGTAAGTTTTTTACCGTTTGACCACTGGCCCATTCCATTCTCTCGGCTCGGCGAATTGAATAATGCATCCATATTAATGAGATAGAACTAATGGCAAATAACAGCATGAAACAGCTTTGCCAGATGCCAATAACATCATTGAGCATCCCAAATGTGACGGGTAGTAAGAAGCCGCCAATACCGCCGACCATACTCACAAGGCCGCCAACCACGCCGACATTATTCGGGAAATAAGTAGGTATATGCTTAAATACAGCCGCTTTACCCAAAGACATGAAAAAACCTAAGATAAAAATGAGTAATACAAAAACAGGTAAAGAAAGGTGGAAGTTAAATTCAAAAATGTGTTCAACTCCTTTAACACTGTAGTGGGTTGGAGGATAACTGAGTAAAAAGGTACAGATAGTACTGATGCCTAATGTCCAATACATGATGTGACGTGCACCGTATTTATCGGACCAAAACCCACCTAAAATACGAAATAAAGAACCAGGTATAATGTAAAATGAGGTAAGAATACCTGCTGTTACTAATGAAACATCATAAACATTAATAAGGTAGTGAGGTAACCATAGGGCTAGTGCTACAAAGGCGCCAAACACGAAAAAATAATATAATGCGAAGCGCCAAATACGAATGTCGTTTAGTAAGCTTAATTGTTCACTGAATTTTGGGGGGGTGAAATTGTTTAATCGGCGGGGTTCTGTCTTGGCAAAAACTAAATATAGCGTTGCTGAAATCGCAATGATCAATGCATAAATTTGAGCGGTTTCTTGCCAACTGAAGTACTTTAATAAAAAAGGTGCCCCAAAGGTTGTTAGCGCAGCCCCCACGTTGCCTGCACCAAAGACGCCGAGTGCCGTGCCTTGTTTTTGTGTTTCAAACCAAGACACAACATAGGTCGCACCGACAATAAAGCCGCCGCCAGCTAAACCCAAGCCAATACCTGCTACTAATAGCATATCGTAACTATTAGCAAGGCTGAGCATGTACGTCGACATGGCGGCAATATACATTAGCACACTGAATACAAGACGTCCGCCCCATCGTTCGGTAAACATCCCTAGGGCAATACGACTTAAGGAGCCGCTTAAGATTGGAATAGCCATTAATAACGCCATTTGCGTATCGCTTAAGGCTAAATCCGTTTTTATTTTGATCCCTAAAATTGAAAAAATAGTCCAAATGGCAAAACAGAGTGTGAAAGCTGCGGTGGTCAGCCACAATGCGCGGTATTGTCCGCTTTTAATGTGTAGCGGTAGACTACTCATTTGAAAACTCCGACAGATGATCAAAGTGTAATGTTAGAAAACATAATATTTTTAATGATTTATTGCAGCAATTGCTCACTCTTGGTTTCAAAATCAAAACCTTCTATATTGGCTTCATTTATCAGCATTTGGATATATTGGGCGATGGCTTTTTGACGCACTTTTTCATTAAGGTATAAGTTAATCTTGTCGCTTACTGCTTCAAATGGGAGGGGATTACCTGCAATCTTGTGTTTAATATCGACAATATGAAATCCATAGCGGCTTTCTATCGGATAGGGCTGTAGACCTATTTCAGCGGTTAATAGTTGTCGCTCAAACTCCGGCACGGTTTGCCCACGGCTGAGCTGACCTAAACTTCCACCTACGGATTTTGAAGGGCACGCAGAAAACTCCTGTGCTAAAGCGGCAAAATTGGCTTTTTGATGTAATTGTTCAATCAGTTGCTCAGCGATGAGCTTGCCCTCTGCTCTGGCTTTTAAGTCATCGGGCGCTGCGGCAATCATGATATGGTTAGCCTCAACCAGTGGTGAGGTCGTAAAGCGATGTGGGTTTTGCTCAAAATACTGTAAACATTCTTCGGGAGTCGCTTGCGGAATAGGCACCTCAGATTCAATGAGTTGTTCTAAATAATCCTCTTTACTACCCATCTCATCATTGGATCGAGATAACGATAATGCTTTTGCGCGCTGAAGAAGCAATTCGCCAATGATTAAACTCTGAGCGGCTTCTAACATCGCTTTACGTTGGGTTGGGGCTGGGAAATACTGCATTTCACTGAGAACTTGCTCTTCGGTAATGCTGGCTTGGTTGACTGTGATCATAATTTGGCTCTCTATAGAATAAATGCGGGCAAGGAAATATCCCCTGATAAGCTAATATCAGGGGATTTAACACTAACGACCAACTTTACGACGAACAATTTGTGGTGCACGTGTCAGGTACTGCAGTGGTGCACTGAGCATGTGAACCAAGCGGCTGAATGGGAAGACCACAAACAGCGTCATACCCAGAATGACGTGCAATTTGAAAACGATATTTACATCGCTAATGGCTTCAACGGCGGCAACACTATTAAAGGTCATAATGTTTTGTGCCCAAGCCATTAACTTAAGCATTTCAGCGCCATCTAAGTGTCCGCCAGATACCGGAATAGAAATAAGTCCGAGGATCAATTGTCCATAGAGCATTAAGAGGATGATGATATCCATCTTTTTGCTAGTGGCGCGAACTCGATGGTTCATTAGGCGACGACGGATCAAAATGGTTAATCCCACAAAGCAAATCACCCCAAATAATCCACCCGCACCCATGGCAAGTAACTGCTTAAACTCGGCAGTTACGCCCAGCGCGTGCCAAACGGCTAATGGTGTAAGTAACCCCACAAAATGACCAAAGAAAATCCCGATCACCCCAACGTGAAATAATACGCTACCAATATGCAGTTGGCGTTTTTCCAGCATTTGGCTGGAGCTCGCTTTCCACGTGTATTGTTCACGGTCATAGCGGATCCAGCTGCCGATGAACATCACCGCCATGGCGATATAGGGGTAGATGCCAAAGGCAAATATAGAAAAATGGCTCATCAATGGTCTCCTTACAACCGTTGACTATTGCTTTTAGGCTGCAATAGTTCGGTATTGAGTGGAATATGTTGGTCTCGACGCTGCGCTTCACTGGGTTTATTAGTGCTATTGCAGCCCGTTTGCGCGTTGTCCATAAAGCTCACCATTTCTTCTTCCCACACTTTATCGAGCTCTTTGGGGGTATTGTCGGGTTGTTCGTCAATGATTTGTTCACGTAAATCTTTAAGATCGACATCAACCTTGCTTAAGCTCAATAGTGCATGGAGTAAATTGGCATAATTTGATTGGTGCTTTTCAAGTCTGCATGCCAGTAGCGCTAAAATCGGCGCCACTTCTTCTAACCCATAACGGCCATTTTCGCTGCCTTGGGTTGACATAAACTCAAGATATAGCGGGATATAATCAGGCAATTCTTTAGCACTAATCTCGAGTCCTGCTTGGTGATATTGATCTAAAAGGTTGACCATGGCTTGCCCGCGGTCACGGGATTCACCGTGAACATGTTCAAATAACAGCAAGGACAATGAACGTCCTCGCTCGAATAAGCCGTCATATTCGGCTTGCCAGTCCATGGTATCCATCACAAAACGCTCGGCGATAAACTGCAGCACAAGGGCTTGATGGGCGGCATCAAGTTCAGATCCTGTGACAATGGACTCTAACTCCGCCCGCGCTACAAGCAGTTCAGCACGCGGGTAATCGAGTAGTATTGAAATAACACTCAGTACTTTCATATTTACTTCTCCAATGTGACAGGAATAACTTGGCGTACGCCGGTCGCTTTGCTGCCAAATAAATTGACGCCGTTGTTACCATCGCCACAGCCATTACCAAAACTAAAGCCGCAACTACTTTTCATGTCGTAGGCATTTTCTGCGTAGGCTTTATGGCTCGTTGGTACCACGAATCTGTCTTCGTAGTTAGCGATGGCCATGTAGCGATACATTTCTTCGACCTCTACTGCGGTGAGGCCAACTTGCTTTAGCACCTCTAAGTCCTCAACTTTGTCGACCTGTTGTGAGCGTTTATAGGCACGCATCGCAATCATGCGCTCAAGTGCGCGCTCAACCGGTTTTTCATCGCCAGCAGTTAACAGGTTTGCAAGGTAACGTAGCGGGATGCGTAATGATTTCAGATCGGGAATTTCACCGTTCATGCCGACATGACCTGCTTCTACTGCCGTTTGGATTGGCGATAGTGGCGGTACGTACCAAACCATAGGTAAGGTGCGGTATTCAGGGTGTAAAGGCAGGGCGACTTTCCAGTCGATTGCCATTTTGTATACCGGTGAGCGCTGGGCTGCAGTGATCCAGTTATCACTGATGCCTTCTTTACGCGCTGCTTCAATTACAGCCGGATCGTTAGGATCGAGGAAAACATCGAGCTGTGCTTGGTACAGATCTTTTTCGTTAGGGGTATTTGCCGCAATTTCAATTTGATCGGCGTCGTACAGTAATACGCCCAGATAGCGGATACGACCTACGCAGGTTTCAGAGCAAACCGTAGGTTGACCCGCTTCAATACGAGGGAAACAGAAGGTACATTTTTCTGATTTACCTGATTTCCAGTTGAAGTAGATTTTTTTGTAGGGGCAGGCAGAAACACACATTCGCCAGCCGCGGCATTTATCTTGGTCAATCAGTACGATACCGTCTTCTTCACGCTTGTAGATCGAGCCTGAAGGGCAAGATGCAACGCATGCTGGGTTTAAGCAGTGCTCACACAGGCGAGGTAAATACATCATGAAGGTTTTTTCAAATTGACCATAAATGTCTTTTTGAATCACATTATCGAAGTTGATGTCTTTTTTACGCTTTTCGAACTCAGTACCGAGAATTTCTTCCCAGTTTGGACCCCATTCAATTTTCTCCATACGCTGACCTGTGATCAGCGAGCGGGGTCTAGCAACCGGTTGATGCTGGCTATCAGGCGCTGTGTGTAAATACTCGTAGTCAAAATCAAAGGGTTCGTAGTAGTCGTCAATTTCAGGTAAATCAGGGTTAGCAAAAATTTTTGCTAACAATCTGATTTTGCCACCGATTTTGAGTTCTAACTTACCGGCGTCAGTGCGTTTCCAGCCGCCGTTCCATTTCTTTTGGTTTTCCCATTCTTTTGGAAAACCAATACCCGGTTTAGTTTCTACGTTGTTGAACCACGCGTACTCAACACCTTCGCGTGAGGTCCAAACGTTTTTACACGTGATGGAGCAAGTGTGGCAACCGATGCATTTATCTAAATTTAGCACCATGCCGATTTGGGCTCTAACTTTCATATTGTATTCCTCGCTCCACGCTTATTTAGTATCTAACCAGTCGACGTTGTGCATTTTGCGTACAACAACAAATTCGTCGCGGTTACAACCGACAGTGCCGTAATAGTTAAAACCATAGGATTGCTGTGCATAGGCGCCAATCATATGAGTGGGTTTCATCACTGCGCGGGTGACTGAGTTATGAATACCGCCACGGGTGCCGGTCATTTCTGACCCTGGTATGTTTACGATACGTTCTTGGGCGTGGTACATCATGCTCATGCCTTCTGGCACTCGTTGTGATACCACAGCGCGGCACGCAATAGCCCCGTTTACGTTGAAGACTTCAATCCAATCGTTATCTTCAATACCGGCAGTTTTAGCATCAATTTCACTCATCCACACGATAGGGCCGCCGCGCGATAAAGTGAGCATCAACAGGTTGTCGGAGTAAGTGCTATGAATGCCCCATTTTTGATGTGGGGTGATCCAGTTCAGAACAATTTCTTTATTGCCGTTAGGCTTTTTGTTCAACACTGGAGCAACGGTTTTTAAGTTAATGGGCGGTTTATAGGCACAGAGCTGCTCGCCAAAGTCACGCATCCACTGGTGATCTTGGTAAAACTGTTGACGGCCAGTAATGGTGCGCCACGGTATCTGCTCATGTACGTTGGTATAGCCCGCGTTATAGGACACATGCTCATCTTCTAAACCAGACCAAGTCGGTGAGGAGATGATTTTACGCGGCTGGGCAACAATATCGCGCCAACGAATTTTTTCATCCTCTTTGGGTTTGGCTAAGTGGGTGTGATCTATGCCAGTCATCTCGCCCAATGCTTCCCATGCTTTAACGGCAACTTGACCATTGGTTTCAGGGGCGAGTGTGAGGATCATTTCGCAGGCATCAATGGCAGTATCTAGCTTTGCCATGCCTTTGTTGATGCCTTCTGTGGTATGGGTATAGTTGAGTTGAGTTAATAACTTAACTTCATCTTTGGTGTCCCAACTAATGCCTTTACCGCCATTGCCGATTTTTTCAAGTAGAGGGCCTACCGAGGTAAAGCGGGCGTAGGTATTAGGGTAGTCGCGCTCAACTACGGTTAAATGCGGCATGGTTTTACCCGGAATAGCCTCACATTCGCCTTTCCACCATGCTTTAACATCATAGGGTTGAGCTAATTCAGCTGGGGTATCGTGGTGCATTGGAATGGTCACCAGATCTTGTTCTACCCCTAAGTGCCCCACACACACGCGGGAAAACTCTTTTGCTATGCCTTTAAATATTTCCCAGTCAGAACGGGCTTCCCATACTGGATCGATTGCCGCTGATAAAGGATGAATAAACGGATGCATATCCGAGGTATTCATATCATCCTTTTCATACCAAGTTGCAGTAGGTAAAACGATATCTGAATATAAACAAGTGGTTGACATACGG
Source organism: Shewanella profunda (assembly GCF_023283765.1). Classification (GTDB taxonomy): domain Bacteria; phylum Pseudomonadota; class Gammaproteobacteria; order Enterobacterales; family Shewanellaceae; genus Shewanella; species Shewanella profunda. The sequence continues at coordinate 81,114 of NZ_JAKILG010000015.1, read as the reverse complement.
AAATCTAAGGTAACCCATAAGTCGACCTTGCCTTCGGCGCCTTCATCTTTCCATTCGACGTCTTCAGGTTTATTGCCGCCAAAATCACCAAGATCTTTACCCAGTAATCCATGCTTAGTGCCGAGGAAGTGGCGCAACATGTATTCGTGGCCTTTGCCGGATGAGCCCAGCAGGTTAGAGCGCCAAATGAACATATTACGTGGGAAGTTTTTCGGATCGTCCGGCTGTTCACAGGCAAATTTTAGATCGCCGGTTTTCAGTTGTGATACCACGTAGTTTTCAACGGTTTGCCCAGCCGCTTTAGCACTCGCTGACAAATGCAGTGGGTTAGTGCTTAATTGTGGCGCAGAGGGTAACCAGCCCATACGTTCAGCACGGCTATTGAAATCGATAATGCTGCCAGTCCAGTTTTCTTTTGGCGCGAGCGGCGAAATGATTTCAGACATGTTCAATTTTTCATAACGCCACTGGCTAGAGTGGTTATAGAAGAATGAGGTGCCGTTCATGTGACGTGGTGGGCGCTGCCAGTCAAGTGCAAACGCCAGCGGTGTCCAACCCGTTTGTGGACGAAGTTTTTCTTGCCCTACATAGTGAGCCCAGCCACCGCCAGATTGACCGATACAACCACACATCATTAGCATGTTAATGAGGCCGCGGTAGTTCATGTCCATGTGATACCAGTGGTTTAGCGCCGCGCCCACAATCACCATAGAGCGGCCATTGGTTTTATCCGCATTACGCGCAAATTCAGTGGCAACACGGATAACATCGGCGCGTTTTACACCTGTGATCACTTCTTGCCAAGCTGGCGTGTAGGGCACGTTATCGTCAAACGAGCTAGCACGATTGCTGTCGTTAACGCCGTTATCCACACCATAATGCGCGAGCATTAAGTCAAATACACTAGCGACTTTTGCCTGCTTACCGTTGGCAAGCGTAATGGTTTTAACGGGTACATTACGCAGCTGAATATCACTGTGATCAGTGTGTTGAAAGTATTGATATTCGTGCGGTGCTCCGCCAAAGTAAGGGAAAGCGACTTCAGTCAGTTCAGCATCTTGATCTTTAAGGGATAATAAAAGATCAATGTCACCTTTACTGTCTTTTGATTCTAAGTTCCATCTGCCCTTTTCACCCCAACGATAACCGATAGAACCGTTAGGGCTGGTCAAATTTCCGTCACTATTTAGCGCTATGGTCTTCCAATCGGGATTATTTACTTCACCCAGATTATCGATTAGATCGGCTGCCCGTAGGAAACGTCCGCTGGTGAGGTGACCATTACACTCTTCAAGCATGACTAACATGGGCATATCGGTGTAGCGTTTGGCGTAATTAATGAAATACGTGCTAGGTGTATTGACGTAAAACTCTCTTAAAATCACATGACCAAAGGCCATAGCCAAGGCTGCATCGGTTCCTTGGCGTGGTGCTAACCAAGTATCGCCAAACTTAGATGCTTCGGAATAATCGGAAGTAATAACGCAGGTTTTGGTGCCCTTGTAACGAACTTCGCTTAAGAAGTGGGCATCGGGAGTACGGGTTTGCGGTACATTAGAGCCCCAAACAATAATGTAATTTGAATTATACCAATCTGCGGATTCTGGGACGTCGGTCTGTTCCCCCCACACCTGAGGTGAAGCTGGTGGTAAATCGCAATACCAATCATAGAAACTGAGACAGTTTCCGCCTATTAATGATAAGTAACGTGCACCTGCGGCATAAGACACCATCGACATGGCTGGAATAGGTGAGAAACCCGATACGCGATCTGGACCATATTCTTTCGTGGTATAAACGTTAGATGCCGCAATGATTTCATTCACTTCATCCCAACTTGCACGGATGAATCCTCCTAATCCTCGGCGTTCTTTGTAACTTTTGGCTTTAACCGGATCGCTCACAATCGAAGCCCATGCATCGACAGGATCAGCATGTTGTTGCTTAGCTTCGCGCCATAGTTTCATTAATTGTTGACGAACTTTAGGGTATTTAAGGCGGTTAGCGCTGTAGATATACCATGAATAGCTAGCCCCCCTTGGGCAGCCTCTAGGTTCATGGTTAGGTAAGTCTGGTCGAGTGCGTGGATAATCGGTTTGTTGGGTCTCCCAAGTGACTAGGCCATTCTTAACATAAATTTTCCAACTACAGGAGCCGGTACAGTTTACTCCGTGGGTAGAACGGACAATTTTATCGTGTTGCCAACGTTGACTATAACCCTGTTCCCAACTTCTATCCTTATCAGTTGTAATGCCATGCCCATCTGCAAAGGGTTCTTGGTGGGTTTTAAAAAAACGCAATTTATCGAGTAAGTGGCTCATTATATTTATAGACTCCTGATACGACATTGCTAACAACCTCGAATGTTGTACTACACAGCATTAATTGATGGTTGCTTCGTGGTATTTACTTGACAGCTGTTCTTAATTCTTATGAAGAGGTTAGATGCTAATCAGTCTGTATGGAGTAGGAGCACGCAATGTTGATCGCGATCAATAAATTACCACTTATGTGACAAATATCTCTTTAGGGTGGGGTGGTGGAGGTGTTATTTAAAAATACTATAACAATTTACATTTGTTTATTTTTTGATTTTGAAAATGATAAATTCAATTTTATCATACGGTTATTTAGATTTGTGCTTGGAATGTATTTCCTTCTTTGGAGTAAAGACCAAGATGTGTTTAATGTTGAATACTTAATTAGAGGTATGATAAGAAGATGTGTGCTTACTGAACACGGTTGGACATGATTTTTTTTAGATAACTGATTAAGTATTAAACTAGTAATCAGTATGGAATATATCAAAATCTGTTAAACAGTAATTAGTCATCTATTTTGATTTGATTGAAATAATTTATAATAACAATGATATGTTTTACAAAGACGTTTAGTGTTTTAAATAGTACATAAAGTCAATTATTGGATATAAAAAAGCTAACCATACCAAAAAATAACTCAAAAAATTAATAGTTCAAGATTAAATAATTTATTTTTCACTAAAATAATTAGCTTATTTTAAGCTCAGGCGTTTCATTAAACGGTGTAAATTTCCCGGATTGACTTTCAGTTGCTTAGCAGTTGCACTCAAGTTTTCATTGTTTTCTAAGTAGGTGTTTTGCACCAGTTGGGTCAGGAATAGATCTATGGCGTCTTTTAGTCCGAGTTGTTGGTACTTGGTACAAAGTGACAGCTCACCTATCTCATCTAAAAATAGGGTGCTATTATCCGCCAGCTCAAATTTACCTTTACGATTACTTATTGCTCCAGTAAAGGCCCCTTTTACATGTCCAAATAGCTCACTTTCTGCTACTGATTCAGGAAGTGCTGCACAATTCAGATAAATTAGCGGTTTTTTTGAACGACAGGATTGGGCATGGAGTGCTGTCGCTACAAGCTCTTTACCTACACCCGTTTCACCCATAATGAGTACTGATAGCTCTGTATCAGCGACTGCATCAATTTGTGATTTGAGCTCCCGCATTGGTAGAGATTGACCAATCATATCTCCTTGCTGATTTAATTTGCGAGACAGTGTTTGGGTATTTGTATTAACCCCTGAAGTTCTTTCAAGTTGTTCCATTAGTAAGGCTGTATTTAGGCTACCTGCTGCCAATGCACTTACTATTCGAAGATCGTCATTTTTTAAGTTTTTAAACTGAGTGGGGTCAAAAGCATCGATAGTCACTGCTCCTATCAGACGTCCTTCCAACATAAGTGGCAAACCTATACAAGAGTGTACTTTTAGATCCCCCTCACGGTTGGGGATAAGGCCGTCATATGGGTCGGGTAAATCACTATCAGAAGGGAAACGAACAATATCTCCCGCTCTTGCTATAGCCTCAAAACGAGGATGTTGGTTAACATTAAACCGACGTCCAAGTACGTCAGCACTCAGACCATTAGTTGCCAATGGGACAAACTGTTGGTTACTGTAAAGTAATAGAGCGGAAGCATCGCATTTTAGTGTTTGTCTGATGGTAGAAAGTAACCTATCGAACCTGTCTTGATCGGAAATACCGGAGGTAATATCTAACGCAACTTGTATCCACTCATTTCCAATCTGGTTGGTAACCATCATTTAAATCCTGATGAATTGTTTATATGACAATAACCTTATCATAAAGATAATTATTCTTCTTTATGCAAGATAATCTAATAAATTATTGAATTAATTTATTAAAATAAAACCGATTCTAGATAAAATGGCTTCATTCAAGCTTTTTCTGCTTCGGTGGAATACTCTGCCCTGAGTGATATTTGTTGAAGCATTGCCGAGTTTTCAGCCCCATAATTTTGATAGATCTGGCAGCTATCTTCTTTCATTGATGCATCTAACATTCAGTGGAAACTGTTCTCAATTTCCCAATGGGAACGAATTGAGTAGGCGAGCGCTTGCTCATCTCAAGTTTGGCTGAACTGAGGTAGTAGCGTTAGGTCGATGTTGCCTTTCCTTTTCCCTGCCAATAACTCAAACACATACTTGAGTGGACTTTTATTAAGCCAAATACCGAGTTTATGAAACCTTTCTTTACCCGTAAAAGGAGATTTAACAGGCCTTTGAGCTGTTTAAATTGCCGTGTTGCAGTACAGGCATTCCCAGCCGAGAGCATCATGATATGCACATTAGCATGAAAATTGTCATTTAGATAATAAATGGTATCAAAATGACAGTGATTTTGGCTTTGTCATTTTAACAATGCTATTAAGGTGTTGGATCAAGCTGTTGATATTTAATTGTTTGCACTGTTGGCGCATATAATGCATTGGTGATGGGAGGTAACTATCTTAAGGTAAGACAAAATGACTAAAGGAACGAGTTACAACAGTTATCTAATCTGTGAAGAAAAAACGGTGTTGATAGATAATGTGGACCATAGCTTTAGTTACCAGTTCATCCAGAATCTAGAGATAGAGATTAATCTGAGTGATATCGATTTTATTATCGTTAACCATGCTAAAGAAGACCACTCTGGTGCGTTGTCTGCTCTGATGGAGAAAATACAGGGAACACCAATTTACTGTACTAAAGCAGCAATAGACTCAATTGTTGGTTGCCACCATCATCCTGAATGGAACTTTAAAGCTGTCAAAACGGACGATACTATTGATATAGGGAACGGTAAGCAGCTTATTTTCATTGAAGCTCCAATGCTGCATTGGCCAGATAGTATGATGACCTATCTGACAGGTGACGCAGTACTATACAGTAATGATGCATTTGGTCAGCATTACTGTGATGAGCACTTATTTAATAATGAAGTAGATCAAAATGAACTAATGGAACAGTGTCTTCGCTATTTCGCTAATATCCTCACGTCTTTTAGTAGCTTGGTGAGAGCAAAGATTAAGGAAGTTCTGAGTTTTAATGTTTCAGTCGAAATGATTGCAACTTCTCACTGTATTGTTTGGCGTGATATCCCAACCCAGATTGTGCATCAGTATCTTGAGTGGGCAGACAACTATCAGGAAGACCGAATTACGAACTTCTATGACACTATGTCTAACAACACTCACATGATGGCGGATACCATCGCTCAGGGCATTCACAATATAGATCCAAAAGTTGCTGTGAAGGTGTTTAAGGTCTCTAAGCACGACAAAAATGAGATTCTTACCAATGTGTTTCGTTCTAAAGGATTATTCGTCGGTTCTTCTACTATGAACAATGTGATGATACCTAAGATCGCAGGGATGCTGGAAGAGATCACCGGTCTTAGGTTTAAAAATAAGAAGGCTGGCGCATTTGGGAGCGATGGCTGGAACGGGGGAGCTTTAGACCGTATACATGCTCGCTTAACAGATGTTGGATTTGAAACGATATTAAGCTTAAAAACAAAATGGCGGCCTGATGAAAGATCCCTTAATAATTATCGGTAGCGGCTTTGCTGCTTACTAATTAGTTAAATCACTACGGCGTAAAAACAGCATTATGCAGATTCAATTGTTTATTGCAGATAATGGCGATGAATACAACAAACCAGATCTGAGCCATGTATTCACACGCCGACAGAATGTTAATGATCTTATCTCTATGACGGGATAAGCCTTTGCTGCAAAGTATGACATTGAGCTTTTTACTAACATTAGGGGAAAAATATTAACACTCAGGATCACACCATTCCTTCGGCCAATGGTAATTGTTACCGCTACTCTAGACTTGTATTTGCTACGGGTGCTAGAACCTTTATACCTGCGTTGAGTGGTGATGCTGTTGGTGAATTGGTCACACTTAATAGCTTGGAAGATTATCGTGCCTACCAACAACGGATTACGAATGCGAAACGTATTCTAATCATGGGTGGCGGGCTTATTGGTACTGAATTGGCGATGGATCACGTAACGAGTGGTAAGGAAGTACAAATACTAGAACCCAGTGTCCATCTGATGTCCAACTTGATGCCTCACTTTGTTGTTACCGAGCAGGAAAAACAGTTGCGTAGTGATGGTGTTCAAATTGAATGTTTAGATTATGCGACTGCGATTGAGCATGATGGTACTAGCCTAATAGTGACGACTAAAAAAGGCACACAGTACCAAGCGGACTGAGTAATTTCTGCTGCTGATCTCGTGCCTAATACGGAGTTAGCTAAATAGCCGGAGCTCAGGTGGGTCGTGGAATTGTCGTTGATAAGCAGCTAAAAACCTCTATAGCGGATGTCTATGCTTTAGGTGATTGTGCTGAGATTGATGGCAAAGTATTGGCATTTCTTCAACCAATTGTCCTTAGCGCAAACACACTGCCAAATGTGCTGCTATTTGATCCAACTTTGCTAAATATACCAGCCTTGATGATAAGGATTAAAACACTGAATTATCCAATACAACTTGGCGGACATTATGATCTAAGTTCAAGTTGGCAAGTCAATTTTACTGAGCAGGGGATGATTGCTAAGGCATATAACCAAAACCAGCGCATGACTGGGTTTGTTGTTACACAGGATAACCTGAATCAGGCATTTCCATTATTAAGAGAAATCCAGATCAACTAGGTTTAAAAGTACGTCAAAAACCATTACGGATAGGAAACTAGCTTATGAGCCATCAAAGAATTCCCAAAAACTGGACGATTCAACGTTCTACTCCATTTTTCACTAAAGAAAATGTGCCTGCTGCGCTGCTTTCACACCATAATACTGCAGAGGATGTTTTCGGCCAACTCTGTGTGATGGAAGGTGTTGTTATCTATTATGGTTTTGCTAATGAGAATGCGACAGAACCAGAAATCAAAGTCGTTATTCCTGCTGGTAGTTTTGCTACCAGTCCACCACAATATTGGCACAGGGTTGAGCTAAGTGATGATGCTCAGTTCAATATTAACTTTTGGTCTAATTCAGAACAGAAAGATAAAAAAATGTTCAATACAAAATCATAATTTCAAATTAAGCTCGATGCTATTCATAAAGGTGCTATATGCCTCTTTATGGGTAGCTAAAATAATGCAGGAGAAATTAAATCTATACTTTCGTAGACAGGCTTACGCTCTAATGTAATGATAAGAATTACCCAAATATGGGTTTAGATAGGATTAGGCAGGCACATGGAAAGAGACTATGAAAATATCAGCTTTCGTGAAGCCAGTCAGCAATATGCTGCAACCTGGTCAGGAATATTGATTAAACAACATCTTCAATTAATACAAGAAATTGAAAATGTTTCAAGTTTACTCCCACAAACAATACTTAATTGGTTTTTGCTTGATGCAAAAATAAAGCGTTTGATTAAAGGGGTTAAGGTCCATTTAGAACTAGAGAATACATTTCTTAGTACTGCATTATCGAGTGTAGATATCTCACAAGTACAAAAAAAACAGCTGATAGAGGGTTATAATTCCTTGCAAAACACTTGTGATAAAACGATGACATTGGTCCGAACGCTAATGCTATTTCCCGATAAAGAGAAGGCTAGAGAGGAATATGTATTACAAGTCAGGCAGTTACTGGATGAGTTGTCATCCCGTCTTAAAGAAGAAGATGTGATCTATTCATTCCTGAACTTGACTGGAGTTAATAATGTTTGAGTTCGCTTTTTATGGACAAACCGCACAATTAGACTGGTATGTTCAGGATTTGATAACGTCTTCTCTTAGTTCCGTTTATGGTCAGGAATTATTAACACGAGGTTTTATTAAAGGTAATAATTTGCCGATCCCTACTCATAAGCTATTTGATTTTTTAGGGGAAAATAAAGAAATCATGTTTGCAATGACTTGTCAGCAACTAGCAGACCTTTTTATAAATAAAAATTTATATCATAAAATAAATAATAGCATATGGATAAATATATCAGGTAAAATTATTTCAGATGATCTATTTTTGCGTTTGTGGAATGAAATATTAATACATATAAATGCTGAAGATAAACAGAAACTAGTGCTTGAGATTTGTGAAGATAGCATTAATGACTCACTTGTTGTTGGAAAAATTTCTTATTTACAAAAGTTGGGGTTTAAGATTGCGATGGATGATTTTGGTGCTGGCCACTCTAATCTTATCCGATTGAGTCAAGTTAATTTTGATTTCATAAAATTAGATCTACAGCTAATAAAAAATACTCCCGAAGATTTATGGGCAACGAGTCTTTACAGGGAAATAATCGAGTTATGTTCCTCAAAAGGGGCTTTGATTGTTGCTGAGGGAATCGAGACTAAAGCACAGTCGGACTTTGTTCGCTGGGCAGGAGTTGATATAATTCAAGGTTTTTTTTATTCAAAACCATATCCGCTTATGTAAACATTAAAATGTTGCATTGCATACAATTGATAGTCTGAATTTTAAGTGTTTATTTTTAGATGGTTATCTTATTAAAGTGTTTGGGTTTACAGAGGAAATATATGCGTTCACTATTTATTCGGATGAGGGTTATCCACTGGCTAGGTGCTATTATACTTTTTGTTAATGCTACATTTTTAACTGAAGTTTTACTTTCGCAAATAATCCAATACGTTATAACAGTTTTTCTAATTATTCATGATATAGACGAAAAGGTTTGGGGAGTAGATTCGTTGAAAAATGTTACTGTTTATTTGAAAAACTTTGAAAGGAAAGATCTTTCTGTACCCTGTAAAATTGACAGCCAATACAACAGTGAAATTGATAAAGTTCTTCGTGTAATTAATACATTTAGAGAAAATGTAAAAGGTGCTTTAATCGATATTCAACATCAGGCCATAGCCTCTGATGAAATATCTGTTCTTCTAAAATTAAAGGCTCAAAATATTTTTGGTCGTATCAAAGAGCAGGATAATCGAGTAAGTATTTTGACCGCTCAGATCGAAACCTTAGATAAGACCTCATTAGCTCTACAGTCTAAAGCTGATGAGACGCGTTTGCAGGTAGAAAACACACAAATTGGCCTCCTGCGGTCTAACCAAAATATGGGGGCCATGGTTAATGATTTAGGTTCATTCATTGCAAGTAATGAACAGCTTGAACGGAAGTTCAATCAACTTTCGGAACAAACAATGACTATTGAAGGAGTCGTATCAGCCATCGATAAGCTCGCAGATCAAACAAATCTTTTAGCATTAAATGCAGCTATTGAAGCGGCACGAGCAGGAGAGCACGGTCGTGGCTTTGCAGTTGTTGCGGATGAGGTAAGAAATCTCGCCAAATCAACACAAGACAGCCTAAATGAAATTAACCAAATTATTTCTGGGATATCGAAAGCTGTGCTCGATGCGGGCAGCCAGATGAAATCGCAAACTTCCGCAATTATTTTACTTTCAGATTATACCGCCACTAGCCAGTTAGAACTGAATATTGCTTGTGAAAATATAAGTGAAATTCTGACACTGATTGGGCAAGAGCAAGGCAATGGAAACGTAGATATTAGCTATGTGAACAGATTAGTTGGTGATGTAAGTAAGGAGATAGAAATTCTTAAGATACTCTCAGGATCTAACTCGAGCGATTGTGCTGATCTAGAACAACAAGGAGATTATTTAAATCAAGTTACAGAGAAAATTGTACAACAATTAGGAATGTTTAAAACAAAATAAATGACCTTTACGAATTGGAAATTATAATAATGGTATTCTTCTATTAAACTGATCTTGATTATTGTTTTTCCGAGTTAAAAATTTGGCGCTAAGGTGATTTTTGGTAATTGTAGACTTTACCTCTATAAATTTAGCATAAGTGAAATTATTAATTTATCGTGATGTGTTTTTAAATTATACTCTAATTTTATATGAATAGTTTAAATGAAAACATTTTTGATTAGGCTGCATATTGTAAAAGTAATGCAATGGTGGGTTGGGGTAAATAATAATTAGTAAGTGTTAATGTGATTTAAAAAACGTTATTTGCGATAAGCATTAATATTTAATAAATTAGAGCCGTTGAAAATCAGCTCGTATGAAAATATAAAGTTATTTTAATACATAATAATTATTAGGAGTTATATCATGGAAGAGTACAAAAAATTGTGGTGGACCTTGTTAGGTATCTTCGCCGTTACATTTTCTATATTAGGTTATTTTGGCACAGAGATATATCGAAGTGCGCCTCCGATACCAGCATCATTTGTCTCTACGAATGGTGATATTTTAACAACCGAAGAGCAAATATTGGATGGACAAACGGCTTGGCAATCTGTTGGTGGCATGCAACTGGGATCTGTTTGGGGACATGGTGCGTACCAAGCTCCGGATTGGACAGCTGATTGGTTACATCGTGAACTTCTTGCATGGTTAGATTTAGCCGCTGAAGATGAATTTCATCGTCCGTATTCTGAGCTCACTGGTCAGCAGCAGCATATGCTGCGATATGAGCTTAAGCAAGAGTACAGAACTAATACTTATAATGTTAAGGAGGACATAGTAACTTTATCACCAAGGCGTATAAAAGCGATTGAACAAACTGGCGTTTACTATAGCGCACTTTTTGGTGGTGCACCTGAACTGCAAAAAACACGTGAAAACTATGCTATGAAAGATGTCACTTTGCCTAATCCAGAGCGACGAGCACGTTTATCGGAGTTCTTTTTTTGGACAGCTTGGTCGGCTGCAACTGAACGTACTGACGGCAAGGCGACCTATACAAATAACTGGCCTCATGAGCCATTAATTGACAATAAACCAACAACTGAAAATATCGTTTGGTCCATCATTAGCGTGGTCATTTTGGTTGCCGGCATAGGTGCACTTATTTGGGCATGGGCATTTTTACGTAAAGAAGATGGCGAGCCTGTTGCTCCTGAGCATGACCCTATCTTGTCGTTTAGCTTAACTGCTTCGCAAAAAGCCTTAGCTAAATATTTGTTACTCATTGTTTCTTTATTTACATTCCAAGTATTCATAGGTGGTTTTACTGCACATTATACAATAGAAGGACAAAGTTTCTATGGAATTCAAACCTCAGAGTGGTTTCCTTATAGTTTAGTGCGAACTTGGCATATTCAGTCAGCATTATTCTGGATTGCGACAGGGTTTCTTGCCGCGGGGCTATTTCTTGCTCCTATTATTAATGGTGGAAGAGATCCCAAATTCCAAAAAATGGGGGTAGATATATTATTCTGGGCATTAGTCATCGTAGTTGTTGGTTCGTTCATCGGTAACTATTTAGCAATAGCACAAATAATGCCAGCAAGCCTGAGTTTTTGGTTAGGACACCAAGGTTATGAGTATGTGGATTTAGGTCGTATTTGGCAAATAGGTAAGTTTACAGGAATCGTTTTATGGTTAGTGTTAATGATGCGTTGTATTACTCCAGCGTTACAGCAAAAAGGCGATAAAAATCTCTTAGTATTATTTATGCTATCGGTGATAGCTATAGGCTTATTTTACGGAGCAGGATTCTTTTATGGTGAACGTACGCATATCTCCATCATGGAGTACTGGCGATGGTGGATCGTTCATTTATGGGTAGAGGGTTTCTTTGAAGTATTTGCGACAACCGCATTGGCATTTATTTTTTTCAATATGGGATTAGTAACCAAACGGATGGCAACGGTCGCTTCGTTAGCATCAGCCTCATTGTTTTTGTTAGGAGGAGTTCCTGGGACTTTCCATCATCTATATTTCTCTGGTACAACAACACCAGTAATGGCCGTAGGTGCAACTTTTAGTGCTCTTGAAGTCGTTCCTTTAATAGTGCTCGGTTATGAAGCATGGGAGCATTATAAATTAAAAAATAGAGCCCCTTGGATGGCAAATGTAAAATGGCCGATTATGTATTTTGTTGCTGTTGCATTTTGGAATATGTTAGGTGCAGGTGTATTAGGGTTTATGATTAATCCACCTATTTCCTTATATTATATTCAAGGACTTAACACAACGGCCACTCATGCACATGCTGCATTGTTTGGAGTCTATGGCTTCTTAGCTCTTGGTTTCACGTTACTGGTATTGAGATATATTCGACCGCACTTGATATTTAATGATCGCTTAATGAAAACATCATTTTGGTGGATGAATATTGGCCTAGCATTAATGTTATTTACTAGCCTTTTACCTGTAGGAATTATCCAGTTTATTGCCAGCGCATCTGAAGGTCTCTGGTATGCCCGTAGTGAAGCGCTATTACAAAGTGATACGTTGATAACATTACGCTGGATACGCACCATCGGCGATGTTGTATTTATCGTTGGTGCGTTAGCAGTAACTTTGCAGGTATTTAAAGGTGTATTTTGTACCTCGGGTAATAGTGGTAAATAACATGAAGTCTTTGTACTTGTTAAAGCTGCGGTGATTAAAATACGGTAGCTTTTATTTTAAGGTTATGTGAATTAGTCTAGCCCAGAACCACGCCGTATCATTCATTGCCCTTTGGGCCCATTATGGGCTGCCAGAGGGCATTTTACCCTACAATCAATGGCAAATTGATTTTAACTCATCCTCAGTATTTCCTCTAACATAAGGCTGCTTAGCTTCTATGGTGATCAGTTGTATTTGGTTCACCGTTGAATTACATCCGATATCCCTTTGAACGGATGTTTCACTAAACCGGTTGGCTTAAATCATACGGAATACGTCCAAAAATAATAGGTTTAAATTCGGTCTAAATTTGGTCTTGTTGCTTGTCGCGTGATATAATTATGACCCCTGAATGGGGTTTTCATTTCTCAAAAATCAATCTGGTACAAATCTATGAACATAGAAACAATCAGCTTTTTGAAGAAAAATGCAGCGAGCTTGTCCCTAGATGAGCCGATGATGATTACTCAAAATGGCGTTCCTGCTTACGTTATCGAATCAGTAGCAGATAGAAATCGTCGCGATGAGGCGATTGCTTTACTTAAGTTGGTCAGTTTTGCGAAAAGTGACCAACAAAATGGCCGCACGATGTCATCAAGTGCATTCAAGGAACGCTTGGCGGATCGTAAACTCGCGTTAAAGGATAAGTAGTATGTCTGTGGTGAGACTTCAATATACCAAGACGTTTGAAGATACTGTCGATAGCGCGATATCTCACTACTCACAATGGAATGATGAGATCGCTATTATCGAGCGTATAGAGATGGTTATTGATGCCTTTGAAGCATCCGTGACGCAAAATCCTTTGAGTTACGCACTATGTCAGGAATTAGTTGAGCTTGGCGTTACTCAGGTTAGGCATGCTGTTAAAGAGGATTTTAGAATATTGTATGAGGTCAGTTATGTTAACGGTGAAACCACTATTACAGCGTTGCTTTTTTTGAGCCAACGACAAAGCATACAAAGTCACTTAATTAACCACTGTTTAATATATAAATAACGCGCGTTACCTAGTGATATTAATAACACCTAGTTATTCATGTTGAAGCCTCTACACTCAATTTTACCGCTTTAGCAATGGTAGAACGACTGCATTTAAGCAGACTCTGCACTTGTGACCAGCTTTTCCCTTCATCGAGTAGTAACCGAATATTTTGCCTTAATCCATGGTCAGGCTGACGTCCAAGGTATTTGCCTAAGGTTTTGGCCTTTTCGATGCCTTGCGCCTGTCGCTTTCTTCTTGTCTCGTAATCATCTCTGGCCATTGCCGCGGCTAAATCAATCATGAACTCAGTCAGTACCTTTGCGATCATGGTATGTTCTTCTGTGCCATTTAAGATCCCATGTGTCATTGGCTGGTCAACGACAACAATATGAATATTGGCTTTTACCAATTTACTTTTTAGAACCTTCCATTGCTCGAAGGGGAGGCGAGACAACCTATCGACTTTTTCAATGAGTAAAACATCGCCAGGGTGAGAGTCCATGATCAAGCGCCCAAGTTCAGGCCGTTCAATTTTCGCCCCTGATTGCGTCTCGGTATAAAAACTGGCTATACGAATATTTTTACTTTCTGAAAACTGAACCAACTCATTTCTGGCTCGATTGGCATCTTGTTCATCTGTAGATGCGCGCAGGTAGGCCCGAATAAACATTTTGCCTCATTTGGTTCTTTTAGGGTGTGGTTTATGATGCTAGTGCGAGTAGGGTTTAAAATCAATATATAGCGAACCAATTGGCAGCGGGATGAAGCTAGTTTGCTTGGGGTATCCTTTTAAGGAATACTTTTTTACCTCCCAAAACTGATCAAATATTGATCAGTAAAAAGACAGGTTTTCGTGACCGTGACCACCAAGTTGTCGTTAATTGTCGTTAATTAACAGTCCGATGGTCATCTGGATAATGCTAATTAAATCAATTGACAACAATTTAGGCAAAATAGGTAACGCGCTAAAATCCATATCTGCACGGCCTGTCACGCCGGGGGTCGCGGGTTCGAGTCCCGTCCGCTCCGCCAACATTAAGAGATAAGCCTCATCGAAAGATGAGGCTTTTTTCGTTAATGACATTTATTGACTATTATTGTTTTCTAGACAATTCGACGGTTTATTTCAACAGAGATCCTTCAACCTTCCTCCAGTTTTTTCATATACTTAATCTATTTTCTATAAGAATATAAATTGTTAAGCTAAAGCTTATGTTTGATGGGCATTGAAATTGGTTTATTTGCCCCCAAATAGAGTAAAGTGCTGCATCTTTGTTTGTAGCGTCCATCAGGGAGGTCGATGCCATGCTTTATGATTTAACGGTTGTACAATTTAGCAAGATGCTGAAAAATTTAAGCGTTATTCTTGAAAAAGGCGAATATTTCGCAAACCTTAAAAAAGTCGATATGGCGGTTCTATTAAACTCGCGTTTAGCGCCGGATCAATTCAATCTTATTCGCCAGATCCAAATTGCTTGCGATACTGCCAAAATTGGCGTAGCCCGTTTAACTGGCAATTTGGATACAGTGCCAAAGCACGATGATACTGAGATAACACTTCCTGAGTTACAGGCGCGCATTACTTCAGTGTTGGATTATCTTGCACAATTCAAAGAGGAAGATTTTGCGAATGCGGCTGCTGTTCATGTGTCGCAACCACGTTGGGAAGGAAAATATCTTACCGGATATGAATTTGCAATTGAACATGCAATTCCAAATCTTTATTTTCATATTACAACGGCTTACGCGATTTTGCGTCATAATGGCGTTGATGTTGGTAAAAAAGATTATCTTGGTCCTATGTCATATAAGTCGTAAATGTAGGCCAACTGTAGTACTGTTGCGTAACTTAAATGTTACGCAGCAGAGTTTGCCGCTCTTATTTATTGTATTACTCACTTGTCCTCTATCTCTGGGTTATGCCGCTGAGTCGATTTATTTTGTTAGGTGATAAAGTAAATCGATACTTAATTGCTTCTCATATTAGTCAGATTGTCACTCAGTTTTAATCTATTGATTGAGTGATTGTATTGAGTACAACATTTCGACAGTTAGCGTGCAAAACGTCATATATTTATTGGTGTATTAGTCGCTATACCTAACCTGTTTATTGGAATTGAGCAGGGTTTACAGAATGAGCCTGTTGTGGGTTCAATTTAAAGGAGTTAACCACTATGTCTATCGAATCTCAGGTTATTGGAAGTCCGGCTCTTGATTTGCCAACGAAACGTAAGAAAGTCAAAAAAGCCGTCATAACGAATGGATTGCGTCTTAAAGATAAGTTAACCCAAGAGACCCGCCGTAGAATTGAAATTTTGCATGAGCAGCGTTTGCTATCTAACCGTTTCGGTGTGGATATTGTGATTGATTAAAGCAGCATAGTGATTGTTTCTTCATAATGTTTAGAGCCCATGCTTTTATTAAGCGTGGGCTTGTTTTTAGCGAAAATTTATTAGAATGACTTCAGTTACACTGTGAAGTGGTCAGTACTAGCTAATACCATGATTGATATTGATATTGATATTGATATTGATATTATCACTCACTATTTTTGTATCAGTGAATAAATCCTCCCGCCCTTGCAATACCAATAACCCCAATCAGGATCCAAAATCCATTCAGTAAAGTGTAAGCGCTATCCCTACGTAATGCGGCACACCATGTCAGTAACACTGCATCTATAGTATTGAATATCCAAACAAACATAAAAGGACTTTCTGGTCCGAGCCAACTAACGAGTGAAAAACTAAAGATCCTCATTAACACGCCTACCATTTCGAAGGTTCGCATGTTTGCCGTTATACAGGCGTTAATTTTTGTAAAGTGCAAAGCCATTGCCCACTACGTTTCTGAGTTAAACCTGCTCAATATCTGAACTTTGATTGATTAACTACACTGTATGCTATTAAAAGGTCAAATTGCTGGCATGCCAACATATGCTTTGATAGTTACTAAGGTAGGTACGGTTAAAAAATGACAATAAAGTAACTAATTCTCAAATGTTTACTGACACGCTCAATTAGATGCAAATGGGGCTGGGACTTACATAGACAGTTTTTTCCACGCCATTAGAGCCATTGTGACCTCTTAATCCACGCAAAAAGTTACATAAGTACTTTTAAGAAACAAAAAACAAACAAAGTTACATAAAACTCCCCCTCGCCTATTTAATTTTCGATTTTGGTTAAGGTTACGGCGTAACTCAAACCTATGTTGCAGCAGTGGAAATGTGTGATGTTTCGCCGCTTTGCAGCAATAACTTCAAATAAATTTAAATTGGTGCTTACCATGAATAAAAAAATCATCTCATGGCTGATTATGTTGGCAGTAGGTGGTGGAATTTGGTTGACTCCTGTACCAGCGGGCGTTGATCCAACTGCCTGGCACTTGTTAGCCATTTTTGCTGCAACTGTGTTAGGTCTTATCCTAGAGCCTATTCCAATGGGTGCCGTTGCTATCGGGGGAATAACAATAACGGCGTTAACAGGAACGTTGACGATTAAAGAGTCACTGACAGGGTTCTCTAATGACGTTATTTGGTTAATTGTGACAGCTTTTTTCATCTCAAGAGCGTTTATCAAGAGCGGGCTAGGAGCACGCATTGGTTTTGTGTTTATGAGATTACTTGGCAAAAAAACACTGAGTCTATCCTATGGCTTGCTGTTAACAGATTTGATCCTAGCGCCAGCGATTCCATCTAATACTGCCCGTACAGGCGGGATTGTGTTTCCTCTGGCTAACTCAGTCGCAGATGCCTACGGCTCAAAAGCGGAAGATGGCACTTCGGGTAAGATAGGTAGCTTCCTGATGACAACGGTTTTTCATGGCACGACTATCACTGGTGCTATGTTTCTAACCGGTATGGCTGCTAATCCTCTTGCGGCGAAATTAGCTGCGGATATGGGGGTAGAGATCACTTGGGGTCAATGGGCTTTAGCTGCATTAGTTCCGGGGATTGTGGCGCTCATATTAATGCCATTGTTTGCTTACATGCTAAATAAACCGAGTATTACATCTACTCCACAAGCCCCTCAGATTGCTGCAAGAGCCCTTGCTGATATGGGTAAAATGAAGCTAACGGAGTGGACTACTCTGGGGACTTTTATTGCCTTAATCGCGCTCTGGATTGGTGGGCCTGCATTAGGCGTCAGCGGTACAACTGCTGCCATGGTTGGTTTAATCATACTCGTGACAGCTAATGTGCTCAGTTGGGATGATGTGCTGAAGGAAAAAGGGGCTTGGAATACGCTGGTTTGGTTTTCCGCGCTGGTGATGATGGCCACTTTCCTAAACAAGCTTGGTCTGATTACATGGTTTGGTACCAATATCGCCGCTAATCTGAGTGGTTTAGATTGGCCAGTTGCACTGTTTTCATTGGTATTAATCTACTTTTACATCCATTACGCCTTTGCATCTGCAACTGCCCACGTTGCTGCACTTTATTCTGTATTTCTTGCAGTGGCGATCCAACTAGGTGCTCCAGGTCTTCTAGCGGCGCTTATCTTTGGTTTTACTTCTAACTTATATGCCTGTGGTACTCACTACGGAACTGGGCCTGCACCTATCCTTTTTGGGGCTGGCCATGTGTCACTGCCTAAATGGTGGAGCGTAGGTTTTGCAATGGGATTATTACAAATCACCATTTGGACCCTTGTGGGCGGAATTTGGTGGAAAGTGATCGGGCTATATTAATCATGTATCGGGCGCGGTATTTATTTCCCCTCGCCCTTGCTTGCTGTAAATAATACAAGGGAACGTTATGACAACTATAAAGAAAGTCGATTTTATTGACAGTATCGAAGATGCGCTTCAATACATCTCCTACTATCATCCACTGGATTTTATTCGCGCGATGGAAAAGGCGTACCACGCTGAGAAAAGTGTCGCGGCTAAAGATGCTATTGCCCAAATATTGATTAACTCAAGAATGGCTGCAGAAGGTAAGCGTCCTATCTGCCAAGATACGGGGATTGTGACTTGCTTTGTCAAAATTGGCATGCAAGTACAGTGGGATACCGATATGACGGTACAGGAAATGGTTGATGAAGGTACTAAGAGAGCCTACAGCAGTATAACCAATCCATTGCGGATGTCGGTCGTCTCCGATCCTGCTGGCGCCCGTAAAAACACGAATACCAATGGTCCTGCGGTCGTCCATATAGAAATGGTTCCCGGCGATAAAGTTGATATTATGATCGCGGCCAAGGGCGGCGGCTCAGAGAACAAGACTAAAATGGCGATGCTAAACCCATCGGATGATATTGCGGCATGGGTGGAGAAAACGGTACCGCTAATGGGCGCTGGTTGGTGTCCACCTGGCATGTTGGGTATTGGTATCGGTGGTACGGCCGAAAAAGCGGCATTGATGGCGAAAGAAGCGCTGATGGGCTCTGTTGATATCCACGAATTACAGGAGCGGGGAGCACAAACTGCCGAAGAAGTGTTGCGCTTAGATATTTTTGAACGTGTGAACAAACTCGGTATTGGCGCGCAAGGTTTAGGTGGGATGACCACAGTTGTGGATATCAAAATCAAAACCGCACCTACACATGCAGCATCCAAACCCGTATGTATTATTCCGAATTGTGCAGCAACGCGGCACGTGCATTTTACATTAGATGGCAATGGGCCAGCTAAGTTAACCCCACCCAAGCTTGCCGATTGGCCAGAGGTAACGTGGGAAGTGGGTAATAATGTACGTCGAGTAGATGTAAATAAACTTACAAAAGCCGATATCGCTGAGTGGCGCTCTGGTGAAACGGTTCTGCTCTCAGGTAAAATTCTCACCGGTCGTGATGCCGCCCATAAACGTATTCAAGACATGCTTGCGCGGGGAGAATCTTTCCCTGTTGATTTCCAGAATCGTTTTATCTACTACGTAGGTCCAGTAGATGCCGTGGGTGATGAAGTGGTTGGCCCTGCAGGCCCAACGACCTCGACCCGTATGGATAAGTTCACCGATATGATGCTAGAGCAAGCGGGCTTAATGGGTATGATTGGTAAATCGGAGCGTGGTGCTGCTACGGTTGAATCGATTAAGAAAAATCAAGCCGTGTATTTGATGGCCGTAGGTGGCGCGGCATACTTAGTGGCAAAGGCGATTAAGTCAGCCAAGATCCTTGCATTCGAAGATCTTGGAATGGAAGCCATTTATGAGTTTGATGTTGAAGATATGCCAGTGACTGTCGCCGTGGATAGCCTAGGCGGAAATGTGCACGAAACCGGGCCACAAACCTGGAAACTCAAAATTGCCGAAATGACTGCCTAATATATTTACCCCTGCAAATTAGGCGGTTAGAAGCAATACTAACGGTAACCAACAGATAAACATCTGTTGGTTACCGTTTTTCATTAGCCAAGCAAATCAACATCAATCAGTTGGTAGACCCTGCTTGGACGCCCACCCGTTTTATAGTTCAATACCATTTTTATCACCCCCTCTGATTCAAGATATTCCAGATAGCGGCGGATGGTGATGCGACTGACATTCATGCGGTCACTAATATCGTCCCCAGAAAAATCAGTTAGTTGTTCTTTTCTGAGGATCTCTTTTAGCGTATCGAGTGTATTGGCATCAATCCCTTTAGGCGTTCGCCGCATGGGGAGGTTTGTGCGTTTGCCTAGGATATGATCGATCACACATTGATCCATGGTTTCATGGCATGCCAGTTTTTGTCGATACAGCTTGTAATCATCGAGTGCTTGGCGAACCCTCGACATACGCAGTGGTTTTACGAGGTAATCACTCACACCGAGTTGGACTACTTGTTCAACGGTAGTAGCCTCGCGTTCAGCGGTTGTCATAATGAAATAACAATTAGCTCCTTGACTGCGCAGTTGTTTGATCACATCAATTCCACTGCCATCGGGCAAGGTAATGTCCACAAAAACCAGTTGAGGTGTATAGAGATTGTAGTGCATCAGTGCATCTTGATAGGTTTCACTGACGACAACGACTTCGAAATCGGGATGTTGATGAATGATAGATTCCAAGGCGTAACTAGCCTTAGGATCATCCTCAATAATCATGGTGGTGACTTTCTGCCTCATAGCGTTTTACTTCGCTCTTCTCAATGTAAATGGAGAATAAAGTGGTGTTATCCTCGGTGCGTTCCCAATCGAGGCTCCCACTAAACTGTTTTACAAGTTCGTTAACCAGATATAACCCTATTCCAGATTGTTCATGCTCTGTCTTGCTGGTGACCCCAAAATCAAAAATGGTATCGGCTATCTCTGGCATAACCCCCGAACCACTATCTTGAACTTCTAAAATAATATGTTGACTGCGATCACTAACATAAACCTGTACTTCTGGTGGTGCATTATTGCGATTACTCGAAGCGGCAAGAATAGCATTGTCGATGAGATTCCCCAGAATGGTGGCCAACTTCTCAGAGACTAGCTTACTGTAATTGAGAAGATTATTGTCCTCGTCTAGCACATATTTTACGTTGGCTTCTGTCGCTTTATTGTATTTTGCCAGCAGGATAGAGGCCACTAAACTGTTATGAATGGAGCGTACAATATTACCGATAATACGTTGATGGCCCTTACTCTCACGGTCGATAAACTCTATGACTTCATCATAATGCTTTAACTGTAGCATGCCTGATAATACATTGAGTTTGTTTGAATACTCGTGGGTTTTACTTCGCAGCTGTTCAGAATAGTTTTTATAGTGAAGCAGCTCTTTTCTAAGGTCGTTAAGCTCCATATCCGCAAGAAAAATAATCACGTAACCGTGTTGCTCTTGGTTTATTTGCCATGGATAAATACACACTCTGTAATCGAGTTTACCTAATCGGAGCCGCTCGGAGGACGCTTCTCTATGGCTGGCCTTAGTTATCTGACTCAGCGCTGACGAAAAATGTGACAATGGCTGTCCGATATAATCTTGTTTACTCATGCTACCCATAGGTAAAACCTGAGTCGCGATATCATTGATGGCTGAGATGGTGAAATCATTACTGACCGAAATAATGGGATCATGGATGGCATTGAAAATACGGTCATGCTCCATTAATCGTTTTATCACTAACTCTGGCTCGAGGTATTGCATGGTACGTTTTAATTTTGATAACACCACGATAATCAGCAATACGGCAATCATTAAAACTAAGATGACAACAAAGAGGAGATTGGCGTGGCTTTGAAGGAAGAGCAGGCTCACTTCCTTGGTAAGAATACCGACACATACCGCGCCAATGACTTCACCATTGCTGATGACAGGGGAAAAACTGCGAATAGCGGGGCCAAGTGAACCTTCGGCAAAGGTACTGACTTTAATTCCCTCACTTAATACGGGTTTGAGGTCATCTCCCACAAAGGGATGATATAGTTTTGATTCTTCAGGATGGCTCAGGCGTATAGCTTCTTTATTCACCACAACAATAAAAGAGACACTAGTCTGAGCACGGAGATTTTCAATATAAGATCGGATCGATACTTCTGGTGTTACATTAGCGCGCTCAACAGCCTCAATGACCACGGGATCTAGTGCAAGAATACTGGCTAATTCTAATCCACGCTGCTTAAGGCTCTCATCATGGGTGGATTTTAGGAGATGAAAAGTTGCCGCCACCATAATGATCAAGATCAACACCATTGCCATAAAAATGCTGGTAATCAAATGTTTCTTGAATTTCATCGGTTTGACTAAGTCAAATCGCTTATCGGTGGCAAGCATAGACCATCCTATAGGGTGAGTGTTTACATCAATAATATCTTAGCTATTTAAATAGCCAAAAACCCCAAAATGTAGGCAATCTCATTTTGAGGTTGTTTGGCGATAGCTAACAGAAATAGGCAGAACAATTCTGCCTATCATACCTCTGAAACCATCAACTTAACGATATAGTTAACTTAACTGTATTACCCAAACCGTAGCAAGTACCGTCACCAAGGCCGCAGCTAAGTAGCAAGCGTATTTGCCAACGGAACCTAAGTGGATTTGTAAGTCATGCAAGCCATGGTGAACTCGGTGCATCGCATGCCACATAGGTAGGGATAAAGACAGCACGGTAAACCCGCCACCGATGGGGCTACTGACAAATGCATAAACCTTGTCATAGCTGATATCTACCAATCCAAATCCATGTAAGGGCAACAGGATCCCCATCACGAGTACGGTTACCGGTGTAATCATGGCAAACCAAACGCCACCCGCGCCGAACAGGCCCCACCAAATGGGTTCATCAGAGCGCTTTGGTGAATAATTGATCATAATATTCTCCTACTAAATACAGGCTATCGCCACGAGTGACACTAGCACTAACAGTAACCACTGAACCCCAACGATTACGCCAGTTGGCACTACTTTTTCACCCAGCTTAATTGGCATCACCTGGGGCATCATGCTGAAGAATGTCTTGGCATGATAGAGTGCACCAATCAATGCCAAAACATTGATAAGTAACATGACTGGGTGAGACGAAAAGTAAATCCAGTTGCTCCAAGCATCGCTGCTTGAGACCAGAGCAAATAAACCTGCGCAAAGATTCAGTGTGAATAGGATCAGCGGCACTATGGTTAATTCTCGCACCATATACCAACTGAAGAAGTTATTCTCGGACCACCAAGCTCTCTGCATAGGACGAACATAGGGTTTGCGGTTTTGCATCTTATGCCTCCTTCATCGTTATCATGTTAATGATAAAATCTTTAGCTGACTCAACCTTGCTCTGGTTTACCGCCGCCGCAGGATCGACATGTTTAGGGCACACCTTTGAACAATATCCAACGAAGGTACAACCCCAGGCACCGTCCTTACCGTTGATAAGTTTCATGCGTTCAACTTTGCCAAGATCACGACTATCTAAGTTATATCTGTGGGCAAGCGTGATGGCGGCAGGACCGATAAACTCAGGGTTCAAACCAAACTGCGGGCACGCTGCGTAGCACAAACCACAGTTGATACAACCTGCAAACTGCTTGTATTTGGCCATTTGTGCCGGAGTTTGTAGATTTGGCCCGTCTTCAGGTTTGCGATCATTGCCAATGATATAAGGTTTCATTGCCTCTAATCGTTCAAGGAAGGGAGCTTTGTCGACCACGAGATCTTTCTCAATGGCAAAGTTGGCGAGTGGCTCAAGCGTGACACCCTCTGGGTAGTCGCGCAAAAAGGTTTTACAGGCCAGTTTAGGCACTTTGTTAACCATCACACCACAGGAACCACAAATCGCCATGCGACAAGACCAGCGATAGGATAAAGACTTATCCATATGATCTTTAATATAAGCTAACGCATCCTGTATCGAGGTCGTGTTATCCGCAGGAACTTTAAACGTCTCAAGAAAGGGTTCGTTATTCTTTTCTGGATCGTATCTAAGGATATTAACAGTCTGAATATTATGCTCAGTCATTAGACTTTCTCCTGCTGTTTTGCGGCGTCACCATACAGGCGCGCTTGAGGTTGAGACTTAGTGATCTTCACCTCGCTGTACTTGATGGTTGGCACAGCATTAGGGTTATAGAGTGCAAGGGAGTGTTTTAGATAATCCTTGTCATTACGCGAGTTGCAGTCTTCATCGAGCCGTTGGTGGGCTCCACGGGATTCTCGGCGTTGAATTGCTGAGTGCGCCATGGCCTCGGCAACATCTAAACTAAAGCCTACTTCAATGGCATAGAGCAGATCGGTATTGAATACTTTGCCCTTATCGGTGATTTGAATGTTTTTATAACGTAAACGTAACTCGGCAAGCTTATCAATCGTAGCCTGCATGCCTGCTTCATCACGGTAGATACCACAACCAGATTCCATGCTCTTACACATTTCAGTACGTACATCAGACCAGTTTTCGGTACCTTTCTGGGCTAATAGTGCATCGAGACGGGCTTCAACTGCTGCTGCTTGGTCATTAATAGCATCGTAGTTCCATCCTTGGAATTCTGCGGCGCGCTTAGCCGCTGTCTCACCGGCTAATCTGCCAAATACAACAAGCTCTGCCAGCGAATTAGAACCAAGGCGGTTAGCACCGTGTAAGCCAACTGAAGAACATTCACCAACGGCAAACAAACCTTTAATTTGGGTTTCAGTTTGAGGATCGGTTTCAAGACCTCCCATGGTGTAATGGGCGGTAGGGCGAATAGGAATGGGTTCTTTAGCTGGGTCTACGTTGACATAGGCTTTTGCAAGCTCACAGATAAAGGGTAAGCGCTCTTTGAGATAGTCTTCACCTAAGTGGCGTAAATCTAAGTGAACCACATCTCCTAAAGGATGTTTGATAGTATTTCCCTTACGTTGCTCATGCCAAAATGCTTGAGAAACCTTATCGCGAGGGCCTAATTCCATGTATTTGTTTTGTGGTTGACCAACAGGGGTTTCTGGCCCTAGACCATAATCCTGCAGATAACGGTAACCGTTTTTATTCACCATGATGCCGCCTTCACCGCGGCATCCTTCCGTCATCAAAATCCCCGTGCCGGGTAAACCCGTTGGGTGATATTGCACAAACTCCATATCGCGGAGTGGTACGCCATGACGATAGGCAATAGCCATTCCATCGCCTGTTACTATGCCGCCATTGGTGTTGAAGTGGTAGACACGGCCACCGCCACCTGTTGCTAAGATCACCGATTTGGCTTTAAAGCAAACTAGCTCGCCTTCGGCAATGCACAGGGCGATAACACCTTGCACTTCATTATCGACAACGATGAGATCCAGTACGAAGAACTCGTCATAGCGCACGATATTGCTGTACTTCATCGACGTTTGGAACAGGGTATGCAACATGTGAAAACCGGTTTTGTCGGCCGCAAACCAAGTTCGTTCAATCTTCATTCCACCAAAACGGCGCACGTTAATTTCACCGTTAGGTTTTCGGCTCCACGGACAACCCCATAGCTCTAACTGGGTCATTTCACGTAGCGCATTCTCGACGAAATACTCGACAACGTCCTGTTCACATAGCCAGTCGCCACCGGCAACCGTATCATTGAAATGGTTATCCAGACTGTCTTCATCTTTAATTACCGCAGCCGAGCCGCCTTCGGCAGCAACGGTATGCGAACGCATTGGATATACTTTGGAAATGAGAGCGATACTTAGCTTTGGATTAGCCTCTGCTGCAGCAATTGCTGCGCGAAGACCCGCGCCACCAGCGCCGATGACCGCCACATCTGTGGTTATGGTTTTCAAAATTATCCCTCCAGCAGGAATGATGTTTATCTGTTCAAAACGGACGGTATAGGTAGGGTCACGTTTTTACTCGTATCTCGGAATCATCAAAACTCAATCAATAAATGATGTTTCTTGAGTGGATCTGTCGTCTGATTTATTTTCGATGTGAGTATAACAACGGCAAAAATCCTAAAACTGGGGGTAGGCGATATTGAAACTAAGTGCGCTTTTGTAACTTATTTATCCTTATTAACTTAAATTGTTATCACAAAAACAACTGGATATGGGGTAGGGTCGATCGAGTAAACGAGCTAAAAACTTGAGGAAATTGTCCTATTGTGAAGTTTGCTAATGCCTCTATTTATTTGGGCTAGTCAACTTATATTCCATTATCGTGACCATCTCGCCCTTATACTCTTCCCGTGAAATCATTGACCAACCCAGTGCCTGATAAAAATCGGCTTTATCTGCGGTAAACAAATAGATTTTCTGCAAACCAATCGCTTTGGCGTGGTCAACTACGGCATTGACGAGCAACTTACCCAGTCCTTTATTTCTATGGTTGGCATTCACATACACATTTGCGAGCCAAGGACTTAGGTCGGTTCGGCTGTCCATATCCGCGGCGATTAATGACGATGATCCCATCACTTGATTTGCCTGTTCGCAGATAAACATCTTAGGCATAGCTGCATCAGTTAAATACTCGTTCATTTCTGCAATCAGCGTGGTGACTGAAGCATCCGCAGGACTCAAATGTGCCCATGCTTGATGATGCCACTCCGCCAATTGTGGAATGTGTTGCGGGGCAGATTTTAGGTCGATAACTTTCATATAAATCTCTAGACTGATTGGGGAAAGGGGTTTGAATGGGTTAATTATACCCTCTATTTGCTTGCATGAACTCAGTGGTCACAGGCCGAGTGAGTATACCGCTTAATTCGGGAGCGGCAGAAATACGCTGGCTTTGAGTCCGCCTTGTTTCGCATGGCTAAAACTGAGTTCGCCTTGATAGCTGTCGATGATATCTTTGCAGATAGACAATCCTAAACCATGGCCTTGGATGCTTTCATCTAGCCGAATGCCGCGTTCAATGATGATCGACAGCGCGGTATCTGAGACGCCTTCGCCATCGTCACTCACTTCTATCCCATAGCCTGAGGTTGGAACGTTCTGTTGGCTGATACGGATCTCAATGTTTTTGCGGCCATGTTTGCAGGCGTTATCCAACAAATTACCTAAGAGCTCGAGTAAGTCATCCCGATCAAACGGCATTACTAAGCCGCTCGCGTAATGGCTTTGAATGACGCGATCTGGGTAGATGCGTTGCATCACTTGAATAAGCGGCGCGAGATCGTCATCGAGGACGGTATAACGCCCAGGAGTGGACAGGCCGACAATCTTAGTCCGCTTAAGCTCTCTCTCGATGATGTGGTGCAGGTTTGATAGCACCTTGCTGCCCTCACTCCTTTGTTCCGGTGGTAGGCTTTCTAGGTAGGATTGTAGCCCTTGTAGCGGACGTTTCATTTCATGGGCCAAGTTACCCAGAGCATTGCGGGAGCGTTGCACTCGTTGGCCCAATTGATTGACTAAGCGATCTATCTCTTCAATCAGCGGGACGATTTCACTCGGTACTTTGGCGGGATTGATTTCTTGCCCTTGGGTGCGCATCTGCCGTATGGCTTCGGGCATCTGTTCTAAGGGTTTAAAGCCGCGTTTCAGTAGCTGATGCTGGGCCATTAATAGGATGATAATCGTGAGTAACACGGCTGCGGTGGCAAAGGCTAAAAACTGCACTTGGGTTTGTTCAAGCGAGCTAATATCTTCTGTCACCCACAGAGTAACTAATTGATCATCTTTGATAACGGCCTGACTAAACATCAGCCAATGCTCTTTGCTGACAAACTCAGTGGCTTGGTGTTGCTCGCCCGCTTTTAGCTGAGGAATATTCACGTCTTGATCGAATAGGGAGCGTGAACGCAGATTTGAATCGCCGATTTGAATGGCAAAATAATGCCCAGAATTGACCCTGTGGTACACATTAGGTAAACGGTCGGTGGTGAGTGCCCAAGCCCCATCGGGATTTTTATTAAGGGCGGAGATCAGGCTGTCGGCATCGTGTTGTAGACGCGAAGCGACAAAGTCTTGGGTTAATGCTTGGATACCTTGATACAGAAAATACAGTAACAGCACCATGGCAAAGGTGAGCATAATCAGCAGATTGCGCGTTAGATAACCCTTGAGTGAATACACGCCATTTACTCCTTGAGTCGATAACCTTGGCCGCGGCGGGTTTCGATATAATCCTTGCCTAAGCGTTGGCGCAGGCGGTTGACGTACACTTCGATGACATTGCTGTCTTTGATGTGATCTTCTTCGTAAATGCGCTCACTCAGCTCGGACTTAGAGACGATTTTGCTGGGGTTGACCATTAAGTAATGCAGCAGACGATATTCAATCTTGGTCAGTTCTATCACTTCGCCGTCGACATTGGTGACCGCCTGTTTGTCGACATCGAGGGAGACACCCGCATGTTGTAGCACATTGTCGGCGCGGCCAAAGTGGCGGCGGATCAACACTTCGAGCCTTGCGAGTAGTTCTTCAATGTGAAAAGGCTTGCCGAGGTAGTCATCGGCCCCAGCCTTGAGGCCGTCGACCCGTTCGTGCCACGCATCACGGGCGGTGAGAATAAGCACTGGCATAGCCAAGCCTTTTTGTCGCCATTGGCCAAGGACTTGTAAACCGGGTTTGCCGGGCAAGCCGAGATCGAGGATAACGGCTTCGAAGTTTTCTTCTTCGCCTAAAAAGGCACCGTCGATACCGTTATCTGTGTGTTCGACGGTATAGCCCGCCTTGTTAAGGGCGGGAATGAGGCGCGCGACCAGATCGATATCATCTTCAATCAATAGCAAACGCATCAGTCGACCTTTTCCTTTAGCCACTCGCCGGTTTTGGCGTCAATTTTGATTTCATACACTATGCCATCCTCGCGGAGGATTTCGAGCTCGTAGATGATACGACCATGTTTCTGCTCGACTTCTAAGTCCAGCAGCCGTCCCTGTAGGCGTGATTCGTAGCGTTGCATTATGGTGTCGAAGGGTAAAACCTTGCCCTCCTTAACCCACTCGACCACCTTGCTTGAAAGATCATCGTCGTGGGCATCAGTGCTTGGACTGCTAATCATCCCAACGGCCAAAGCCAGGAATATTAACGGTATCTTCATCGAATATGCCCTTCTCTGCGAGGTTGTGACAATTGCTGCATTGACTGAATGAACCGACTTTTGGGTTATCTTGCACCATTCGCTTTGGGATCTCATCGTGTTTGCGAATAAAAAATGCCTGTTCTGTGATCTTTTGCGGCCCCATGCCCGCGAGCAGCGGCGTACTGTTTTTCATCACCTTACCATTTTGCGCTGCATGTTGAACTAGATATTCCTCAATTCTAGCAGTGACTTGAGGATCTACGCTGGCGTTGTCACCAAAGTGATTTTCTAAATTTTCCGTAATGGCGCGCCACTTGTCGGCGGGGAGTAAATTGGCTGGATAGGCCATATGGCAACTGCCACATTCTGCAATGTATTCCGCATTCTGTGGAATGTTGCGGCTGAGCTCGCGGCCATCGTCCGCATAGCCTGTACCCGTTAAGGTTAGGCTGACGCCGATAACGCCGATAGCTAATGCCGCGGCCGTGAGTGATGAGCCTAGGAGCCAGCTAATGGGGTGAGCTTGTTGAGTCATGATATCTTCCTTTTGTGCCGTTACCTTTAATTGAAGGCAGTGAATTTAATTGATCGAAAAATTGCAGTTATTGCTGGCTTAACCAGAGTAAGGCATCGCCTTTTTCCTGCGGCGTGCAGTCGCGTTTAAAGGTCCAGTTACAGTTACGGCTAAACCATTTCTCAATTTTGGCTGAGTCGGTTAAACGATCAGTGGTAATCGACGGCGCCATAGGGTCAATGGGTTTTCGGGTATTTTGGTGCATCCCCATATCGGTGACTTTAGCGGTATGGCAACTGGCGCAGCTGCGACCGTCTATTTCCTGCAACCAAAGCTTTTGTCCTGCGGCGGCGGTAAACGGCCCTGCGCCTTGGGCTTGATAGCGTTGCAGTTGCGTGCCGATGCGCTCGGCGCTGAGTGGCAGGCTTTGCACTTTACTGTTGGCGGCGCTAACGCTAAGGCTGCTCAGCAGCAAGGTTGAAATTGCGATGATGACAAGGCGTTTCTTATTCGTGTGTCTAGTGAATCTGTTCATAGGGCATTCCTTTTGGGCTGGATGTCTTGTGGCTAAGCAAAATGGCTAACCCATTAATCTTGTTGTTTCACTGGGCGTTGTTTCTTGCCCGTGACCATGGCTCTGACTAAGTTCTCTTTGTGTAATAGGCTGCTGACAATGACGCCGCCGACATGGATGACCACAAGGAACAGGGTGAAGTTGGCAAAAAACTCATGGACTTCTTTTAATGCGCCTTCGGGCCAAGTGGCGAAAAAGCTCGCGGCTAATGGGCCGTGTCCATCGGTGGCGTACAGCGCCATACCCGAGAATCCCGTGATGGCTATGCTGGCGATCAAGGCAACGATCATCATTGCCCCTGCGGGGTTGTGGCCTATGTAGTCTTTGGCTTTACCTGTGATGAGTCCTTTGAGATACACCAGTACTTCTTTAGGGCGAGTGATAAAGTTGCTAAAGCGCGCATTGTGGGTACCCACCACGCCCCATAACAGGCGAAACACTAGTAAAATTAAGATGCTATAACCTGCGTAACTGTGGATAGTCATCCACTCATCTTCGCCCTCTGTGAGATAGGCTAAGGTGAAAAAGCCGACGAGTGACCAATGGAATATGCGGATCAACAGGTCCCAGACTTTGATGGTTTGCAGTGTGCTTGATGACATGGTGTGACGCTCCTAAGTGGGTTTAGGTGTAGGCTACTTAACCCAAACTTAAACCTCGCTTAAATTTTGAGGCGCGAACATTCATTGAATTGGTGGGGTTAAGTGGCGCGCTTACTCGGGTGGTGAGCCTTAAATGTCAACGAAAGCTCACTTGTTAACCTCTTGGTATTACGGTAGATTCTGCCACCTCAATCGAGTGAAGTTAGGGATTAACTTATCTATGTCTGCCGCCGTTGTTAGCGTTTTATTCAGCCGTCATCCGAGTCGTAAAACCTTTTTTATTTATGCGGTTTTATTATTTTTGACCGAAGTCTTAATCGCTTTGTATGCACCTGCGGGTTTTATTCGTGGTTTTGTGGGCGATGTATTGGTGGTGATCTTACTGTTTTGCATGGTGCGGGCTGTCGTTCCGATTGCCAATCCGGTAGAAAAAGCCGCAGTAAAAAACACAGGCG
This sequence comes from Shewanella profunda, assembly GCF_023283765.1. Classification (GTDB taxonomy): domain Bacteria; phylum Pseudomonadota; class Gammaproteobacteria; order Enterobacterales; family Shewanellaceae; genus Shewanella; species Shewanella profunda. Next base: position 49,964 of record NZ_JAKILG010000015.1, on the reverse strand, counting down.
ATGGCATTAAGCGTTTTTTTCAAACTCCTTGGCTGGCGTTGGTGGTACTGCTGTTTGCCTTTGCCATCGAATTTGGCCAGTATTGGGGCTTAGTCGATAAGCTAGGCTTGGGCGGAAATCGATTGGCACGGATAGTGATAGGTAGCCATTTCGATCCATTAGATCTCGTGGCGTATTTTGTCGGTTATCTGATCTTACTGGGCTGTTATTGGAAGCGTTGCGAGTCCTAGCGCTTTTGAATCCGCAAGATTAGTGCGACTAGTAAGGTATTAGCTAGCTAAGCGGGGTAAGGGTATGCAGCCGATAACGGGGTTTTCACTGCTAGCAGAATGTAAAGATGGACTTGAGCCTGACCCACTGAAAATGCCTCTGTATTTTAATGGCCAACAGACTCATACCTTTATTGCGGGCCTAGTGATTGAAGGTCAATATCGCTGCGTTTTACCCAATAAGACCTCGGGGTATTTGGTTATCACTTCTTTCGATTGTCCCTTTGAAGAATCAACCGAGTTTAGTCTGCTTGATGATACATTTGCCTTAGTTACAAAAACATCTTTGGCACAACTGTATGATTCATTTTTGCTTTATGCCCACTGGCCCATGGCGGATAACCGCTTGCGGTTGCACTATTATGGTCAGTTTGTGCTGGATTTAGTGATTACTGCGGGCACATCTTGGTTAATGCCTCGGCCGAAACTTAAGTTGGTCGAAGTCGTCGATCCCCAAAATGATCCGCAAACAGCCGCCTCTCTTGTTGAATTGGCCCAGCGTTTAGGGGCAATCGAAAAGTCCCTTTAATGCTGGACTAAAAACGGCGTCATCTGCTGATTTAACCATGCCATAAAGACTTGCAGGCGCTTAGATAAGTGCCGCCTGTGGGGATAGATTAAGCTCACTGGCATAGGCGGTGCTGGATAATCTGGTAGAATTTCGATTAATTCTCCGGTTTGTAAATACTTAGCCCCCCCTATGCTGGGAACTTGGATTATCCCCAGCCCAGCTAAACAGGCTGAACTATAGGCATCGGCATTATTCACCGTAATCAACTTAGGCAATTGGATGGCGAGATCCGCTTGATGAGTGTGGGGATCTTGATATTCAAAGCCTGAGTCAGTGCCCCCTAACTGGCTGACATAGTGGACGAGTTTGTGGTTGTGTAAGGTCAGATCTTCAAGGCTTTCAGGTTTACCGTATTTGGCAATATAGGATGGGCTGACACAGTTGAGCATCTTAAAATGCCCGAGCCTTTTCGCTATAAGTCCTTCTTGCTGCACACTGCCGATGCGAATAACACAATCGAACCCTTCGGCAATGACATCCACCTTACGATCTGTGCTGCTGAGCTCAAGCTCGATATGTGGGTATTGCTCAATAAATTCAGGGAGTTTAGGTAGCACTAAGTTACGGGCAATGCCTGTAGACATATCGACTCTGAGCCCCCAGACACTTGCTCGGCTTGCAGTTGGAACAGGCTTTCTAATTCTTGAAATTCCGCCAATAAACTTTTGCAACGCTCGTAACAACTCTGGCCATCTTGGGTTAGCCGTACCGTTCGCGTGGTGCGTTGCAGCAGGCGCGCACCCAAAAATGTTTCGAACTGCGCCACCACATTCGATACATGGGTTTTCGATAGGCCTAAGCTGACGCTAGCTTGGGTAAAGCTTTGTAATTCAGCGACTCGCATAAAAATTTGCATGGCTTGCAATCTATCTTGCACGGTGATTGTCCTTTATTGGCTAACAGTCTTAGCATTTATAGTGTGTTTATCTCGTTAATTGCAAGTAATAAGCTGTGTTCAGTTAATTAGGCCTACAAGGCTTAGGTTTCACTTCCAAGCGACAATTATAAGGACTGACCATGAACACGACTCCAATTGCACTCATCACTGGCGCCAGCCGCGGTTTAGGTAAAAATACTGCCCTCAAATTAGCGGCGCAGGGGATAGATATTATCTTAACCTACCAAACGAATGCCGCTGCGGCCGCTGAAGTCGTCACCGAGATTGAATGGCTTGGCCGCAAAGCCGTTGCGCTGCCGCTGGATGTGAGCGATAGCGACTCATTTGCCGAGTTTGCCACCCAAGTTAGCACCGTATTAGCCCAAACATGGCAGCGGGAGTCGTTTAACTATTTGATTAACAATGCTGGTATAGGGATTCATGTGCCTATGGCGGAAACTAGTATCGAACAGTTCGATACCTTGATGAATATCCACGTTAAAGGACCGTTCTTTTTGACACAAAGCTTACTGCCGCAGCTGATGGATGGGGGAAGCATTATCAATATTTCCACTGGTTTGACGCGCTTTGCGATTCCCGGATTTGGCGCGTATGCCACCATGAAAGGCGCGGTCGAGACTATGACTAAGTATTGGGCGAAGGAGTTAGGCCCACGGGGTATCCGCGTCAATGTGCTTGCCCCTGGGGCGATTGAAACGGATTTTGGCGGCGGTATGGTGCGGGATAATGCGCAGATGAATCAGTTTTTAGCGCAGCAAACTGCGCTAGGGCGTGTGGGTTTGCCTGACGATATCGGCGGTGCGATTAGCGTCTTGCTATCGCCTGCGGCCGCTTGGATCAATGCCCAGCGTATCGAAGCGTCTGGCGGTATGTTTCTTTAAGTATTTTTTGTAAGTGTTTGATTTATTAATGTTGCGCGACAGAAATAAAGAAAGGGCGATTCGCCCTTTCTTTGTTATGATTTATTGAAGATAAATGACTGATATAAAGTCATTCATAAAACATGTGGACAAAGCCTTTTAAAAATAGCCCTTTAAAAGAAACCTAAAGGATTCACATCGTAACTCACCAAGAGATTCTTGGTATTTTGATAATGGTTGAGCATCATCTTATGGGTTTCGCGGCCGATGCCGGATTTTTTGTATCCACCAAAGGCGGCATGGGCTGGATAGGCGTGGTAACAGTTAATCCACACGCGGCCAGCTTGAATGCCACGTCCCATACGTTGAGCCGTGTTCATATCCCGCGTCCACACGCCAGCCCCTAGGCCGTACTCAGTATCGTTCGCGATCGCCAGCGCTTCGGCTTCATCTTTAAAGGTGGTGATCGAAATCACGGGGCCGAAGATCTCCTCTTGGAAGATACGCATCTTATTGTGGCCTTTCATAATCGTCGGGCTGATGTAATAGCCTTCACTTTGGCCGCCATCGAGTTGGCAAAGTGTGCCGCCTAGTAGCACTTCTGCGCCTTCAGCCTTACCTATGGCTAAGTAACTTAAGATCTTATCGAACTGTTCTTTAGAGGCTTGAGCGCCAACTTGAGTGTCGGTATCTAAGGGATCGCCTTGCTTAATGGTTTGCGCGCGCGCGAGCACTTTTTCGATAAAGCGATCGTAAATCGACTCTTGGACTAACACCCGTGATGGGCAAGTACAGACTTCGCCTTGGTTGAAGAAGGCCAGCAACATGCCTTCGACAGCTTTATTTAAATACTCGTCCTCATGGTCCATCACATCGGCAAAAAACACGTTAGGCGACTTGCCGCCGAGTTCAACGGTCGATGGAATTAAGGATTCGGCGGCGCATTTTAAAATGTGATAGCCAATTTCGGTGGAGCCCGTAAAGGCAAGCTTAGCGATGCGTTTGCTGGTGGCCAGTGCTTGTCCTGCTTCGGTGCCAAAGCCGTTGACTACGTTGAGAATCCCCGCGGGTAATAGATCTTCAATCAGTTCGAGCAAGACCAGAATCGATACCGGTGTCTGCTCAGCAGGCTTGAGCACTACACAGTTACCCGCCGCCAGCGCAGGGGCGATTTTCCATGCCGCCATCAAGAGCGGGAAGTTCCAAGGAATAATCTGGCCGACCACGCCCAAAGGCTCGGGGAAATGATAACTGACTGTATTGCCGTCGATATCGGCAGCACTGCCTTCCTGTGCGCGGATACAACCCGCAAAGTAGCGGAAATGGTCGACGAATAAGGGCAAGTCGGCATTTAAGGTTTCACGCACCGCTTTGCCGTTTTCCCAGGTTTCGGCAACGGCTAAATATTCTAGGTTTTGTTCGACGCGATCGGCAATGCGCAGTAACAGGTTTGAGCGCTCGGTGACTGAGGTTTTACCCCATGCCTCTTTAGCAGCGTGGGCGGCATCTAATGCTAATTCAATATCTTGAGCATCGGAGCGCGGGATTTGGCAAAAATTTTGGCCATTCACGGGGGAGCGATTGTCGAAGTATTTGCCATTGACCGGGGCGACCCATTTTCCGCCGATAAAGTTGGCGTATTTTTCTTTAAAGTTAACGATTGCGCCTGCGGTTCCGGGTTGAGCATAAATCATAGAATCATTCCTTCTTATGGATGGCATGCTGTGGCGTCGGCGATTTTTACGCTGTGCGCTTCAGCAAGGGAGTCTTGTTGATGCATCTCTAATGGATATCTTTTTATATATATTTCGTTTTGGTTTAAGCCAATCCTATTGATTGGCTTAGTGTTCTCTTATGCAACACCTGATGGTTGCACACCTATGGTGCATCGCAAGGAGAGTGCCAAACTGGCAGGAGTTGTACACTTGTTGCGCTAACAGTATGATGAAAAGCTAATTTTGTAGATTTGAATAAGTATGGACACCCAGAGGGAGAAGTGTGTCCTGTGGTCACTTTGTCATCCAATGGCACACTGTAGCTGTGCCGAAATGGAACACCGCTCGGGGGAGCACGGCTATGACAGTTAAACTGCATTTTCCATCGACACAGGCGTGGTTGGCCGATTCGTGGCAGCGCAGCATTAGCGCTGGCTTGTCTGAATTTCAATTACCCCAAGAGCTCAGGCTCGATGCGAGTGAGCTAAAGCAGAAACATGAGCAATATCAAATGCTCATAGCGTTAGTACAATCCCATGCCTTGCCCTTGTTTAATCAATTGATGGCGCATTCTAATAGCCGCCTTTTACTCTCCGATGCCGATGGTTATGTGCTTAGGCACTGGGGCGTGAGCCGTTATTCTACTAAGCTTGCGGATGTGGCTTTGGATATCGGGGTTAATTGGCTCGAGCAACACAAAGGCACTAATGCGATAGGGACTGCGTTAACCGCAAAACAGGCGGTATCTGTGGTGGGTGAGCAGCATTTTATTCGCCTGAATCGTTTTATGAGTTGTACCGCATGCCCAATATTTTCCCCCCAAGGTGAGATGCTCGGGGTGATCGATATCACCAGCGAGCAACAAAGACACACCCAGCAGACGCTGATGTTAGTGTCGAGTTTAGCGCAGCAGGTTGAGACTGCACTCCTGTGTCATTTGCCAGACAGTCATTATCGAATCGATTTAGCTGCGCAACCCAATCTGCTCAATTCGGGTTGGCAGGGCATAGTGATTGCCGACAGTGATGGTCGCATTGTGGGTTGTAATCCCATGGCGAAACAATTGCTTAACCATGCCAAGGTGGGCGATACCGTCGAACAGTATTTAGGCGATAATTGGAGCCGTGCGGGTGGCTTTAATCAGCATTTAGCCTTGCATCTACAGACTCAATCCTTACATATTCCCAGCGCTAAGGGTCGAGTTGCGATTAGCAATAAATCACTCAATCAATTGGGGGTTCGGTTTCGCGATCCTCAATTAGAACGCGCTTGGCAACATGCCAATAAGGTGATCACTAAGCAAATTCCGCTGTTAGTGCTCGGTGAAACGGGCGTCGGTAAAGAGCAATTTGTTAAAAAGCTCCATGCCCAGAGTGCGCGTCGCACCGAGCCCTTAGTGGCGGTGAACTGCGCCGCATTGCCCGCCGAGTTAGTGGAATCTGAACTCTTTGGTTATCAGGCGGGCGCGTTTACGGGGGCGAATCGCACTGGGTTTATCGGCAAAATTCGCCAGGCTCACGGCGGCTTTTTGTTTTTAGATGAGATCGGTGAAATGCCGCTGGCGGCCCAGAGTCGTTTACTCAGAGTATTGCAAGAGCGCGAAGTGGTGCCCGTTGGTAGCAATCAAAGTTTCAAAGTCGATATCCAAATCATTGCCGCAACCCATATGGATTTAGAAAAACAGGTGACTCAAGGGTTGTTTCGACAGGATTTGTTCTATCGACTCAATGGCTTGCAGGTGCGTTTACCTGCGCTGCGTGAACGGCAGGATATCGAGCGTATTATCCATAAATTACACCGTAAACATCGCATTGCCGAGCAAGATATCTGCCCAGAACTGTTAGCGTTATTGATGCAACACGACTGGCCGGGGAATTTGCGCGAGCTGGATAATCTTATGCAGGTAGCGTGTTTAATGGCAGAAGGGGATAAGATCCTCAGTTCGCAACATTTACCCGATTATCTTACCGAAAAATTAACTTGTTCGGCGTTAAATGCTGAGCCGCTGGGGGCCGAGCTAGATGCGATAACCAGATCGGGTTCTGCATCCTCCCCTAAAAGGGACTCCCCAACAAAGGAAAGCCTAGCGCCGCGGCTAAATTCCACGCTCTTAGCTCCTGCAGGTGCGAACTCTCTCCATGGCGCCATTTATAGCAATGTGCTGCAGGCGTATCAGGCCTGCGATGGCAATGTGAGTCAATGCGCTAAGCGCTTAGGCATCAGCCGTAATGCCTTGTATCGTAAATTGAAACAAATGGGGCTTAAAGCTTAGCCCTGAGGATAAGCTTTAGTGGCACGCAGGCTGATTTAAGGTTTAGACGGGTAGGGTAATATTAACTTCGAGCCCATGCGGTACTCTATTCTTCGCCTTAATTTTTCCTTTATGGGCAGTAATGGCGGCTTCGGTAATGGCGAGCCCTAAACCCCAACCCCCACTTTCCCTTTGTCTTGCAGAATCTGGGCGGTAGAAAGGTTTAAAAATAGCATCAAGCTCGGCAGGGTCGATGCCCGGACCATCATCTTTAATCGTGATATGGACTTGGTCTGCCGTTGTGCTGGCGTGAATATAAATATCGTTTTCGGCATAACGAATCGCGTTACGTAGCAAGTTTTCTATCGCGCGGGAAAGTGATTTTGGAAAGTGTGCTAACTCAATGTCTTCATCTATATCGATAGTGATTTTTTTGTCCTGCTGATCGGCTTCAAATTCGGCATCGTCTAACACTTGGCTTAAGGATTCAGCTAGACCGAGCCGAACCTTGGTTTCATTGGTACTGAGTTTGACCCGTGATAATTCCATTAATTCGGCAATGAGTTTTTCTAAGTGTTCAGCTTCATAGGCTATGCGGTCAGTTTCTGTGGTTTGTTGGCCTTTTTTGCGGGCAAGTGCCAGAGATAATTGTAAGCGCGTCAGAGGCGTACGTAGCTCATGGGAAATATCACCCATCAGTCTCTGTTGGTTTTTTACCATATTCTCGATGGAGTCGGCCATGCTGTTAAAGGCGGTTGCTAGTTGGCCTATCTCATCGTTACGTTTAGTGGTTGCTTTATCAACACGATTACTTAAATCGCCATCGGCTAGAGCATTAGCACTTTTTTTAAGTGAATTTAACGCCTTACCTAAATGCCATGCGAGTAATCCACATAATAATCCTGAGAGTAGAATCGCTAGGCTTAAGGTTAAAAGTTTATTCTCGACAAAGAAGAAAAACCAAGGCCGTGGAAAGTTTCCAGGCAGACGGCCGTATAACAAGTAGGTTTCACCTTTGATTTTGAAGCTGTAGGGGCCAAATACCAGTTCGTCTTTAAATTGGTGGCTAATCGGTTGCTTATCTTCATCTGTCATCAACATGAAGCTGCGGACACCACGGCTTATTTTTTGGGTGTTAATCACATGCCCTTGACTATTGGCGAGATAAATACGTAGTGGTTTTCCTTCCATATTTTTTTGTCTTTCCCATCGACGTAAAAAGTCAGACTCAAACAGGGAGGGATCTTCTTGAAATCGCATCGCAATCGCTGATAAGGCACTTTCGAGATGGGGTGGAATTGGCGCTCTATCGTGATTTTGTTGTAGCAATGGCAATAGGCCGACCAAAGCAATGATCAGCGAGCTGCAAAGCCAAAAGCCAAGTAATAATTTGATAAATAAACGATTAGGCACAATATATTCCGCCCTTATGGTAGCCAGATATAACCTTTTCCTCGGATAGTTTTTACCCTAGGTCGGCCGTCGCTACGTTCGGGTAGCTTTTTACGTAAATTCGAAAGGTGCATATCTAAACTGCGATCAAAGGGCATCAGTTTTTTGCCAAGCACGATTTCGTTCAATTCTTCCTTATTCATTAACTCACCTGCATGCAGTGCGAGAGTGTGCAGTAGCGTGAATTCTGTCCCCGTGAGGATAATCAGTTGTTCGTTACAGTAGGCTTCTTGGCGCGATGGGTCTAAACGCAAATCGCCAAACTCTTGTGCTGGGGCTGCATGGATTTCTTGGGCGGTTAAATGGGCTCGGCGGATAATGGCCCGAATACGCGCAATTAACTCCCTGTCATTAAAGGGTTTTGGCAGGTAGTCATCGGCACCAATTTCCAGACCAACGACGCGATCGATTTCATCGCCGCGAGCAGTGAGCATCAATACGGGGGTTTGCTTGTGTTGGCGCAGTGCACGCAGAACTTCAAAACCATTTAATTTAGGCAACATAACATCGAGTAAAATCAGATCAAAATCCGTTGCGAGTGCAAGATCTAAACCCTGTTTACCATCGTAGGCCAAAGTCAATGTAAACCCTTCTAGTTCAAGTAACTGCCCTAGCAACTCCGATAAACCGTGATCGTCATCGATTAATAATATCCGACTCATAGTGTTCCTTAATCTCTGTGATATGGCTTTGTACGCTTTTATCTCTGGCAATTTTGTACTTTGGCTGAGTATACCCGTTTTGATGTCAATTGCTGTGTAGCAATGTAAGCCAAAGTAAAGAATAGATAATCTGCTATACGTTATCTTTAACTTAGTCCACTAGGTCTACAAATAACCGCAATCGTCATGGATGGCGTGAATGCCATTTATGCAGGAGCAATAAATGGCCTTGCCTAAAGTGCATTACCATTCCGTTAACATCAGCCGCTGAATCCTGCATCTTGAGGTTGTTTGGGTATAGTTATTGCCGCAACTTTACAGTGATTTACTCAGACAACGTCCTCACTTACGTATAGCACTATAGACTGTGATGGTCGAAAGTGATTTGGCTTTTAAAAGGGTCGTCACTGTGTCTTATCTAGCTATATATTGAGGTTAACATGATGAAAACATTATCTCCTTTGAAAGCAGGCTTATTTGCTATTTTAGCGAGTTCAGTTGTATTCGCGACGACAGTTAGTGCAGAACCAACCCAAGGCAGTGATTACCCAAGGGGGGAGTTTCATAAAAAAGGGGGCCGAATGGAATATGGTGGTATGCATAAAATGTTTGAAGGACTTGATTTAACCGATGCCCAAAAGGTGGATATTAAAAAAATTTTTGCAGAGCAAAAAGCTTCTCGCTCCGATGAGCTCCCAACGAAAGAAGAACTGCTAGCGCATCGTAATCAGATGCTGGCTGTGATTACCGCAGCAACTTTCGATGAAACTCAAGCTAATGCCCTGCTGAACGAACAACAAGATAAACGCCAAGCGCAAGCTATTGAGCGTATGAAAATTCAGAACCAAATCTACAATCTGCTGACGCCAGAGCAACAAGCTAAGTTTAAAGCACGATTTGAAGCACAAGCCGAGAAAGAACCTCGCGGTTAAGTGACTTAGCTGATATACAATAGAGTCATAGCTTCCCGAGATAGACCCCTTATATGACTCAAACTTCCCAATACGATTTTTGGGTCAAACTGGCTAGTCGCGCTTCCGTGGCTACCGCTTTGACCCTTATTGCTATCAAACTAGTAGCATGGTTGTATTCAGGTTCAGCCAGTATGCTGGCATCCTTGACTGACTCCTTTGCCGATGCACTTGCTTCTATTGTTAATTTTATTGCTATTCGTTATGCAATCGTTCCAGCCGATCACGACCACAGATATGGTCATGGTAAAGCTGAACCATTAGCCTCATTAGCTCAATCAGCCTTTATTATGGGCTCAGCTTTCTTACTGCTCTTTTATGGTGGAGAACGGCTATTATCGCCTGTTCCAGTAGAGCACGCGACCCTGGGCGTAATAGTGTCAGTGATGGCGATTATACTGACATTGGCTTTAGTGATATTGCAGAAACGGGCATTAGCGGCGACCAAAAGTACTGTGGTTGAAGCCGATTCATTACACTACAAGTCGGACTTATTCCTCAATGCTGCGGTACTGTTAGCGCTAGTCTTATCCCAATATGGTTGGTGGTGGGCTGACGGTTTATTTGCAGTATTGATTGCCTTTTATATAGGTCACCAAGCTTTTGGCTTAGGTTATCGTTCAATTCAAGCGCTGTTAGATCGGGAGTTGGACGAAGAAACTCGTCAGCAAATCACTCAAATAGCGGTGGAAGATCCACGGGTGCAAGGGTTGCACGATTTGCGTACACGTCAGGCGGGGAAAACTGTTTTTATTCAATTTCATTTAGAGCTTGATGGGAATTTGAGTTTAAATGAGGCCCACGGTATTGCCGATTCCACTGGGATAAGGGTTAAAGCCGCCTTTGAGGACGCAGAAGTTATTATTCACCAAGATCCGGTAAGCTAAAAGCCGCTTGATGGTCTAATTCAAGGATGATAGCGCGGTATGAATCGCTTAGGAGTATAGGGATATGGCGTTATGGATAGAGAAGCAAAGCCACCGATTGGACGAGAGTACTAGGCTTATTTGTTGTTACCACAGATTATCAACTCGCTTTGAGTTGCGGTTGCTGCAAGACGAAAGTGCAATTATTTGTCAGGCGCAGGAAGCTCAATTAGAGGTAAAAAAGATGCAGCCAATACAATGGTATAAGCGGCATCTTTTTTATCTTCCTAGGCGTATTGCGCTTAGTAATGGAGATAAACAATACCGGCTTAATATTTGGTCTTTTCCCTTCTTTTGGCGTGCGCGTTTGTGTTGTGCTGAAACAGGCAACACTGTGATTGAAGAATGTTTGATAGGTCGAAGGCGTAGAAGTATCGTGCGTGTCATTTATTCGAGCATAATCAATTTGCTGCGACTTATGCTACAAGTGCTGACTTAATGTGGTTGACGCATGGAGTTGCCAAAGGCAACTCCATCACGTTGGTTCAATCCATCGACAGTTCTTTTAATTTACGCGTTAGGGTATTTCGCCCCCAGCCTAAACGTTTCGCCGCCTCTTGTTTATGACCTTGGGTATGACGCAGCGCTGTTTCGAGTAATATGCGTTCGAATGCGGGTTGTACTTCGGTTAACAGATCGTTATTTCCTTCAGAGAGTTTTTGATCTATCCATTCGGTCAATGCCGATTGCCAGTCTTGGCCAACTTTAGTCGCGTGGGTGATGCTCACGGGATCCTTAAGTAACTCTGGTGGTAAATCCTGTGGCAAAATTTCCTGCCCTGAAGCCATAACCGTTAACCAACGACAGGTATTTTCGAGCTGTCGTACGTTACCGGGCCAGGGGAGTTGCGAGAGTTTAGCGGCAGTTTCCTTGGTGAGGATCTTGGTTTCAACCCCGATTTCCTTGGCGGCAGATGCGAGAAAATGAGTCGCAAGCTGGGGAATATCCTCGCGGCGCTGTGAAAGTGGCGGTAAGTGTACGCGGATCACATTGAGCCTATGAAATAAATCTTCCCTAAAGCCGCCTTTTTGTACTAGTAATTCAAGATCCTGGTGCGTCGCTGCTATGATACGCACATCGACTTGCACCGCGTTATGGCCCCCCACGCGATAGAATTGTCCATCGGCGAGTACTCGCAGTAGCCTTGTTTGCACATCTAGTGGCATATCACCGATTTCGTCTAAGAAGAGGGTGCCACCGTTAGCTTGTTCAAAGCGACCTTGGCGCACATTGGCGGCGCCAGTGAAAGCACCTTTTTCATGGCCAAAAAGCTCTGACTCAATTAAATCTTTAGGAATTGCAGCCATATTCAATGCGATAAACGGCTTATCTTTACGCGGGCTGTGCTTGTGTAATGCGCCAGCAACCAACTCTTTACCCGTACCCGATTGACCATTGATCAGCACACTGATAGACGAGCGAGATAACCTGCCAATAGCGCGAAACACTTCTTGCATTGCAGGTGCTTCACCAATGATTTCAGGGGTTTTTACCTGTGTTTCTTGTACAGGAGCTGGGCTTTGCTCTGTGGCATGGGTAAGGGCTCGTTCGACGAGGGAAATGGCTTCGTCAATGTCGAAGGGTTTAGGTAAATACTCAAATGCCCCAGCTTGATAGGCACTGACTGCACTGTCTAAATCTGAGTGTGCGGTCATAATGATCACGGGAATATGCGGGTAATGGATTTGCAACCGTTCGAGTAGGCTGAGCCCATCTGTACCCGGCATACGGATATCCGACACTATTACGCTAGGTTGGGATATTTCTAAGGCTTGCCACAGGGATTCTGCAGCAGCAAAACTGGCGGTGCTGAGTTTGGCTCCTTGAAGTGCTTTTTCTAGCACCCAACGTATCGAGCTATCATCGTCGAGGATCCACACTTGTTCACTAATTCGCATCTTGCTTCCTCATACGGTATGGGTAGGTACTGTGAAATTATTTAGCGCTTAAAATCGGTAACGAAATGGTAAATTCGGTATGCCCTGCGCTGGAGAGGCAATCGATTCTGCCCGAGTGTAAACGGGCAATATTATGGGCAATCGAGAGGCCTAAACCTGAACCTTGCTCGCGACTCGTCACCATAGGATAGAACAGGGTATCCATTAGCTCAGGTGGTATGCCAGGGCCATTATCGATAATTGACAATGTCAGCACTAACTTGTGGCGCTGCGAACCAATGGTGACTTGATGCTGGGTGCGGGTACGGATCAAAATTTCGCCACCTGTATGCTCAAGTGCTTGCACTGCGTTTTGCAAAAGGTTCAGTACGGCTTGCTGCATTTGATCTGGATCCATCTCAATATCGGGAATGGATGGATCATAATCCCGTTTGAGTTGGATATTAGGAGGCAGTGCCATTTCGACCAGTTTATAAACCTTTTGCACAATTTTATGGATATTGTGCAGGCTGTGCTGGGTTGGTCTTTGTGGGCCGAGTAAACGGTCAACTAAGTTACGCAGACGATCCGCTTGTTCAATGATAAGTGTCGTAAATTCCTTTTGCGCAGGATCGTCAAGTTCCCTCGATAACAACTGTGCAGCACCACGGAGTCCACCTAAAGGGTTTTTGATTTCATGGGCTAAGTTACGCACGAGAAACTGCGCAGCTTGTTGCTGTGCATCTTGACTGAGTTGCTGGTGGATACGCCTCTGTTGATCGACTTGACGCAGTTCGAGAAGGCTCAACTCGGCCTCATCTTGGAGTGGTACAAGAGTGAGGTCGACAGTGTGATGTTGACCATCTAAAGTGACCAAGGTTGCCGTATTAACCGTTAATCCTTGGCTAGCTTTTACGGCGCTACTTAACAATTGTGCCTCGACACCGAGGATTTGATAGTGTTCAGGCAAGGTTTGTTCTATGAGCCTATGGCTACCCACACCTAACAGTTGCTCTGCTGCCGCATTCGCATAGCAAGGCTTTAGATCCTTATCTATGACAAGTACAGCGGTAACTAAATGATTGAGCAGAGTCTCTTTATCCATTGACCGTTCCTAAAAATAGGGTTGCACCCCATGATGCACCGATTTGGTGCAAGCTGCAACTCGACTTCATCAAACGGTTTAACTTACCATGAATAACCTAATCCATTGTTATTATATGTTTTAATCGGATTTTGGTTGTTTCTTTGGGGTCTTGCTCATCGCCGCTTGATGAAGAAATATCTTTCTTGGTGAGCTTGATGCAAAGACTTTGCCGTTTTGAGTCATGGCATCGACGACTAGGGTATATTCGCCTCTATCAACGTTAGTCAATTTAAATCTACCGCCAACTTGAGGTGGGCCAACTACGTTGCCATTGAGTTTTAACTGCATTAGGAATTGGCTTTTTATTTCTGGACTGACAGTCGCAACCACTTCAAAATCCCCATTATTATCTCTAACTGTGGCTTCTTCTTCCGGAGAGATGATGTTGATTTGATACTGAATGTCTTCAATCACTTGATTGTTATTATCTGATGCTATTTTTACGGGAGGTAAGGCGATTTGGTTGAGTGTTTTTTCATTTAGTTCAACGACTTCTGCATTGGCTCTGGGCTCATCTGAGTAGTGGACTTTACCATCCTTATCAACCCATTTATAAATCGTGGCCTGTGCCTGCATGCTGAGCAGCAATAAGCCGATGAGTGTGAATGCGCGCATGCTAAAGTCCTTGTGACGTACAGATAAAGTTAATCAAGATTAGCCCCTTTTTTATCAAAAATCATGGTGTTTATTTCGCCAAGTAGTGAGGTGAATTTGCCTAGGACTGACAAATATTTGGGCTGAGATGATTATCGAAAAGGGGATGGTAGAAAGATAATTCAGGCCCTTATAGGCCTGAATTCTACTGGTATTTTATAGGCTAATATCGAGACTCTGCTCTATTTGGTTTGCCTTATTCCAAGCACTATGTTGGGATAATTGAGTAGCATAGCGTTGAATATGTTCAAATTTCACGAGATCGCCACTGTTAGTCAGTAGCTCTACCACGAAGGACATCATAATATCCGCACCTGTGAGCTTGTCTGCAACAAGATAGGTTTTGCCTGCTAACATATCATTGAAGTAGTGGCTAATTTTACTGACTTCAGTCGCCGCATAACCTTCAAGGAAATTGGTTTTACAGCCATCTTTTTGCACGAACATACGCAGTAACAAAGGCAGCATGGCCGAGCTTTCGGCAAAGTGCAGCCATTGCAGATAGCTGACATAGTCTGCGCTGTCTCTTGCTGGTGCTAAAGTATCTGCCGCATATTTTTCAATCAGATATTCAGTGATCGCGCCCGATTCGGCGATCATTTGGCCGTCTATTTCGATAACGGGTGATTTGCCTAACGGATGAATTTGCTTAAGTTCCGGTGGCGCGAGGAAAGTCTGGCTATCACGTTGATAACTCTTAATTTCATAAGGTTGACCGAGTTCCTCTAGCAACCAGATGATACGTTTAGAGCGTGATTTATTGAGATGGTGCAAGGTGATCATTGTTTTCCCTTTCTACTCTGAGAGTGCATTTTTTTTTGCTATCGCACCATTATGGTGCGATAGCTATTGCTAACGCAGTGAGCACACTAGCACGCTTGTCTTTATTTGATGTGTTGCGTAATTTGGTGCTTAGCCTCTCGCATTGAGTTGAGCGACTATGGCTTCAGCCACGGCTTCGGATGATCCCGGATTTTGGCCTGTGATCAAGTGTGCATCGGCGACGACAAAACTTGTCCAATCATCACCTTTGACATAATTGCCACCATTTTTCTGCAGCATGTCTTCAACCAAAAATGGCACTACATCAGTGAGTTGCACGGCTTCTTCTTCAGAGTTGCTGAAACCGGTAACGCGCTTGCCGCTGACCAATGGCTTACCATCACTTGCTTTAGGATGCAGCAATGCAGCTGGCGCATGACATACGAGCCCTAGGGGTTTATTGGCTTGATAAAAATGCTCGATCAAGGCGATAGAATGTTTATCTTCGGCAAGATCCCACAATGGACCGTGGCCGCCCGGATAGAAAACCGCATCATAATCGGCGGCATTGATTTCACTTAAGCGAGTGGTATTGGCAAGTTGTTCTTGGGCTTCAAGATCTTTACTGAAGCGTGCTGTGGCTTCGGTCTGAAAGTCTGGCTCATCACTTTTAGGATCGAGCGGTGGCTGGCCGCCCAGTGGCGAGGCTAAGGTAATGTGAAAACCTTTATCTTTAAAAGTATAAAAAGGTGAGGCGAATTCTTCGAGCCAAAAGCCGGTTTTTAAGCCTGTATCGCCGAGTTTATCATGTGACGTGAGTACCATTAATATATTCATTTTCATACCTTTACCTAAGTTGCTCACATCAATATGTGTGAGCTTTGGGTTTATACCCAAGCTACCTGAATCCTGCATCTTCAGGTTGTTTGGGTATACACAATCAGGATACAGTTTGACGTTATAGGGCTAAGGTCAAAATATCACGACTCATGGCTGGGTCAATATTGCCGTGCTCACCGAGAGCGACCATGCCGTGCAGTTCAAGCTGTTTTACGACAGTTTCTACGTGGCTAGCATCGAGATCATAGGCAGATAAATGTGTCGCTATGCCCATGGCTTCGAAGAAAGCCTTAGTTTTTGCAATGGCAGCATTGATACGTTCGTCATCTGTACCTGTATTGATATGCCACACTCGGTCTGCGTATTGGAGTAACTTTTCGCGTTTGGCCACTTTTGTACATTGCAGCAGGGCAGGCAGAATGATTGCCAGTGTACGTGCATGGTCGATATCGTAAAGTGCAGTCAGTTCATGGCCAATCATATGGGTTGCCCAGTCATGTGGAACACCTGCGCCAATCGTGCCATTGAGTGCCATAGTGGCAACCCACATTAAGTTAGCGCGAATGTCGTAGTCTTCTGGTTGAACCAGTACCTGTGGGCCAAGCTCAATCAAGGTTTGCAATAGACCTTCGGCAAATCTGTCCTGAACGGCGGCGTTAACTGGGTAAGTCAGGTATTGCTCTGTGATATGCACAAAAGCATCGACTACACCGTTGGCTACTTGGCGTTCTGGCAGAGTGAAGGTTTTCGTTGGATCGAGTATTGAGAATTGTGGATAAACCAAATCATTACGGAATGGCAGCTTGGCTTGCAGTGATTTGCGGGTCACTACGCTGGCATTGTTCATCTCGGAACCGGTCGCAGGTAAGGTTAACACTGAGCCAAAAGGCATGGCTTGAGTTACTTTTGCGCCCCAGCTAGTGAGAATGTCCCAAGGTTCACCTTCGAACACCGCTGCAGCGGCAACAAATTTAGTGCCGTCGATGACCGAACCGCCGCCAACCGCGAGGAGGAAGTCGATATTCTGTTCGCGCACTTGGGCAACGGCTTTCATTAAGGTTTCATAGGTTGGGTTAGGCTCAATGCCATCGAACTCTACGACGAAACGATTGCCAAGTGATTGTTTAACTTCGTCTAACGTGCCTGTTTTCCTAGCACTGCTGCCGCCGAAGAGGATCATTACTTTGGCATCGTTCGGCACTAATGAGTCGATTTCGGCGATAGTGTCTTTACCAAAACGGATGCGGGTGGGGTTGTAATAGTTAAAATTGAGCATAGTGATATTTATCCTGTTACTAGGTGAATATGTTGGCCTTTATAAATAGACCAGTCGTCTATATTTGAGACGTAAAATAAAAAACAAAGCACAACCCCTTGCTCACCAACCAATGCAATATCCCTAGGATTTAATTGCTATTGTTAGGGAGATACTCAAAACTTCTGTGCGGATTTGAGGGTGGACTCGGTCGTTGCCAGTGCGCGTTCGAGTGCGCAAGTGCTGTGACCTAATTTATTCATCAAGCTTGCGCCTAACCACATGTGGTAAAGCATCTCAGCCGTTGTTTGCGGATCTTGTTCGCGAATTGATCCATCAAGAATCCCACTTCTGATACCGTCCGTGAGTCTATCTATGATACTGGTGGAGCCTTTTAATAGAACAAGGCGCATAGCTTCGGATAGATCGGCAACTTCAGCGCTGAGTTTCACCACTAGACATTTTTGATCGACACAGGTATCGCTTTGCACATGTAACCATTTCTGCCAGTAGTGCATTTGGCGCTCAAAACCTGTGAGTTGATTATTGCTAAAGAGTTCGTCGAGTTTGGCTTGATACTGCTCGAAGTAACCTGTCAGCAGTGCCTCCCCAAATTGTTCTTTAGATTTAAAGTAGTGATAAAACGAGCCCTTAGGGACTTGTGCTGCTTGTAGCAGTTGCGCTAAGCCAACGCTAGAAAAGCCCTTTCTAACTATCAGTGTGTAACCGATATCAAGGATATGTTGGCGAGTGGATTGAGTTTCTGTTTTCATGGTACAGATCATAGGTTAAATTAGACCGGTCGTCTAGTGATGTTTTTATCGGCGATTTTGAAGCACTCGATTTATGGGTTTTAAATCGTGAGATTAGCAGTCTGCTCCATACAGCAGCCCGATTGATAAAAGTCAGATGGATAAAACACTCTGATGGATAAATAGTTCGGCGGGGCAAAATACCCACAGTGTTGAGATGAAATTTCACTGTGAGCATTCTATTATCGATTGAAATTTAAGCGCTTATTGCACTATCACTTAATCAAATTTTATCGTTAGAGGTAGCTGCAACAATACTCTGCGATAGCTGTGTTGCGGATTTTAAAGCTGACATTCGCGGCGAGTTCAAATTGAGTACCTTCACTAAACTCCTGCCATACCGAGCTTTCTGGTAGTAATACTTCAAAACGGCCGCTGGTGACTTCCATTATTTCACCTTGAGAAGTTGAAAACTCATATTCTCCAGGTAATACAACACCTAAGGTTTGCTTACTGCCATCGGCAAAAAATACACTTCGACTAGCAACCTTACCATCAAAGTAGATATTGGCTTTTTTAGATACTGACACTTGCTCGATTAAACTCATCATAGATCCTCTGTAAATGGGTTGAAGATGAATTTATATGCATAGTTAATAAATTTCCATACATTATTTGTATGTTTACTTCGTAGCGGGGCAGATGGTATAGCCGCCAGAAGTGGGTTTCTGGCGGGGCGCGTTTTTTATGGATGCTTTGTTCATCTATTTAACGGGGATTAACGCTTACGCCAAATGGTCATTTCCGAAATCGAATGTTGGAATTTACGTTTAGTTTCACGGATCACAAAAGGGATCTCTTTGACTGCAACTAGCTCAAATTGGCCGATTAAGGTTTCGGTCAAGCCATCCAAGGTGGTGAAGTTTTCGCCCTTCATTTTGATCCCTCCCAGCCATTTATCCTTTGGTGTGTAATCCTCAAGCCAGGTATACGGTGAGGCAATAACAAGGTATCCACCTTGATTAATCCGCTGACCAATACTGAGTAAAAAGTGCTTAGGGTCATTTAATCTATCGATAAGATTCGAGGCGTAAACCAAATCGTAACCTGTGTAGATAGGTTTTAAATTACAGGCGTCGCCTTGCATAAAGCTGACTTTTTTAGCCTCTTCGCTATAACCTAGACGAGCTAGGCTAGCACTCTTAAACTCCAGTAAGTCTCCCTCTGTGCGGATGGTGTAGCGCTTTTCGCCTTGTTCGGTCAACGCATAGGCCTGTTGAATAAAACGCGCCGAGAAATCGATGCCATCGACATGCTCAAACACTTTTGCCAGTTCAAAGCTGGCACGGCCAACGGAGCAACCAATATCTAAGGCTTTTGCTGTATGCGTGAGTTGAATTTCAGCTAGAGCTTGCTGTACGCCATTAACACAGAAATTAGCTACACCAAAATATTCGGCACCATAGTGAAACTCAAGGTATTGGGAAATCAGTTCATCGGTTTCGTACACATTAACCTCTGTCATTAGGGCTGGATTTTGTAAGGATTCAACATAGCGGAATCCCGCATGTTGATAAAAATGTCGACGAAATGCATAGCGTGATGAGGCGATGGCCTCATTACCAGTAGAAATCCACGAGCCACCCTTGATGAGATTATGCTTGCCATCGAATGTCGGAGTGGAAAAGTCATCGTATAGTGGATGCACGGCAAAGCCGTTAAAACCATCGATTGCAGTTTCTGTCCATTGCCAAACATTACCGATAATATCGAAAAAGCCATTATGTTCGAAGCGATTAACGGGGCAAGAAGAAGCGTAATAAGCCAAAGCAATATTGGCTGGCACCTCGCTCCATTCGGGTGCATCGGTAGGAATGTTTTCCCGAAGAATATACCATTCGGCTTCGGTTAATAGGCGAATGTTGCTATGGTTTTGCTGGGATTTCCAGTTACAAAAGGCTTTGGCTTCGAGTTGATTGACTTCCACTGGCCAGTTTAATGGAAGGGGGATTTCTGAGGCTAAATTACGCTGCCACCATTTACCTTCACGTAATCGCCAAAATCGCGGCATGTTTGCCTGCGTATAGCCGAGCCAAGCCTGACCTTCTTCATTCCAATAATTGGGTGTTTGATATCCACCCGCTTCAACGAAGGCAAGATATTCTTGATTCGAGACTAGAAACTTTGAGGCCTTAAAATCGGCAACCTTGAAGGTTTTATTGCCGTATTCATTATCCCAACCATAGGTTTGGTCTTGCTCTTTTTTGCCTAGGGTGACTTTTTTACCTGCGACGGCGATTAACTGGTTGCATTGTGCCGTTCCTGTGTCCTGACACTCGGGCCAGAGTGGCATCGATGCAACTTCCTCTAGGGGGAGTTGGCGAATAATGACCGATGAGGTTTCTAAATGAATACGCTCATGCTCTATCCCCATAAGAATGACCCAAGCTGGGCACGTTTGGGTGATCGGTAGAGAGAGTGGCATAGTGTCGATAAACTGATTAACGACAGTGTTAACCAGTTGGCGATATTGGCGAACCTCGGACACACTTGGCCATTGGTAATGGGTGTCATTGAGATCATCCCAAGACATTTCATCGACACCAATGGCGAACATAGATTCAAAATGGTCGTTAATACGCTTATCGAGATATTTGCCGAGTTTGAGTTTATTGATGTAGAAAGTGGCAGTGTGACCAAAGTAAAAGATGAGTGGATGGCGCAGTGGTTCGGCTTTCAAGTAGTAGGCATTATCCTGTTGAATAAGCTCAAATAGAGACTCATACAATGCCCATGTTTGGTTCAAGTATTGCTTAAGCTCTTGGCGTTTTTGCAGCTCGTTGTCACCCGTGAGCTTAAGTGTTTGAGGGTTTTGCGTTTTAGGCTTATCCATAGGGTAAGCAACTCCATATTTATTGGCCTGCAATGCAAGCTCGGCAATGACTCAACTATACCAAAGCAATATCAACACTTTTGTTAAATTCTGCAGTTGTAGATAGTTTGGCTATATACGCCAGTACAAAATTTAGGATCACTTTGACTGTGCTCTAGGTGTAAATCCATCTGGGTGGGATAAAAATTATTTTATCCCATAGCTGTATTTTCTCTGTCGAGGTTAAGGCAGAATGAACCCGTCCGTAAAATTATTATGCAGGATATAACGGGATGACAATTAACGCATTATGGATACCCGCTTGGTATGAACTTGATCCGTCGATCGTTGTGGGCGTTACTGAAGAGTTTATATTTCATAAACCCACTACCAATGGGGCATTAAGATTTTACAGTGGGGCAGAAAATATCGATGCCGTGAAAGCGACTGGAGCCATTTCGAGCATTTATCACGCTGTCTTGGGGGATATAGAGAGTGTTGATGCTCAGGGTCTTGATTACACGCTTGTATTGAAAGATGGTCGCCGTTTGTTAGTCAATGCAGAGGAAGATCCAGGCTTAATCTATGAGTGGGTCGATGATAGCTGGCAGCCTTCGGAGATGGTGATTCCTGATTGGCAATTAGAGGTTAAATTTGCTTCGTTATCGCCGCTAACATCTGTCGATTAATTTAGGTAAGTATTTCAAGGGGCAGTTGGTTCTTGTGTTATGACTGGCTGCTCCTTGATTAAAAATTTAAGCAATTGATAATCCTGTTTTATTTGATCTATGTAGGCATCGTGATAATCCAACTCACTAAATTCTTTTAGACAGAGTCGATAACGCCGCAGTTGTTCTTCCCTATTTTCTTCGTTATTCAATATTTCCATTAGTATTGTATTGATCCTGCTCATATTTTTATTTATGAGTACGTATTTTAACCTGTTCGAAATAAATGTGAGTAATGGTTCTTTATGTCGACGTGGTGGCACAGATACAGCTATCTTGGTGATTGATATTTATTCTTTTAAAACAATTTGTTATTGCATTTTACTTAATTTCGCTATGGTTTTGATATGAGTTATCTTAAATGGATTGGAGTCAAAGGCTTACACGGATAATAGGTTTTTTGCTGTGGACTTGTCGCCGTAGTAAGGTCTCACTGTGACGGATTGAATTGTACCTATCGGAGTTTTGATCTAGATTGGGAACACTTTGAGTTTCCTATTTAGCCGCTTTACTTTATCGTCCTATGGAGCCCTGTAATGGCGAATATTTTACTGGTCGCGAATCTCAACTGTGACCGAATTTTACTGCTGGATAAACCACTAAAAACCGGAGGCCGTTTCCATTATCAAGATGGTGGGCAAAGGCTTGGCGGTGGTGGCGCTAATACTGGACTCGGACTTGTATGGGCAGGGCATAGAGTAGCGCTGGTAAGTCAAGTCGGTCGTGATGAGATGGGAGATTGGGCCATTGCTGAAGCGAGCACTCAGGGGCTCGATTGCCGCTTAGTGCAACGAAGGGCTGGAAATACCTGTGAAATGCTCCTAGTCATGACTCCCGATGGTGAACGGACTATTATTCGTCCACAAAGGCCGATTTTTGAACTGTCTGTTCCGCCTAAGTGGCATCAGTGGGATGCGTTGTATTTTAATACCTCGGCCGAGGGCACCGTCAGTTGGGCAAAGACAGCGTTAGAGCATTGCCTCGTTGTGGCCCAGTTAGCCAAGGACGATAGACCTAGACCCTGCCATGTTTTATTAGCATCGGTGAGTGATATGCAGGGGCGTTGTGATACCGCATCTTGGGAGTATGGCGTGAGTATTGGCGGTGACTCATTGCGTTATTTTGTTGTGACCGATGGTATCAATGGCGCTGATGTTTATACCAAGGATCGGGTGCAGCATGTCCCGGCTGTACTTGCAAAAGTGGTTGATACAACTGGTGCAGGAGATGCCTATGCTGCAGGATTAATCCACAGTTTGTGTTCGGGCCAATCGATTACAGATGCTATGGCTGAGGGGGCCATATGGGCTGCATTTGCAGTGGCGACGGATAGTTCTATCCCTGGGGATGCACTCAAAGCATATTTAGAGGCTAAGGCGTCTATGTAATAAATTACCTATTGATTGGTTCGATTCATCTTTTTGTCATTTAGGCTTGTTAAATTTAACCACAGTGACGACTAGCTATTGTCCCTTAACTTTTTTCTGTGTTTTTCTCCCATTTTGTGGTTCGCATGTTTTTGCCCCGTTTCCCCAACGGGGCATTTTTTTGCGCAAAATAAAGTATAGAACATTCATATTGTTGAAATGTTGTGCGGCATTAGTGCAATTGATATACATTTATGCAACTAAAATAGTTATCGTGAAATTAAAATAATAAGCTACTCAAGGTGGAGTGCTGCCGTCGGAGTTGAGAATGGGCAATAACGTTTGGAATGATCGAAGAAAATTTATTTGGCTTTTATCTGTATTGCTATTACTTGCCTTTTTAGTGACCAGTGGTATCAGTTACAAAGTGGCTCACGACTCGCTCAGTCAACAAATTGAGAGCAATACCTTACCTCTAACTAGCGATAATATTTATTCAGAAATTCAACAGGATCTACTGCGTCCAATTTTTATATCATCTTTGATGGCACAGGATACCTTTGTGCGGGATTGGACCTTGAATCTTGAGCAAGAGCCGGAAAAACTCATTCGCTATCTCAAGGAAATTCAAGATAAATATGACACAGTCACCAGCTTTTTTGTCTCAGAGCAGAGTCGAAATTACTACCATTCTTCGGGAATTTTAAAACAAATCCAAGATGTTGATCCTAATGATGCTTGGTACTTTCGGGTACGATCTTTACCCGAGTCTGAACATTATGAGGTCAATATTGATGCCGACACGGCGGATCGTAGTAAGACAACCGTATTCGTAAACTATAAAGTATTTGATTTTGAAGGTAAGTTCATCGGAGTAACCGGTGTTGGTTTAGCGGTTGAGAAAGTCAAATTACTGGTAGAACTTTACCAGAAGCGTTATAACCGACGTGTGTTTTTTACCGATAGATTAGGTAATGTCACATTACACGGCGATGCCTATGATGGGTCGGGTTCGTTACAAACCAGTGCCGGACTAGAACAATTAGCCACACGCATTTTAACCAGTCCTAGTGCGGCATTTAGTTATAAGAAAAATGGCAAAACTGTCTATTTGAATAGTCGTTTAGTTTCTGAATTTAAATGGTATTTGATTGTTGAGCAGGAAGAAGCCCCCCAGGAGCAAGATTTACTTAACACTTTTTGGGGAAATCTGGTTCTGAGTTTAATTGTGACTATTGGTATTTTATTTATCTCAAACATGACCTTAGGACGATATCAGCGCAAGCTAGAAATTATGGCTTCGACTGATAAGCTAACGGGGGCGGCGAATCGTCAAGTGTTTGAGGAGTATTTTCAGCAAGCGTTGAATAATGCCCAATCGACCCAAGCAGCGATATCTATCTTATTGTTAGATATCGATCATTTCAAAAAAGTGAATGATAACTATGGGCACAGTATTGGGGATCTTGTATTAAAAACCGTAAGCAATTTATTGCGTGGACAGCTGCAAGAAAAAGACGTGCTATGCCGTTGGGGTGGCGAAGAGTTTTTGATCTTAGTTCCTGAGATGGATTTGAGCCGTGCCGCTGAGCTGGCGGAGCAATTTCGTCGTTCTATTTCACAACGTGAGCTTAAAGTGAACGGTATCCATATCTCTATTACAGTGAGCATTGGTGTGGCAGAATTTCAGCCACAGGAAACATCGGAAGATCTGATTAAACGCGCCGATTTAGCTTTGTATCAAGCGAAGGAGGCGGGTCGTAATCAAGTCGTATTGAATAACTGAATAAGCCATTGACTAGGTGATTGAGACGGGCCATTTTGTTATTCAAAGTATCTTGCTTTACACTTTTGTATTAATACTACAGGCAGTATACGTAGGGATGGTAGATGTCAACATTATTGATTAGTAAGTTATCTGGACTGTATTTCGGCGCGGATCTTCAACAGATTGCTGGTGTTTCGACGGGGATAGACAGTAAGCGAACCACTCAACAACTTATAGTGCATATTGATCATGTTGAAGGAGATGCACAGGCCGATCCCAAGCACCATGGTGGACTCGACCGCGTGTTACATCACTTTCCCCGTGAGCATTATGGTCAGTATCGTCGCTGGGATTTAATGACACAGTTTGAAGATGCGCCCACTATGGGGGAGAACATTAGCACCGTTGGGCTAAATGAAACCCAAATTAATATTGGGGATATCTTGCAGATTGGTGCTGTAAAGGTTCAAGTGACTCAGCCACGCTCACCTTGCTTTAAATTGAATCTACAATTTGGTCACAGTGAATTTGCCCTAGCCATGCAGCAGAGCCAATTATGTGGTTGGTTTTATAGAATATTAACACCAGGGATTATCCAGTTAAACGACAAAATTGAATTGGTTGAGCGTCGCACTGATATCAGTGTCGCCGAAGCTATGTCACTGTACTTTTCGCCAACGTTCAATGCCAGTGCCTATGATCGTTTAGCTTCCTGTGAGGGATTGGCGCAGAGTTGGGTCAATAGCTTGCAACGCCGCTTATCATCACAAACAGTGGAAGATTGGCAAATGCGTTTATATGGGCCGAGCGGTAAATAAGTGTTTATATTCAAAATGATAATACAGGGATGGCGTTATGATTGAATCCGTTACAAAAAGTGATAAAGATTTTGGCCTACTGGTTTATGCATCGAGTTTTATCGGTTATCTCGTGCCATTGGGCTCTATTCTTGGGCCACTCATCATCTGGTTAATGAAACGCGAGGAGTCGGCGTTTGTGGATCAATGTGGTCGTAGTTGCTTGAACTTTAAATTGAGCTTATTGATCTATGTGATTATCAGTGGTGTGTTAGCCTTTATCGGTATTGGGTTTATCTTCTTAATTGTGCTCGCTATTTTGGACTTGGTGTGTACCGTGCTTGGGATTATTAAAGCGAGTGAGGGAGAGGTATACCGCTATCCACTCACAATTAAATTTATTTCCATGGATTAATCTTTCGCAGGATCAAAGAAAAACGCCTTAGATGGAAGCATCTAAGGCGTTTTTTATGGAGTAAGAGTAATGTTTACACCTTAAACTTAGCGACCAAGGTATCTAAACGATGGGCCAATTGATTTAACGCAAGACTTGCCTGTGCCGCGGCTTGGGCAGTATTGGCAGTGCGCTGGGTGATATCGTTAATCTCGGTCACGTTACGGTTAATGTCTTCGACCACTGTGGATTGTTCTTCCGTTGCGGCGGCAACTTGGATATTCATATCGCTAATCAAACCGATACGATCACTAATCCCTACTAAAGATTGGCTTGCCTCATCAACGGCTACAACACCTTCGTGGGAGCGTGTGCGACTCTGTGCCATCGCATTAACTGCTCGGGTCGCTTCAGATTGCAGCTTGTCTATCATGCTCTGCACTTCATTCGTCGATGCCGCAGTGCGTGATGCTAGATTACGGACCTCATCGGCCACAACAGCAAAACCACGTCCAGCTTCACCGGCACGCGCCGCTTCTATGGCTGCGTTAAGGGCTAACAAGTTAGTTTGTTCAGAGATTGCGCGGATCACATCTAAAATTCCGCCGATGGATTTAGTGTGTGTCGCGAGGGATTCAATCACTTCACCCACTTGACCGACATCTTTAGACAGTTGATTAATAGTATCGCGGGCGCGGGTCACAACGACTTGGCCGCTGCTGGCTTCAGTATCTGCATCCTTGGCAGCAACGGCTGCTTGGGCAGCATTACTGGCAATTTCGTTAACAGTGGCACCCATTTCATTAATGGCGGTTACCACCATTATAGTGCGATCTTTTTGCTCGTGACTGTCTTCTAGGGTTTGCTGTGCCTGGTTCGATACATCTTTAGCTGAGTAACCTAATTGCTCGCTGGTTTGGGCAACCTCAATAACTGACTCTTGGATTTTGCTAATAAAGCTATTAAATCCTTTAGCGAGTTGTGCGATTTCATCTTCACCATTAACGGGTAAACGTTGGCGCAAATCACCTTCACCTTCACCTATATCGCGGAACATAGCGGCAACTTGGGCGATAGGACGGCTAACTGAGCCCGCTACGGCAATCGCAAGCACAATAAAGCCCGCTGCAATTAGCAGAGTCCAAATTAAGATCTGATAAGCCGCATCTGCTAATAGCGCGAAGACTTCTGCTTCAGGCACCTGTGCAACTAAATACCAATCCATAGAGGGGATATAACTACTCGCAACCAGCATGTCTTTGCCGTTGACCTTAGTGTTAACGAGGTTGAAATCACTAGGGTTTAACAAGGAGTTTGAATTTCCATCTTTGTAGAGGCTGTTTAAGGTGCTTTTACCAATTTGGCTGGTATCTGGGTGGAGTTTTACTTCACCTTTTGCATCGACTAAGTAAACGAAACCCGTTTCCTCAATCTTAAAAGAACCGAGTAAACGCACCATATCATCGAGGGATTTTGCCAGACCCACCAAACCACGACCGTTAGGTTGTTGGTAGTTAATGAAGAGTTTTACCTCGCCATTTGCCTCTGTAAATACGTTTAGCATACGTTCCTGCCCGCTATCGCGGTAAGCAAAGAACCAGCTATCCTGCGCAGGTGTTAATACGCGTAGAAAACCATCCTGAGTGTAGTAGGCGGCAGTTTGTCTGTCGGCGTAGGAGGCTTGGGCTAGTTTGTATTGGAGGGTGATGTCCTTCAATTGGGCAATTACTTGGGCTTCTTGCTGCTGAGGACGATCGTTTTCAAGCCATTGTAGCAGCATGCGACTGCCGGCTAATTGCTCAGCGGCGTTCATCAAACTGGAAATATCTAGCTCAATTTTGTTACGGATTTGCATCATTAAGCTGGGCATTTCGGACCCAAGCATACGCTGTTCTACGACACGTTTAGCGCTGTTCTGGCTTAATACTCCAACGAGTATGGTCGACAGCAGTACTGCAAATGTCACGGTTAGCAGAATTTTCTGCTTGATGGTGAGGTTATTCAATATCATAAATATCAATATGCCTGTGTTGGACGTTTTGAGATGTCAGTCGACGCACTCTTGTACGACATTCATTATCGGACAGGAATGCTAAAAGTTAACCTTAGTCTAGGTCGATTGCCGAATAAAACAGCGTTAAAAGATATTTATTTGGCCTAACCTGTTGGTCTTGCGGTAGATCTAATTATGTAGAGTATAGATGGAAATGAATGGTGATTTGAACGCACTCTTTTTTGTACGGCGATTGTGGCGAATGTCACGCATAAGGGCAAGTGCAAAAGGTGAATTATTCGTGCTATAAGTGAAAAAAGGCGCCCAATTGAGCGCCCTAGCAAACATGGTTTAATAACCTATTACATATTGGGGTAGTTTGGCCCACCGCCGCCTTCCGGCGTTACCCAAGTGATGTTTTGACTCGGATCTTTTATGTCGCAGGTTTTGCAATGAATGCAGTTTTGCGCGTTGATCACAAACTTGGGTTGCCCCGCCTCTTCGACAATTTCATACACACCCGCAGGGCAGTAACGCTGTGCTGGCTCATTAAACTGAGTGAGGTTAATGCCCAGTGGAATGCTATTGTCTTTAAGGCGTAAATGGCATGGCTGATCTTCTTCATGATAAGTGCTCGACAGATATACTGAGGACAATTTATCGAAGCTGAGCTTGCCATCGGGTTTTGGATAATCAATCTTGCTGTAAGCGCTCACAGGTGCCATTTGTGCATAGTCTGGGTGTTCATCACGCAGTGTGATAGGGAACTTTCCACCAAACCAGTTTTGATCTATGTAGTTGAAAGCGCCACCTAAATAGGTGCCAAATTTATGCATCGCTGGGCCAAAGTTGCGGGATTTATGCAATTCTTCATGCAGCCAGCTTTCTTCAAAGTGAGTTTGGTAACAGTCGAGATCTTTACCGCCTTCAACCCCTGCCATCATAGCTTTACCTAAGGTTTCTGCGGCAACAATCCCACTCTTCATCGCAGTGTGAGTACCTTTAATCTTAGCGAAATTTAAGGTTCCGGCGTTACAACCTATAATAAGACCTCCGGGGAAACTCATCTTAGGCAGTGAGTTTAAGCCGCCCTTGGTGATAGCGCGGGCGCCGTAGCTAAGACGCTCTCCGCCCGTTAAATATTTGGCAATCACAGGGTGGGTTTTATAGCGCTGGAATTCGTCAAATGGACTCAGATGCGGATTTTTATAGTTCAAATCGATAATGAGCCCGACCGCAATTTGGTTGTCTTCCATATGGTAAAGGAAGCCGCCACCGGAGGCGCCCTCTGTTAAGGGCCAACCCCCAGTGTGAACCACTTTGCCTTGTTCGTGTTGCTCGGCGGGGACTTTCCAAATTTCTTTGAAGCCTAGGCCGTAATGCTGGGGTGTTTTACCATTATCTAAATGATATTTCTCTATCAGTTGCTTGCCTAAGTGGCCGCGGCAACCCTCGGAGAATACGGTATATTTAGCGTGCAGTTCCATACCGGGCATGTAACTGTCTTTAGGCTCTCCATCGGCACCGATGCCCATATCGCCAATTAAAATGCCTTTAACGCTGTTATCTTCGTTAAATAACAATTCACTTGCTGCAAACCCTGGGAATATTTCGACACCGAGTTCTTCAGCGCGGCTAGCCAGCCAACGGGATAGATTCCCTACGCTGATAATGTAGTTGCCTTCATTGTGCATGGTTTTTGGCACAAAAGCATTCGGCATCACTCGGCCGTCGGTGGCGGAGCTGAGTAGGTAGATTTCGTCGTGGGTGACAGCGGTTTTCACTGGGGCGTCTTTTTCACGCCAGTCGCTGAACAGTTCGTCTAGCACTTTAGGTTCGAAGACCGCGCCTGATAGAATATGCGCGCCCACTTCTGAGCCTTTTTCGACCACACAGACAGTGATTTCTTTACCTGAATCCTGTGATATTTGCATTAATCGACACGCAGTTGCCAAGCCAGCTGGCCCCGCGCCGACGATAACGACATCGAATTCCATTGATTCGCGTTCCATCAGTTCACCTCTTCCTTCGCATTTCCCCAATTTTTATTGGGTGTTGTAGTTTGTAAACGGGCGTTTTATTACTGATGTTCACCTTACCTCAAAATAGGCCTAGGGCACAGTGTATAAACGTGCTGTTTAGTCTAATTCAATGCAAATCTTTGGGTGAGCACTGTCACAGATTATTCACGCTTGTTTGATCGAGACCAAGAAATACCTGTTTAGGGGTATAGCTAGGGACGACTTTCGGCCTATAATCACCAGCGACGGTTCTCCGAGCTTGCCTACCTACGTCAATAGATATGGAGGTGTAGCCGTGGTAATAATGCCACCGGGGTGAGTAAAGAAATGCTCTCACCTCCCACACTTGGAAAGGTGATCATGTCTCAATTACAAGACAGCTTTGGTCGAAAATTTCACTATTTGCGGATGTCTGTCACAGACGTTTGTAACTTCAAATGCAGCTATTGCCTTCCCGATGGCTATCATCCTGATGGCAAACCAAAATTTTTATCTCTCAATGAAATAGAAAATCTCGTGTCTGCATTTAGCCAAGTTGGCACTCAAAAAATCCGTATCACAGGCGGTGAGCCTACCCTGCGTAAAGACTTTACCGATATTATTCGAGTGGTTGCCGATAATCCTCGTATCCATACCGTTGCGACTACCACTAATGGCTATAGACTCGAAAAACACGCCAAAGAGTGGTTTGATGCTGGCCTACGCCGTATTAATGTATCTGTGGATAGTTTAGATCCCAAAATGTTTTATCAGATCACGGGCGAGAACAAGTTTGACGAAGTGATGCGGGGTATCGATGCCGCATTATCGGCAGGTTTTGAGCGCGTAAAAATCAACGCGGTCTTGCTTAAAGGCTTAAACGATAAAGATTTACCACGTTTTTTACACTGGATTAAACACACGCCAATCGACCTGCGCTTTATCGAACTGATGGAAACCGGCCTTGGTCGTGAGTATTTTCAGGCCCATCATCTAGCGGGTGCCGATATTAAAGCTCAGTTACTGGCGGATGGTTGGCAATTCGATACGCCAAGTGCCTCCGATGGTCCTGCGCAAAATTTCAGTCACATTGATTATAAGGGGCGTATTGGCTTGATCATGCCCTACGCCAATAATTTCTGCGCTACTTGCAATCGTTTACGGGTGTCGGCGAAGGGCAAATTGCATTTATGCCTCTTTACCGAATCCGGTGTCGATTTGCGCGATTTGCTGCAACATCCCGATCAACAAGCGGAATTAATTGAGCGTTTGCACGGTCAATTAGCCCAGAAGAAAGAAACCCATTATTTGCATCAAGGCATTACGGGTGTGACACAACATCTTGCGTCTATTGGTGGCTAAATGGTTGACTCGGTTCTGCTATCCCATTGGTTTTAGCGCGACAATAGCTCAATTTACCAACACCTTAGGCTGGCATCATTTTTTAAAGGACTGCTTCAATGAGCAATGTATTTACCCATATTAATGCCGACGGCAATGCCCATATGGTCGATGTGACCGAAAAGGCAATAACTGAGCGTGAAGCTCGCGCCGAAGCCTTTATCGAGATGGCGAGCACAACGCTCGAGATGATCATGAGTGGCAGCCACCACAAGGGTGATGTGTTTGCCACTGCGCGTATTGCGGGTATTCAAGCTGCGAAAAAAACCTCAGATCTTATTCCCTTATGCCATCCATTGATGCTGACTAAGGTCGAAGTGGATTTAGAGGCGCAGCCCGAACATAATCGCGTGCGGATCACCAGTTTATGCAAGTTATCCGGCAAGACGGGCGTGGAGATGGAAGCCTTAACTGCGGCCTCTGTGGCGGCATTAACTATCTATGACATGTGCAAAGCCGTGCAAAAAGATATGGTGATCTCCCAAGTTCGCTTGCTAGAAAAACGCGGTGGCAAGTCGGGACATTTTAAGATTTAGCGGATCTAAAACGAGAGAGAATTATGATTAACGTGTTGTTTTTTGCTCAAGTTCGAGAGTTATTGGGGACTGCCAAGTTAGGCCTAGAAGCGAGTGAGCAGACGCAAACCGCCGAAGCATTACGGGCAACTCTGGCTGCCACCGATGAAAAATGGGCAAAGGTATTAGCCTCCGATAAGTTGCTGGTGGCGGTTAACCAGACGATCAGCCAA
Source organism: Shewanella profunda (assembly GCF_023283765.1). Lineage (GTDB taxonomy): Bacteria > Pseudomonadota > Gammaproteobacteria > Enterobacterales > Shewanellaceae > Shewanella > Shewanella profunda. The sequence continues at coordinate 18,034 of NZ_JAKILG010000015.1, read as the reverse complement.
TGGGATACACCCATTAAAGATGGTGATGAAGTCGCTTTCTTTCCGCCCGTCACTGGAGGCTAATATGCGTTTATTACCCTCTGTTCGTGTTCAAGTGGTCGACTTTAGCGTCGCCGATGAATATCGCCAGTTAGCCCAAGATGATAGCGATGGTGCAGTGGTGACCTTCGTTGGCAAAGTACGTGATTTTAACGATGGCGCCTTAGTTAGCGATTTAACTTTAGAACACTATCCCGGCATGACAGAAACCGTGCTGGAGCAAATTGTCGCCGAAGCGCGTAGCCGTTGGCCGCTGAATAAGGTCACTGTTATCCACCGTGTCGGTACTATGTCGCTGGGTGAGCAAATTGTATTTATCGGCGTGACGAGTGCCCATCGCAAAGCCGCCTTTGCCGCTTGTGAGTTCCTGATCGACTTTTTAAAAACTAAAGCCCCATTCTGGAAGTTAGAAGCGGGTGAGCAAGGTAAAAATTGGGTTGAGGCGAAAGATGCCGATGAGCAGGCGGCTAAATTGTGGCAAGCATAAAAGCTGGCGACAAAATAGGCCTATATTGCTAACACAAATTAATGGAAGATTGACAACATGGTGAGTTTAACCCGTTTTGTTTGCTCGGTTTTTTTATCTGTTTGTTGTTTATCATACTCTTTGTCGGTGAGTGCTGGATCTGAGGTGAGTAAAAGTACTGCATCTGTGCCCGCGATTGCTGCCGCCTCTGATTTACGTTTTGCCCTTGATGACATTAGCCAAAAATTTACCAATGAGACCGGATTAAAGCTGAAAATCTCCTACGGATCATCGGGAAATTTTGCCACTCAAATCCAAAATGGTGCGCCCTATGAATTATTTTTATCTGCGGATGAAAAATATATTCAGCAATTGCATCGCGCAGGTATCGCCCGTGATGCTGGCGTTCTTTATGCCCAAGGGCAACTCGCCATCGTTGTACCTAAAGCGGGTAGTCTGTCCGTTGACCCTGAGCTAAAGGGGTTAGCCGAAGCTCTCGTTGCCGGTAAAATTACCCGTTTTGCGATTGCCAATCCTGATCACGCGCCCTATGGCGAGAAGGCCAAAGAGGCACTGCAGTTTGTGCAGTTATGGGATGCGATTCAACCTAAATTGATCCTAGGGGAAAATGTGTCCCAAGCAGGGCAGTTTGCGATTAGTGGTTCAACCCAGGGCGGGATTATTGCACTCTCTTTAGCTATGTCTCCTACTTTTGCTAAACATAGCGATTACGCCATAGTACCCGCAAAAATGCATAGTCCACTGTTTCAACGTATGGCATTAATGGCAAATGCGGGTGAAACAGCCCAACATTTTTATGATTATTTAAGAGCCGATAGCGCTCGGCGTATTTTGGCCGATTATGGTTTTTCATTACCAGAGCAGCCATGATGGATTGGCAGGCACTTTGGTTATCGGTCAAGCTGAGTGGCATCACTGTTTTAGTGCTTATCCCCTTAGCTATTCTCGCCGGACGGGCATTAGCCTATCGCCAATTTGTCGGTAAATCATGGGTCGAGGCGCTGATTATGGTGCCTTTAGTTTTACCGCCGACCGTGATTGGCTATTACTTGCTGGTGGGGCTGGGTAGTCAAAGTTGGCTCGGGCAGTGGATTGAGCAAATTACTGGTCAGCAACTCGTGTTTCATTTCTCCGGTTTGGTTATTGCATCCGTGCTCGTCAATATTCCTTTCGCAGTGCAACCCATTCAGCGAGCATTTGAGACTGTGCCGATTGATGTCCGAGATGCTGCGGCGTGTTGTGGTATGAGTCGACTTAAAATTTTGCTTAAAATTGAACTGCCTATGGTTTGGCCGGGTGTATTAACGGCGCTCGTCCTGTGTTTCTCCCATGTGCTAGGTGAGTTTGGTGTCGTGCTGATGATGGGCGGCAATATTGCAGGTGAAACTAAGACAATTTCAATTTCAATCTACGATAGCGTGCAGTCATTCGATTTTAATGCGGCAGGTACTATGTCCTTAGTGTTATTGCTGTTTGCAGTGACGGCGTTGGCGCTTACTACCAGTTTATCGCGGCGTTTAGGAGGTCAGCGTGGCGCAAATCATCGCTGATCTGCACTGCCAGATCCAAAGCCATAAACACATTAAGCTCAATGCCGATTTTCGCTGTAAGGCGGGTGAAGTACTTGCTGTGGTGGGGCCTTCTGGTGGCGGCAAAACTACGTTGCTGCGAATGATAGCAGGGTTAAATTACCCCGATGCGGGACGAATTCATTTTGGCGATCAGTCTTGGTTTGATGATAAAGCGCGCATCGCCTTAAGCCCGCAGCAACGCCATATTGGCTATATGCCACAGCATTTTGGCTTATTTCCCAATCTTACCGCCCTAGAGAATGTGGTTGCTGGGCTTGATCACATTCCCAAGGCGGAGCGCATACCGCGCGCTAAAGATTGGCTCGAACGGGTCAATCTACAGGGTTTACCGGATAGATTACCGGCGCATTTATCTGGCGGTCAGCGACAGCGCGTCGCCTTAGCGAGAGCGCTTGCCCGCGAACCGTCGGTTTTGTTGTTGGATGAGCCTTTTTCTGCGGTAGATAGGGAAACCCGTGAACGTTTATACCTTGAACTGGCTCGCCTCAAAGAGCAGTTATTATGCCCAGTGATCATGGTTACCCACGATTTAAATGAAGCTCTGCTACTGGCCGATTCGATGATTTTGATCAGCCAAGGAAAGATGTTACAGCAGGGTGCACCCTTCGAGGTGTTGTCTAGGCCGCGTAATGAAGCGGTCGCGCGGCAAATGGGGTTAAGAAATATTTTCGATGCGGAAGTGATATTCCAAGACAGCACTAAAGACCTTACTTGGCTTAAGTTTGGCGAGCAACTAATCGCCTGTGACTACGGCAAAGATCGCCCAGTGGGAAGCAAAGTACGCTGGGTGATCCCTAATCAAGGTATCCGTTTTAATTCGATATCGAATGGGCGTCTATGCCGCAGCTTCAATAAGATAAATGTAACTGTTGACTCTATTTTAGTGATGGGTGAATCCGTAAGACTTATCTGCTATGTTACGGGCACTCAATTGCAACTCAATACTGAAGTTTCACTCCATCTCGCCCAAAAATTATCACTGACTAAGGGCATGCAAACTGCGGTGGCGCTTAAATCCGAGCAAATTCATATTCTGGAATAATCCCTCTCTTAGCGAAAAATTGCGCAGATGATCAAAGCTTAATCTAGTTTCCATCGGTGTTTCAGCCACCATTAGGTAGACTAACCACATTTAGCGACTATCTTTGATGGATTTAATACTGTAATGATGGGATAAAAAGATGGTGGCAATCTGCTCCATCGACTTATAACTGATTGTCTCATAAGATATAAACTTAACCGATTTTTATGGAGGAACCATGAGACTATGGTTGCTAGGATTCATCTTGGTATCGGGGGTAGTATCTGCTGCCCAGAGCTTGTATTCAATGTTGGGTAGTGGGGATTATCAACCTCCACTGAAAGTGATGCAGCAGATTGAAAAGGACTTTCCTGGGGTTATTGCCGAATTTGAAATGGAAATGCAGGAAGGAGAGTTAGTCTACCAATTTGAGTTGATTAACCCTTTAGCTAACGCTATTACTCGATTTGAATATCGCGCCCGTGATGGCAAGTTATTGAAACAAAAAGCAGGTAAGGTTGGCGCTGACGATTTAGGCGAGGTTGAGGCAACGCGATTAATCACGAGCAAACATCAGACATTTTCAGGCTTAATTACCATGGCCATTAAAGATCATAAAGGTTTCTTAACCGATGCTAAATTGGACCATGATTTAGGCATTAGCTATTTAGAGCTTAAATTGCTGGATGACACGGGTAAGTATAAATTGGCTTTTGATGTTGAGAATTTACGGCAGTTACCTTTACTCAAGTGGGATTAACTCCTACAACATCAGTGAAGATTGAGGAGCGCAACATACAGATGAAAATACTTTTAGTTGAAGATGATGCGACAACCATAGATTACATCGTCAAAGGATTTCTCGAACAAGGGCACAATATCGAAACGGCCAGCGATGGTCATCAGGGGTTACTGCAAGCAACAAGCAGCCAGTATGATTTAGTGATCCTTGACCGCATGTTACCCCAACTCGATGGTTTGAAACTCCTCGCCGCCTTAAGGGCTACGGGTAATCAAACGCCTGTACTGATTTTATCGGCCTTAGCCCATGTAGATGAGCGAGTTAAAGGTCTGCGTGCGGGCGGCGATGATTATATGACTAAGCCGTTTGCTTTTTCTGAACTGTTAGTGCGCGCCGAAAAACTGATGCAGCGTGGTCAATCCGTGCCAATTTCGACTGATTTAGTGGTCGGTGGATTGAGGATGGAATTACTGACCCGTAATGTGACCTTGGACGGGCAAGAGTTAATGTTGCAGCCTAAAGAGTTTCAGTTGCTTAAATATTTGATGGAGCACGCAAATCAAGTCATTAGTCGCACACTATTATTTGAAGCGGTTTGGGATTATCACTTCGATCCTCGCACCAATGTGATTGATGTGCATATTGCAAAATTACGGCGTAAATTTGAAGAGTTAGGCCATGGTGAGCTTATTGAAACCGTAAGGGGAGCGGGTTATCGCCTACGCCAAAGGCATTAAGCCTTATCAAAGTAGCGCTTGGCGCATCACAATTATCTTTTCGACCTTAGTGACTGTGATCATAGGTGCGTTGCTATTTGCCCTCTATCGACAGTTGATCATTGAGCAACAGTACCAAGTTACTCAATATCTTGAATCCGAAACCCAGCGTTATCAGCAGCTTGCCTTAACGGTTGATCGTCGCAGTTTTGCCGCACAAATTCGCGCAGCCGATCCACAGACCGCCCTGATTGCGTGGCGTAATAGCTACGATATGGTGGGTGCTTTAAGTTTTATGCCTGAAGGCATGCCTATGCTGCCGCAGACGCGGGATTTTCCAATATTAACCGGTGGCCCAGATAAGCTGCATATTCTCACGGGTGGATTGGTGATGACGCGTTATGGCCCAGTGCTTATCGCTACTCGCACCGATAACCTCGCGACCTTAATCGATAAATTTATCAGCGCCGCTGCAACGGCCGTGATGTTGACCATAGTGTTAACTTTAGCGCTGGGTTATTTGTTTTCTAAGGCTATTTTGCGTCGGCTTGTACAATACAACCGTTTGAGTGAACAGATTGAGCGTGGTCATTACGATACTCGTTTACCGTTAAGTTGGCGTCAGGATGAGTTCGATATGCTGGCGCTGCAGTTTAATAATGTGTTGGATATCCTCGAAAATAACCTGATGGCAGTGCGCGGCGCGACTGACAATATCGCCCATGATTTACGTACACCTTTATCCCATATCCGTATCGGGCTAGAGGAATTGGCGACTAAATCCCATGATGATATCGGCGAAGGCTGTGTGATTTTAATTGAGGAGCTTGATCACTGTCTGGCAACTTTTGATGCCATGTTATCGCTCACCCGTATTGAGGAAGGTCAGCAGGCTTTAGATTTACAGGAGCTAAGTCTTGCGCAACTCTGTACCGATTTATTGGAAATGGCTGATGCTGTTGCAGAGTCGAACGAACAAACCTTAAGTTTGTCGTTGCTATCTGATCATACAGTGTTGGGTGATAAATATTTATTATTCCAAGCCTTATACAATCTGGTCGACAATGCGATGAAATATTCTGGGCAGGGTGCACGGATTGATATTATTCAATCAGGCTCGCGAATTCAGATCTGCGATAATGGCCCTGGTATTCCCGATGAGAGTAAGGAGAGAGTATTTGAGCGCTTAGTGCGTCTCGATCCTAGCCGACATTTACAGGGTACTGGCTTGGGTTTATCTATGGTCAAAGCGATTCTCTCACGGCACAATGCGCAAATTAAACTTAGTGATAATCAGCCTGGCTTAGTGGTTACTATTCAGTTCTAAGCAGATGGCACGCATTTTTGTGTCGATAATCTTGTATTAAGAGTTTCTATGTACCGAATCATTGCTAACGAAGCCGACTTTCTTGTTATTTCAAAATCCCCTAAGGTGCACTTTCACAGTCAAGACGGAACTGCGGGTGTAGTAGCACAGGTTGAGCAAGATCTTGGTATTAAGCTCTTTGCCGTGCATCGATTAGATACACCCACATCTGGTCTGTTGATTTTGGCTAAGAGCGCTGTCGCTGCAAAGCAATTTACTGAGTTGTTTACCGCCCATAAAGTACAGAAATATTACCTCGCCCTTGCTAAGGGCAAGCCAAAAAAGAAGCAAGGCTGGGTGATTGGTGATATGGCAAAATCGCGTCGTAGTATGTTTAAGCTACTGCGAACTAAAGACAATCCTGCAATTACGCAATTTTTCTCACAGAGTGTCGATGAGGGGTTACGCTTATATTTGCTTAAACCCCACTCAGGTAAAACCCATCAATTAAGAGTTGCATTGGCAAGTTTAGGTGTGCCGATTTTAGGCGATGAATTATATGGTGGTGAGAGTGCTGATCGTTGTTATCTGCATGCTTATAGTCTGTATTTTCGTTACTACGATGCGGAGAATGGATGGCAAGATTATGCCTATCAGGATAGGTCTCTACAGGGTGAGAGGTTTAGTTGCGATGGGGTGATTACAGCCCTTGATGCGTGGCGTGAGCCTGATACTTTAGACTGGCCAGCTAAGGGAAACTAGTTTCACTTAGCCTTCGTTGTGCAGCGTAGCGCTGTGCTGTGATTGTTGCTTATTGTCACTCGTCATTTGAATAGAATAACAACACTTCACTCCTCGTTTCGCGAGCACGAGCTTGCCAAAACGAACAAAATTTAATCTCGAAACGTCAACATGGCCTAAAGTGATTGCAAATCTTGAGGCTTCCTGCGAAGTTAACAGAGTATATTCCCCAGCTTTTAAGGACACTTAGTTATGGATACAAATAAATTACTCTTAGTCATTATTGCTATTCTACTCCCGCCAGTGGCGGTATTTTTAAAGGCGGGGGCAGGGAAGGATTTATTAATAAATATAGTACTCTGTCTCTTTTTCTGGTTCCCTGGTCTATTACACGCCCTTTGGGTTGTGACTAAGGCGTAGTTCTTTTTATACCAAGCACTCTCAAGGATACGGATCCTAGATTTTGAGATTGTTTGGTGTATGTAACGCACAAAAAAGCGCAATGTGATTGAGCTTTTTTGTGGCTAAAAATGAGGGCAGCTTAGAAAGGTAGTGTATAACCTATTGTTGCAGTTCGTCCCATCCCTTTGAAATAGCGATCATTTGTACCCATGGTTTGTGAGTAATAGTTGAAATAATCCTTATTTAACAGGTTTTGTAGGCCTAGGCTCAGGGTGCCAGTATAGAGTGGCATAGAGAAGGAGGCATCGACGGTAGTGTAACCATCAAATTCTGCATATTGAGTTCCCGCTGCATTTTTAAAGTCGCGATCCATAAAGTAGTTGGCTTGAACACGGGTCGACATGTCATTATCAAAATTATGCGTCCAATATAGGTTGATACGATTTGGCGCAATATTGGCACCATCGAGATCGGTATCGACTTTGTTATCGCCGTTAGAATCGTATTCTCCCTGTTGAATGGCGATATTCATGCCTAAATCATCATTATTGGTAAGATAAGCGGTGACATTTGCTTCGATGCCATCGATAACGCTCTTTTCCCGTTTTACATCATAGAAACCATCACTGTTTAAGGCTAAACGTGAGCCGAAATCTGTGGCTGAGCGATAGTAGGAAATTTTGGCACTCAGGTATTTGCCTTGGTAATCGGCGCCTACTTCCACGTTATCTGTGACTATAGGTGTGAGTGCAAGTGAGTCACTGATACTTGGGTTCGCCCCTGGGAAGCTTTTGCCATCACGGAGAATACGGCCTATGTCCGGCATGCCAAAACCTTCGTTATAGCTAGTATAAACACGAATATTGGGAGTGATTTTGTAGGACACTCCGATATTGAATAGGGTTTCGTCAAAGGTGGCTTCACCCCCTGCTATTTGCTTATTACCTGCGCCCCAGAGGGTTTTGTAATCATCGACACTCAGCTCGGCATGTTCATAACGAACTCCGGTAGAGAGAGTTAAATTTTCAATTAAATCATAGTCTAATTGTAAATATGGTGCGATGTTATCATAGGTACTTTCGGGCACCCATGAAAAACCAGTTTTGACTAAGTCTTGTTCTGTGGTATCACGGAAAAGGTCGATACCGTAGGCGGCGTCAATCCCTAAGCCTGCAATATCCTTAGCAATTAACGAACTTTTTAAACCCCATTTGACCGAGGAGTTACGCGATTGCTCGTAATACAAGTTTTCGCCTTCACTGCCGACGCCACATTGGACGACTTCGTCACTTCCTTCGAAGGAGGGATCGTAGAAGCTTTCAAAACAACCACCGCCATAAACTGCTTTAAAGTCTTGATTAAAGAGCTGTAGGTTGAGTTGTTGGCCGCCAATGTTTTCGTGGGTGTAAGTTAAGCTGGTGGTGGTTACTTGATTGTTGGCCGCATCCCATGGCTGAGTTTCTTCTACTGCGCCAGTAGGCACGCCATTGGGCTTATCACCCGCGATAGGCATCCAATCGCCATTGTTATCCGTATTGTAGTGGTTCACCATTAACTCTATGCGTGACTCAGCAAAGTTATGACCCAGCTTGATAAAGAAGTCAGCACTTTGGCTGTCCATCGACTCGCCTTGGGTCGTGTCCACTCCCACTACATCATCGTTAGCATCGTAGTAGACGCCATTATTGCGATAACTTACCGAACCTAGCATATCGATAAATTCTGACTCTCCGGAAAACGCATAGCTGGTGCCAAAACTGATACCATTGGACTTCATTGAGTCCGGTACCGTGACATCAAAACTTATCACATGCTCATTATTACCGGATGGTTTCTTAGTGATGTAGTTGATAATCCCACCCTGTGCGCCTAAGCCGTGCATTGCATTGGCGCCGTGGATAATTTCAATCCGTTCAATCATGACAGGGTCGATCGTCTGACCCGAGCGACCACCGCTACGCAGCGGGTTCGATTGCGGTACACCATCGATCATAATGAGCGGCGGACGGCCACGCAGGGTTTCGCCTGTGTTGCTCATTTTCTGCCGACTAGGGGAAAAACTAGACGCTAAGTTACCGATAATGGTCGATAAATCCTTAGTGGTACGGAACTGTTCCTCTAACTGTACGCGGTCGATAATAGTGACTGTATTAGGGATCGAGCTTGGGGATTTATCCATACGGCTTGCGGTGACAGTGATTTTTTCAATTTCTTTATTTTTATTACTGCTGTCTGAGGCATCTTGTGCGGCAGCGGATTGAGTTAGTGCGGTAAATACTGCTAAGGCGACAAGCGAGCTTTTGAACGTCATATAACTTCCTGCTAGGGCGAATGAGTTTGTTATACCGGATTCCTTGGCATTGATCATATTCCGTTAAACAATATTGCAAATAATAATGATTACTGTTAACTGCGGATTTTAGGGGAGGAATAATGAATTGTCTAGTCGTGTCGCAAATGAAATCGTTTTGTTATACCGCAATATCCGTAAGATGTGATTGGCGATTCGGAACGGTTATTTAGACAGGGATAAAAAGACTTAGCACTGTAGTATTATTTGGATTCTTTTCATTGTCCCAAGCGGTAGCCACTGGCTATAATCACGCCCCTTTATGCTGCATTGGTGCCGATATGAATCGCAAAAAGAAGATAAACCAAACCTTGAAGAATAAAGCTAAAAAAGCCAATGCTAAGCTGCAGACCAGCAATAAACCAAAATATATTGCCAAGGCAGACAGAGAAGCGTTACCGCTAGGAGTGTTGCCCGAATCACTGCCTTGTGATTCTATTGCTTAAAGCCAGCTTGAACTGTTGCAAAAAGACTATAGTGCCTCTAAATAGCTGATAGGATTTTGATAAAACGCCTTTTTATACCCTTGAGTCGATGTATCTATCAACCAAGGTTTAGGTAATAAACTTAATATTGAATAGTGTAAGTGTGGTGGCTTACCCTGTGCATTGCCTGTATCACCCACTGTTCCAATGGTTTCACCTTGATTAGCAATCAATCCAGTATTTGGGTCGATTGTTGCTAAATGGGCAAAGTAGTGAATTTGCCATTTAGGACCAAGACCTATCACCACGTTTCCACCTTGGAAAATATCACCTCGATAGAGGATTAACATGGCTGTTGGAGCTATAACGGCGGTGTTTTTGGTCGCAAAAATATCTATGCCCTTATGTACGCCGGAGGCTCCCCAAGGCTCATACCAGAAGGTCTGACTATTCCAATCCTTGCTGCTGGCGCCCTTAACGGGGATCATTGGTGCCTCAGGGATCAGATAACCACCGATTAACAGCAACACTAGCGCTAATCCAACATATTTCAATTTCATTTTTTATCCTGAATTAAGCCTCTGTAAATGCCTCAAACTTTAATGGAACTCGCTGAATTCTCGCCAACTTTCGGGATATTGTAAGCGTTCACTTTGTGAGAGTGACAGCCAATAGGGATGCCAAAAATAGTGACACCAAAAGTCGATATTTCCTTGCAAGCTGCCGAGTGTATCAGGGGCTATATCGGGAAAGCTCTCCCAGGGATGCGGTAACGCCGACTTGAAGCTAATCAATTGCTCAAGTAGGGCTTGATCGTTAGTGATTAAATTCATGCAAACGCCTGCAAAGTCAGCATATTGATTTAAAAACAAGCTGGTTGATTGGTTTGAATGCTTTATTAGACCATCAAAATGAGTCGTGTGCTCTGGTAATGCTTCAAAGCCTGCATTGGTAATTAGGGCATCGATGGCTTGTTTACCTTTAAGGGTGAGTAAGCAATGTATTTGATAGGCATAAATATCGCCCTGTACCATAGGCGTCACCAGTGGATAAGCCTGCTGCTTAGGTATTGTGATATCAGGCATTTGCATTTGACTAAAAACCCTTGGCAATGCAGCGTCTTGCTTGGATGATTTAATAAGGTTAACGCATTTTTTAAACCAAGAGAGCACTGACATTTGTGTTATTCCTCAAAGGGACCTTTGATATGGGGCTGGCGTTCCCAAGGCTTAATCTTTACATCTATATCTGTGTTTAGCGCTTGTCATCTTAATCAGCCTTGTAGCCGAGGTGCATCAATATACCAGAATCCATCGCGTTGAATTAATCGAAAATGTTCTCTTGCTGGACCGAAAGGCACAGGACTTTGCTGGGAAATTTCAACATGCTTTCATGGACTTCAGCAATGATAGCGACATGACCATCGGGATTAAAATCCATGGAGCAAATACTAGCAGAGCATCATAAATGGATGAGATTAATACTTAAGTTGCTATGGGGCTTTTAAAAAGCCCCTGAGAGCGATGAATGTTAGTACTTATCCGAACTTATCCGTGCGGGAATGATCTCAAATTGAGGTCTATTTTCAGGTAAATAGGCTTTCCACCAACTGTGATTCAATGCGCAACTGTTGGCCAATTCACTCAGGTTGATTCCTTGTCCAAATATTGGCGTCAGTAGGGGAACATCATAGGCTTTGGCTGCCGTGGCAATGCGCTCCAATGGTTCGTACCAACTATGGAGCGCGAGGTCAAAACTGCTGTTATGGATTGGGATCAGATGTTGTCCGCGGAGATCTAAATGTGCCCGCAGTGATTGCTCTGGCTGCATATGAATATCCGCCCACATCTCATCGTAGGCACCTGTCTCGATTAAGGTTAAATCGAAGGGGCCGAATTTATCGCCAATTTTTTTAAAACCATCGAAATAGCCTGAGTCGCCACTAAAAAACAATTTTAGTGTCGGTATTTGAATAACCCAAGATGCCCACAGGGTTTGGTTCTTATCCGTGAGTCCGCGCCCTGAAAAGTGCTGGGCGGGTGTGGCGGTAAGATGTACTCCTGCATGTTGAGTTTCTTGCCACCAATTAAGGGCAACTATCTTGTTCGCTGGAATTCCCCATTCTAACAAATGCTTATCAACCCCCAGTGGTACGATAAATTTTTGAGTACGTTCGGCCAAGACTAAGATGCTGTGTTTCTCTAAGTGATCATAATGATCGTGGGACAAAATAATGCCAGCAAGGGCTGGGATGCTCTTGAGTTCAATTGGCAACTGGTGAAAGCGTTTAGGTCCAAAGAGTTGGCTTGGTGATGCACGTTTAGAAAACACCGGATCGGTTAACCAATATTGCCCATTGAGCTGTAACAGCAATGTCGAGTGGCTTATTTTATAAAGCATAGGAGCCATGTCTACTGCGGTGTTGAGCTGCATTTTGTGGACGGGTAGAGCTCTACTCGGAGTTTTATCAGGAATGCGTTCTGTTATATAGCGCCATAAAATAGCCAGCAAATTGCCATCACCGCTGCGGGTGTTGGGCGCGTTATTACTGAATCGGTCACCTTTGACATGGGCCGAGGTTTGAGTGTTTTCTGTATCTATATGCATGGCCATGATAAAGCTCCCGAGTAGCAGTAGGGTTAATGTTAACTTGAGTGGCATCAGTCATTACTATTAAAAGTAAACTACACAGTGTAGTTTACTCGTGGCGATGTAAAAGTAAACTGGATAGTGTAAAATGTCGGCAAATAATTTTATTGTGCAGGAAATATATGGCGGACCAACCCATTAAATTGACCCATTCTCAACAGAAGCATGCGGCAATCCTCAAAGCTTCGCGGGAAGAATTTATGATTAATGGTTTTGTTGGCGCCAGTATGGATAGGATTGCGCAACGGGCAAATGTCTCTAAACGTACTGTGTATAACCATTTCCCTAGTAAGGAAGTGTTGTTTGATACGACGACTAACGAATTGTGGGCACGTACCAAAGAAGCTGCGACATTAGTCTTTAATCCTGCGCAGAGTCTTGAAGAACAGTTGCAGCAAATTGCTCGCCGTTGCTGGGCTTTGTACCAGCAGCCAGAGTTTCTCGATGTGGCGCGGGTAGTGATGGCGGAATTTATTCGTTCACCTAGTCAAGCGACCGAAGCCATGGAAAAGCTTGCTAAACAAGAAGGCGGGTTAGAGGCTTGGCTTGTTGGGGCTGTGGAGCATAACGCCTTAAAAATTGACGATATCGCCATGGCATCGACCCAGTTTTGGGGCATGTTTAAGGCGTTTGCCTTCTGGCCAAAACTATTCCATATGAAAAATTACGACAATCACCAGCAAGCGATTATCGACGCAAATATCAAGATGTTTTTAGCCATGTATCAGGCCTAATATTCGTTAGAATCTGCCGACTCCTCATCCTTGCTCTATTTTGCGAGGCAATCTCCTTTAAGATCTGCGTTGGTACAAGGTGTAAATAAAAAGTGGCATTAGATTTTTGACAATTTTGGCCTAGCTCTAGCAACACTCAGTAATTAGTTGCATTCTTGTTAACTTAGACTGGCTAAGTTAAGTTTGTCGCTGCTTTTAAGCTCGTTAGACTGGACTAACTCCATCTAAAATAACGATAATAATATTCAAGGATGTCCAAGTGAAACCTGCAACTTATAATACTGAAGCCTTCGATGACTGGATCCGTACCCGCTTTGTCGAGCTCAACTCGCAGCTCGAAAAGTGTTATTACCAGCAAGCGGATCGCGCTAATGTGCTCAATATAGGCGCCGAAGCCAAGCAGGCGCTAGAGAGTGAAGGGCGCGTATTGATTAAAACACTGCTCGATGAGGGTAATACCGATGAAGGCTTCGATAGTGCCTTCGATTTACTCGGTAATGTGGGCCTTTATATGGCTGCCTGTAGACGCCACGAGATTACCGAACCCTCCCGTGAAACCATTTCACCGCTTGCCGAAGCATCGGCACTTGCTATGCATATTGGTGCCTCCATTGGCGTTACGCCACGCTTTGCTACCGCACATTTAACGACTCACAATCGTGCCCATAACGGTGTCTACAAGCGCTTTACCGATTTACCCGATGAAAAGTTGTTTGTGGATTACAACACCAAGGGCATCTTGGCCTATAAACGCGCTGCTGATGCGTTATTGAAAATCCAACCTTTAGGGATTTCCCATCCAATAAGCCACGATTTACTGCGAGTCGCTCAACAGGCATTGCAGGATGTGATTGAGTCGAATACACAGTTATTTAATCGTTTAGATACGGATCGCTTCTTTTACTGTGTGCGTCCCTACTACAAGCCTTATCGTGTAGGTTCAGTGATATATCGCGGCGCAAACGCGGGTGACTTTGCGGGGATTAACGTTATTGATCTGACGTTAGGGCTTTGTTTTGCTAACGAAGCCTCCTATTCGCAAATGCTGGTGGACAAGTTTTTATATATGATGCCAGAGGATCAACTGTTACTGCGGGAATGCATGCGTAGGTCTAATTTGATGGATGATTTTTTGCAAGCAAAGGGCTATTCGAACCAAGAATGGTATCAAAACAATCTAAAACTCTTTATTGAAGTGTGTGAATTACATGGCGAGACAGCAATTCAGCACCATAATGAATTAGTCACTAAGTATATTACCGAGCCTTCAACGACCATGGAGCAACAGCATCTGGCTAAGGTGACTGCGAGTGGCCCACCGTTGCATGTGCTGATCGGTTCCCTCGAAAAACTCCGGGATAGACGCGCTGCCACCAAACGTAGCGATATTCGTACCCGCTATGATGATCTTAAATGTTTAAAAGAGAGTTTGAGGTAATCCCATGTTTAGCGATTTTAAAAAGGATTTTTGTCTCACCACCCCCGGTTATTTGTTGAACCATTCCGTTGGGCGGCCACTAAAATCGACCGAACAGGTCTTTAAAGAAGCATTTTTCGCACCATGGCAGGACTCTGGGCGCGAGCCTTGGGGTCAATGGTTGAGCGTGATTGATGATTTTACTTTTGCTTTATCTAAGCTATTTAACGGTCAGCAAAAGGATTTTTGTCCGCAGGTAAATCTTTCTAGTGCGCTGGCAAAAATCCTCATGTCTTTGGCGCGCTTAAACCGCGAACATGCCGTGGTGTTGATGAGTGAAATTGATTTCCCTAGCATGGGTTTTGCCATTAAAAAGGCATTACCCGCCAGTTGTGAAGTGCGTTTTATTCCTAAAAGCTTAGATATTACCGATGCGAATGTATGGGATAGCCATATGGGCTCGGATATAGATTTAGTTTTTGTCAGCCATGCTTACTCAAATACTGGGCAGCAGGCTCCGATCGCAAATATATTGGCTATGGCACGCCAATATGGTTGCTTAAGTGTGGTGGATGTCGCGCAATCAGCGGGGATTATTCCGCTTAATTTAGCACAGTTACAGCCTGACTTTTTGATAGGTTCGAGTGTGAAATGGCTCTGCTCCGGCCCTGGAGCGGCCTATCTTTGGGTTAATCCTAGCATTATTGATAGTTGCCAACCTAAGGACGTGGGCTGGTTTAGCCATGAAAATCCCTTTGAGTTTAATATCCACGATTTTCGTTATCATAGCTCGGCACTACGATTTTGGGGTGGCACGCCTTCCATTGCACCCTATGCCATTGCTGCTCATAGCATTCATTACTTTGCCGATATAGGAACTGAACAGCTGCGTAAATGTAACCAACTGTTGATTGATGCGGTTGCTGAGGAATTAGATCAAGAGTTTGTGTCACCAAGGGAGGCTGAAAAACGCAGTGGCACTTTAGTTTTGCAGTTTGGCGAGCAACAAGAGCAAATAATGGCTGCACTTGCCAAGGCGAATATCCGCGTCGATGCCCGTGACTTTGGGATCCGTATATCACCACATATCTATAATAATAAAGCCGATATTCAATTGTTATTGAGTGTGATTAAGGCCAATCGCTAACTTAAATGATTTAAAATGGCTTGATAGGTTGTGCTGTACTACGTCATTACAACTAACAAGTCACAACACTCAGGGATGCCAACTGCTACATGGTCGTTCCCGTATGGCGGCGTTAACTCACCGTCACACAGGCAACTTGAGGTTATTTTTGGGTGCGATCATGCTTAAATCTTGTAGTCATAGCGGCAGACCATAGGTCGTGGGGTGTGGAGCTTCGGATTGCTGGGTGTGATCGCTAAATCTGCAGGTAGCATAACAGCGTCGACGAGCAGCGCACTGCCCATATCCACCAGTGTCAGAGGGATGGTAAAGAGCAACAAGGGTGGGGCCGCCAACGTGGAGATAATCATACACTCTTCGCCATTATCAACAGCCGTTTGTACACTGGAGAAAGAGTGACCCCAAGTTGAATCTTCTCCCATCCTCGATGTTATCGTCGCACATCCCGTGAGAGAACAGCACACGACCAACCAAGTCAACCAACGCATAACCACTCCATTGTTTATATGTGAAAAACTGCATTGCTTCGGTATGAGCGACTCACCTTATCAACTAAGAGTGTTAGTGGTGTGGAACCAGATCAGGTTTTATTCGACGCCAACGTACTTTGTTTCAACAACTTGGCATTCTAACTATATGATTATATCTGTCAATTATTCATCAACTGTAACGAGATACAACCAACTTCAATAACGTAGTTGTTATTCAAGCCATTTTAGCCAGAGCTGGTTGTAGGCAAACTGAAAGTGCATTATGTTGTTGATCTAAAATGGATGGCTATATTTTTTGCGTTGCTTTCGTAATCTTCAACAGTTTTTATAGTTAGAATGTAATTATATGAAGGTGTTATATGGGGTGGTTATCTAAATTTTTGGGCTCATCAGAGCGTGATTTTGATGTGGGCTATTATGAAGAATATAGCCTTGGATTTTTTGTTAATTTGATCCATAAATACCAAGGTTGGTATTTATGGAAAATTCAAAATGGTGATTCTGTAGGCCTAATGTTGATAAAGCCTGCAATTGGTGAGTTACCTCCAATTCCAGTTGGGCTTGTTTGGTGTTTTGGGGGTAAAGGTTTTTATGGATATATAAATAAATCCATTTTTTCAGAGAGGGACTTATATCTTAGTTTTTATGGCTCACAAAAATATAGGGGTAGTACAAAATGTTTATTCAAAAATCAGTTGCTAGATTCACTAACTGAAGAAAGCTTTATAAAAATGGATGAAAGCCAAGTAAGATTTGAGGTTACAACGGCACCTGTTAAACATCGTTCTGGCTCAAGTGCTTACCGGCTAGAACAAGGAATTGTTGATTTTACAGGGAGCAAGGCGGCTTTTGATACTCTAAATATAGAATGGCAAAAACTTGTTCAAGTATAACTGTTTTTTTGTTGTAAGTTAATGATTTTTAAGTGAAAACTAACGGTTGAAGTGTTCGGTGGTAGTCTACTGTTTGGTTGTTATGTGTTCAGGAGTAATCGCATCATGTCTCTAGATTTTTATGAAGAGTTGCTTAAGAGCGAGAGATTTTGTGAAAGCTTGGGGCGTCTGTTTTTGATGTCTGGTAAATTGGAGTCAGCTCTAAAATTTGTTGTTCTCACCGCTAATATTCAGGTCAAATATGCTCTCGAACGAGCAACGCTAGGTCAGCTTGTTAGTACTTGTAAAGCATCTGAATTGGTGACTGATGAACTTAGTGAGATCTTATCGTTTATAATTGTTCGTCGTAATTACCTTACACATAAACTATACCCGCATTTTAACGATGAAATTGATATTTCGTTGTTACCTAAAATAAACTTAGAACCTGATGATGCCGAGTATTCTTTCCCCAGATACGTAGAAGATTTGTTGTCTTATATTGAATTCGCAATCGATTATCTCAATGAAAAAAACTAACACATCATGCGTTTGTTAATTACCGGGCTCGTGAATCACTCTATACCAGACTGATTCACGCTATCCCCTAAAACCCCGCCCTATTACCCTATTCGCGGCTGTTCTGGGGCTGATATGAATCAAACCTTTAGAAAACTGATTCAACGGTAGTTTACGTTGGTTGCATTATCAAAATAGCGATACAAAAAAGCCCCGACAGCAAAACTATTGGGGCTTTTATTCTTTACGGCTGCATTTATACAGTATGTAATTAACCTGAACTCGGGATAAGAAAATTTGAACTAATAGCCCTCCAAGTGATCGGATCTTTCGACCAAGAGAAACCCCATCACACCGGAGGGCCTATGCATAAATTAGTGGAAG
>NZ_JAKILG010000014.1 GCF_023283765.1 Shewanella profunda | reverse complement strand
GATCGCCTCTTTACGTTCTGGTGAATACCGAGCCATATCGTTCTCTTTTGCCGCACCCTGTCTTTAAACATAATGATTATTTAGGGGTGACAACAATCCTGACACAGGGGGCAATTCACTAAGGGTGATTGGGCAGCAAAAGCTAATGCTTGGACGAAAACCGATCACTGGCAAGGTGGTTGGGACAGCGAAGATAATCGTCTACCTGAGATGTTAGCCGAATTTATCCAATGGCCAGATGAGACCCAGGTGTTTTTTTGCTATGAAAAGTATCAGATCATCGAGACTCGATGGGATGTGTTTGTGCGAAATTGGAAGTGTTTTTTATTTTTCGATGATGGCCCGATCCTTATCTCACCAAAACAAAAACAAGCGATCATGTTCGAGCAAAATGGTCAATATAAGCTCGGCGTTCGCGGTTAAGATAACCATAATTAAAACAATATGATAATAGGTGTATTATGAAGTTACTCTCTACCCTTACCTTACTAACAATGCTACTTTTACCTAATATCTCAATGGCGAAAGATATCTCTGGTGTACAAGTTGCCGACACTGTCACGCTAGAAAATGACTCCCTAGTACTCAATGGCGCTGGTGTTCGTAGTAAGTTTTTTATGGATTTATATGTAGGTAGCCTTTATGTACCAACACCTTTATCCACAACTAGCGCGGTAATTGATGCGCCGATTGCTGCAATTCGTCTAAACATTACTTCAGGTATGATCACCTCAGAAAAAATGCGTAACGCTATTACAGAAGGTTTTGAACAGGCTACCGCGGATAACACCACAGATATTCAGCCACAGATCGATACTTTTATGGCATTGTTTAACGAGGAAATAAAAGAAGGTGATCAATTCACGCTGCTGACCAGCAAAGAACACGGCGTGACCGCGTATAAGAATGATCAGGAACAAGCCACCATCAAAGGTGAAATGTTCCGTCAGGCATTACTAAAAATTTGGCTTGGTGATAAGCCCGCCCAGAAAAGCCTTAAAGAGGCAATGCTGGGTAAATAGCTAGGTTAAAAATTTGAATTAGAATTTAAATTCGATATCCAAGGCGGCTGCGCCTTGGTTATCCATATCAACCGTCGCTTGATGCGTCACTTCTAACTCTGCGTTAAAATAGTAACCGGCATAAAGATTAACGGATATTGTGGGCGTAGCTTGCCAACCACCACGGATATAACTCGCCCATTCGTTAATTTCAACAGCGATGTCATCGTCTTCGATTAAGAATCTTTCGGTACGCTTTGAGCTACCAAATCCGATATTCCAATCGGAATTAAATTGATAACTTAGCTCTAATCCTGCGGGACCACTAAAACCTGCTTTAAAGGGATTGGCAAGTGCCCAATGTTCATTTATCTGCCATCGCATTGCGAGGTACGGAACGGTGCGGACTTCATCAATATCATTGAGATACGCCACCCCAAAACCAATCATATTACCAGACTCAAACGCATACATTGCAGAAGCCACTACACCATAGCTCTGAGCATGGCTAAAGGATGCGGTATCTGCATAGGCATATTGGAGTTGTGGCGCTAAAAAGAATGCCCAATGCTTATCTAAACGGTAATTTAGGGACACTCCAGCACGGTAACGATTGATATGATCCCAGATTTGTCCATCACCCCCAAACAGTGGTGAAACATTGTTCGCCCCTGTCAAACTGATATGACGCCAATCGTAATCTAGCCTGTCGTATCCTAGATTAACCCCTAATGACCACTGCCTGTTTAAGGGAATATTTACCCCTGCATTAAGTAATAAACTGTCCCGTTGTAATTCGGTATTACCGTTAGCCACCTCTGCACTTTGGGTGCTTACCTGCGCAATACTTAACCGAAAAGATTTACGGTCTTGCTCAGGCTTCTCAGCCCCAATAGCAACACTAGTTAACAGCGGAAGGAGTAATAAACTTCTCTTAAACATCACGATACTTGCACTTATTTGTGGAATACTTTGATTAGCCACAGTCACTCCTTGTGAGATAAATCGTAGATTGATTTTGCGAATAATACGCTTTATCCAATAAAAAATTCAGACTTTTAGCATAAAATAACAAACGGATACAATTTCTATTTAGGGGGTTCACTAGACACGATATGCCCTTAAAAACATATCGGCACACCCACGAATATACCCCTCTCGCTCTAGCAGTAATCCTTCAATCTCAAGCCCCAATTCTAGCCTAAGTTTTAGCTCGCCAAACAGCATCAAACACAGACGCACTGCACTTTGATGGGCATTGCCAAACTGATATCTCCCCAGCGCTTCGACCGCCAGTAAATAATCCGCCAATATGCCCACAATATGCTGTGGCCCAGCTTCAAAAAACAGTCGCGATACCTCAGGGTGACTCTCTGATTGAGCCACACAAGCTTTAAACACGGTTATCGCCTCTGGGCTCACTATCATCTCGCCAAACTGCAGTGCAAATTGAGTCAGGGCAGCTTCTGGTTGAGCCGGATCATTGAGTAGATCATCATGCAGATTATGGCCTACACATTTAGATTCTATTGCTGCAACAAATAATTCATCTTTACTGCCGTAATGGGAATACACGGTTTGTTTTGAGACTCCTGCAAGTTTAGCAACTTCGTCCATGCTGGTATGGGGAAAACCTTGGCGACAAAATAAATCAATTGCTGCGACAAGGACTTGCTGCCTTTTTTGCTCACTTCGGCTCAAAGGTAATTGCATATCTGAACACTGAGTCATATCAACACTCTCATTTATTGACACGATAAATATGTATTAGTTAAGCACAAAATAGACTAGACAGTCCAGTTCCGCACAACTAGACTAGCAAGTCTAGTTACACAATGTTAACGTTAACACTACAACGGAAGGACTGAAATGGATCGAGCTGCCCGACGTTTTTGGCGCGCTATTGCCATCAGCACATTTGCCTTAGTGGCATTAAGTGCCTGCCAAAGAGAAGTGACTGAGCATGCAAACTCCGCCTCATTACAACATGTGGTGACAGCGCCGCTTGTATTCACATCCAGTTACCAACAGGATCAAGTGTTCACAGGTACGATACGTGCGGGTAATACCACGGGTGTGGGGTTTGAACTTTCGGGGAAATTGAGCGAACTTTATGTCGATAGCGGAGCAAAAGTTGTACAGGGACAAGTGCTCGCCAGACTTGACACGCGACTGCTTGAGGCCGAACGCCAAGAGATACAAGCAAGCCTCGCGCAAACTCAAGCCGATGTCGATCTCGCAAGCAGCACCTTAAAACGTAATCTTGAGCTTAAAAAGTCGGGTTATGTGTCAGAACAATTACTCGATGAAAATCGCAGTCAACTAATTAGTTTAGAAGCGGCAAAACTGCGGCTGATTGCCTCTCAACACGCTAATCGACTAAAACTTGATAAATCACTGTTACTAGCCCCATTTGATGGTTCGATAAGCCAACGTCTCCATAGTCTAGGGGAGGTAGTATCCACCGGAAGCCCAGTATTTACCTTAGTGGGCCATATTAACCCAGAGGCGTACATTGGTATTCCAGTCGATATTGCGGGTCAATTTAGTCACGGAAAACAGGTTAATATTAGCGTACACGATCAACATTTTACCGCTCAAATTGCAGGTATTAGCGCAGAGGTCAATCCGATCAGCCGCACCTTACAGTTACGTATTAGCCTGCCAAAAGAAGCGAGAGTTATTAATGGTGAGATAGCGTATTTGCATCAACAGCAAAACGTGACTCAAGCGGGTTATTGGGTGCCGATTTCAGCGCTAACCGATGGTATTCGCGGTCTTTGGAATATCTACATAGTCACATCAAACAAGGCCGAAGCAAAGATTGAACGCCGCGATGTGGAAATTCTCTACACGACCCAAGATATGGCCTATATCCAAGGGGCGATACAAGCAAATGAACACTATGTTAGCCAAGGACTACAAAAATTAGTTGTTGGTCAAACCGTATCCCCTGTAACCATTTCAGCAACGAGGCAATGATGATCAAAGCCTTTGTCGAAAACGGTCGCTTAGTCAGTCTCGTCATTGCCCTACTCATAGTTGCGGGTTTAGGCGCGATATCGAGTCTACCCCGTACCGAAGATCCCCATATTACCAACCGTTTTGCTTCCGTGATCACCTCCTATCCCGGCGCTTCAGCTGAAAGAGTTGAGGCCTTAGTCACTGAAGTGATAGAAAATCAGCTAAGACGATTAGAGGAAATTAAGCTCATTCAATCGACTTCAAGGCCTGGGGTGTCAGTCATTCAATTAGAGCTGAAAGATACAGTGATGGAAACGGCGCCCGTATGGTCACGGGCGCGTGATTTATTAGCAGACGCGAAAGCCAATCTACCCGATGGCATTCAAACCCCCACCTTAGATGATCAGATAGGTTATGCTTATACCGCTATTTTAAGTTTAGTGTGGAATGCTGATACCCCTATTCGAGCGGATATTCTGAACCGCTACGCCAAAGAACTGCAGAGTCGATTAAGGCTTTTATCGGGCACAGATTTTGTCAAACTCTACGGCGCACCTACCGAAGAAATTTTAGTTCAGCTCAACGGTAGCAAAATGAGCCAATTGCAGCTCACGCCCTCTGCTATTGCCCAGATATTGACTAGTGCCGACAGTAAAATCTCCGCTGGAGAAATTAATAACAAAACATTTCGCGCCTTAGTGGAAGTATCGGGTGAACTTGACTCACAAACCCGTATTCGCCAAGTACCACTAAAAGTAGATACTCACGGGCAAATTATTCGCCTTGGGGATATTGCTACAGTGACTCGCCAAGCTCAAACCCCTGCAGATAGCATAGCGTTAGTCGATGGTGAGCAAGGGGTATTTGTTGCAGTGCGGATGCTCAATAATACCCGAGTCGATCTTTGGCAGGCTCAAGTAAATAAGGTCGTCGACGAACTCAATCGCGATGTACCCGCTAATATCAAAATACAATGGTTATTCGAGCAAAATAGTTACACCAGCGTACGCCTTGGTGACTTAGTCATAAACCTACTTCAAGGGTTTATCATCATCTTATTAGTACTGCTACTCACCCTTGGCGTAAGAAATGCCATTATTGTGGCCATATCCTTACCCTTGACGGCGTTGTTTACGTTAGCTTGCATGAAATACATAAACCTACCTATACACCAAATGTCGGTGACTGGCTTAGTCGTTGCCCTTGGGATCATGGTGGATAACGCTATTGTGATTGTCGATGCCATAGCACAGCGTCGCCAACAGGGAATGAGCCGATTAGCGGCCGTCAGTAAAACCTTACACCACCTTTGGCTCCCGTTAGCAGGCTCGACTATTACCACCATTCTTGCCTTTGCCCCTATCGTTTTAATGCCCGGTGCCGCGGGAGAGTTTGTGAGCGGCATTGCCATGTCAGTGATATTTGCATTGCTGGGTTCTTACTTAATTTCCCATACCTTAATTGCTGGACTGGCAGGACGTTTCAGTATCGATGGCAAGCGTGATGCATGGTACCAACATGGGATCAGTGTGCCGTTTGTAAGCCATTATTTCCAAGCTAGCCTAAGATTTGCACTTAATAGACCCATGATAAGTGCCATTGCAATAGGCGTAATCCCAGCACTGGGTTTCTATGCTTCAGGCAAAATGACGGAGCAATTTTTCCCACCATCGGACAGAGATATGTTCCAGATTGAGATTTATCTTGCCCCCCATGCCAGTCTTGAAAATACGCTCAATCAAGTGCAATTAATGGATAAAAAATTGCGCAACGTCGATGGTATCACCCAAGTGGATTGGGTTGTTGGGGGTAATAGTCCCTCCTTCTACTATAACTTAACCCAGCGCCAGCAAGGTGCGACTAATTACGCTCAGGCGATGGTGAAAGTCATCGATTTTAAGCGTGCTAATGTATTGATCCCACAGCTACAGCAACAATTGGACTCGACTTTTCCAGAGGTGCAGGTCTTAGTCCGTAAATTAGAGCAAGGCCCTCCCTTTAATGCACCAGTGGAGCTGATGATCTTCGGCTCTAATCTTGATACTTTGCGATCCATTGGAGATGAAATTCGCCTTATTCTCGCGGCGACACCCGATGTACTTCATACCCGTGCAACGTTAAGTGCTGGCGCACCAAAGGTGTGGCTACAAGTGAATGAAGATGCCAGCTTAATGAGTGGCTTGAGCCTAACGGACATTGCCAAACAAATCCAAATGTCGACCACAGGAGTGATTGGTGGAAGCGTACTCGAGCAAACAGAATCCTTAGCTGTAAGAGTTCGCTTGGGCGATGAGAGTCGTGAGCAGGAAAACCGCCTATCGGAAATTCAATTAGTTTCACCCTCCGGAGAAGCTGTATCGCTCTCAGCCCTTTCCCATAGTGAGATACAAGTGAGCCGCGGAGCCATTCCAAGGCGTAATGGCCAAAGGGTCAATACTATTGAGGCTTATATCGTCAGCGGGGTTTTACCGGCTCAAGTACTCAATGATGTCAAAGATAAAGTGGCACAATTAACCTTACCTCCTGGCTATCGTATTGAAATTGGAGGTGAAAGTGCAAAACGCAATGAGGCAGTAGGTAATTTATTATCGAGTGTTATGTTAGTGGTTACCTTGCTGTTAGCGACTCTCGTGCTGTCATTTAATTCCTTTAGGCTCACCGCCATTATTCTGTTAAGCGCAATACAATCTGCTGGATTAGGCTTATTAGTCGTATTTATTTTTGGCTATCCCTTTGGTTTTCCCGTAATCATTGGTTTATTGGGGTTAATGGGACTCGCTATCAACGCTGCCATTGTGATCTTGGCTGAGCTCGAAGATATGCCTGCGGCAAGGCGTGGTGATAGAGACATCATTATCAGTACTGTTAGCAGTTGTGGTCGTCATATAGGTTCAACAACGATTACAACGGTTGGCGGATTTATCCCCTTAATCATTGCAGGTGGCGGGTTTTGGCCTCCATTCGCGATTGCAATTGCAGGCGGCACGCTACTGACAACGTTACTATCACTAGTATGGGTACCCACAATGTATTTACTTTTAATGAATACTCGAAAAGTAAAAGATGATACCTGGGTCAACACATAGCAGAGTTAATCTCATTTCACTTTATGGGACTTCGTCTACCCATTTATGGCTAGCGTAATTAAGCCGATATTGATTAATATTTTATATTATAAAATATATGGTTAACTGTATGGTTTAGATTGAGAATAACTTGCTAAACTCTCTATAACAAAGAGAAATATTAGACTCAAATCAAGACTAATTGGTCAAAATTGAGTTACATTAGCGCCACCTTTACCAATAGGATCGCAGAATGAACTATAAAAACTGGCCTATCGCAAAACAAATTGGCGCCCTCGCTTTTTTCCTCACACTTATTATCTTCAGCATACTTAGCACATTGGCCTATAAAGCGGCATCAAATGTACTCGAAGATAAAGGCATTAGTGCAATGAAGGCCGAAATGCACGCAGTCTCAGATATGTTAGAACTGCAATATGATAGCATTCTGCAGCTTGCTAGGCGCAATGCAGATGTCTTTAAAGAAATGTACCCCGGACAATTTAGTAAGCCAGATAAACGCGTCAATATTTTAGGGATCAGTACCCCTGCTCTACTACACGAAAAAGAACAAATAAACTCTTCGATGAGTAAAGTTGACCGATTTGCGAAAATTACTGGCGGAACAGCAACAGTCTTTGTTCGTGATGGTGATGAGTTTATTCGTATTGCAACATCCCTTAAAAAAGCCGATGGCACCCGTGCTGTCGGGACTTATCTAGACAAAACTCACCCAGGTTACCAACCTCTTATCAGCGGTAAAGAATATGAAGGCTATGCCAAGCTCTTTGGCAAAGACTATATGACTGTCTATCGACCAATAAAAGATCCTCAAGGACAAGTCATTGGTATCTTGTATATAGGCTTTGATATCACCAGCTCTCTAATACAACTACAGAAAGCGGTCAAAAACTTAACCTTAGAGGAAAGTGGCCATTTCCTATTAATGCGAAAAACCGACGCGATCGTGGTTTCACACCCCAAATTTAATGCGGGTGACAAGGTAACCGAAACAGTTTTAGACGGTCTATCCCTAGAGCAAGCACTACAAGATAAGTCAGAGTGGGATTACTCTAATACTAATAACGAACGCATGTTTGCCTATAGTCAAACCGTTACGGGCTGGAATTGGGTACTTCTGGGCCAAGTAAAAGCAAACGAACTTAATGAGGAGAGCATTGATTTATTAATTATCAATGCAATTGTCGCCATCACAGGGATTGCACTCATTACAGCTCTGCTGTCAGTGGTGCTCATTCGAACACTTAAACCATTACATGCCTTACAAGATCATATGGAAACCCTAGGCCGCGGCGATTTCAGTCAAAACTTAGCGCCGTCTGGGCCTCTGAGCCAAAACGAAGTGGATAAGATCACCACTAGCGTATCTGTCATGTCCTCTGAGTTAAAGCAGCTCATTATTGCCTTGCAAGATTCCGTCGAAAGTCTAGAGCAACAAGCATCAAAAGCACAAAGCATCGCTAAGCAAAATGGTGAAGAAGCCCAAGCATTAATGCTTCAAACGGATCAAATCGCTACGGCAATTGAAGAAATGTCAACCTCAATCCGTGATGTAGCCAACCATGCCCAAGATGGTGCAGAGCAGAGCCTGCAAGCCGACTCAGCCGCTAAAGAAGGCTACAATCAGCAGAGTAAGGTTGTACAAGACTTACTCAAACTTAGTCAGCAACTCAGTAATAGCCATCAATCCATCGAAAAGGTCAGCCAAGAGAGTGAGGCTATTAGTAAGGTGACAGAGGTGATCAACAGTATTGCCGAACAGACCAATCTTCTTGCACTTAACGCTGCAATTGAGGCCGCTCGAGCGGGTGAACAGGGTCGAGGCTTTGCCGTCGTTGCCGATGAAGTACGTACATTAGCCCAGCGCACGCAATCTTCAATTTTAGAGATAGGCCAAACCATCGAAAAACTGCAAACCCAAGTGAAAAATGCAACCGAACAAATGGCACAGAGTCATCAACTTGGTACAACTTCGGCGACACAGGGTGAAATAACGGGCGAGCAGCTTAAAGAAATTACCCGCCGTATTGGCGAGCTTGCCATTAGTTCACGCAATATTGCCTCGGCGACAGAGCAGCAAAGCAGTGTTGCCCAAGAGATCACTCATAACCTACATCAAATCAGTGAATTGGCTAATGAAGGAGAACACCGCGCCACTGAAACAGTTCATTCGGCCGATGAATTATCTTCCCTAGCCGCAGCATTAAAACGTCAAATAAGCCAATTTAAAGCCTAACTCAAATATTGGATCAGTTGTCTATCAAATGCCGTCCACACTGGGCGGCATTTTTTATGGCAGTTATTTAGGGAGCTATTCTGGCCTGCAAACACACACCCGCTATCGCCGCCCTCTCATCTTAAGCGCAATCTAAGCCTCACTTAACGCTCACTTTAGCACTGATATCAGGCGCAGTAGTATCCTTGCCATCTTAGCCTCAACGCTTGGTCTAGTGCGATGATGCAGCCCTCCGCACAGGTTAAAAATAACCTCAGCCCATCAAAAAAATTCCAATAAAAAACCCCGCAAACGCGAGGTTTTTAAATTGAATTAGACGTTACTGGGCATCATCTGCCGATCTGTCCATATTCTCAGTATTTTCAAGCCATAGGGCATTGATAATTCCGAAAGAACAGGCCAACAAAACCCCTAATATCCACGTAAAATACCACATAGCAGATGCTCCTTAATTCTTCGTAAACATTAATAGAGTGAGGCTTTGTTATCTTCAATATGTTTACGGCCAATACGACCAAACATTTTGAAGTAAGTCCAGACGGTGTAACATAACACGATAGGCACAAAAATCACGGCCGCCCATGTCATAACACCTAAGGTCATTTCACTAGCCGTTGCATCCCACATTGTCAGGCTGACATTTGGATCCAATGATGATGGCATAACAAATGGGAACATAGCAGCACCACATGTCAAAATCACCATTGCCACAGTTAATGAACTGAATAAGAACGCAAAGCCAGAACGGTTTAAGCGACTTACCACAATCACCAACAGGGGTAATACCACACCTAAAATAGGGAACAGCATAGTGATTGGATACTTGTCATAGTTTGCTAACCATGCACCCGCTTCAACCGCTACTGTTTTCATCGTCGGGTTAGATACCGCATTGTGGTCAAGTGCCGAGGTCACAACATAGCCATCAATACCATACGTCAACCATACACCTGCCGCAGCAAACAACACTGCAACTAATAGCGCGAAGAATTGAGTCGCTTTAGCCGCTCTCACACGCAGTTCACTGTCGGTCTTCATTTGTAACCACGAAGCGCCTTGCATCATAAACATGCTCACGCTCACGAGACCTGCAAGTAGACCAAAGGGATTTAGTAATCCAAACAAACCACCGTGGTATTTTGCACGCAGGAACTCATCAAAGTTAAATGGAACACCTTGCAATAAGTTACCAAAGGCGACACCAATGATCAGCGGAGGAATAAAACCACCGGCAAACAATGCCCAATCCCATGACTTACGCCATTTTGGATCCTCGATTTTTGAACGATAGTCAAATCCCACAGGGCGCATGTATAGGGCAAACAGCACTAACATCATAGCCACATAGAAGCCAGAGAAAGACACTGCATACACTGTTGGCCAAGCGGCAAATAACGCACCACCAGCGGTGATTAGCCATACTTGGTTACCATCCCAATGGGGGGCAATTGTATTGACCATAATACGGCGCTCGGTGTCGTCTTTACCTATAATAGGTAGTAACGCACCCACACCCATATCAAAACCGTCAGTTACCGCAAATCCGATGAACAGTACGCCGATCAGAGCCCACCAGATTACTCGTAATATTTCATAATCAAACATAATGAAATCCTCTGCTTAGGCTTCTAGTTTCTCGAAATGATAACGACCAGTTTTTAAACTGCTCGGACCAAGGCGGGCAAACTTAAACATCAGGAACATCTCAATCACCAACAACACTGTGTAGAACAGTGTGATGGAAATGATGCTGAACCATAGGTCGCCCGTCGTTAAACTCGACGCCGACATAAAGGTTGGCAAGACTTCAGAGATAGTCCAAGGCTGACGGCCGTATTCAGCTACAAACCAACCGCATTCAATGGCAATCCAAGGTAATGGTAAGCTGTAAAGCGCAGCTTTAAGCACCCATTTTTTCTCTTCAATTTGATGACGAGTGCTTTGCCAGAATGCCGCTGCAAACACTAACAGCATGACAAAACCTAATCCCACCATGATACGGAAGCTCCAGAACATAGGGGCAACACTTGGGATAGAATCCTTAGCTGCTGCTTTAATTTGTTCCTCTGTCGCATCAACAATGTTCTCGGTATAACGCTTAAGCAATAAACCGTAACCCAAGTCAACCTTCGCTGTTTCGAAAGCTGCACGAAGCGCTGGTGTTTCTTCACCCGCACGCAGTTTCACCAACATCTCATAAGCTTTCATACCGTTACGGATGCGAACTTCATGCTCAGTGATAAGATCATGAATACCAGTCACTTCCTCATCCAATGAGCGTGTAGCTACAATACCCATTGCATAAGGGATCTTCACCGCAAAATCAGTTTCCATTGTTTCTTGATTAGGGAAACCGATAGCAGTAAAAGCCGCAGGTGCAGGTTCAGTGTGCCATTCCGCTTCAATCGCAGCTAATTTAACGCGCTGTGCTTCACCCACTTTATAGCCTGATTCGTCACCTAAAACGATAACAGACAAAATCGATGCCATACCAAAACTTGCCGCAATCGCAAATGAGCGACGGGCAAAAGGTAAGTCACGTTTTTTAAGAATGTAGTAAGCACTGATCGCTAAAACAAACATAGCACCAGTCACATAACCAGAAGCCACAGTGTGAACAAACTTCACCTGTGCAACGGGGTTAAAGACCACTTCAGCAAAACTGGTCATTTCCATACGCATGGTTTCGTAATTGAATACAGAACCCACAGGGTTTTGCATCCAACCATTAGCAACCAAGATCCATAGCGCTGATAAGTTAGAGCCAAAGGCGACTAACCAAGTCACGACTAAATGCTGGCGCTTAGTGAAACGGTCCCATCCGAAGAAGAACATACCCACAAAGGTAGATTCAAGGAAAAATGCCATTAGACCTTCAATGGCAAGGGGCGCACCAAAAATGTCCCCTACATAGTGGGAGTAATAAGACCAGTTAGTACCAAACTGGAACTCCATCGCTAAACCCGTTGAAACACCCAAGGCAAAGTTAATACCAAATAACTTACCCCAGAATTTAGTCATATCTTTATAAATTTGTTTATCAGTCATCACATAGAGTGATTCCATGATAGCCAGCAAAAATGCTAGCCCTAAAGTTAAAGGAACAAATAGGAAGTGATACATGGCTGTCAGCGCAAACTGCAACCGCGATAGCTCAACAACCTCTTCAACAATCATCGGTAACTCCTTACGTGGTGCGTCCAATTGCTACAACGAAATCCGCATTGTTTATAGCAAGTGCCTTTGTAGGATAGTGAGTTTCATTTTGTGTTTATATCTGGCGTCAGTATAAACCGTTAAAATTAATCTTTTGCATTACATCGAAGTAGCAAGGGCTAAAAGTACCAATTTCCATCACATACTGAGACACAA
Organism: Shewanella profunda; assembly: GCF_023283765.1. Lineage (GTDB taxonomy): Bacteria > Pseudomonadota > Gammaproteobacteria > Enterobacterales > Shewanellaceae > Shewanella > Shewanella profunda. The sequence continues at coordinate 81,417 of NZ_JAKILG010000014.1, read as the reverse complement.
GTCACACTATCGCATAGCATTGAGACCAACACCTCACCACCCAACCAATCAAATGATCCCATCGATATAAATATCAGATAGTTAGGATATTTACTCGCTTTCATTTGTGAGTATTTTATACCACCTGCTTTTGATTCAAATCAATCAAACTCAGCGGTTTAGATGGGTTTTGCGGCGGGGCACACACTTCCCTTGATATGTGGATTGACAAATAGCAAAAAGTAGAGTAGAGAAGCAAATTTAGTGGGCGTAAAAGTATATTTTCAACCAGTTAACACGATAAGTGACACTTAATACCGTAAAACAACAAAAAACACCTTTACAACAATAAATTTACTATTACAAAATCAACAGCATCGAACTAATATATAAAATAAAATACATATAAATCAAAATTAAGAATAAAAACAAAATAAAAAATCAGAAAATTAAAATTAGTTTTACTAATGATTAATTGTATTTTTTCTCGTTTGATAACATTCTGTGCACTGCTTAATATATGTTCAGTGCTAAGGAGAGGGTTTGAACGTTATGGTGAAGCATCCCAGCCCAGTCCGACTTCGCGCACATTGGTTTAACTTTGGTGTGGAGGCAGTGATATGACAAACTTACTTGAACGTCTAATTAACATTTATAAGCCTGTTTTTGTTGAACTTTATAAAGCTCATGAGCTGTAATAGCTTTGCGCTTATTCATCATAGATCCTGATTTAACTTGAAGTTTTGTTAGCGCAAAATGAGCCCCCCTCTCTTTGAGTTGGGGGCTTTTTCTTTTCCTATCTCACATTTTCTGCTAAGGGAACAACCTTGGGATCTACAGGATTGAAACTTATCAATTGTGCAACATACTCATTAAGAGGTAATTAGTAATTAAAGTGAGAATTTAATTACTTAAGTACATTAGATTATTTGCAATAAAACCTAATGCATTGAAATATATAAACTTAAAAAAAACATGCATTTAAAATATAAAAAAGGAGCGAAAATTTCGCCCCTTTTTTTAACCCACTAAACTTTAAACTTGATGTATTTTAGGTGGTTAACCTAAGGTCACTCGCGCATTACGGAACATACGCATCCAAGGGCTATCTTCACCCCAAGCATCCGGATGCCAAGAGTTAGCCACGGTTCTGAACACACGTTCTGGGTGCGGCATCATCAGGGTCACGCGGCCATCGGTGGTACAAATCCCCGTTAAACCATTGGGTGAGCCGTTCGGGTTTTGTGGGTACTGAGTTGCGATTTCACCTTTACCATTGACAAAACGTAGCGCAATCGTGCCTGACGCTTCGGCAATCGCCAACGCTTCAGGGCTGGCAAACTCAGCCAAACCTTCACCGTGGGATACGGCAATAGGCATACGTGAACCCGCCATACCTTGGAAGAATAACGACGGGCTCTGTTGCACTTCAACTAAGCTGAAACGTGCTTCGAAACGCTCCGAGCGGTTACGTACAAAATGTGGCCAGTGCTCGCTGCCTGGGATAATTTCTTTCAGGTTCGACAGCATTTGACAACCATTACACACGCCAAGGGCGAAACTTGAGTCACGTTCAAAGAAACGTGAAAACTCATCGCGAGCACGCTCATTAAACAGAATCGACTTAGCCCAACCTTCACCCGCGCCTAATACGTCACCGTAGGAGAAGCCACCACAGGCCACTAGGCCTTGGAAATCCTCTAGGCTGATACGGCCAGATAAAATGTCCGACATGTGTACATCGCGGCTTTCAAACCCAGCGCGATCAAAAGCAGCAGCCATTTCTACGTGGGAGTTAACGCCCTGCTCACGCAAAATCGCCATCTTAGGCGCTGCGCCCTTAAGGATATAAGGTGCGGCAACATCTTGGCTTGGATCAAAACTTAAGTTAACGGTTAAGCCTAAATCGGTTTCGTCTTGCTTAAGTTTGAACTCTTCAAGCGCGCAGGCTGGGTTATCACGCAGAGCTTGCATACGATACGTGGTTTCTGACCACAGAGTACGCAGCGCCACGCGGCTATCACTGAAGATTTCACGCGCGCCATCTTTAATGGTGATGCGTTGATCGTCGGCTAGAGTTCCGATCACATGGCAAGGTACGCCCGCGATAGCAAACTGAGCGGCAATTTTCGCAGCGTTGTCGCGGCTCACTTGCAGCACGGCGCCCAATTCTTCGTTGAAAAGACGTTCTAGATCACTGCCCTGCAGATCCTCTAAATCTATATCTAAGCCAGTATTACCGGCGAAAGCCATTTCCACTAAGGTAGTGAATAAACCACCGTCGCTACGGTCGTGGTAAGCGATAACCGACTTTTTAGCCACCAGGTTTTGCATGGTTTCAAAGAAACCGCGCAGCAGTGCAGCATCGTCAAGATCCGGCGCAATATCACCCAACTCACCAAACACTTGGGCTAAACAAGAACCGCCTAAACGATTTTTGCCCGCACCTAAATCCACTAACAGTAAAGACGTTTCGCCTTTATCTGTGCGTAGCTCTGGCGTCACTGTATTGCGAATATCTTGCACCACACCAAAGGCGGTAATCACCAAAGACATAGGTGAGGTCACGGTTTTATCCGCGCCATCTTGCTGCCATGCGGTCTTCATCGACATAGAGTCTTTACCGACCGGAATGGTCAGGCAGAGCTCTGGACACAGTTCTTCACCCACGGCCTTAACCGCTTCATAAAGACCCGCATCTTCACCTGGGTGACCCGCGGCAGACATCCAGTTGGCAGAAAGCTTAATACGCTTAAATGAACCGATATCGGCACCAGCGATATTCATGATTGACTCGGCCACAGCCATACGGGCAGAAGCGCCAAAGTCCAGCAGCGCCAGCGGTGTACGCTCGCCCAGAGACATAGCCTCACCGGCGTAGGTATCAAAGCTTGCCGCAGTCACAGCGCAATCGGCCACTGGCACTTGCCATGGACCCACCATTTGGTCACGGTTCACTAAACCTGTGACTGTGCGGTCGCCAATAGTGATAAGGAAGGTTTTATCTGCGACCGTAGGCAAGCTCAGTACGCGTTTAACCGCTTCTTTAACATCAATATTGTCCTGCGCTAACGCGGGCGATACCGCTTTGGCCGATACCACATCACGGCTCATCTTAGGCGCTTTGCCTAATAAGACTTCGAGTGGTAAATCGATGGGATTATTGTCGAAATGGCTGTCACTAAGCGTCAGGTGTTTCTCCGCTGTCGCTTCACCCACAACCGCAAACGGGGTGCGCTCACGCTCACAGATTGCAGTAAATAGCGCGAGGTTTTCAGGGGCAACTGACATCACATAACGTTCCTGTGATTCGTTACACCAGATTTCCAGCGGGCTCATTCCTGGCTCATCCGAAGGCACGTTACGCAGATTAAACAAACCGCCGCGATCACCGTCGTTCACCAGTTCTGGGAAAGCGTTCGACAAACCGCCCGCGCCCACATCGTGGATAAATTGGATAGGGTTTTTATCGCCAAGCTGCCAACAGCGGTCGATCACTTCCTGACAACGACGCTCCATTTCTGGGTTTTCACGTTGCACTGAAGCAAAATCTAAGTCTTCACTCGATTGACCCGATGCCATAGACGAAGCGGCGCCGCCGCCCAGACCTATGTTCATCGCAGGGCCACCGAGCACAATTAGCTTAGCGCCAACGGTGATTCCGCCCTTCTGTACATGTTCTTCGCGAATGTTACCTAAACCACCGGCTAACATAATCGGTTTGTGGTAACCACGGACTTCAACGCCGTTATGGCTGCTAACTTCCTGCTCGTAGGTACGGAAATAACCGACCAGCGCAGGACGACCAAACTCGTTGTTAAATGCCGCGCCGCCCAGAGGTCCTTCGGTCATGATGTCCAGCGCACTGACGATACGTTCTGGCTTACCGTAGTCACCTTCCCATGGTTGAACAAAACCCGGGATTTTTAAATTGGATACGCTAAAGCCCGTTAAACCCGCTTTAGGTTTAGAACCACGACCCGTTGCACCTTCATCACGGATCTCACCACCCGAACCAGTTGCAGCGCCAGGATAGGGGCTGATGGCGGTTGGATGGTTGTGGGTTTCCACTTTCATCAGGATGTGCATAGGTTCAGTGTGGTAGCTATATACCCCATCAGGATCGGGGAAGAAACGGCCAGCAACCGAACCTTCCATCACAGCAGCGTTATCTTTGTAGGCAGATAACACGTGATCAGGCGTGGTTTCAAAGGTGTTCTTGATCATTTTGAACAATGACTTAGGCTGAACTTCACCGTCAATAGTCCAATCTGCATTAAAAATCTTGTGACGACAATGCTCAGAGTTTGCCTGAGCAAACATCATCAATTCGATGTCATGGGGATTACGGCCTAAACGGACGAAGTTTTCGACTAAATAGTCGATTTCATCTTCGGCTAAGGCAAGCCCCAATGTAGTGTTAGCCACTTCAAGTGCGCGGCGACCTTCGGCAAGAATATTGACGCTCCTAAACGGCGCAGGCTCAGTGCGTTTGAACAGCACATCGGCTTTGGCAAAATCATCGAGGATAATTTCAACCATGCGATCGTGCAGCAACGCATTTAAGGTTTGTTGCTGAGGCGCTGTCAGAGCATCTGACTCGACATAATACGCAACGCCTCGCTCCAAACGCTTCACTTTACCAAGGCCACAATTGTGCGCGATGTCAGTGGCTTTTGAAGACCAAGGAGAAATAGTACCGGGGCGAGGAGTGACAAACAGGAGTGAACCTTGGGGGATATGAGCTTCTATCGCAGGTCCATAGGTGAGAATTTTTTCAAGCTGCTGGCGTTCATTTGTGTCGAGCAACTCGCTCAAATCCGCTAAATGGACATACTCAGCATAGATTTGGCGTACCGGAAGCGCAGCGGTTTCGCAGGCCTCCATCAGCTTTTGCACCCTAAACGTCGAGAGTGCAGGGGCTCCGCGGATGATCTCCATCACGTCTATTCACCTTATTATTTATTATTGCAGGGGTCAGAGGTGGCGCTATTATAAGGAAATGTCTGTCACAAATCACCTGCGACCTTACGCAAAACAGTGTTTCCTGTGATATAAAAAGCGCGGCTTTATCAGACACCCCCTGCCCCCCTGTACAAATTTTTTTCGTTATCCCAGACAAACGGATATAATCACAGCAATGTCAGCCATTTTATCATTGATACCTCACTGACCATCAATTACTCATCATATTGATTTTATTTAACAAAGCACATTTAATGACTCGATTTCTGCTTACTATCATCTTAGGTTTCTTACTGACTGCCTGTCAGCAGGCGACTGTGGACGAACCAGAATTCGCTCCCCATAAACTCAGCGAACTGCGGGTGGGAACCCTTTATGGCCCCCAAATCTATATGACGTCCGGTCAGGGAAATAGTGGATTTGACTACGATATGGCGCTGCGATTTGCCGAATATCTCAACGTCCCGTTAAAAATGGTGCCTTACACTAACCGCTCAGATCTATATGAAGCGCTAAAAAAGAATGAAATCGATATTATTGCTGCAGGCATGACGGAAACGCCCGTACGAAGGGAACAATTTCGCCTAGGCCCACCTTTATATCGTGTCAATCAGGTATTAGTTTATCGAGAAGGCATGCCAACACCTAAAGATATCAGCAAGTTAAAAGGAAAAATCACTATCATTGCTGACTCTGCTTTTGTAGAGACGCTAACTCAGCTACAAAAACATCACCCAAGTTTAGTGTGGGATCAAGTGACAGATAAAGACAGTGAAGAGCTGCTAGCGATGATCGCTAATAAAGAAATCGATTACACCATCGCCGACTCCAGCAGTGTGCAAATTAACCGTCGTTATCTACCCGATTTACGTTCAGGCCCTGTGCTTGAGGAAAAGCTCAATGTAGTCTGGTTATTACCCCCAAGACACAGCGATGCACTTATGAGTCAATTATTGGCTTTTTGGCACCAAGAAAAACTCGCTGGCACACTCGATCACCTCAATGAAAAATACTTTGGCCACGTTAAACGTTTCGACTATATCGATACCCGTGCTTTCCTGCGCGCTATCGAAACCGTCCTTCCCCGTTATCGCCAACTATTTGAGGCTCACGCAGGTGATTTAGACTGGCGTAAACTTGCAGCAACAAGTTACCAAGAGTCCCATTGGAATCCCAATGCACGTTCCCCCACGGGAGTGCGCGGTATGATGATGCTCACTGAACCCACAGCCAAGGAAATTGGCATAATTAACCGTTTGGATGCTGAAGAAAGTGTCCGCGGTGGCGCTGCTTATCTACGTGATATGATTAATCGTTTGCCTGAGTCTATCCCCGAAAGCCAACGCATGTGGTTTGCGCTGGCCTCTTACAACATAGGTTATGCCCATGTGGAAGACGCGCGCAAACTTGCAGAATCGATGGAATTAAATCCCAATGCTTGGCGGGATCTAAAGAAAGTTTTGCCTCTACTACAAAAACGGAAATACTATCAAAAAACCCGTTATGGTTATGCTCGTGGCAGTGAAGCGGTACATTATGTGGATAGTATTCGCCGCTATTACGACACCTTAATTTGGGTTGATAATCAGTCGAAACAACCCATGCCAGAGGAAGATCAGAGCGATCTTACCGCTGAAGATCTCCCCAGTATGCCCGTTGGCTCACTCAGTCCAGAACAACCAAAATAATTTATTAAAGGCATGTGGGTTTTACACACATAAGGTTGAACCAACACGCACTAATGACTTTCTTAACCTAAACCCCACGAATTTTAATCTTAAATTAAGTGAAGGGGCGCTAAAGTGCACCAACTGATGCATTAACCTGCTGGTTTATAAAGCAGATAACCAGTGGGGGATTGCCGCCCTTTATCTCAGCTGTTACTGTCTTATCTCAATTGAGATAAAAAATTAGCGCCATAAGTGTTAAATTTAAGTAAAGTTGGCATCAATAACGCTCAATAAAAATAATCAGAAATGGGGTCAATATGAGAAAAAAAACTATCCATAACAATGCATCGCGTCGCCGTACTTTGCTAAAAATACGCCATCGTCGAGTATTAAACCGCCAAAAGCTTTTCTTTACCTTTATCCAATCCCAAGACTAGAAAAGCTATCCAAGTGCTTTTATCCTCACCCTTGCTGCGCCTTTTGAGCCTGTTTTAGGGCTTTCTTCTCATCCCTACGGCGTTTAAAAAAACGACTCAACTGGGCGCTACAAGCCTCTGCTAATACACCCGATGTCACTTCAACTTGATGATTAAATGCCGGATGTTGCAGTAAATTCACTACTGTACCCGCAGCACCCGTTTTTTCATCCCGAGCACCAAATACCACACGAGCAATTCTGCTATGCACCATTGCCCCCGCACACATAGCACAAGGTTCAAGGGTGACATATAGAGTCGCATCCAAAAGACGATAGTTTTCGACCCAACGCCCCGCTTCCCGCAAACATAAAATTTCCGCATGGGCGCTAGGATCGTGTTGGCTAATGGATAAATTGTAACCCGTCGCAATCTGCTGACCGTCTTTGACCAATACCGCACCCACGGGCACTTCGCCCGCAGCTTCAGCCTTTTCAGCCATAGCCATAGCCACTTGCATCCAATATTCGTCCTGCTCAGATTGTTCCACCAGCATCCTCTATTTATTCATTACTTTTAAAAATATTGCATGATATTAATCGCGCTAGTTTGATTGCACAAACAGGCGCGTAAAAAAGGCGCTCTAGGCGCCTTTTTAATCTATCACAGGTAACTTATTCCCATTCGATAGTCGCTGGCGGCTTGCCAGAGATATCGTAAACTACGCGGGAAATGCCATCGACTTCGTTGATGATGCGGTTCGATACACGCCCCAAGAAATCATAGGGCAGATGTGCCCAATGTGCCGTCATAAAGTCGATTGTTTCCACTGCGCGCAGTGACACAACCCAATCATATTTACGGCCATCGCCCATAACTCCAACTGAGCGTACAGGTAAGAACACAGTAAAGGCTTGGCTGACTTTATTGTAAAGGTCGGCTTTATGCAGTTCTTCGATGAAGATGGCATCGGCGCGGCGCAACAAGTCACAGTATTCTTTCTTCACTTCACCTAACACACGCACACCTAAACCTGGGCCTGGGAACGGGTGACGGTAGAGCATATTGTAAGGTAGCCCTAACTCAAGACCAATTTTGCGCACTTCATCTTTAAACAGTTCACGCAGCGGCTCGACTAAACCGAGCGCCATATCGTCTGGCAAACCGCCAACGTTATGGTGCGACTTGATCACATGGGCTTTGCCTGTGGCGCTGCCAGCAGATTCAATAACGTCTGGATAAATAGTGCCTTGCGCTAGCCATTTCGCATTGGCGCATTTTTTCGATTCTTCATCGAAAATTTCCACAAATACACGGCCGATGATCTTACGCTTAGCTTCTGGATCGGCTTCGCCTTTCATCGCATCGAGGAAACGGTTTTCCGCATCGACATGGATGATATTCAGGCCGAAATGATCGCCAAACATTTCCATCACTTGCTCGGCTTCGTTCAAACGCAATAAACCGTTATCAACGAATACGCAGGTCAGCTTTTTACCGATAGCGCGGTGCAATAGCATAGCGACAACCGAAGAATCGACACCGCCCGATAGCCCTAAAATCACCTCATCGTCACCGATTTGCTTTTTCAAGCGCTCTATCGCATCTTCGATAATCGATGATGGTTTCCAGTTTGCCGCACAACCACAAATGTCTAAGGCAAAGTGCGACAACATGCGCATACCTTGGCGAGTGTGGGTCACTTCAGGGTGAAACTGCACACCATAAAAACGTTTTGCCTCATGTGCCATCGCGGCGAATGGGCAAGTGTCAGTTTTAGCTACTGCCACAAAACCTTCAGGAATCGCAGAGACCTTATCGCCGTGACTCATCCACACATCGAGCAGCGGTTTACCTTCGCTATTTACGGCATCTTCGATATCTTTAAACAGCGCAGACTTTGTCAACATTTCAATTTGAGCGTAGCCAAATTCACCTTCACCCACACCTTGGATAACTTTGCCGCCTAACTGCTCAGACATAGTCTGCATGCCATAGCAAATACCTAAAACAGGTACGCCAGCGTTAAAGACGTATTCAGGTGCTCGGGGCGAATTTTCAGCCGTCACACTTTCAGGGCCACCCGCAAGGATAATACCGTTCGGGGCAAACTCACGGATTTGGGCTTCGGTGACATCCCATGCCCATAATTCACAGTAAACGCCAATTTCACGGATACGACGGGCAATCAGTTGAGTGTACTGGGATCCAAAATCGAGGATCAGTATCTTGTGCTCATGAATATCGCTCATGGATAACCTTTATCTTATCTATTGTTTAACTTGGCTCAACACTGACAACGTCAATCTTGAGGGCATTACATATATTACTAGCGGGGCGGCTTATTGCCGCCCCGCTACATCAAACATTTAAGAGCCTGAACGGTAGTTCGGCGCTTCTTTCGTGATAGTCACATCGTGTACATGGGACTCGCCCATACCCGCTGAAGTCACTTTCACAAATTGCGCTTTTTCATTTAGTTCAAGAATCGTAGCGCAGCCAGTTAATCCCATACATGAACGTAAACCGCCCATATGTTGATGGATAATTTCCTTCAACTTGCCTTTGTAAGGCACGCGCGCTTCAACACCTTCGGGGACTAACTTGTCGGCAGCATTATCGGATTGGAAATAACGATCGGAAGAGCCTTGAGACATAGCGCCTAATGAACCCATACCACGGTAGGATTTATAGGCACGACCTTGATAGAGCTCAGTTTCACCCGGTGCTTCTTCAGTCCCGGCAAACATTGAGCCCGCCATAATACAAGATGCACCCGCGGCCAAGGCCTTGGCTAAATCGCCAGAAAAACGAATGCCGCCATCGGCAATCACAGGAATACCTAAACCTTTTACGGCTTCAGCAGCATCGGAAACCGCGGTAATTTGTGGCACGCCAACACCGGTTACGATACGGGTTGTACAGATAGAACCAGGACCAATACCCACTTTAACGGCGTTAACACCCGCTTCTACCAATGCTAAAGCACCTTCTGCAGTTGCGACGTTACCACCCACAATTTGTAAATCTGGGTATTTAGCACGGGTTTCACGAATACGCTGTAATACGCCTTCTGAGTGACCATGGGAAGAATCGATAAGTAACACGTCAACGCCGGCTTTAACCAGTGCATCAACACGCTCTTCATTGCCCGCACCAGCACCGACGGCGGCGCCCACACGTAAACGACCTAACTCATCTTTACAAGCATTAGGTTTACGCTCGGCTTTTTCGAAGTCTTTAACGGTAATGAGGCCTTTTAGCTTGTAATTATCATCGACCACTAACACTTTTTCGATACGGTGTGAGTGCATTAGTTTTTGCACTTCATCTAACTTAGTACCTTCAGCAACAGTGACTAAACGCGACTTAGGCGTCATCACTTCTTCTACTGTCTTGCTCCAATCCGTCACGAAACGCACGTCACGGCCAGTAATAATACCCACAAGTTCGTGAGCTTCGTTAACCACAGGATAACCCGCAAAACCATTTTTCAGGGTTAGCACTTTTAGATCGGCAAGTGTCGTTGAGGGGGTCACAGTCACAGGTTGTTGAACCACGCCAGCTTCGTAGATTTTCACTTTACGAACTTCTTCGGCTTGCTTCTCAATACTCATGTTTTTGTGAATAAAGCCTAAGCCACCTTCCTGCGCCATAGCGATCGCAAGGCGAGCTTCGGTAACTGTGTCCATAGCGGCAGACACAAGTGGGATATTCAGTTCGATAGTATTGGTCAGGCGAGTTTTAAGGATGGCGGTATTTGGGAGTACAGTAGAATGCGCAGGAACCAGTAACACATCGTCAAAAGTTAGCGCTTCTTTAATTAAACGTAGCATTAGCAACATCTCCCCATTTGAGTAGGATTTAGAGGTGAAATATTGCGGCTGGATTATACCTTGCATATCGGGCGCGGTAAATGGAAAATAGTGAAAAATTCCCATTTGCGCGAGAAAATCCATGCAAGTCGCCAAAAATAATGTTTATACCGTCTCCCGCCTCAATGGGGAGGTCAGGCAAATTCTCGAGGGACAATTGGGTAAAATTTGGCTCAATGGCGAAATTTCCAACTTTTCATCTCCCAGTTCAGGCCATTGGTATTTAACCTTAAAAGATCATTATTCACAGATCCGCTGCGCTATGTTTAAAGGGCGCAATCAGACGGTCAGTTTTAAGCCTATCAACGGTCAGCAAGTGCTAGTCAAAGGTGCTATTAGCGTTTATGAACCAAGGGGAGACTACCAGTTATTAATCGAATCCATGTTACCCGCAGGTGATGGCCTGCTTGCCCAGCAATTTGATGCACTCAAGATGAAGCTTGCGGCCGAGGGATTATTCGCCGCCGACACTAAAAGACCTTTGCCGAAAAATATTCAACGCATTGGTGTTATCACCTCCCCCACAGGCGCAGCGATCCGCGACGTATTACATGTATTGGCAAGGCGCGATCCCTCCATCGAAGTTGTTATTTATCCCACCCAAGTTCAAGGTGAAACCGCGGACTTGAGCATATGTCAGGCAATTAATATCGCCAATCAAAGGTTGGAGGTTGATGTATTACTGCTGACCCGCGGCGGCGGTTCACTTGAAGATTTATGGTGTTTTAACAGCGAGGCCCTCGCCCACACAATTTATAACAGCGCCCTGCCCATCGTCAGTGCCGTCGGCCACGAAGTCGATACCACCATCAGTGATTATGTTGCTGATATCCGCGCCCCAACGCCGTCCGCGGGTGCAGAATTACTCTCCCAAGACAGCGATAATAAGTCGCAAAAGCTCGCTACGGCCTTATCGCGCCTACAGCAAAGTGCAAGACACTATCAGCTCAAGCAAGAAAGACGCTTAAGTTTGCTAGAACATAGGTTACAACGCTTAGATCCCAAACGTACCTTACAGCAGTTCGAGCAAAGATTTGATGAAATGCAATTAAGGCTGGAGTCTGCGCTATCGAATCGATTGCATCTGCTCAGCCGCCGTCAGCAGTTGCTCGTAAGTCGCCTTGAGCAGCAATCTCCCAAACATAAGCTCACCATCGAGGGTAACCGTCTAAGTTATCTTGCGAGTCGCTTACAGGATGCATTGCAGGACAAACTGAGTCAAAGTGAACAACGGATAAAATATGCGGCCCATCAACTTGAAACCGTGAGCCCACTTGCCACTTTAAGTCGCGGCTACAGCATTACTACTGATATCCACAATCAAGTGATCGACTCCGCCGATAAACTGATCATCGGTGATAGCCTGCAGACCCGCTTGCGCGATGGACAAGTGATTTCAACTGTCACACAGATAAAGCCGCTCGAATAAGGCTAAGCAAGGCTGAAATCGTCTTAAAACACAAAAGGAACCCTAAGGTTCCTTTTTTTCAAATGTGTTCGGTAAAAAACACTATTTGGTTTTGCGATCTTTAATATGGCTCAGTGCGCGTTTGCGGCGACGCTCTTGGCTCATGGTTAACTTCTCAGTCTTGTTTTCAAATGGGTTATCACCCTCTTGGAAACGCAGCTGAATAGGCGTACCCACCACTTTCAATGAACGACGGAAGTAGTTCATCATGTAACGCTTGTACGAGTCAGGCAGTCTACTCACTTGGTTACCGTGGATCACCACGATTGGCGGGTTGTAACCACCGGCATGGGCGTATTTAAGCTTCACACGGCGACCATTGACTAGCGGCGGCTGGTGATCATCCTGCGACATTTGCATAATACGGGTCAGCATGGAAGTGCTGACGCGGCGGGTAGCACTGTCGTAGGCTTCTTCAATCGATTCAAATAAATGGCCAACACCTGTACCGTGCAACGCCGAAATAAAGTGAATACGGGCAAAATCGATAAAGCCAAGACGACGGTCAAGCTCGCTCTTCACGCGGTCTTTAATACCTTGGTCGATCCCATCCCACTTGTTAACGGCGATCACTAAGGCACGGCCCGCATTGAGCGCGAAACCTAACAGACCTAAATCTTGTTCGGCAATACCTTCACGGGCATCGATGATAAGCAACACCACGTTAGCATCTTCAACCGCTTTTAAGGTCTTGATCACTGAGAATTTCTCAATGACTTGATGTACTTTACTGCGACGACGAACCCCTGCGGTATCAATAATCACATACTCGCGCCCTTCACGTTCCATCGGAATGTAAATACTGTCACGGGTCGTACCGGGTTCATCGAATACCACGACACGCTCTTCACCTAAAATACGGTTGGTGAGGGTCGACTTACCTACGTTAGGTTTACCTATGATCGCCAGCTTGATAGGCAAATCTTGCAGACGCTTTTGCTCAGCTTCGGCTTCTTCTTCGGTATATTCGCGCTCTTCGGTAACTTCCTCTTCACCTTGACGCACAATACCCATAGCTTCGGCATAAGGGGTCAGCGCGTATTCGATCATATTGGTCACGCCGCGCCCTTGGGACGCCGCCATTTGGTAAACTTCACCTAGACCTAATGACCAAAACTCGGCACAGGCCGAATCGGCATCGATACCGTCAACTTTATTAGCAACCACGAAAGTGGTTTTTTCACGGCTACGTAAATGCTGTGCAATCGACAAGTCCGCGGCGGTTAAACCGGCGCGCGCATCTGTCATAAATAAAACCACATCGGCTTCTTCAATGGCGGCAAGGGATTGCTCGGCCATTTTCGTCTCGATCCCTTCTTCAGAGCCATCGATACCGCCAGTATCGACCACTATGAACTCATAGCCGGATAAAAATGCTCGACCATATTTACGGTCACGTGTTAGGCCAGGAAAGTCAGCAACCAGCGCATCACGCGTGCGCGTAAGGCGATTAAATAGGGTGGATTTACCGACGTTCGGCCGACCAACAAGGGCCACTACAGGGATCATGATTTTGCCTCTAAAAAACTTTTCAATAAAAAGCCCCCGGAACACACTTCCAGGGGCTCAGCAAGGATAACACTTTTAACTATGGAAGTGTTACAACAGCCAACTTTCCGCTGCGACCTTGAACATAGATTTTATCATCCACCACTAACGGCTGGCTGTATAATCCAGAGCTATCGACTTGAATACGACCGACAATCGTCCCTGTGCTGCGGTCGATAAAGTGTAAATAACCTTCGAAATCGCCTACTACCAGATAGTCTTTATACACGGCTGGCGAGGTTAACGCTCGGTTTGTCAACTCAGCGTTACTCCACAGTTCCAACCCGTTACGTCTATCAACCGAGTAGATACGGCTGTGGTCGTCAACTAAGAATAGACTTAATCCTGCTGATGCTAATTCGTTAAAGCTCGAATACTTACGTGTCCACACTATGCGACCCGTACGCAGTTCCATCGACACTAAGTTACCGTTGTAGCTAACCGCGTATAAATTGTCGCCAAGAATAAGCGGTGTCATATCCACATCGGCCATACGAGTAAACTCGTTACCACCCGCCGGATTATAAATTGCTTGCTCCCACGCGGCTTGTCCGTTGTTTTTAATCACTACAGCTACTTTTCCATCGGCAGTACCAATGAAAAAACCACCCGCTTCATAGGCGGCTGAACCTGTGCCGCGTAACGTAAGGTTCGGCAACTGCATCTTATACACCCACAGCTTTTCGCCAGTATCGACGTTAAAAGCCTCGAGTGAACCAGAGCTGGTGTTCACAACGACGACATCATCGGCAACGGTAGGTTTTGATAACAGTTCACCACCAGCAACGACATGCCACAGCACTTGACCATCTTCGGCATTAAGTGCGGCTAATATGCCACTTTCGCCGCCAACAAAGACTTTATTACGCGCAGCGGTAACCCCTGCAGCAATACGAGCACCTTTATTTTTAGCCAATACGTTATCACGAAACACTTCGCTAAAATCTTGATTCCAAACGCGCTCACCCGTGGCCTCATCAAAAGCCATGACTTCACCATAACGGTCAGCGGCAAAAATTTTACCGTAACGAACTGCTGGCATAAGGCGAGAATAATAGTCTTCCACACCATCACCAACAGAGGCGCTCCAACTCACTTCAGGGAACACAGTTGCCTGAATGGCAGTTAACTCACTTACCGGTTCCTCTTCGACATCGCTCGACGAACAGGCGGATAACATCGCTAGACTTAGTCCAGCGGCTAACAGGTTTTTGCACCAAGACTTCATCAAGGGATCCCTTATGCTTGATTTAGGTTATCAAGTTTGATTTTAAGTGCTGGGCTTGTTACCACACCACCGTTGTCCATGGCGGTTTGATAAGCCGTTTTTGCTTTGTCAACATCACCTTGGCGTACCAGAAAGTCACCTTTTAACTCTTCGCGCTGGGCTACAAATGCTTTATCGGTCACTTGTTCTAAGGTCGCTAAACCTGCATCAATTTGACCTTGCTCCGCTTGAACACGGGCTAAGCGTAGGGTAGCTATCGTATCTAAACTCGCACCAGGTTTAGCTGCAATCACCTTATTCAAGGCATCAATAGCCTTAGGGTAATCCTTTGCTTCTACTGCGGTTTTTGCCACTATCAAATCCAACAGTGCCTGATAGCCCTTTTGATCGTGATTTTTAGAAAACTCAGCAACACCAGCCAGCATAGCGGCTTCATCGGCAGATTTTGTCGTCAAGGCTTGGAAGGCTTTTGACGCTTCCTCAGCTTGAGCAACTTTCATATCGGAATAATAATTCCAACCGTATAAGCCACCAAGGCCTACGACTGCACCGATTAAAATGGATGTTCCATAATCTTTCCAGAACTGTTTGATAGCATCGACTTGTTGTTCTTCTGTGCTATAAATTTCCACGCGCACATCCCCTTATTTGGTAAGTTCGGCTAAAAATGCACTTAAGGCATTTCGAGCAACCCGTTGTTGTTCGTTGTCATTGCGTAAATGTTTCACTGTGACCATACCTTCGGCAAGTTCTTCTTCACCTATCAGTAATGCCACACTCGCACCGCTTTTATCAGCACGTTTCATTTGTTTTTTTACGTTACCGCCGCCACAGTGACTCATCACCTTAAGACTTGGCAGAGCACTACGTAATTCCTGCGCGACTTTAATGGCTTCGACAAGACAATTTTCACCCATTGCCATGACATAAACGTCAACCGCGGCTGGAATATCCTGCGTGAGTTCTAAGGTTTCAAGCAGCAATACAATGCGCTCAAGTCCCATAGCAAAACCGACTGCGGGGGTATCTTTACCGCCTAACTGCGCCACTAAACCATCGTAGCGTCCGCCCGCAAGTACAGTGCCTTGTGAGCCTAAGCTATTGGTAACCCATTCAAATACAGTGCGATTATAATAATCTAGACCACGGACTAAGCGAGGATTAACTCGGTATTGGATGCCAACGGCGTCTAGGAGTTCACGTAATTGTGCAAAATGTTGTGAAGATTCTTCACCTAAGTAATCCATCAGTGCTGGCGCATCGGCTAGAATCCCCTGGACTTGAGGATCTTTAGAATCCAGTACGCGCAGTGGATTACTGTACATACGGCGCTGACTGTCTTCATCTAACTTATCTTTATGCTGCTCTAAAAAGGCAATCAAGGCATCGCGGTAAGCCGCACGCTCAGCAGGATCGCCCAGAGTATTGAGCTCAAGAGTGACATGCTCGCTTATCCCCAGTTTTTCCCACAAACGCGCCGATAACATAAGCACTTCGGCGTCAATATCTGCGCTACCGATACCATAAACTTCAACACCAAACTGGTGGAATTGACGGTAACGCCCCTTTTGTGGACGCTCATGGCGGAACATTGGACCCATATACCACAGGCGCTGTTCTTGGTTATAGAGCAAACCATGCTCGTTACCCGCACGCACAGTAGAAGCCGTTCCTTCGGGACGTAAGGTCAGACTATCGCCATTACGATCTTCGAAGGTGTACATTTCTTTTTCAACAATATCAGTTACTTCACCGATAGAGCGTTTAAAAAGATCGGTATCTTCCACTATTGGAGTGCGGATTTCGCTGTAGCCATAAGCACTGACGCTCGAACGTAGTACCGCTTCTACTTTTTGCCATAGAGGACTTTGGGTTGGCAGAATGTCATTCATTCCGCGAATCGCTTGGATCTGTTTTGCCACTGTATCGACTCGTCCGATTTCGCTAAATTAATAAAAAATGTCCCGCATTATAGACGCCTCAAGACAAAACGTAAAATGGCCCCATCGGTTTCGGGGCACACTTCAAAGTCTCTGGCACTAATGCGCACATTTTACTCGGTTGTATCTTTTACTTGGATACGGTTTGCCAGTTGGCTCGCCTTAGCGCGAATTTTCGCTTCGAGGGAATCGACTAAATTGTCGTTATCAAAACGTTCTTTTTGACGCTCACCCTCATCGTAGTAACCACTCTTACGATGCCCACCAGTCAAGCCAATATGGGATACTAAGGCTTCACCAGGTCCATTGACCACACAACCGATGATCGATACATCCATCGCGGTAGTGACATCTTCGAGGCGACGTTCTAACTCATTAACAGTGTTGATCACATCGAACTCTTGGCGAGAACAGGATGGGCAGGCAATAAAGTTAATACCGCGACTACGAATACGTAGCGACTTTAAGATATCAAAACCGACTTTGATTTCTTCGACGGGATCCGCTGCAAGGGAAATACGTAACGTATCCCCTATACCTTCGGCCAATAACATACCTAAACCCACCGCTGATTTCACTGAACCTGCGCGAGCACCACCGGCTTCGGTAATACCTAAATGCAGAGGTTGGCGAATTTGTTTTGCCAATAAGCGATAGGATTCAACTGCGAGGAATACATCAGAGGCTTTCACGCTGACCTTGAATTGGTCGAAGTTCAACCTATCCAGAATATCCACATGGCGCATGGCCGATTCAAGCAAGGCTTCAGGTGTTGGCTCTTTATACTTGTCCATCAGATCTTTTTCTAATGAACCGCCATTCACACCAATACGGATAGGAATATTATTGTCACGGGCGCATTCCACTACACTACGGATACGCTCTTCATTGCCAATATTGCCAGGGTTAATGCGCAGACAATCGACGCCATATTCGGCGACTTTTAAGGCAATGCGGTAATCGAAATGAATGTCGGCCACTAAAGGCACATTAACCGCTTGTTTAATGAGTTTAAAGGCTTCAGCGGCATCCATAGTCGGTACAGAGATACGCACTATATCGGCACCGACTTTCTCTAGGGCGCGAATTTGGGCAATGGTTGCCTCAACATCGGTCGTCTTAGTATTGGTCATTGACTGAACGGCAATCGGCGCACCATCACCAATCGGTACTTTACCCACATAAATGCGGGTGGAAGGACGTCTTTTTATGGGAGTTTCATTATACATACTTAATACGCTCTATTTCGGTACGTTCTGCTGCGCCTGTTATCAAGTTTTACGCTTTAGGAAGAGTTAAACGAGCAACACGGCCTTTAGGAAAATCAGCTAGGCTTACGACTTGACCATCCATACTTAGCGTCGCTACGTGGGGTGCACCTAGAATAACTTTAAACGGTGCTACGCCACTTACTTGAATATTTGCCCCTGCACCTCTTACACCATCCACTAATACTTTACCTTTGGCATCAAGGATATTAATCCAGCAATCACCTGCGAGTTGGATGTTCAAATTAGACTGGCCAGCGACTGCTATTGTTTCCTGTGTAGGGACACTAGCAGAAGAAGACTGGATTGTAGACATATTACGTGGTGGGGTTTCATTAGCACTGTTGACGTTAGAAGTATTGGCTACCACAGCTTGATTTGAAGTAACATTTTGCGCAGGCACACCGTAATCACGATTAGCGGCATTATGGGTGTTTCCAGCCGTTACAGTGCCAGTCTCTATCGCTTCAGTATCTACCACGTCAGTATCTATCGCATTTGTATCAATAGTGCTTGCATCCGTATCCTTGATCGGACCGTCTGTTGCCATAGCGCCATTGACAGCGATATCACTGAGTCCTTGGCTTACATCGGTTTCAGTCAGTAACACATCTCCAGGTAGAGTCAGGTTTGCCGCCGCGACTTCTTCCACTGTAGGTTGAGATACGTCAACAGTGGTGAGTAATGTCGATTTTTGCATCCACCACACAACCAGCAGTCCCAGTAATACGATGACAATAAATATGCTTACCCACTTTAATTTAGTGTCGCTCGCTTGATAGCTTGTCTTGCGTGAAAAGCTTTGCATTGCAGGTGACGTCACTAATGGCACTTGCTTAGCGAGACAGGCTTGAATAAGTGCATAGTCGACACCCACCATGCGAGCATAGTTTTTCACGTAACCACGAACATAAGTGGGAGAAGCTATATTAGTAAAATTATCGGCTTCAAGATCTTCAACAATACCCGGACGCAAATGCAATTTCACTGCGGTATCTGCAATGCTGAGTCCCTTTTCCTCACGGGCGTTTTTTAAAATTTTTCCGAGCGTTACATCAGGCGTCGTTGATTCTGCTTCGTTAAGTCCAACTGACGCATTGGTTTCGTGATCTTTCATTGATGCAAATTAACTCTGTATTGCTTGGCCTGAGGTGATGCTGGAAATTTGGCAAGCAATAAAATACCAAATGTCTTAACGGCAGCATCATCATTCATTGCCTGCTCTATTTTTATTCCGAGCGCTAAACTCTCTGGAGTCTGAGCTGCCACTTGATGATACCGCGCTAATTGGTTACGCGCCTGAATAAAATCACCCTGTTCAGTCTCAAGCTCAGCAAGCTCCAGCAATGATACCGAACGTCTCGGATCATACTTTAACGCCATCTGAAAATACTGTCGTGCCTTTTCTGCTGTACCCGACTCTCGACTGCATAAACCTAAGTTTTCATAGCTCGAAGCGGTGCGCGTATATTTGGGCATTTCTATTGCGGCCAAAAACATTTTTTCAGCTTTTTCGTATTGCTTTTGCTGACACAAAAACACCCCAAAATTATTCATGGAATCGCCAGAGGCGTCCTTAGTACTAATGGCTTTCTGGTACGCTTGTTCGGTACGAACGAGATCACCCACGGTTTGGTAGTAATAGGCCATTGCAACGTGAACATCCTCAAGCTCTGGCGCATATTCTACAGCTTTATCAAGATTGTATTTAGCTTGTTCCGAGTTACCTCGATTCAAATAGGTTAAACCGAGCTGCATTCGCTCCCGGGCCGCGGCGACTCTATCTAATTTTCGCTCTGATACCGGAATATCTGTTCCTGTATATGTACGCTCAGTTACACACCCTGTCATGACTAATGACAAGGTGATTGCTAATGAAAACCCTGACAATCCATGCTTCATGGGCAAGCCTATAAATCTGTGCAAACAAAGAGTTAATTCATTGTGACTGAAATCTGATTTTCTTGCATGCGTTTTTTTGCTAAACGCTTCGTTCTATCGCGAATATCGCCAGCTAACTGACCACAGGCGGCATCAATATCGTCACCACGGGTCTTACGGACTATCACTGTTAAGCCATATTCCATTAACACTTTTGAGAAACGATCAATACGAGAGTTAGATGAACGGCCATAGGGGGAGCCAGGATACGGGTTAAAGGGAATTAAATTCACCTTACAAGGCGTATCTTTCATTAACTTTGCCAACTCATGAGCTTGTTCAGTGCTGTCGTTGATATGATCGAGCATCACATATTCAACGGTTACACGGCCACGGTTCGCATTAGATTTAGCAATGTAACGACGGATCCCCGCAAGAAACTCCTGCAGTGGATATTTTTTATTCACTGGTACTAAGATATCCCGCAGCTCATCATTAGGGGCGTGAATGCTCACAGCTAATGCCACATCGAGGGCGTCACCCAGTTTATCAAGCGCAGGCACAACACCGGAAGTAGATAAGGTTACACGGCGTTTTGATAAGCTAAAGCCAAAATCATCGAGCATAATGTCCATTGCAGGAATGACGTTGGCTAAATTAAGTAGTGGCTCGCCCATCCCCATCATCACCACATTGGTGATAGGACGATCGCCAGTATCCTTTGCAAAACCCAAGAAGTGCGAAACACGCCAGATTTGACCCACGATTTCGGACACGGTTAGATTGCGATTAAAACCTTGCTGGGCGGTTGAGCAGAACGTACATTCAAGCGCACAACCCACCTGAGATGATACACACAAGGTTGCACGGTCATCCTCAGGGATATAAACAGTCTCAACTTCTTGCCCTTCACCAACATGAATCGCAAACTTAATCGTGCCATCGATAGACTTTTGGAAACTGGAAATTTCTGGTGCAACAATTTCACAACGTGCGGCCAATTTTTGGCGCAACACTTTGTTTATGTTAGTCATCTCTTCGAAGTCACTGACACCGAAATGATAGATCCATTTCATGAGCTGATCGGCACGGAAGGGCTTTTCCCCTAAATCTGCAAATAATGCACGCATTGCCTTACGATCAAGGTCTAATAAATTGATCTTTTTTTCACTCATATGACTAACCTCAACACCAAAACCTGCAACAGGGCGGCGAATTATACAGACGCAAAAAATTTTTAGCCAGCAACACGACTCGACTATGATAGAATCCCGTTGGGCTAATGTTGGCCTAAAATACGGAGTTGTAATACCACCTATATGTTAACCCTCATCATTATAGTGCTTGTCGCTGTCGCGGTTTCTTTTCTGTGCAGTGTATTCGAAGCTGTTTTGCTTTCGGTTACCCCGAGTTATATCGCCTCACTTGAGCATACTGACAGTGCTGCCGCAGCAAGGTTACGTAAACTCAAAGAGAACGTTGAAGCGCCTTTAGTGTCTATTCTCACCTTAAACACCATTGCCCATACCGTAGGTGCAGCCGTTGCGGGTGCACAGGCAGCAAAAGTGTTTGGGGATGAAATGCTGGGTGTTTTCTCAGGTGTGTTAACTTTTATTATCCTATTCTTCTCAGAAATTATTCCTAAATCTGTGGGTGCAAACCATTGGCGTCGCCTTGCGCCGAGTGTTTCTATTGCGATCACCTGGATGAAGCGTATAACTAAACCCTTAATTTGGTTGTCACTAAAAGTAACTTACTTTTTAGGTAAAGGTGAAGAAGGTCAATATATTCGCCAAGAAATGAGTGCTATGGCAAAAATTGGCCATGAATCAGGCGAACTTGATGAGCAAGAGTCAAAAATTTTGACTCAAATGCTGAAGGTGCGTGATATGCCAGTAACCGCCATTATGACGCCGCGCACTGTGATGTTTTCACTACCCGTTGACCTTACCCAGAATGAGTTTGTTCAAGAGTACCGTGATAAACCTTTTACTCGCATTCCAGTATACGATCAGGATCACGATGATATTATTGGTTATATAACCCGTACCGATGTACTGTTGGCCGAGCGTTACACCCCAGATGCACCGATTGGGGAGCTAAAACGCAATCTATTTGTGGTGCCAGAAACCGCAAAAATTCTGCCATTATTCGAACGAATGATTAAGCGTAATACGCAAATTGCCATGGTCGTTAATGAATACGGCAGTAGCCAAGGTATCGTGACACAAGAAGACATTATTGAATCTATGCTAGGTTTAGAGATTGTTGATGTGAATGATCCGGCCACTGATATGCAACAGTTAGCGCGTAAATTATGGGCCAAACGCATGAAGCAAAAAGGCATTCGCCTCTCCGATGACGGTGATTTTGAAGCCGCTGCCGATGATGATGAGGCCAGATCGGGTTAATATCATGTCATTTAGCGCTTGTTAATAGAAAGGGAGCCTAGCTCCCTTTGTTGTTTTAGGGAGGATATTCAAATCGCTCTGAGTCTCGCATTTTGAGGTCACTTGGGTATATACTCTCCCGCCGTAAAAGAGGTAAGTTATGACACAGGGCTACATTCTCTCACTCGCGCACATCAACGATACACACTCAAATTTTGAACCCAGCCGCGTCCAATTTAGCCTTAATATGGGCCAGCATAAGCTAGATGTGACTAGCCATAGCGGTGGTTATGCCCGCATCGGCCATCACATAACAAAAGCGCGTCACGCCGCTGCACAAACCGATACGCCTTTTATTTTCCTACACGGTGGTGACAGTTTCCAGGGCACGCTGTATTTCAGCCATTTTAAAGGCAAGGCCAACGCCCACTTACTCAATCTGCTAGCACCCGATGCTATGGTTATCGGCAATCACGATATTGACGAGGGTAACGCTCGCCTTGCCGATTTTGCCAAGCAAATTGATTTTCCTTTGCTTGCAGGCAATATGGATTTAAGCCAAGAGGATATTAATAAACCGGGTTGTTTATGTGGCGTGCCTAATATCTTGGCCTATGACCATGAACAACAACTGGCAACCTATATCGTAAAACCCTTTTATGATCAAAAGATGGCCATCATTGGCATTACTTTAGATCAAATGAAAGAAATTGCCCGTCCCGATCCTGATACCCATTTTGTGGATGCCGTAGCAACCACAGCACGAACTGTGGCTTATCTGCATACCCAAGGGATTCAACATATTATTGTGCTGAGTCACTTAGGGTTAGATCAGGATAAAAGGCTCGCAGAACAAGTCTCAGGTATTAGCCTTATTGTTGGTGGGCACACCCATACTTTGCAGGGGGATTTTCGCGATTTAGGTTTAAGCAACCTGCCCTATGGTGAAGTCGTCAATGGCACGCCAATTGTCCATGCAGGAAAATACGCAGAGACCATAGGCTTAGCTCAGATCGAATTTGACGCCAATGGCCGATTTGTCCAACTCGAGGGCGGCAACTATTTTATGCTTGATCAGCACTTTATCCTAAGTTCGAGCATGAGTGTGAGCGATTCAGATTACCAAGCTGTACGTCAACAACTCTGCCGTCATCCCCATATTTATTGGGATGACACAGATGAAGATATCGTAGGGATCATTAATGATATTTATCGCCCTGCGATTGCCGAAATGGAAAATAAAGTTCTTGCATTCGTCCCTAAAAATTTAGTCCACACTCGCTTGCCATCAAAAGCGTTGCCCCATGGCAGTGAAGTCGCACCTTGGGTGAGCCGAAGTATGTTCCAAGAGGCTAAAATTGAAGATCCTAGGGTGAACTTTGCATTGCATAATGCCGGCGGCGTACGCCAGTCGGTTGCCCAAGGACAATTGACCCTAGCGGATGTAATGGGGCAATTGTTGCCGTTTGAATTACCTCTAGTGAAATATGAAATTCAGGGCCAGTTCCTCTATCAAGCACTTGAATCGGCAATTAATGCTGCAACCAATAATAGTGTACGAGGCACTGGGGCAGGCAGTTTCCCTTATACCTATGGCTTACGTTATTACTATGATGGTAGACGACCACTGGGCGAGCGCTTATTTAAACTCGAAATGATGCAGCAGGATAGCCAATTGCTTTGGTATCCCGTCCAACCAGAGTCTTTGTATGTTGGTGTATCTACCTCATATACGGCCGCAGGTAAAGAAGGCTATTCCCCTCTGTTACAGGCAAGCTGGCAGGAATCGATGGGATCCCTCACCCTGCCACAGGCATTTATTCGCTTCTTAAATAGATCACCTAATTTAGCGGACTTTTTATCTCCACATGTTCACTACACTAGCCATTTAAAGCGCTCTGGCCAACTTTAAGCACATTACCGGCGAGAATAAGCCCTAAGAATCCTAGGGTATATTTATGAACTGTCATGTTAAAACTGCCATTCACAATGGGGTAACCGCTCGGCAAACCAGGTTTGTGCCTTGCCTTGATTCCCCTTACGCCATGCCAAAAATACCGTCTGTGTGGGGCGGGGGATCTCGACGGCACAGGCAATCAAATCGCCCGATGCAAGTTCTTTAGCAATAAGGTGCGCTGGAATATAGCCCACACCTAAGCCCAGTTGCTGCGCTTTAATCTTAGTTTGCATATTCGGCACTCGAATGACTTGACGACTATCAAATAAACCACTCGAGCGCTGTGCCAATGCCATAGAGCTATCTGCAACCACTATAGATGGAAACTGTAACAGCGCTTCAGTGGGTATTGGCGCCCCATGTTGGGCTAAGGGATGGGTTGGATTAAGCGCAAATACAAACTCAAGATGACCAATTTCAACCAAATGATATTGCCCTTTTGGCAACTCCCCGGTAACGCCAATAGCAATATCAGCGCGTCCTGAATAGAGCGCATCCCAGCCTCCACCTAAGGACTCTTCACTGATATTCACCGTGACCTGTTTGCCCAATTCCGTAAACTCACCAATTAGTTGCAGTAAAGGTAAAATCGGTACAACGGTATCTATCGCTAAGGTTAAGGACGACTCCCAGCCAGTTTCCAACTGGCGCACCGCCTCTTCGAGCCGCGATGTGGCAGCAAGGATCTCCCGACCTTGGCGCAAAACGAGTTGGCCGACAAGTGTCAGTTCAGCCCTTTGTCCCTTACGTTCAAATAATTTTACGCCTAAATCGCTTTCAAGTTTCTGCACTGTATAGGTTAAGGCTGAAGGTACTCGAAATAACGATTCTGCCGCGGCTGAAAAACTCCCTTTTTTATCAATAGCATCGAGCACAATTAATCCATCAAGGCTAATAGCTGGCAACATAGACACCTCTTATTCAAATTATTTGAAGTTAACATTGAAAATGTTCCGATTTTCTTTGCCTAAGGTCAAGCCTAAACTGTTTAGCAATGGAGAGGTTCACAGAGAACATCCACCTAACAGCACTATTAACTCACTTAGTTAAAAAATTTGAAATAAGGAATATCCCATGAAAGCACTCATCGTAAAAACACTGAAATCAGCTCCTAGCTTTGCACCACTGTCCCTGCGTATTCCGATAGGGATTATCTTAATCGCCCACGGTGCTCAAAAACTGTTTGGCTGGTTTGGCGGCTACGGCTTAGAAGGCACTGGACAGTGGATGGCATCAATTGGTCTAACGCCTGGCTATTTAATGGCACTGATGGCGGGTTCAAGTGAATTCTTCGGCGGCCTATTCCTATTACTCGGCCTACTAACACGCCCAACCGCCCTCGTACTGTCATTCACTATGATAGTGGCGATTTTCTCGGTCCATATAGGCAATGGCTTGTTCCTTGCCAACAACGGTTATGAATTTGGTCTAGCTCTATTAGCAGCAACAGTATCTCTAGCGGTTTCAGGGGCAGGCAAGTTAGCTGTAGATAATGTATTCGCTAACCGCATCAAATAAAGGGGAATGAAGATGATCACATTAAGAAAAGCACAGGATCGCGGTCAAGCAGACTTAGGCTGGCTAAAGAGTCAACATACCTTCTCTTTCTCTAGCTACTATGATCCAGATCACATGGGGATCTCATCCCTAAGAGTCATTAACGATGACAGAGTAGCGCCCGGTGCAGGTTTTGATACCCATGGGCATAAGGACATGGAGATCATCAGTTACGTGATATCTGGCACTATCGCCCACAAGGATAGTTTCGGTAATATCAAAACCTTACCAGCGGAAGAGTTTCAATTGATGTCTGCGGGTAAAGGGATTTATCACAGCGAATTCAATGCTTCAAACACTGAGCCGCTGCACTTTTTACAGATTTGGATCCAACCAGACACCTTAGGGATTGATGCGGGCTATCAACAAAAAGCCTTTGCTCAAACCTCGGCTCTTACGCCTGTAGTCACACCAACGGGTGAAAATGGCACGTTGAAGGTACAGCAAGACGCAACACTTTATCGACTTAAGCTTGCCCCAGCCGAGCAAGTGACGATGGAGCAAGTGCAAGCGAACCGTAATCTGTATGTGCAATTAGTGGAGGGGCAATTGAGTGTCAATGGAGCTCTGTTAAATCCGGGGGATGGAGCACACATCACAGGACTCGATACGCTTACGTTTACGGCAGCACAAGAGGCAGTGACAGCCCTAGTATTTGACTTAGCTTAATGTTAGATCGCGTGACATAAACTCGTTAAGCTGCTGCTAAATGATAATAAAATAACCGCCTTTGTTTGCATTGGCGGTTTTTTATTGCCTAGACGGATAGCATAAATGGCGATTAACTAAGCGAGGCCTTAGTGAGAGAGTGACAGCATCAAGCTAAAATTCACTAATACCTGCGCTTGATCCTGCTGTTTATCTTCAGGGGTTAAGTATCGACGCAGCTCATTACGGCGAATACAGTTAAATCCATGCTTTTCAAAGAATGGACGCGCTTGATATGAGGCCTCGACCGTTAAACGTTTAAACTCACGCTTTTTAACCTCTTCAAACAACGCTAGATATAACAGCGTGGCTACGCCTGCACGACTGTATTCAGGGTGAACAAATAAACAATCCACTTCCCCGACCTGCACATCGAGTTCGACTATGGGGCAAGACTTCAGGGTGATAAACCCGACCAACTTATCACCGAACTCAGCCACCCAAGTGGTTGTATCTTCAAGTTTAGCGAGCCAGTAATCATCGCTACGGGCTTCACCTTGAT
The DNA here is from genome assembly GCF_023283765.1 of Shewanella profunda. Lineage (GTDB taxonomy): Bacteria > Pseudomonadota > Gammaproteobacteria > Enterobacterales > Shewanellaceae > Shewanella > Shewanella profunda. The sequence continues at coordinate 54,065 of NZ_JAKILG010000014.1, read as the reverse complement.
TTTGTGCCCACGCTAAACGCTCGGTCAGCGAGTAATATTCCTGTGCGCCTTCCATCACACTGGCATTGAACACAGAGGCAATCTGTGCAACATCCTTAGGGGAGAATAAGCGTATCTGCATTGTGTTCGCTCCTATGGGTAATGGAGGTCAATCGACAAAAGGGAGGATAATCCCATTCAGTTACAGTTTTTTAGTCATATAAAAACTCGAGAGCACTTGCCCCAGTTTTTGTTGGTAGCTACGTTGGATTTGGATAAATCCCAATTTAGTAAACAATCCCTTAGATAAATAAGAGGCATCAACACTTAAACTGGCATATCCCTGTCCCTTCGCCCACTGTTCTAACGCGCTATAGACGCGCCCACCCAATCCTTGGTGCTGCCAATCAGGATGAATATAGAAACTATCTATGTAACCACGGTGGTAATAATCGCTTTCAACGTTGATAAAACCAACACAAATCTTAGATAAGCTCTCGGCCGATGTCACCAAAATAATCCAAGCTTGGGAGCGACTTAAGCGTAAATGCCAATGTTTCGCCGATCTGGGCGCTTGGGACCAAGCATTAAGCTGCGCCTGCGAATAGCGCTCATGCTTAATTTGGTGGACGCACAAATGAAACAGCTCACTTATTTCTTGGGCATATTTAGGTTGGTAAGGCAGAATCTCCACTTGTCGAACAATTGTCACCATTTACTCCAAACGCCAAAATACGCAACGACTATTCTGCCGTGTTTTTTTACATTGCCGATAGCACAAGAGTACAAGAGCACACTAAGTAAGGCCGAGAATAATCCCGCTGAAAACAAAACGGCCTCGATATCTTCGAGGCCGTTTTATGACTGGCGTTCGCCAATGGCAATATTAAAGCGATTATTTCTTTTCGATTTGCCCAACAAAAAGCAACTTATCGAAGGTACGATTTAACGTTTTACTGGTGAACTCGTTCATCCACATTTGTTCAACAACGGCCACTTTATCGCCTTTGCTGACTTCAGTTTGTGGACCTGCAGCCCAAAATGTCTTGTCCGCTTCTTTAATCTGAACATAGGTGTAACCACCGCCGTTCATTGTATCAACAACAGTACCTTCATGGGTTACGCCCTGAGCCCAAGCACTTGACATACCTAATGCTAAGGTTGCTACTGCTGCTAATTTTACCAATTTTGCCATCATGCCTACGTTCCTTTTGTTTTGCTAATATGCTTCATTAAAGCACGCCAAACGCAATAAATCGCTAATCTCTATCACGAAATACAACACCTATCGCAAAAGTATGATTTTTATCCCAAGGATGGGAACTCATTTCAATAGGGGTTTTAGCATACCTTCCAAGCCATTGAGCTTAATTTCATACATCAGAGCTAACTGTTCTCCGAGCTTTCCTTGGGGAAATCCCTGTTTATGAAACCAAACAAGGTAAGGCTCGGGTAATTCTAAGAGTTTTCGTCCGGCATATTTACCAAAAGGCATGGTTTGATTAACGGCATCGATAAGCTGTTGCTGATCCATCTTATGACCTCAGGGCAACGCCCTGTATGCAATATTTGGATCAAGATGCTACATCAGAAACTGGGCAAATACTTGCATAAAATCGATCAACGCACCGAGTCACGTGCGCAAACCATGCAAAAGCGGGTTGGTACTAACGTTAACCCGCTAATGCTTCATTTTAAGCATAGATTTTCAATAAATTTGGCCCAAAACTGGCACAATAGGAATGCACAAAACCATACTCAGCGCACAAGCGATCATCTTCACCATAGGCATTAATACTCACACAAGTACCAGACTTGGCCTGCTCATCCACAAAGGTCATCACACGTTCTAAGACTATTTTTGCAAGCCCATGATGTTGATATTCTGGAAGCACAATAAAGTCTTCAATGGCTAAATGAGTAGGCCGATCTCGATAGACACAGGCAGTTGCAACCACATTTGATTGCAGTTTTTCCACCTCCCCCTTCATCCGTACTGATACCCAGTACAATACTTGGGATTGCCTATGATCCGCGAGCTCAACCCCGATTGATGGTCGCCCCACCGCATCACGTAGATAAAGTAACTCATGGAATAAAGGCGCTGTTTCAACTAATTCAAATTCGATTGGCATGATAGTTTTGATATCCATTTTGCATCCGTTCTCTAATGGTAAAAATCAAGGTAATTAGACGACATATTATGAAGATAGTAACGGGATTATTTGGCAGTTTGATGACACAGATACCGATTCTTATGCCTACTTTCGACTGAAAAGATGCTGCTATCTCCCTATTTTTTAAAATCTTTAGATTATCGGTTTTTTTATGGCATAAAACCCTCAAAAAACCACCTCATAAATTTTTATCCCGCCTATCATTAACATATAACAACCATGATAAAAGTGATCTATTAACATATTAATAAAAATAAGGGGCATTTTTTGTTAAAGAAGCTTCATTTCATACTCATTGGATTTGGATTAACGCTAGTGACGCCGTTGAAGGCTGAGTTCACTGTAGCGCAAATACCGCCACTGACAAATAAAACCCCCATCACTTTAGTGGCTGAAAAAGGCTTTTGGACCGATTACCTCACCCAAGAAATGCTACCTAAATTTACTGAAAAAACAGGTGTCAGTGTCAAAGTTGTCAGCACTGAACTTGAGTCAATGTTTAACCTTCAGACTCAGGCATTAAAACAAGGTGAAGGGAAATATGATCTACTCACAATGGAGGCTGGATGGGCAAAGGAATGGGCTGCAAATGGTTATACCGTTCCCCTCGTACAATTAGCAAAACTATATGATCCAGACGGCGAAAAGGCGATGCAGTGGTATCTTGAACCTTACTATCCTTCCCTGCTCAATATTTTATCCTATTCCGGAGAGATCCATGCCATTCCCTATAATAATTATGTGATGGGAAGCCATTACCGTGCGGATCTTTTTAATCATCCAACTGAGCAAGCGGACTTCTTAAAACGTTTTGGCTATCCGTTAATTCCAGCCACAACCCCAGAAGAACTGCTCGATCAAGGCATGTTCTTTACCCGTAAAGCCGGTTCCATGCTTGCAGATAAAATGTTAACCCACGACTTTTATGGCCTTGCGTTAATGTCAGGTAATAAACCTCATATTAATGATGAATTTTCAAGCATGCTCTGGAGCCTAGGAGGCGCTTGGATGTTGCCTCAATATAATCAACAACAAATCACCCACTTTGAAGTACCAATAATTAATCATGAAGCCATAAAAACCGCCGACATTTATCGCAAATTAATGGCCTACGCAGTCCCTGCAAATGAACAATTTGCCTTTAATGAAGCCGCAAATGCCATTGCCACAGGTAAAGCAGCCATCTGGCCCTTCGCCTACAACAATCTTTGGTCAATCTCTTTTCGTGTCGAGAAAAATATCCCCGGTGCACGTCTTGCCGTCGCACAAGTGCCCGGCGGACACCCCTATAACGGAGCCTATGCTTTTGCCGTCAGTTATGACAGCAAAAACCCACAGGCAGCATATTGGCTGCTTAAATATATGGGAACATATGAAGCACAATATGCCTACGCACTCGGGGGCGGCAACCCTTGTCGTATGGATGTAGTCACTGCAGCAGAATTTAATAAAGAAGAATTAAGAGAAATAGCCGGAGCATTCAACGCAAGTCATATAGCTAATTTATTTTGGTCAACTAAGGTATTAACTCTTGGACACTTTACGACAACGGCAATGGGACAAATCTACCCAGAACTTAGTCAAGCATGTTATGCCGCGAGCAATAACGCTACAGATAGTACTGATATTTTTATCAAATTAAGTACCAAGATAAAAAACATCCAGAATACCTATGGAGAAGTTCCAGCAATTGACAAGAACAATAACAAATGACCTCTAAACGGTTGACTAGTTTAAAACGTAAAATCGCCTTTGCCTTCTATATTGTAGTGGGCATGGCACTCTTTAACGGTATTATCGCCATCGTACTATCCCAGCAATTAAGAACAGAAATTGAACACTTAGTGACTAAAGATGTCGTCAAAGTCAGCACGGCGTTAAAACTTGCAAAAGATACTGAAAAACTCCAAATCATCACAACCAAACTCAATCACTACGACAATGAACTGCAACGTCTTCAACTTTTAGCTGAGCTATCCGCACAGTGGGGGCTGCTTATTGATAACTCTCGAACAATTGCCAACCTTGAAATATCCCCTCAGCTACATCAGGCATTAAATGAGGCTATTGATACCCAACTCTATTATATGCAGCAAATACCGCTGCTTAGCACATTGACAGATAATGCATTACAAGCAAAATTACAGGCTGGAAATATTCAAGCTAACTTGACCAGTTTAACATCGGCCTTTGGCGATAAGATGCAGACTCAACTAAAGCAAATAAACAATCGCTATCCATCCTTTCTTGCTCACAAAGATTTCAGCGCAATTTCAAATAACATTAAAGAAAACCAATTAGTATCAGAGTTTCTTCACCAAGGAGAACATCTTTTTACACTACTTGCACAGGTAAAAAATGCTGAAGATATAGTGCAATTAAATCAACTCCAACGGGAGGCTATGCGACATCTAATCAACATGGAAACAGTGTTAGCCGCATTCGATAAAAATCAAAGTATGTATGTGGATTGGCTATCGCAAATAAGGCAAAACATAGTTGGGGATGAAAACTTGTTTGAATTATCCCGTAATGCGTTGAAAAACACCCATATTGCCAATGCCCATTTAACTTACCAAGCTAATGCCGCACAGGTGGTTGCCATATTTACGGAAAAGCTTGTCGAACAGGTCGATAGCCAAATCCAACAAGCAGGAGGTGCTCTTAAAAACCATAGTACGGCATTTGTGCTCCTGATCTTTTGCGGTGGCATTCTGTACTGTTTTTTTATCTGGCTCACAAGCTGGCACTTTATCGCTAAAGGCATCATTAAGCCGGTAATAGCGACACGCGATGCTATGGATGCAATCGCCAATGAAAAACTTGATACCCCAATGCCCATCACAGACAACCTTGAGCTTCAGCAAATGGTGAGTTCACTCGCGACCTTAAAAACCTATGCGGCACAAGTAAAAGCCATGGCCGAAACCGATGGTTTAACGGGTTGTTACAACCGCCGTTATTTAGACAGCCAGCTAGAAAAAGAATTGATATACGCTAATGACCACCAGATGCCACTTAGTATTGTGATGTTTGATATTGATAACTTTAAGCAATTTAATGATAGATATGGGCATGTGATCGGAGATCAGTGTTTAAAGCAAATCGTTAATGCCGCCAAATCCATATTGCAGCGTCCAACCAACACCCTTGCCCGTTATGGCGGTGAAGAATTTATGATCTTACTCCCCTCAAGCCATCTTGAAGATGCGTACAAAGTCGCGGAGCATTTGCGGGAAACTATTATGGGCCTCGAAATTCCCCACGAAGATTCCCCCCACGGGGGCGTTGTAACTATCAGTGCTGGCATTACCTGTTGGCAGCCACCCCAACTACTGGATGCAAATAGTCTTATCAATCGGGCCGATGAAGCCCTTTATCACGCTAAACTCACTGGACGCAATCGCACAGAAACCCTTCTTAACGTCGCGCAGCATTCTTCATAAGCATTTACGCCCACAGGAAAATCTGTTTTATTTTTAGCCAAGGATTGACTTCAGCACATTTTATCCCCATTAGCTAATATACTCACTGCGTGAAAGGACCCCTATGTTAGCTATTGTACTCACTCTCATTCTGGGCATTGGTGCTATCACTTGGTTACTCTCGAGTCGTTGGCGTAAAACCTTACATAGACGTAAAGTTACGGCTAAACCCTTTCCTAAGGCTTGGCGCGCAATTCTCAAGCAAAGGCTACCATATTTTCATGCACTCCCCAGCGATCTCCAACTTCAGCTTAAGCGTCACATTCAAATATTCATCGATGAAAAAATCTTTATCGGATGCGATGGCTTAGAGATTAATGACGAAGTTAAAGTCACTATCGCCGCCCAAGCCTGTCTGTTGCTATTAAATCGGAAAACAGACTTTTACCCCAAACTGAAACAAATTTTAGTCTACCCAGATGCCTTTATCGTGAATAATCAACATCAAGATATCAGTGGTGTCGTGTGGGAACAACGCAATGTACTCGCCGGTGAATCGTGGGAGCAGGGGAAAGTCATCCTCTCCTGGAAAAATACACTCGATGGTGCAGCCGATCCCCATGATGGTAATAATGTCGTGATCCACGAGTTTGCCCATCAACTCGATCAAGAAGATGGGCACGCTAATGGCGCTCCCATTTTGCAACACAGTGCAGACTACCGCACTTGGTCAACGGTACTTAATCAAACCTTTACCGAATTAGAAGAATCCGCGACGCTTGGACGACCTTCGCTATTTAATTACTATGGAGCAACTAACCCCGCTGAATTTTTTGCTGTCGTCACTGAAGTTTTTTTTGAAAAGCCAGAGGCACTGCATCAGCAGTATCCCAGCCTTTATCGCGAAATCAGTCATTTCTATCAACTTGATCCGATAAACTGGCATTGATGAATTAACAGTATAAAAACAAGGAAAACAATATGTTAAGTAAAAAGCTTCAATACCCACGTTTAATCCTCACTGCAGTGGGACTCGTGTTTATCAGTTTTATAATGAACTCTCAGCAACTTACTGCTAAAACCCTGACACAAACTGAAATAGCAATAAGCCCTGATCAACAAGCTGCAGCACAAGTGCTCGATTTGCTGAATCAATATTCAAGCAACGCCGATTGGGATAAGTATTTTGCACTGTATAGAGAGGATGGCATTTTTATTGGAACAGATGCCAGTGAACGCTGGGGCATGACGGAGTTTGAACGTTATTCCCGCCCGACAAAAGGCTGGCGATACGATTTAACTGAGCGGCACTTAGTTCAACACGGGGATACCATACTATTTGATGAGCTGTTGAACAGTCCAGCCTACGGTATAAGCCGCGGAACAGGCGCCTTAATCAAAACCGATGGCCAATGGAAAATTGCTCAATATCATTTAAGTTTTCCAATCCCTAACAATATTGCTAAGCAGATCACCAATGAAATCAAAGCAGTAAATAAAAAATAACCTCACATTTTGAATGTTCTACCTCAAGCATACGGTAAAGCACACATTAGCCAACTGGGAGAAGTGGATAAAACTTTGAAAATCATCTTCTTCAAAAAACCTTTCAGATGGTCCCCTGTCTGCGTAATAAAAACCGATAACCTTGCTATCCACCAACAATGGTGCAAGTAAAAAACCTTGGCTAGATACATGCTGGATTTGCAGCTCCTTGCACTGCTCTCGCCATTTTGTAGAGGTAGGGTCATCTATCCAAAGAGCCTCTTTATGCTCCATCGCTTGAGGAAATAATCCCTTTTTATCACTTAAATCAATAATAAATTGCTGTTTCATCTCTTCAGCATCCTTGCCTAACATCACTCGAGGCTGAAGCTGCTTACGGCTAGGAGATAATAGCAATACCCCACAGCGGTCTACTCCAACGCCCTCTAAAATACCTTCTAACACGGTTTGCATGATCTGATTAAAATCACCCTTATTAATGGCATAAGCGGTCAACTCCCTAAGTTTAGCCAACTGAATACTCAAGTTGGCTTGATAGGGAGGCATTTCTAAGGGAACGGCTCCAAGCTCAGTCTCATCAACAATACGTTTAGGATCAGGCAGGTATTGGTGTAATACCCTAGCACCATATACCTCTGCTAATTTATGGGTTGCATTCGCACAGCGCTGCATACGAGTTTTAAACTCACTTTCCTCTAACCCTGTAAAAATAGCGGCTTGACTGATACGTTTATCCAACTCAACTTTATCGAGGATTGGCTGAGAAAGAATACTGCAAAGTTTATCTGCAAGGAAAATAGCGCGAATTTCGGGACGTTGATCATCTGGATAATTAACCGCATTGGTCAATAATTCTCCCAATCCCCAATGGCGGGCAATACTTTGCGTTAATTGTAAGAATGAAGTTCCGAGTGTTTCGCGAATGAGCGCTTTTTCTTCTATAGGTGTTTCACATTCACTGAGCTTGTGATCGAGTACCTCTGTCAGTTCTCCACCAATACTCCAAAATGCACTTTCACCTATGTGGTAGAGCAAAGAAGCGATAAAGGCTTCTTCCTGTAAATCCTCATCATAATGACTCAACATCATCCGCGCTATCATGGCCGATTGAAATGCCTTCGCCATCAACTTAATTAATCTTTGATAAACAGCGGGTGACAAATTTTTGCTTTCAAGCAAACTAGAAAGTAGTTTCGCCGTTATACAAATATTACGTACCACATCAAAACCAAGCACAATTGCAGCACGGCTAACGGTAGAGATTTGCGAACTGCCTTTATGATATATGGCGCTATTAGCCACTCTTAATATGCGGGAAGTTAAGGCGTTATCGTGCATCACGCTACGCCCCAACAGTGCGAGAGAGGAAACGTCATCCTTGGCGAGCTTTTCTAACGATTTGACCGTCGAACACAGTGCTGGCATCTCTAATTCACTGATCCGATTTGTCCAATAATCAACCCCTTTATTTGTATTATTATCAGGTTTCAACCTATACCTGCCCCAGTGATATTATCTCGTTGTTTTAGTATAGATAGGCACAAAAAATTCGCCCAAACTCTAGTGCCGTTTCAAGGCACTAAATGTTCAATCAACCACATTAAATTGATTTGTGACTATAAAAATGCCCAAGACAATGCTTGGGCAAGAAATACCTAGGACTCAATTAAGCTTGAAAATATAACTTAAAGACGTTTAGCACTTTATCAATATCCTGACGACTAATATCCTTATGTGTAACTAAGCGAAGTGTTCTTCCTGGGCTAATTAAAATACCGGCCTCTTTGCATCGCTTTGCCAATAACACAGCATCGATATGGGGCGCCAAGGCCGCAAATAACATATTGGTTTGTACAGTGGCTAAATCAACCTCAAATTCGGTTAATTCGGCTAATTTGCGGGCAAAGTATGTTGCATTTTCATGATCCTCTGCGAGTCTTTCCACTTGCTCTGTCAATGCCAATTTACCTGCGGCGGCTAAAATCCCCGCTTGGCGCATGCCGCCCCCGAGCATTTTACGCCAGCGTGTCGCCTTCTTAACCAACCGCTCATCACCTAGGAGTAATGAACCTACTGGTGCACAAAGCCCCTTTGAAAGGCAAATTGACACAGAGTCAAAGTGCGCGGTGATCTCACTAATGGTAATATTTTGTGCTACAGCAGCATTGGCCACTCTAGCGCCATCAAGGTGAATTTTTAAACCACGATGAAAAGCCAACGCCTGTGCATTCGCCAGATAGCTTTGCGGTAACACTTTGCCACCAATGGTATTTTCTAAACTTAATAACCGTGTTCGCGCAAAGTGGATATCATCAGGTTTAATCGCAGCCTCTATGTCGGCTAAAGCAATAGTCCCGTCCAATTGATTCATCAATGGCTGAGGCTGAATACTGCCTAAAACTGCGGCGCCGCCTCCCTCAAACTTATAATTGTGTGCCTGTTGCCCACACAGATACTCATCCCCACGCTCACAATGGGCCATTAGGGCAAGTAAATTTGCCTGAGTACCTGAGGCAGTAAAGAGCGCACTCTCAAAGCCAAACATCTCCGCCGCCATGTCCTGCAAACTGTTTACGGTCGGATCATCACCATATACATCATCACCGACCTCAGCTCTGGACATGGCTAATCGCATCGCTTCTGTCGGCTGGGTAACAGTGTCACTGCGTAAATCTATCATCTTGCCCTCAACTTCATTTGCTTAATCCCAATGGGCTAGAGACTCTAGCGCCAAAGTACATAAAAGTAAAAAATGAATATACTCAGATTATTTCTTTTGTTAAGAACAGCGCTCGCAGATGAAAAACCTGCGTTAGAGTTGGCGAAGTAGCTGTAAATAGATAGAATACAACACTAAGGTAGTCCAGCGGCAGTAAAGCGAACTTCTTAGCTTTTTTGACTAACACCCATCATATATAAGGTGATTTGTGGTGAATATATCCCTATTGCACTGGATTAAGCTTACGCTTTTGATATTAGGATTAAGCCTAACATCACAGGTTTATGCTTGGCAGGATACAGATCAAGATGGTGTACCGAACATTAAAGATGCCTGTCCGAATACGCCAGCAAATACAGAAGTATTGGCAAATGGTTGCCCCTATGAAGCAGAAGTCATCACAGACAACATTCAATGTGACATAAATGATCCAAGTACTTATTCAAGCGCTGATTGTCATAATATCGCTACAGCAATAGTATATTTTGAATTTGCAATTGCCGAGGTTGACTTATCACAATGGAAAACGTTGGCTTTAGTCAAAGCATTCCTAGAAGCCAATGATGTTGCCTTGGTCTTAGTTGGACACACTGACATAGTAGGTACACCTGAGTTTAATTATCAGTTGTCACTACAGCGGGCTGAAAATGTGAGACGAGTTTTGGTTGAAGACTATGGCTTTAATCCAAATCGATTTACCGTTATCGGTAAAGGCATATCTGAACCTGTCGCAGATAATCGTTCTAGCGAAGGGCGCAGATTAAATCGACGAGTACAATTTATCGTCAATAATAAATAGTTTTTGTTAGCGTATTTTTTAGGGAGTTGTTCAATGGAAAACCTAGAGGGTCTATTAAATCAAGCACCAGAATTAGTTATGACCTATGGTCTAAAAATCCTGTTCGCTATTATTATCTTTTTTGTCGGTAAATATTTTTCAGGCGTGGCACAAAAGGTTATACGTAAATTGCTCAACAGCCGAAAAATTGACCCAACTGTTGTTTCCTTTGTCGCAAACTTAACTTGGACGATTGTATTTGTCTTCACTATCATTGCAACATTAGGACAAATTGGCGTACAAACAGCATCACTGGTTGCCGTTATCGGTGCAGCTGGTCTCGCTATAGGTTTAGCTCTGCAAGGTTCATTATCTAATTTTGCCTCTGGCGTATTAATGGTGTTATTCCGCCCTTGCCGCGTGGGTGATTATATTGAAGCAGCAGGGATAGCCGGTACTGTTGATGAAATTACTATTTTTTCAACAAAATTACGTACCCCTGATAATAAAGTTATTGTTGCGCCAAATTCCTCTATTATGAATGGCACTATCACTAACTACTCCGCCTTAGAAAATCGCCGTATCGATCTTGTCATCGGAGTCTCTTACACTGCGGATATCGCATTAACTAAAAAAATATTAACCGACGTTCTAGATAACAATCAATACGTATTAAAAGATCCCTCCTACACTGTAGCCTTGTCTGAGTTGGCAAACTCCTCAATTAACTTTGTTGTTCGTCCTTGGGTTAAAACCCCTAATTTTTGGGACGCACGTTTTGAGATCCTTGAGCAAATCAAAAATGCTCTGGATGCCGCCAATATTGAAATTCCATTCCCACAGATGGATATTCATGTGAAGCAATTACCAGAAACGAAATAATCTGATATCAGATAAAGAGGTCGGTTAATACCGATCTCTTTATGGTTCATAAAAGCGTTTTAGCGTAACATTAGTGACTAATGTTACGTTCGCACAGAAATACTTAAGTGCAAGGAGATAAAATGCAAAAGTCTATTTCATTTTTAGCCGTCAGTTGTTTTTATAGTTTAGTACTACTGAATTCAAATGCTGTCGCCAGTGAAAAACCACAAGTGCTTATGGGCGAAAAGACCGTAACCCTTGAAGGTAAACTACCTAAAGTCGCTGAAATTGCACCGGGATTTAAAGTGGTTGATGAGCAATTTACCCCTGTTACCTTAAGTGATTTTAAAGGTAAAACCGTGCTGATAAGCGCAGTACCTAGCTTAGATACTGGCGTATGCGCCCTACAGACTAAACGCTTTAACAGCGAAGTTAGCCACTTTTCAGATGATGTAGTAATGCTGACCATAAGTACTGATCTGCCATTCGCACAGAAGCGCTTCTGCAAAGTTGAAAATGTTGACAAAATCAAAGTACTTTCTGATTCAGTCTGGCGTGATTTTGGTGAAAAATACGGTCTGTTAATTGAGAATTATGGTCTATTAGCTAGAGCAATCTTTATTATTGATGCAGAAGGTAAGCTCCAATATCAAGAGTTAGTGCCAAACATCACCGAACATCCTAACTATGATGCCGCACTTGAAGCGTTAAAAACGATCCAAAACCAACAGTAATCGCCAAAGTAAAAAAGCAGGGAACTTGCCTTGCCTGCTTCTTAGAATTTAATGGGTCTGTTGGTCACTGTTCGCTTGATAGTCGAAAGTAGGCATTGACCAATGGTATCGCAGCGCTAACATCCGCAAACTAAAACCCATGCTAAGGCAGATCACGAGGTTAATCCATTCAGTCAATTGGTAGGTTTTGAGGATGATATATAATCCAGCAGTTAAAAGTGAAATCACCGCGTAAAGTTCCTTCTTAAAAATCAAAGGTACTTGATTACACAAAATATCACGGATCACCCCGCCAAATACGCCAGTAACAAGCCCCATCACAACCGCAATTGTGGGACTAAATCCCAACATTAACGTCTTCTGTGCCCCAACAATTGAAAATACGGCAAGACCTAAAGCATCTATAGCAAGAAATAGTTTAGACAGATAGCGCATGACAGGTGCAATAGCGACCGTCAATAAAGAAGCAAACGCTATGGCGATAAGGTAATGCACATTCTCAACCCAGATCAGGGGATAGTTTCCTAGCATCATATCCCGTAGAGTACCGCCACCAATTGCCGTTGCGCAGCCAATAATCACAACCCCAAACAAATCCATCTGCTTTCGCCCAGCGGCCAGAGCTCCTGTCATCGCTTCAGCAAGAATACCAACAAGCCATAGTAATCCAATAAATTGCGCTTCTTGCATTTCAACTATCATTCACAATAAAAAGAAGCTGATTCTGCCTGATAAAATTCAAGTTATATAATGATTTAATTTTCAAATTATCATTAGAAAAAATAATAGATAATGAAACATGAGAATGACTAACGAATACAGCAACCATATAATAAAAACAACAATAACAGCAATTTAACAATACAAACCCAATATGTACCATTAAAAATAAGTCACTTTTTAATAAGTATAAATAAAGAGAACTTGGCAAGTTTGTAAATAACCGCATAAAAATGTATTTTAATATACTAACTACATAAAGAAAGCCAAAAAAAAGCGACCTACAGGTAGGTCGCTTAATCTTTATTTGTAGCGTCTAATAACTACTTAATATCTGATTTAGGCGGGTAATTAGCCATTACGCTACCTACAGCTTTATTGATAATCTGTACTCTTTCTACAGGGGTATTTTTATCACGGATAGTATCAGCGACAGAACCACGCCAAACAAGCTTGGTTGTTTTATTATCTATTAAATCAATTATTAATGTACCCACTTCATACTCTCTGACTGTAGTTTGAGTTTGCATATTGCCACCCCATCCCCAGCCTGGGCCATAGTAGGGATGATAACCAAAGTTAGTGTTAAAGGTATCGACATTAATCTTCTTATCGATTTTAGTGAGATAATTTACCAACACATCAGCCTCTTTTGCATCGACTAAGTTCATTCCCTTAGCAGCTAATTGAGCATTTACGGCGTCTCTGACTCGTTGATCCATCAAACCATCCAAATGATATCCTGACTCCTCATTTTTTTGAGCAACCCAAGCATAGGTTTTATATTGAGTAAAACTCACACTAGGATCATAGTCCCAGCCAGACTTCAGTGAGCTACAAGCACTCAATGCCAGTACGGCTAAACCAACAATTATGTTTTTCATCTTATTTTCCTCAAATGTTCAAACTGAACAAAGACAAGTATCAGAGATATGAATTTAGCTTACAGAGCTATTCAGTGTTCTACAACTCAATTGATGGAAAAGCGGTAGCTCATTGAGCTTGACTTCAATAAAATCACAGATGATAATGATTATCAATTAAAGAAAAGAGGGAGTAAGTGATATGTACTGGTTTATTAGCGCATTTATTGTTGCATCAGCGATATTTTTCATCGCACCACAAAAAGCGCCCGCTGAAGTCAACAGTACAAAACTTAAACGTCATTTGCCTTTTAGTTTATTGATATTACCGATAATTGTACTCAGTTGGTTAGTTATCGACGCCATCACAAATGGCGCCAATTACGCTACTGTAGCGGCTTTCGGATTTGTATCAACCGCCTGTTTAATTGCACTGCCTAAGTTGCACCGATATATCATGCCTTGTGCTCTACTTACAGCAATAGCATTGATCGTGATGGTAGCTCAGCGCTTTTAAAGGTTCTAACTTTCAAAAATATGCTTACCTCCCTGCAAAGAGTTAGCATTTTCTCCAGACCACTTACAGTCAATCTTTAAGTGGTCTTTTTTTACCTCCCCGAACTCCAACGAATTTGATAAACTACCGTCGCATAACGTCACTGACATCCCAATGAAAATTACTTATGAAAGCAGATCCTAACGTGTCCTTAGTGTACAGTACCGATAAAGGCCGTATTAGCCCAGAGTCAACCGCCAAAGCAATACCTGAATCAGATGGTATTGTGCGGATCCACCGAGATAGTAAGGGGCGCAAAGGCAAAGGCGTATCAATTATTTCAGGGTTAGGGTTAGATGAAACGGCACTAAAAGCCCTTGCTCAAACCCTTAAAAAACAATGTGGTTGTGGCGGTACAGTTAAGGATTTCACTATCGAAATACAAACTGACAATCGAGAACAATTAAAATTGTTACTCGAAAAGCAAAACTACAAAGTGAAGTTAGCTGGTGGTTAACAGTACTTATTGAGATAAGCAGTGCGTTAGTCATTTTAAGTGAATGATCTCAAAACTAAGGCTTTGAGTTCGCCCTGTAGATTAATGCTTATTGGCCTGAACGGAGTTTTTAATGGAGAGTTTACAAAACCATTTTTTAATCGCAATGCCTTCACTAGACGATACATTTTTTGAGCGCTCAGTCATTTATTTATGTGAGCATGATGATAAGGGTGCAATGGGCATTGTGATCAACAAACCGTTAGGTATTGAAGTCAACTCACTCTTAGAACAAATGGATTTACCTGCAGAGCAGGTTTTGGCCGATCTTGCAGTTAACGCTCAAGTATTAATGGGAGGTCCAGTTTCACAGGATCGCGGATTTGTGCTCCATACCTCCCAACCCTATTGGGCAAATAGTACAGATCTGGGTTCAGGGCTAATGCTGACAACTTCTCGCGACGTATTAACTGCGATTGGGAGTAAAAGATCCCCAGAGAAGTTCCTCGTGTCACTTGGTTATGCTGGCTGGAGCAAACATCAGCTAGAACAAGAGCTCGCTGAAAATTCTTGGCTGACTATACCGGCCACTCACGCCCTGCTATTCGATGTAAAACACGAGGACCGCTGGCCACAGGCGAGTCGTTCACTTGGATTCGACGCTTGGCAAGTATCAGCACAAGCTGGCCACGCTTAAGCCTAAATAATCACCATAAGTTAGTCATACTATGAATTCTAAAACTGTTTTAGGCTTTGATTTTGGTACAAAAAGTATCGGTGTTGCCATTGGGCAAGAGATTACCGCAAGTGCAACCCCACTGCAGTCACTTAAGGCTGTAGACGGCATTCCTAATTGGGATCAAATTGGGGATCTCATTAAAGAGTGGCAGCCAGATCTCGTTGTTGTTGGCTTACCCCTTAATATGGATGGTACTGAGCAGGACATGACCCACAGAGCCCGTAAGTTTGCCAATAGGATCAATGCTAAATTTGGAGTAAAAATCGTGACTCAAGATGAAAGATTAACGACGACAGATGCCAAAGCAAGATTGTTTGAGTTAGGTGGTTTTAAAGCCTTAACGAAAGGTCAAGTAGATGCGGTTTCTGCAGTGCTTATCATCGAAAGCTATTTCGAGAATCAATTTGGTCGTTAGATCTAATGTAAAGAAAAGGATAAGTTGCCTTATCCTTTTTATTTTCGTGGGTCTGAATTATGTCAGGTTATAGATAAGGCCTGACAAGATTTGCCATCATAGTAATGTGTGCATCATCATCGTTAAGTGCGGGAATATAACGGAACTTATTCCCTCCCGCCTCGGCAAAAATATGTCCATTTTCACCAACAATTTCTTCTAATGTTTCGAGGCAATCGGCACTAAATGCCGGACACACAATAGCAACATCACGAACACCCGCATTGGGTAATGCTTGCATTGTGGCATCGGTATAGGGTTGTAACCACTTAGCTTTGCCAAAACGCGACTGGAAAGTCATCACAAATTCATCCTGACTTAATCCAAGCTTTTCGGTGACTAACCGCGTGGTCTTTGCACAAAAGCAATAATAGGGATCACCTAAATGCAGATTCCTCTCCGGCATACCATGGTATGACAACACCAATTTTTGAGGCTTACCATGGCTTTCAAAATCGGCTCGAATTGACCCAGCCAAAGCCTCAATAAAATCAGGATGATCATGATAGGTATTAATAAAATGAAGTGATGGAATATAACGCCATTGGGATAACTCTTTTGCTATCGCATCAAAAGCAGAGCCCGTCGTCGGTGCCGCATATTGGGGATACAATGGCAATACAATAATCTTATCAATCCCTTGCTTGTGCATATTTTGCAATGTGTTGGCAACCGAAGGATTTCCATAACGCATGGCCAAATGCACAGACACATCTAATCCCTCGGATGCTAGCTTATCCGTAAGTTTTGCAGTTTGGCGCAAACTGATATCCATTAAAGGTGAACCCGCTTGGGTCCATACTTTTTCGTATAGAGCCGCAGATTTAGCCGGACGAACTCGCAAGATAATTCCATGCAGAATTAACATCCAAATTAATTTAGGGATTTCTACCACTCGAGGATCGGATAAAAACTCAGCCAGATAACGTCTTACTGCAGATGCTGTTGGGGCATCTGGTGTACCTAGGTTTAATAACAGCACACCAACCTTGCCGCGCTTTGCATGTCCAATTTCTTTAGATAACCCTGAAAATTTAGCCAAAACAGCCTCTTAAATAATTTAACGTATTGAGATTAAAGTTAAAGAACCGATTCAATAGCCTGTTTAAGTTCAGCGCTATCGGGTTTCACTTTTGAATTGAACTGCTGTACGACTGTGCCATCACCGCTGACAACATACTTATAGAAATTCCACTTTGGCGAACCCGTTTTTTCGGCTAAGTATTTAAATACACTGTTTGCATCATTTCCACGGACCGGAGACGTAGCCAACATGGTGAAGGTCACACCGTAATTGATGTAGCATACCTTAGCCGTGTCTTTCTCATCATTTTCTTCTTGGAAAAAATCATCCGATGGAAAACCTATCACGACTAATCCTTTGTCTTTATATTCCTTATTAATGGCTTCTAGGGATTTAAACTGTGAGGTATAACCACAGTTACTGGCAGTATTGACGATCAACACGGGTTTACCTTGAGTCAACTCACACAGATTAATTTTATCCTCTGAATGTAATTTACGTACTTCCAGATCGAGATAACTTGGGCAAGTGGCGGCCATGGCTCCCGCACTGATGATGCTTGCTGTCGCTGCTAACACTAGGGTGAATTTATTCATCGTTTTCTCCTTTATCTGGCATTACGTAAATGCCCGAGATAAAGATCATATTGAATTAAAAAATAAAAGCTAGGATTAGCCTCATGGTAAGCACTCACTAACAATCGGCTCATCAGAGCCGCCAATTAAATTAAATCAACTGCCTTAATCCATATCTAGGGTCACGCCTTCCATAAAGCTTGAACCGGTAGGCTCTTTGTTTTGCAATTTAATCATCAAGCGTAAATCGTTTGGTGAGTCAGCATGATGTAAGGCATCGGCGTAACTAATTTCGCCATCAACATATAATTTCAGCAGAGCTTGATCGAATGTCTGCATTCCTTGTTCATTCGATTTTGCCATTGTTTCCTTGAGTAAATGCAGTTCATTTTTTGCAATTAAACTCGCAACCCTAGGTGTATTAATAAGCACTTCAATTGCGGCACGGCGCCCCGTGCCATCGACTTTGGGGATCAATTGCTGCGCCACAATACCACGTAAATTCAATGATAAATCGAATAGTAACTGCTGGTGTTTACTCTCTGGCACTAAGTGCATAATCCGATCGAGTGCTTGGTTAGCATTATTTGCATGTAAGGTTGCCATACAAAGATGACCTGTTTCAGCAAACGAAAGCGCAAATTCCATCGTCTCTTGGGTACGAATTTCACCGATTAAGATCACATCGGGCGCCTGACGAAGGGAGCTTTTTAATGCAGCATCGAATGACTCAGTATCTATACCTACTTCACGTTGGGTGATAATGCTTTTTCTATGATCGTGAACAAACTCAACTGGATCTTCAATCGTCAATATATGACCACGGGCATGGGCATTTCGATACCCAACCAATGCTGCTAATGAGGTTGACTTACCCGTACCTGTGCCACCGACCATAATGATAAGCCCACGTTTGCTCATCACCAGATCTTTTAAAATAGGGGGTAACTTTAAGTCATCGACTTCGGGAATTTTGGTCTCAATCCGACGCATAACACATCCCGGTGATTCCCTTTGCCAAAAAGCACTGACACGGAAACGACCGAGATCCTTTGCCGCAAAGGCAAAATTACATTCACGGGTGGTATGAAACTCCTGTTTTTGCGCTTCGGTCATCAAAGATTCTACAAAATCTAAAGACTGCGCAGGCGTAAATGCACTCTCGGCGAGGGGACGTAACTCGCCATCAATTTTCGCACTGGGTGGAAAGCCTGCGGTAATAAACAAATCAGAGGCTTTACGCTCAACAATGGCTTTTAAAAACGGATGTACATCCATCATAAATCCTTAAAATGTGGCTTGTTTATTTGAGCTTTTCGACATTGCGTCTTCACGGGTGATCAGGCCGCGGTTGACTAAATTTTGCAAACATTGCTCCAGAGTCTGCATTCCATGGGCCATACCCGTTTGAATGGCGGAGTACATTTGCGCGACTTTGTCCTCACGGATCAAGTTACGAATTGCGGGCGTGCCCATCATAATTTCGTGCGCAGCCACGCGGCCACCACCAATTTTTTTGATAAGTGTCTGTGAAATAACCGCTTGTAATGATTCAGATAACATAGTTCGTACCATGTCTTTCTCCCCTGCGGGGAATACATCCACCACACGGTCTATTGTTTTGGCTGCGGAGGTTGTATGCAAAGTACCAAACACTAAATGGCCAGTTTCAGCTGCGGTCATCGCCAGACGTATGGTTTCAAGATCACGCATCTCACCCACTAGAATTACGTCAGGATCCTCACGCAAGGCGCTCCTGAGGGCAGCGTTAAAACTGTGAGTATTCCGATGAACTTCCCTTTGGTTAATCAAACATTGTTTACTGGGATGAACAAATTCAATAGGGTCTTCAATGGTTAAGATATGATCATGGCGGTTTTCATTGATGTAATCCACCATGGCAGCAAGTGTGGTACTCTTACCCGAACCAGTGGGTCCTGTCACTAGTACTAAACCACGCGGATAGCTGGCAATTTTTTTAAATATCTCTGGCGCACCCAATTGTTCAAGTGACAATATATCACTGGGAATGGTACGAAATACTGCGGCGGCACCACGGGATTGGTTAAATGCATTTACACGGAACCGGGCTAAATTGGGCACTTCAAAAGAAAAGTCAATTTCTAAATGTTCTTCAAAGTCCTTGCGCTGTTTATCATTCATAATATCGTACACTAAGCTGTGTACGCCCCGATGATCGAGCGCTGGCAGGTTAATTTTTCTCACTTCACCGTCAACACGGATCATGGGAGATATCCCTGCAGAGAGGTGTAGATCCGAGGCTTTGTGTTTTACACTAAAAGCTAATAACTCAGTGATTTCCATCGTTTGGGATATCCTTGCAACCAGATAATTACATCATGACAACAATAGCAGACAGACTCGCAATCGCCCAGTGTAGGATCGCCCAAGCGGCGCAAAAATGTGCTCGCCAAGCTCACAATATCCGTCTTCTTGCAGTGAGTAAGACTAAACCCGTTGAAGATATAGTCGCAGCCTACCATGCTGGACAACGTTGCTTTGGTGAAAACTATGTTCAAGAGGGTGCAGCGAAAATCATCGAACTAAGCAACGACTATCCGGATATCGAATGGCATTTTATCGGCCCACTTCAATCAAATAAGACCAATATTGTTGCTCAACATTTTGACTGGATGCACACAGTATCACGGGACAAAATCGCCCTTCGTCTAAACGAGCAACGCCCAACATCCATGGCACCTCTAAATGTTTGTATTCAAATCAATATTAGTGACGAAGATACAAAATCAGGTATAGATGCCAACCAAATGATGCCATTAGCAAAATTGATCTCACAGCAGCCTAATTTAAAACTGAGGGGACTGATGGCTATCCCGGCAGCAACAGATAATCCAACTGTACAACTTCAAGAATTTAGTAAACTAAAGCGACTATTCGACGAGTTGAAACAGCATTATGCCGATGTTGATACCCTGTCTATGGGAATGAGTAATGACCTTGATATCGCGATTGCATGTGGCTCAACTATGGTACGAATTGGCAGTGCCATTTTTGGTGAACGTCACTACTCTGAGTAAGATTTAGCTTCATCAACTCAGCTTTGGTCTTGTTTTTACAACCTAATGCCCAAATACTGTATCAATAATTGCATAACGAGAGCCCCAATTTAGGCTCTATCGTTTAATCTCAAAACCGTTACAGCTTAAAACGAGCACGGTAAATTATGACTAAACGGTTAATTAACTAACGGGGATCACATGGAACAACAGAAAATCTGCTTTATCGGTGCAGGCAATATGACCCGCAGCATCATTAGCGGTTTAATTCGTAGCAGCTATCCTGCTCAACTCATCCAAGCGACCAATCCTAGCTTGGGTAAGCTTGATGCGCTGCAAACCGATTTTGGAGTGCTAGTTTCTCAGGACAACTTATCCGCTGCCCAAAATGCCGATGTGATAGTGCTATCAGTGAAACCGCAGCTCATGCAGCAAGTATGTGAAGCATTACAAGCTATCGATATGTCGAAAAAGTTAGTCATCACCATCGCTGCAGGAATTAAAGCGCAGCGTTATACCGACTATTTAGCGCAAAACATTACGCTTATCCGTGCTATGCCAAATACACCGATGCAAATAGGTGTAGGTATGACAGGGCTCTATGCGCCTCAGGCAATTTCTACTGAGCAAAAAGCCATTTGCGATCGTTTGATGTCAAGCGGCGGCGAAATCGTTTGGGTAAATGAAGAACCAGAATTAGATCAAGTGATCGCACTATCAGGCAGCTCACCGGCTTATTTCTTCCTATTAATGGAATCTATGGTAGATGCGGGTAAACAACTGGGCATGGATGAGGACAAAGCCAGAGCGTTAGTGCAGCAAGCGGCGCTCGGCGCTGCTATGATGGCAAAACAGAATCCTCAACTTGGCCTAGGCCAGCTAAGGGAAAATGTGACATCTAAGGGCGGCACGACAGCCCAAGCGATTGCGACATTTGAAGCTGCAGATATGCGCGGCTTAGTTAAAAAAGCCATGGAAAACTGTATTAGTCGTGCAGAAGAAATGGCAAAAACATTTTAATATTTACTAACGCGTTTCTTTATCGAACACACATAGGCAGAAATCTCGATGAATGCATTGACCTTTTTAATTAGTACACTATTTGATCTGTATTTAATGGTAGTGATACTACGGATTTGGCTACAACTGGCTAAAGCCGATTTTTATAACCCTTTTAGCCAGTTTATTGTTAAAGCCACTCAGCCACTTATCGCTCCTATGCGCCGAGTAATTCCCTCAATGGGACGCTTTGATACAGCTTCTTTTGTGCTCGCCCTGATTGTGGTCATGACAAAAGTACTGCTGATTAGTCTTATCGCTGGCGGAGGCATCGACGCCGTCTTATTCCTTGTTTTTGCCTTAGTGTCAGTGGTCAAAAAAGCGGGCGTACTGCTGTTTTGGATGCTCATCATTCGTGCCATTTTAAGTTGGTTTAACCAAGGTTATAACCCGATTGTGATGGTGATGGATCAGTTAACTGAACCCTTGCTTGCACCCGTGCGCCGCATTATTCCGCCTATAGGTGGTTTAGATTTATCGGTAATGTTGGTTATTATTGGTATGAACTTCATTAACATGTTACTCGCTCAATATATCCCCTATTGGGCCGTCATTTAATGAGTGCAGTCGTCCAGCAGCAAGGCAACTTGCTGCTTAATGTGTATATTCAGCCAAAGGCAAGCCGAGATCAGATAGTCGGGCTTCACGGTGATGAGCTCAAAGTTGCTATTACTGCCCCACCGGTGGATGGCAAAGCAAATGCACATTTAAGTAAATATTTAGCTAAGACATTTAAAGTGCCAAAGAGTGATGTGTATATCATCAAAGGTGAGCTTGGGCGTCATAAACAGATCCGAATCGTGGCTCCCAAGCTTATTCCACCTGAGGTGAGTGAACTTTTAGAATAAGCCTTAATATCCATTCACTCAGCAAATGCCTTAATAAACATGAGGTCTTACGGCCTACATTTAAGAACCCTAATATGAAGGAATCCAGTTATGCTTCGTCAACTCCTCGCCATGCTAGCCTTAACAGCAAGTCTGTGCGGCGTTGCTAACGCCGAGCAAAAAGAGACTGTTGGTAATTTCGATATTCATTACATGGCATTAGGCAGCACGTTTTTAACGCCGAACATAGCTAAAGCCTACGGAATTGAGCGCAGCAGTTACACAGGTATTATCAATATTGCCGTATTGGACGTGAGCGAAACAGGTTCACCGGCAGTCCCAGTTGAAATTACGGGCGTTGCTAATAACCTACTCGATGCCAGAATTGATTTAAAATTTAAAGAGATCCGTGAAGGCAATGCCATTTACTATATCGCTCAAGTGCCTTACCGCGACAATCAAGAAATAAACTTCAATATCGCCATAAAGCACGGTAACAAGCTCAATACTAACTTGCAATTTAAGCAAAAGTTTTACGTCGATTAATCCCAAGCCAATCTAGGACGATGTAAACGGCATAGTCCCCTCCTTTCACTGTCCTTTAGTTATCGGCTTGGGTATCATTGCCACAGCAACATAGCCCGACGATATAGGTATTTCATGCAACACATCATCCTTGCCAGTGGCAACAAAGGTAAACTCGCTGAATTTGAGCAAATGCTTGCCGCTTATGGTGTAAAAGTACTGCCACAGAACCAATTTAATGTCACTGAAGTGGCAGAAACCGGTACCACTTTTGTGGAAAACGCCATTATCAAAGCAAGGCATGCCGCCCAAATTTCTGGACTTGCAGCCATTGCGGACGATTCGGGATTAGAAGTGGATTTACTCCAAGGCGCTCCTGGTATCTATTCTGCGCGCTACGCGGGTGAAAATGCCAAAGATCAAGATAATGTATTGAAGTTATTAGAGACCCTTAAAGACAATCCTGCGCCGCGCAGTGCAAGATTCCAGTGTGTATTGGTGTATATGCGCCACGCCAAAGATCCTACTCCAATCATTTGCCAAGCATCTTGGGAAGGCCAAATAGGCTTCGAACAAACAGGCGAAAATGGCCATGGTTATGATCCCATTTTTATACCTGAGCAGCATACTTGCAGCGCAGCAGAAATGAGCAGTGATGAAAAGAATGCCTTAAGTCACCGCGGCAAAGCCCTAACTCAACTTCTAGCAGCAATGAAAGCACAGGGCATTTTGACTGGCGGGAATACGCAATAATGTCATCGAGTGCCATGCAACCCCCAACGCTCGTATTACCGCCATTGAGTTTATATATCCATATTCCTTGGTGTGTGCAAAAGTGCCCCTATTGCGACTTTAACTCCCACGGACAAAATGGCGAGCTACCACAAGAGGCCTATGTAGATGCCCTGCTGGAAGATTTACGTCAAGATCTGCCTTTAGTCCAAGGTCGACAAATCCATACGATTTTTATCGGTGGTGGCACACCATCATTATTCGATGCTAAACAAATCAAGCGCATACTCGATGGCGCAAATGATCTTATTCCTTTCAGTAAAGATATTGAAATCACAATGGAGGCCAACCCTGGCACCTTAGAGCACGATGACTTTAGTGCCTATCGTGCAGCTGGCGTAACCCGTTTATCTATCGGCGTACAGAGTTTCTCCAAGGATAAGCTCAACTTACTCGGGCGTATTCACGATCAAAATGAGGCCCAAGTCGCGGCTCAAAAAGCCAGCCAAGCAGGATACTTAAGTTTTAACCTCGATTTAATGCATGGATTACCCAACCAAAGCTTCGATGAAGCCATGCTTGATATAGAAACTGCAGCGGCACTTAATCCACCCCATTTATCTTGGTATCAGCTAACGATTGAGCCCAACACCCTATTCCACTCAAAACCGCCGCAACTCCCCGATGACGAAGCGCTGTGGCATATCTATGAGCAAGGTCAACAAAGGCTTGCTGCATTAGGTTATGAGCAATATGAAATCTCAGCCTATGCCAAACCAGGGTACCAATGCAGGCACAATCTCAACTATTGGCAATTTGGGGATTACTTAGGTATCGGCTGCGGCGCCCACGGCAAAGTGACATTACCAGAACAAAATCGCATTATCCGCACGGTAAAAATTAAACACCCTAAAGGCTATTTGAGTTCAAACCAATACACTGTCGAACTGACTGAAGTTGCCGAGGAGGATAGAGCGCTCGAATATTTAATGAATCGTCTGCGTTTAATGACGCCTATTCCTAAGCAAGAATTTGAACAGCGGACAGGTTTACATCGAGAAACATTGAGCGAAGGAATGGAAAAAGCCAAACAGCGTGGTTTACTCACCGAATCGGTGGAATATTGGCAATTAACCCATAAAGGTCATATGTTTGTAAACGATTTGCTGACACAATTCTGCTAGCAGTCAAAGTTAAAATTACTGTATTTCAAATGCTTAACTGTTAATCACCTAAGTTAATGCTTTTACGACTAACACATTTTCTAACATTAATATCCACACATTTTTGCTTGGCTTCTTTAGAATTAGATAATCTAACCCTAGGGAAGCCAAATCATGCCAATAACAACGACAACAAATACGGAAAGATCCCAAAAGCTAAATCTTAAAATTAGCTTAGTCGCCCTAGCACTATCGACTGCAATGGCTTTATCGGTACAAGCTGCGCCAGCAGCAATGGCACATCTAAATGCCAGTGAACCGACACAATCCACAACTCAAACAGAATCCGAAAAAGCCAATGCTCTCTTTGAAGCTATTTTTATGGAGAACATTATGGCAAGCCCCATTGCCCAAACTTATATGGGGATCAAACAGGATTATGATAAATGGGATGATATTGGCGATGAGGCCGATGCCATAGAATTAGCTCGCACGAAAAAGCAGCTTGCGGAGGTTAATCAACTCGATGCAGCGAAGTTAGATCCACAAACACAGCTAAGTCTGAAGCTACTAAAACAAAACCTGCAAAACGACATCGATGACTATCAATGGCGCTATCATAATTATCCAGTAAATCAAATGCGCGGCGGCCATTCAATGATCGCATCATTCTTAATTAACCAGCACCAAATTAATAACATCAACGATGCCAAAGCCTATATTAGTCGCTTAAATGGTGTACCTAAGCGCCTAAGTCAATTACAAAAAGCACTTGAGCTTAGAGCAGAGAAAAACATCATAGCCCCAAAATTTGTATTTAGTTACGTGATATCCGATAGTCAAAACATCATCAAAGGCGCACCATTTAACAGGGGTGACGACAGTGTCCTTCTGGCTGATTTTCGTCGGAAAGTAAATGCCTTAGATATTCAAGATAAAGAGAAAAAGACACTAATAGCAGGGGCAGAAAAAGCCCTGATAGATAACATAGAGCCAGCTTATAACCAACTGATAAATTATATAAAAACCTTAGCAGCTCAAGCTGATACTCGAGATGGCGTTTGGAAACTCCCTAACGGTGCCACATTTTATAACAATGCATTAGCTCGTACTACGACAACAAATATGACCGCAGATCAAATCCACGAACTCGGTATTGCTGAAGTGGCACGTATCCATGATGAAATGCGTACCATTATGCAAAAAGTGCATTATAAGGGCTCTTTACAGGAGTTTTTTGGGTTTATGCGCGACGATCCCCAGTTTTACTATCCTAATACAACTGAAGGTAAAACGGCTTATCTCGCTGATGCAACAAAACTTATAGATACTATTCAGTCACGTTTAGATGAAGTATTTAAGGTAAAACCTAAGGCTGCAATGGTCGTTAAGCAAGTGGAAGCGTTCAGAGAAAAATCAGCTGGCAAAGCCTTTTATGAACAACCCGCTCCCGATGGTTCTCGACCAGGCAGTTATTACGCCAATCTGTATGATATGAAAGCCATGCCCAAATACCAAGTGGAGGCTCTCGCCTACCATGAGGGTATTCCTGGGCATCATATGCAAATTGCTATTGCTCAAGAACTCAAGGACATCCCTAAATTCCGTAAATTTGGTGGCTATACCGCTTATATTGAAGGTTGGGGTTTATACAGCGAGTCCTTTCCAAAAGAAATGGGGCTCTATGCAGATCCTTATTCTGATTTTGGTCGCTTAGCAATGGAATTATGGCGAGCATGTCGTTTAGTCGTAGATACTGGTATCCATGCCAAGCAATGGACCCGCGAACAGGGTATTGCCTTCTATGTTGACAACACACCCAATGCCAAATCAGATGCAGTAAAAATGGTCGAGCGCCATATCGTTATGCCATCGCAAGCCACAGCCTATAAAGTTGGTATGATCAAATTACTGGAACTAAGGCATAAAGCCGAACAACAACTCGGCAGCAAGTTTGATATTAGGGATTTTCACACCTTAGTGCTCGCAAACGGGGCACTACCGTTGGATGTACTTGAAGAACAAGTTGATCAATGGATTATCAGCATAAATAAAGTTTGACGTTAACATATGAAGCACATTCAAAGTGCTTCATATATACCCAAACAACCTGAAGATGCAGGGTTCAGCGACTGATGTTGACGGCATGGTAACGCATTTTAGGAGGACCATTAATTGCTCCTGCATTAATAGTATTCATGCCATCCATAGCGCTTGCGGCTATTTGCAGACCTAGCGGACTAAGTTAAAAATAGCCAATAAAAAAGCCACTATAAGTGGCTATTTTATTGGATCTATTACCAAATAAGTAACAGAACCCATCTCACTGTTATTCACTATATTTGATATGGTTAAGCCTAGTGTTCAAGCCTAATATTCAGTTGTGACTTTAGGGTACAGAGAGATAAAACTGGTGCCCCAAGCGTAAACCACCAATAAAAAATTACCTCAGCGATAAGGCTGAGGTAAACCAAAAACTAGGATGATGGTTTTAAAAGCCAACATTGTTTTAGTTCGCAAACCTCTGTTGGCGGTGATCCAGAATTGCACTTCTGCCAACCTGTATACCAAAATCGAAAGGGGTCATTTCCAATAAAAGTATAGGACTCAGGTCATTCCGTATCATCTGTTCCCATTGTATTCAGATAAGAACAGAGTTCAAGGTGCTTTCAACTTACCACTTTAGAATTATCTAAAAAATCGAACTCAAATACATTAAAAACAAAAGCACAACTATTTGATAAGTAATAAAAATATAATATTTCAACTTAACTTAAAACCAATATAACTGATTTTCAGAACAATGTTTCCGTTTTTACTGACGTTCACTAAAAAGTTCCGCATAGGGAATATCCCAATATGGTGGATTCCCTATATGATCTTTAATAAATTCAATGAAGGCACTCACCTTAGGTGCGAGATGTTTGCGACGAGGATAGACAGCTTGCAGTGGTAAATGGTGAGTTAATTGCCAATCCTTTAGTAAAGGAACAAGCGTTCCCTTAGTAATCTCATCTTCCATCAAATAACTTGCCAAATACACAACGCCCAGACCACTAATAGCAGCAGATTTTAATGCTGGAGCATTATCGACTCTAAAATTACCCGACACACCAATTTCACAGTAATCATCCCCTTTCTTAAATTGCCACATACTGTGCTCATGCCACTCACCTTGATAAACCAAACAGTTATGGTCAACCAATTGCTCTGGACGAGTTGGCTCACCGTGCTTAGCAATATAATCAGGAGATGCAACCAACAGGAACTGACATTTCATCAAAGGTCTGGCTACCATACCTAATGGTAACTGTTCAGACATAGTAAGGAGTAAATCTAAACCTTCGCTTACCACATCAACTTTATGATCGAGTAAACTGACTTGCAGTTCTAGCTCAGGGTGCTTTGCCATAAATGACGGCAACGCGGGAATAATATGCATTGCACCAAAAGACTGTGAAATACCAACCTTAAGAACGCCGCGGGTCGCATCATTTAAATTATGTACACTAGCAATCGCTTGCTCTGCATCACGGAGTAATTCTTCCCCTTGCAGATACAATAAATGCCCAGCTTCAGTCAGACTTAAGCTTCGGGTAGTACGTTGTATTAATTGAACTCCGAGTCTATGTTCAAGATCGGCGACCTGCGTACTGACCTTAGACTTAGAGATCCCAAGCCTTCTTGCGGCGGCACTAAAACTACCAGCTCTGGCCACATGAGTAAAAATCGCAATAGGTTCTAACAGTTCTAACATGGAAAGTCGCCTTAAGCAGTTTACGACAATGATATTAACTTTCGGTATAATGCAAAAGCACAGCACAAACACAACAAAATGCTCATAATTGCATTGATATCTCATAGCAAAAGCATTTATTGCAGAGATTTTGACCGAAAAAGCCCGCTGAAGTAGAGTGTTATATCTGACTGAATTGCCAGCTTTTCATTATATTTTAGGAGTATATCAAACATTAGCCTTGAGAATGTAACATTCCAAACTAAATCGCCGCAAGTTATCAAGTCAACTCAAGTTAAATCCCTCTGCTCGCGAGTATCAAATAAAAAGGCCCTAATACGCTTACCGTATTAGGGCCAGAATGCCAATTGAGTAACAAAGGAGATAAATGCTTTATTGACGCAGTTGACGGGCAGAATTTTGCGTCAACGCATAAGGCGCTAATTCTGGTACTTCTTGGCGTAGTTGATTTTCAAGCACTAACAGATTTTCAAATCGATCGCACAAACGATCAGCCCTAGCTTCCAGTCCTTTAGATTCACTTTGAATTTGTTGCTCAATATCTTGGCCTAAGTTGTCCATTTTTTTAGAAAGCGCATCCATCTTAGTTTCAAATGAATCCCCATCAGCCGACATTATTTGACTACCGAGTGTCATCATAATAGTACCAATAGAATTTTGAACAATTTGTTCCATTTCTTGGGAAAACTCATCATTAAAAGTGTTTTGCATTGATTCTTCTGTGGCTGCTAAATAAAAACTATCACCTTGCTTGTAAGCAATTGTATCTACCCGCTTTTGTACGCCAACCATCATTTGATCAAATTTAGTTCCAGCCGCATCACCCATTAATGGGGTTAACGCCATGCCTACAGCTTTTGATGCGAGGGATACTGACTCATTGATGAGTTCGATCACTTCAGGCACTTGAGTCGACACTTCCTCGGCATATTGAGTGACTAACTTTTTCTGCTTATCGGTTAAATCAACTTGTTTGCCTTCAACATATAATTTATCAACTTCGATACGGTACTTCTCAGTCCCCTTCTCACTCATGACTAATTTTTTAGGCTCGACCTTAACGTCATAATTTAAAGACACATCGCAGCGTTCATCGACTTTAAGCTCTGTTTGCGCTTGCGCTAACGGTAAGCCTGATAATCCTAGAATAACTCCAGATAACGCACATCCAGCCAATAGCTTATTTATTTTCATTTTTTAATAGTCCTTTAATCTGAGAAATTCGATAGACCTACACCACTAAATAGCTGAAGCAGGATATACGCCAACTTTTTAACGCATTGATTATGATGGATTTAGAGAAGTTAGCGCTAATACTAACATGGCGAAATTCGCTAGTTTTAGCTTAATAGCGCTAATAAAAACGAGGGAAGCTAGAAAATAGAGCGTCCAAGACGCTGACTTAAATGCTCAAGCATAGCAGTACCCGCAAGTGAGTTGCCATTCTCATCAAGCTCCGGTGACCAAACACAAATCGACAACTCGCCAGGGATGACAGCAATAATGCCACCACCGACACCACTTTTACCCGGCATGCCGACACGATAGGCAAAATCTCCTGCGCCATCGTACAAGCCAGAAGTCGCTAATAGCGCATTAAGTTGTCTAGTTTGAACCGGAGAAATCAACTTAGAGCCTGTGATGGTCTTACCCCGATTAGCCAAATACAACATAGCCTTAGATAAGTCAGCACAACTCATTTTTAGAGCGCAGTAATGGAAATAGGTGCGCAGTACTGTATCCACATCACCTTGAAAATTGCCGAATGACTTCATCAAATAAGCAATCGCCGCATTGCGTGCGCTGTGTTGATATTCAGACTCTGCTACTTGTTTGTCGAAACACACTTTATCGTTTTGGCTTAGATGTCTGACTAACTCTAGCATTCTGTGTTTAGGTGCGCCTAAACGGTTCTGCAATAAGTCAGCAATAACTAACGCACCCGCATTGATAAAAGGGTTACGCGGCTTGCCACGTTCTAACTCGACTTGTACTAAAGAGTTGAATGAATGTCCCGAAGGTTCTTTTCCAACACGGCTCCAAATTTCGGCTTCTTCATATAAAGTTAACGCTAAGGTTAAACTGAAAACTTTGGAGATACTTTGAATCGAAAACGGCTCAAGGTAATCGCCCGCACCTGAGGTTTCACCGTCAACAGTGGTGACGGCAATAGCGAGTTTATTTGCATTAACGCTCGCCAGTGCGGGGATATAATTTGCTACCTTTCCTTGGCCGAGCAAGGGCCGAACTTTCTCGACCACTTCCTCTAATAATGCCAACTCGGGCATTAACTCCACCAAATATCGTACAATTCGCTAACTTCAAGCTGAGTCAGTTTTTGTTCAGCCCAAAATGCCTTAACTGCGGCGATATCTTCTTCGGTACATTTACCAATGGTTTGAGTGGCGATAATGCCTTCCCATTCGATATGACCACCGCCGTGGAAACCT
This sequence comes from Shewanella profunda, assembly GCF_023283765.1. Taxonomy (GTDB): domain Bacteria; phylum Pseudomonadota; class Gammaproteobacteria; order Enterobacterales; family Shewanellaceae; genus Shewanella; species Shewanella profunda. The sequence continues at coordinate 22,965 of NZ_JAKILG010000014.1, read as the reverse complement.
AACTTGCGGGTCTCGATCACTTCATCGATAAATTTATCTACCGTTGCATCGATATCGGCTTCAGATACGGATGCATCAAAAGTCCAAGTGATATCAAAACCTAACTCTTGGAATTCATCGACGCGCATTTTTTTACGTAAACGACGGCTACGATTCGTTGCCATAGTGATTTTCCCTTTTGTGTTTGAAAATTAGATAATCATTGAGGATTAAAGCTTAAGCGATACGCTCAAACATTAGATCCCATACACCATGGCCGAGTCTATGACCGCGGGCTTCAAATTTTGTCAGTGGACGGTGATCTGGACGTGGCACAACAGTGCCATCTACAGATTGGTTTTTATAACCAGGTGCCGCTTGCATCACTTCCAACATATGTTCGCTATATTCTTCCCAGTCGGTCGCCATATGGAACACGCCGCCAATTTTGAGCTTGCGACGAATAAGTTCGGCAAATTCAGCTTGCACTATACGGCGCTTATGGTGACGCTTCTTATGCCAAGGATCGGGGAAGAATAATTGCACTCGCGCAAGTGAACCATCGGCAATCGCATGCTCTAATACTTCCATGGCATCGTGGTGATACACACGTAAATTAGTCACACCAGCAATGGCTGCATCACTTAGGCAAGAACCGACACCCGGTTTATGCACTTCAATCCCGATGAAATTTTGCTCTGGTGCGTCTTTAGCCATTTGCACTAAAGAGGCGCCCATACCAAAACCTATTTCCAGCACAGTATCGGCTTCACGACCAAAAACGTCGCTAAGTACTAATGGCGTTGGCTTGTAATCTAAGCCCATTGTCGGCCACTGACTTTCAATAGCTTGCGCTTGGCCTTTAGTTAAGCGACCTTCTCTTAGGACAAAGCTTCTGATCTTACGCAGATACTTGCCTTCTTCATTAAATTCAGCGGTAGTGACTTCGCTCATTTTTGCCTCGTCTAGTGGACAGCACCATCATAAAAAGAAGGGCATTATCCAAAGTTCAACATACAGTGCAAGCACTAATGGGGCGGAAGTATACCAAGATTATTTAAGAGTGCGAATTTAGCGGTGATTTTCGGTTTGATATCCCTTGCCGACTTATCTTTGGAGCTTGTCTAAGAGGACATCTGCCGCTACACTGCGCCGATGAAATCTACAGCCTCCTTTGCTACACGTATCATCTCTTGGTACGACAATCACGGTCGTAAAACCCTCCCTTGGCAGCAAGATAAAACCCCATATAGAGTATGGGTTTTACAATGAATCACGACCGAATAGTGGTACTCAAAGATAGCTAGTTGTTTTTTAAACTTAATTACGTCTAATTTTAAATATGTGGTTCACTTTCTAATTTATCACTAAAAATCAACTCAATCGGATTACTAAAATTAATGGCTACTAAGTCGCTCACACCAGAGCAATTTCAAAAACTCTTACTCAGTTGGCAACATCAACACGGTCGACACGATCTTCCATGGCAACAAACCCCATCACCGTATCGTGTTCTTGTTTCTGAAGTGATGCTGCAGCAGACACAAGTTATGACCGTCATCCCCTACTTTGAACGTTGGATGGCTAGTTTTCCGACCATTGAAGCGCTTGCGAACGCCACAGAAGACAAAGTCATGAATCATTGGCAAGGTTTAGGCTACTACTCGCGGGCTCGAAATTTACGCAAAGCAGCAATTTATATCCATGAAACATGGGGAAATGAGTTTCCTTCTGATCTGAAAACCTTACAAGAAATTCCCGGTGTAGGTCGGTATACCGCAGGGGCTATCGCATCATTTGCGTTCAATACATTTGGCCCCATCGTAGACGGCAACGTCAAACGTCTATTTTGCCGATATTTTGGGATCGAAGGGGTGCCAGGTACTTCAGCTGTTGATAAGCAACTCTGGAACACAGCCGAAACTTATACCCCCATAATCAATAACAGGCAATTTGCCCAAGGTCTTCTTGATATGGGGGCGACCCTATGTAAGCCCAAAGCCCCGGATTGTCACGCTTGCCCATTTACTACTACGTGCAATGCATACCAAACCAATCGCGTCAGTGAGCTACCAACACCCAAGCCTAAGAAAGTGATCCCAACCAAATCCGGGCATTTTCTCTGGATCGAATCCTGTGGAAAGTTGTTACTCGAGAAACGTGCTGATGATGGCATTTGGGGAGCTCTATGGTGTTTCCCCCAGATTGATATTGAACCTGAGAAAATGGATGACCTCGTCAAACTGCAAGGTTCATTCAAGCATACATTTTCACATTACAAACTTGATGGAAACGTATGGTTCATCGATAAGTTAGGCGAAGATAATCCCCAACAGCAGTGGATTCCGTTTAACAGCTTAGATGACTTTGGAATGCCAAAACCCATTCGAACCTTCATCGAAAAACACTTAAGTAATGTTTAAATCCATACTTTTCAAAGGCTCAGTATTGAAGTTATAAATCTCACACATTCACCTCGGCCACTGGTCAATTGCATACCCATGATTGGCAACCTTTGCCAGTTTTAATGTTGAACCGTATCCGTCCGGTGATCTGCACCTAGCCTAGTTTTGCATTCCAAGGTAACAAATGATCCAGGCTTTCTGGCTTGAGTGACAGCTGCTCTAGGCAGTACATGAGATAGTCAAAAGGCATCAGCCCATTAGCCTTGGCAGTTTCTATCATGCTGTACAGTATGGCACTGGCTTTTGCTCCATTGGCCGTGTTGGCAAATAGCCAATTTTTACGGCCAATGACGAACGGCTTTATGGCTCGCTCTGCGCGATTATTGTCGATATTCAGTCGCCCATCCTCAAGATAGCGGTTCAGATTGGGCCATTGATTTAGGCAGTAGGTTATTGCCTTCCCTAAGCTGCTTTTAGGTGGCACATGGTGTTGTGATTTCTCCAGCCAACGATGCAACTCATCCAGTAAGGGTTGGCTGTGCAGCTGCCTTTGTTGGCGCCGTACCTCGGGGCTTGAGTCTTTATTCAAGGTTTCGATTCGGTAGATTTTCTGGATATGGTTCAGAGCCCAGTTTGCCTTGCCCGTTTTGCCTTTAGGCTGAGCGATTTCAGCCTCTGTGAACTTACGACGAGCATGGGCCCAGCAGCCCACGAGTTCGGCATCGGTTTTAGCATAACCGGCGTAACCATCGACTTGCAGGTAACCACTAAATCCGTCAAGGAAATCAACCGCACATTGGCCGGCACGACTAGGCTGGTAATCGTATAACACGATATTGGGGATGCCTTGATTATTCGGTGTGTCGGTACCAGTGACATACAGCCACATATAGCAGGTCGCTTTGTCTTCTTTGAGCACATTGACCGTGGTTTCATCCGCTTGGATAACCGCTTGTTGCAGCAAAATTTCACACAATTTATCGTAAAGCGGGAGCAACAGTTCACCGCATTTCAAAATCCAGTCGGCCATGGTTTTGCGACTCAACTCGATACCATATTGCTGAAACAGGCTCTCTTGGCGATATAGCGGCAAGCCATATTGGTACTTACTGGTGATGATTTGGCTCAGCAGTGACGCAGTAGCAATACCCTTGAGAATAGGACTGGCTGGCACCGGCGCGATTTTGATTTTCACCTCTGTACTGTGTTTGTCACAAACGCGACAACTGTATTTAAGCCGAACGTGTTCGATGACTTTCACTTGGGCAGGAACAAACTCGAGTTTCTCGCTTTTTTCTTCTCCCATTTGATGCAAATCATTGCCACAGCAGTCGCAGACTTTGTCTGCTGCGCTAATATCATGGATAACTACTTCACGGGGTAACTCGGCAGGGAGCGGTTTGCGCACCGGCTTTTTACGACGAGGTTTGCTAACCTTTGCTACGTCTTCAGCTTCAAGTGTTTCAACTTCGACTTCAGCCTCATTAAACAGTTCGGCTTGGCTAGGATACCCCTCGGCACTTTTGCCGAACTGCTTTTGCTGGGCAAGCCGAAATAGTTCTTCGAGATGCAGCAGTTTACTCTGCTGTTGCAGAATAATTTTCTTCAGTAACGCCGGATCATCCGGGAGATTTTTAAGGTCGAATTTCATGCGGTTATTATCGGACAATTCATCACTAACCGCTTGTGTTTATTTAGATTAATTGGTGATCAATAAATCCTGCTTATGATCACTGGTTATAAGTCGTGATAGTGATAACAGAGCGTTGGATGGGCATGAGGTTGCATAAGCGGCAGACCGGCGATGAGCCAATCGAGTTGCTGCGAAGTGATGCGCAAACTAAGCTGCTCGTCTTCAATCCCTGGCCACTTAAAGGTATTTTGCTCAAGTCGTTTGTAATGTAACCAAAAGTGAGCTAGGTTTTTTACTCTAATTCGTGGAGTTCGGATTAAAATTTCTATGGGGTAATGCTTAAAGCCGCGGCTGCGAAGCAGACCGACAGCCTTTACTTGTTATGTTCTTTGTTAAGAGTGTATTCAATATTACCACTTCCGAAATCTTCGAGAACAGCATGAACAAAATCCATTGCATCAACAGATATAGATAGTTCTTGCCTACTTAACTCCCATAGAACAAAAAAGTTTTTAATCTTAAGTTTTTCTTTTGTAGGCAAAACTACAAAGGCATTTTCTGGCTCAATCACTTCAGTCTTTGGAGTATTTAGTTCACCTAAGTTAGCCACAATCTTCGAGTCTAACCATTTTCCAACAAAACTAACTACGCCCCCCTCTTCAATTGAAGAGTCGTAGACATTGAATGAGATTTGACTGCCGTGTTTATCAAAGTACGCCTTTGTATCACAATCATATCCGTCAAAGGCTAGTTTCATATCCAAATATTGGTTCTGATATAGTTCTCCATTCACAGTTATAATCTGGATATAACCATCCCAATCAGAACCTTGTGGAGGTCGAATTCTCTTTAAATTTATTTCATAATGACCACAAAAATCAATTACTCCAGATTGGTAGCCTTGTGTGGTAACTATTAATCCTTGACTATTAGGAATATCACTTAGTAGGCCCAGCATATTTCTTGCGTGTATTAGTGAGACTGGCTTCGAATAATATTTGCATTCGATTAAGACTTTATGACTAACCCCTGCGTATCTATACTCCCAAAAAACATCTATTTGATGCTCGACACCAGATTTCCCTTTTATCTTCACATCGTGCTGTACATCAATATTCTCTACGCCTTCAGACTCAATAATTGCTCGATATATCTTTTGAGTTAGTAACTCATAATCTTTAGATGTTTCGCAAAGTTCCAATACTTACTCCTTGAACAGCCCCGCTAGAAGGCGAGCAAAGCGAGTCCTAGTGAAGGCCACGCTTTTTGTGGCCGTAACGAATTTCAGCGGTTTGTTATGCATTTCAGTAGTGCTCGCACTTTCCAAAAAATACCGTCGCATTCATTAAGAATACAAAAGGCTTTTCAGGGCCTGATTCAAACTCTTCGATAGTGAGCGCATAAACACTCGATCCAGCTCCAGCACCTTGATCTACTCTCATAGTTGCGACCACTTTATAGGCATTCTCAGATGAACCAAAATCTATAACTTGAGGTTCTGTTACATATGAATTTTTGAGTGCACCGGCCATCACACCGCTAGCTCTATCCACTGAGAAGTCCCTTCCTACGTAGTTATCTACATAGAATTGGTGTAAACTCCCGTTATCACCAGATGCAGAAGATACCCTTTCAACGACACACTTATAATCACGCCCCGCTGCTGTAGCGGCGACAGTCCAGCAAGAAAATACAAAACAGAAGAAAAGACTGACTATTCTATGCTTCATTGAAAACTCCTTTTCCTGCATAACGTCTTAGTATTTATGCGCTGCGCTGTTTGTAAGGCATAAATCGCTTGTTGGACTTGGCCGTTGCCACATCCGTGTAAATGGGTATGAATGATGCTATAGGAATTTGCTTTTTTGCGGTAGCGGTTTTTTATACAGTTTGATGGGTAATCACTTGATATCGTTTTAGCTTTCTCATTTTTTTACGATTACTTTCGACTGATTATTGACCTTAGTCGACAGCATTTCGGCCCCACATTCAGGCTGACACTCGCAGCACGTCCCCTAACAGGCTTGCGTCTATAAGTCTGGCTACTTTTTGTCGGTCATTCCGCTTCGTCTTGAGGGAATGGCTATCCTGACATGAGTATTAGCAGGCATTTGAAAGATCGGATGGGCATGACTTCTAGGTTGAAAGTAACCTCATCACATTAGCTTTTCTATAGCCAAAGCTTTATTCGCCCTACTTGCATTTTTAACTTTGAAACAAGCTTTGGGGCAAAGATTTGTTAGCCCAAAGCTCATGAAAAATGATCGCGTTCGCCCAAGAACCAGACTAGGCAAGTCTGATTCACTGAGCTAAAAAAATAATGATACAGGCACACCAAAGCGCTGACTGAGTGCTTCTATGTGGTGTCTATTAAGCTTCTTTCCTTCTGCGGCATTGAGTAACTTACTCACATTACTTTTTGAGCCTAATTCGGGAAGATCTGCAACACCAAGGCGATACTGAGACATTAGCGTTTTCAATACAGCTATACCACTGTCCATTTCGGCAATGGCAGCATTAAATTCCGCAAATTCATCAGCCTGTTCTTCCCATCGCTCAATGCTAAGTGACAACATCTCAATCAAAAATTTGTTTGAGTCATAGTCATCAACCAAGTCGTCCATTAATACCAATGCCTGCTCGTAGTCGTCCTGAGTTTCAATGTGAGCGAGGTATGGCACTTTGGCCAATGCTTCTCTAATTTCAATACATGCAGTAGGTAGCATATACATTACTCCTTTGTTCGACGGTACTTGTCAGTCAGCTTGCTATAGTCTGCATGGCTAACCACGTGCTTTACATACATCCTGTTATCTCGGAACTCGATGAAAGCGATAATTCGTAGATTATTGCCCCCCACATCAATCACCCACCATTTATCTCGATATTTAAAGTTATCCAAAGATGGAAATACTTGTCGTAAATCATCAGGATTGGTGAATGTGCCACTGCGTAAGGTGCTGTATATTTGCACCAAAGCGTCCTTATCGTTAGGATACTTTTGGGCGGCATCATTAAATGGTTTTCTTGAAATAACGTGCACGGTCTTTTCCTGTTTCCGTTTTGGAAACTATAGCACAGAAGTTTCCAAAACAGAAACTTCTGTATACACGTATAACAGACATGCCTAATGTGGAATAAATTAATCACTCTGTCTTAGAGTGATTCACTGGCTCATTTTTGGACAAAATTTTATAGTTTCAAGGTCATCGTTAGAATGCCATTTACACAGGTTTTTTACACTCTACGGATGCAGTTCCCGTAACTGTAAATAAAATCTTGCCGCAGGCAACGGATAAGACCATATTGTAACTACATCTGTAATTACGCGAGATTTCTATGGGCACAATCAACATACGCATCGATGACGAACTCAAAGAGCGTTCTTTTGCTGCATTGGAAAAATTAGGTGTAAGCCCTTCAGAAGCCTTACGCCAGACGCTTGAATATGTCGCTACAAGAGGCGCTTTACCCTTTAAGCCGGTACTGCTCACAGCAGATGATGAAGCCTTGATTACCTTGGTAAAAGAGCGTTTAGCGAACCCTAGTAAGGGGATCGAGGTTTCGCTCGATGACCTATAGGTTAGAGTTTGATCCCCGCGCCCTAAAGGAATGGAAGAAGCTCGGAGATCCCATCAGGCAGTAGCTAAAGTGCTTGCAACGATTCAGCAAGATCCCAAAATCTACGCTGTTCTTGCTGCTCATTTATATTATTCAAAGGCTCTTCTTGGGCCTTTGAATTAACCAACATCTTAAGCATTCGGTAGCTATGATAAATATGTTTGCTATACCATGGTGATGAGAAGAAAGAGTTGGAAGGAATAAATTATGACCATTGTTGATTATATCTTAGTATCATCCCCGTTGCTGTTAGTGGTAGCTTTAGGTGTAATGTATTTTAAAAATCATCATAAAGACTCTAACTAATCAATTTTTCATTATAAAAAAGCCTTGTAAAAATAAGGCTTTTTTATGCCATAAATTTGGTTCTGTTATCTAATCCCCCCCGATTTGAAAATCGTCCGGATAGTTCATAAAGCAAAACCAGTTAAAAAATTTATAAAACAATTTTGCATTGCAAAATTATCTGCGTCTTCTAAACAAAACACTTGGCAGATAAAAAAATGGAAATAACACAGTATAAACAACAGCATACAATGCACTGTGCGGCTTTTTTGAAGCAAAATATTTACAATAACCCCAATAGCCGATCAGCGTAAAAGTAAACGAAACGGAAGCCGCCACAAGATATTGGATCGATAGGGTGACATCGGACTCCTGAATCGCAAGCCAGGCAAAACCCAGCATACAAGATGAGATGATCACACACGGCAACGCATGGGCCCAAAACGCATTCAACGATACTTTATCCATTAAAAACAACCTCTCGATTACAATTTATGCTTCTCTAATCATTGAAAAGCCATGCTTAACCCCACTAAGACACACTCTTTCAATATGCTTCTCACTACCCGCTAATGAGGCAATAGCTATGCCGATCTCATTAGCCAAATCACATACCTCAATATCCTTCTTAGGAAGATCACTTAATGCTGCCATTAGCTTAGTTATGAACATTTCAACATCAACTCGATTTGATACAGTGGCTTGTTCACGCAAGTAAGCCTCAAGAACGGCAGGATTGGCGAGCGCCGCAGCTTTAACTTCTGCAAATGGAATACCTTTAACCTTGTTATTCACAATTCACCACCTTGATTTTGTAACTTTTTCAATAATTGAGGTTGCTTGATTCAATTATCACAGGGAAGGAATTGAGCGCCGGAATGGAGCGAATATATCCAAGTGAATAGGGCAGCCTGATTTATCAAGGTAGGCCTACTTCACACATCCTGCCCAGTATTATATTTCGCATTTATCCATGTTTTTTTTACGGTTATTTAGCGGTTTCAGTGCGTAAAAGCTCAACCCTACAAAAAACCGCTATAAACCTGAACAATACGAAGAAAAGCCGTGGTATATCAGTGGTAAATACGCGCTATATACTAGCTATATACCTTCCATGCCCTACATCCTACACGGGATAATCAATACGTCTCAATATGGTATCCGTCATATAGGGTTTTATGGCCTAACTATATTGATACGTATTTACTCAAATTTGATTTTGAAACAAAATCAAATTCAGATTGGCTATAAGCACAGCATGACAATTGGAGCCCAATCGGTGTAATGTCGGTTTATATCTTTTATGTTGAGGTTTGCAATAAGAATCATGTCAGTACGATTATCTGATGGAATAGAGCAAAATCGAATACAGCTTGATCAGTTAACCGATAGAACTGCATCTTGGCTGACCAAGCAAACAATTCAGGATGATCTAGATCTGGAAGCGTGGAAAATAGCTGAAATCCATACCGCGCTATGCGAAGCGGATGCTGGTGATTTTGTGTCAGAAAACGAAATGAACGCCAAGTTTAAGCGTTGGGGGAATTAATACAGATTGAGTTAGAACTATTCTTTAAAACCTTTGTATAAGACCACTCCGGATGCGATGACTAAACCGAGTGTCACGAACATGACGAAGATAGACCATAGTTGTAGCTCACTCATAATATACCTCTGCTCAGTTTATGTTCTTCCGCGCTGTTAATGTTAACAACCACCCCATGAAGGAGCAATGCAAATTGCCCTTACGCTAAGATAAAAAATGCTTATCTAAAGGGATAATTTTGCAACTCATAAATGACCGTTAATGCTGAAATCATGCTCACGTTTTTTTGCATTGCAAATTTATCTCTCGAAAATGATGCTAAAAAACGGCAAATACGGCCCACCCTTTTGGCCCTTATTTTTTGCATTGCAAAAATCCATTGCATTTAACACCCCCTGTTTCACGGTGCTGCACTGTGCAACACCGCCTTAGAACGGCATGGTTTTAAAGGTAATATTCTGCTTATTGTCATCGAGCGAGCGCAGATACACCGGCTCAGATTCCTGCCCATTTTTATAATGACTATTCAGATAAGCAGTCTCGTCTAAGTGAGTGATCAGTGCCTTAATCACCTCTTGGTACTTCTCAGGCACCCGCATCACCACCGTCTTTTCATACTTGGTTTTACGACCCGCACCTGGGCGTGCGCCGCCATGGTTATTTGACTTGGTTTGTTCAGTCATAAGCGTTACCCTTGATTAAGTTACAAAATCAATATAGCTTGAAATAGTTACAAAATCAAGAAATCAATATCGTGACGCAATGAAGATAATGATAAAATCGTGACAAAATGAAGAGGATTTAGCATGGCACTCACCCCAGAAAAGCAAGCGTTAAAAGACGAGTTATTGGCCATGGTGCAACAGAAGCTGGCCGTAGACGATCCTCTTGTCCTTAATTGGCTAGAAAGGGCTGCGAATGTGTTAGGCAAGGATCAACTCGACCTCAACGAGCTTTGGGGGTATGACAGCGCCAGCGACATGCTCGTGAAGAAAAAAAAGCACTAGCGCTTTTTACCACGCTGACGAGACTTACCTGACTCAACGGGCTGACGAGGTAAGTTGCTATTTGTACATAACAACAAGTATGCCGAGTACCCCAGCAGGCCAACTGTCGCGACAATCATAAACATACCAACAATCTGAATCGTACTCATGGCGCCCGCCTCCTAAATGGGATATTGCACTGAGTTGATAGTAACAGCACTACGCGCCCAGATAAACAGCCGTAACCTGCAACCGACCATGACCTAACTCCTGCGTAATCACCGCCCTTGCCATTTTATCTAACGCCCGATGCGCCTCAGACAGCATTCTGGCCGACACCCCAGACACGGCATGACATTCAAAGCCGGTTAATGCGGCATAACGCTGCTGCGCGTAGCGGTGACGCAAGCCATGCGCCCGATCAAGGCCAATCTTAAGACAAGTATTTTCATAGCGTTTCATTTGCTGCACATACATCAATTGCGGTGGAATGAGGGAACGGCCACGGGCTAATGTGCGCGCCTGTGCCAATAGTTGGCGCTGCTCATCCGTCAAAATCGGGATCGCGCGATCTCGACCGCCTTTACACCAAGACGCATCCAGCACCAAACGCTCCCCTTGAATCGCCTTATCGACAATGATCTTCATCGCTTCCTCGCGCCTTAATCCAAAGGCAGCTTGAAGCTGCAGCGACATTTTTAGATACGGATCGGACACCGCATTAAGTTGGGCTTCAGTAAGCGCTTTTCCCTTATTTTCATTGGTGACATACACCCGCTTATCGATCCCTAAATCAGAATTTGATTGGGATATCACGCCCTTTTTGCCTATTTTTTCTGTGAGCCACCGAACATGCACCATGCGGTTTTTAATTGTCCCAGCTGACAAGCTTTCCGCCTGCCATTTTTGCAACAGTGCATCAATATGTTTTGGTTTGAGCCCATGCAACTGCAGGTTTTTAAACCCGAGCTCCCTCAATTGCTTATCGAATAAACGGATCGTTTTAATCCGCTCCGATCTGGTTGCGAATGAACTGGCGCAGTGTTGCTTCAAAAATTGATTGGCCTGAAACAGGAACGTGGACGCCATAACACCCCTTGAAAACCTTTGAAAAAGTTACGAAATCAAAATAAAGGTAATGCGCCATATAGGCGCATTAACAATAGAATTGGGTTTGCTCGGGCGGATTAGCAACACATCGGCCTTCAGCATGCGCTAGGCGGCCACTTCGGAAGTCAGTTTAGTGTTAATGCTCGTTCCTACTGCCGAGAACAGGTAAGAACCCACAAGGGTATTGAGCAGGTGTTGCTAAGGGCAATTGCCACAAATGATGCGTCTCTGTTGAGCGCCGCCATCAAGTCTGAGTGCTAGTCAGTGATCCTAAAAACGTCCTGTTGGACGGGAGCAAAAAAGTTTTTCTTAAGGGGAAATATTGAAGCATCGAGAGATGCGCTGGAAGAAATGTCACTTTACCGCAAGGCAAATTCGCACGCAATAGCGACCTTCGCTATCACGCGCTTATCATGCCAAAAGAAGCCAATATCCCCCGCATCAGGAGCACACCAGGGTGGATGTCACTCCCTTAACATGGAGTGACATCCACCCCCTCAACGTTGGCTTCTTTTGGTATTTGATTTCGTAACTTTTTCAACCTATCCAAGCCGGCCACTTCACGCATACCGGCAGACTTCGCTAGCCGGCATGCGCTCAGCGGCAAGAGATCGCGAACGTTTTTAATCGGGGTCGTCTCAGAAAACGGAAAATAAAGCACGCTAAGCCGGTGGCAGCGGTCGCAATGGCCTGAACTTCCCCGCACCGACCTTGGCACTGCTGCGCCATAGGTAATCGCCGGTCAGGTTGATATGCTCCCACCCCAGCGGGGACAGATATTGCAGCAACGTGTCGTCCAGCGCCATGCCGTGGGCACGCAAAGCACTGGTGGCACGCTCCAGATAGACCGTGTTCCACAACACGATGGCCGCCGTCACCAGATTGAGGCCGCTGGCCCGGTAGCGCTGCTGCTCAAAACTGCGGTCGCGGATTTCACCCAATCGGTAGAAGAAGACCGCCCTGGCCAGCGCGTTGCGCGCCTCGCCCTTATTCAGCCCCGCATGGACGCGGCGGCGCAGCTCCACGCTTTGCAGCCAATCCAGAATGAACAGCGTGCGCTCGATGCGCCCCAGCTCGCGCAGGGCGACGGCCAAGCCGTTTTGGCGCGGATAGCTGCCGAGCTTGCGCAGCATCAGCGAGGCCGTCACCGTGCCCTGCTTGATGGCTAAATTTGCCCAACGCGCCAAAAGTGTAAAGTTAGATTTATGCACGAGGTAACAACTTGTTTTCAATATCAAATACACCTTAAACCTAAAAATTAAAAATTTGCCATAATCTCTTTAGAGATTTTGATAACCGACTTATGATAGTAGTTTTGATAGGTGATAAATTACTCTATCAAATTGTATACATTTTGAACCTTATAAAATTCGGCTAAATTTACGTTTTAACCGCGTTGGGCAAATTTAGCCAATTTCCAGCTCATTTGCGCAACAGCCTCAAGCCATTGCCAACGACGAGCAAGCTGGCCCCCATATCAGCAAACACCGCCATCCACATGGTCGCTTGACCCGTGAAGGTCAGCACCAGAAATACTGCCTTGATGCCAAGGGCCAGCACAATGTTTTGCATCAGCACCTGCGCCGTCGCACGCGACAGGCGCACGAAGGTCGGAATCTTGCCCAGGTTGTCGTCCATCAGGGCCACGTCAGCGGTCTCGATGGCGGTATCTGTGCCAGCCGCTCCCATGGCAAAGCCGATGTCCGCACGCGCCAAGGCCGGGGCATCGTTGATGCCATCACCGACCATGCCGACCTTGCCCTTTATGGCCAGTAGCTCAACTTCGCGCAGTTTGTCGTCTGGGAGCAGATTGCCTTGCGCACGGTCGATCCCGGCTTGTGCGGCAATGGCCTGTGTCGTGTGGGGGTTGTCGCCGGTCAGCATCATGGTGTTGATGCCCAGTGCATGAAGCTCGGCAATGGCGCTCCTGCTGCTTTCCTTGATGGTGTCCGCTACGGCAAATAAGGCATGAACCCCTTTTGCGCTGACCAACATCACGACAGTTTTACCCATGGTTTCCAGCGCCGCGATGCGCTGTTCCAGCTCGGGAGTACGCTGCCCCAGCTCTTCTAGCATCCGCTGGTTGCCAAGATGGTAGGTTTCACCGTTGATTTGGCCCTGCACACCCCGACCGGGCAGCGCGTTGAATTCGGCCACGTCGAGCAAGGCAACCCCGTCCGTCTGCGCGGCCTGTGCCACCGCCTTGGATACAGGATGGTCCGAGCGGGCCGCCAGACTGGCAGCGATGCTGCGGCTGTCCGAGGCGAGTGCATTGCCCCATGTGACAAAGTCGGTCTGTGCGGGCTTGCCGTGCGTGATCGTGCCGGTCTTGTCCAGAGCCAGCCAGCGCAGCTTGCGGCCTTCTTCCAGATAGACGCCACCTTTGATGAGAATGCCGTGGCGGGCGGCGGCGGCCAGGCCGCTGACGATGCTGACCGGTGTAGAGATCACCAGTGCGCACGGGCAGGCGACCACCAGCAGAACCAATGCACGGTAGATCCAGTCGAGCCATGCCGCACCCATGAACAGCGGCGGCAACAACGCGACGGCGATGGCAACGCCGAATACAACGGGGGTGTACCAGCGGGCGAACTGATCGACAAAACGCTGAGTCGGCGCACGACTACCTTGCGCAGCCTCTACCGCGTGAATGATCCGGGCCAAAGTGGAGTTGTTGGCCAAGGCGGTGACGCGGTACTCGAACGAGCCGGATTCGTTGATCGTGCCAGCGAACACCGAATCACCGGGGGATTTTTCGACCGGGAGGCTTTCACCCGTGATCGGGGCTTGGTTGACGGCAGAGCGGCCTTCCAGCACCTCACCATCAAGGGCGATGCGCTCACCTGGTTTGACCCGGACGCGGGCGCCGATGGTGATTTGCTTGGCGCCCACCTCGCGCCATGTGCCGTCAGCCTGCTGTACCGTGGCCTGTTCCGGGGTCAGGTCGAGCAGGCCACGGATAGCGTTACGAGCGCGATCCAGCGATTTGGCTTCGATTACCTCGGCCAGCGCGAACAGTACCATCACCATTGCCGCTTCGGGCCAGTGGCCGATCAACATGGCACCCGTGACCGCAATCGACATGAGGGCGTTCATGTTGAGATTACGGTTCTTGAGCGCAATCCACCCCTTCTTGTAGGTGGAGAGGCCACCCGTGAAGACCGCGACAAGCGCCAGAACGACAACCGACCAGTGATTGCCGTTGTGGAGCCAGTAGACCGCCTCGGCCGCCGATGCAGTGACCAAGGAGATGCCCAGCGGCCACCAGTTGGTCGGCGTGGTCACAGGGGCGGCGGATGGAGATGCGACCTCTGCCGTGTCCACGACCTGCGCCTCGAATCCAAGCGCTTGCAGTGCCACGAGCACGTCTGGCAGAACCTGGTTCGCATGGCGTACCGACAGCGTGCGCTGCATCAGGTTGAAATCGAGATCAGCAACACCGGCCACGGTGCCGAGCTTGTTGCGGATCAACGTCTCTTCGGTCGGGCAATCCATCTTGGCAATGGACAGCTTGGTCGTCTGCTCGGCCGACGCCTGATCCATGCGCACAGCTTGCATGCCGATGGCCTTCAGCGCCTGCTCGACGGGAGACAACGAAGGCAATTCGTGTCGCACGGCCAAGGTACGTTGCATCAGGTTGAATTCAAGACCCGCCACCCCCGCCAGACCGGCCAGTTTGCTTCGGATCAGCGCCTCTTCGGTCGGGCAATCCATGTTCTCGATGCGGTACACCGCTTGAGCCGATCCGGTTGCCAGCGGGGCCGGTGCCGTGGGTTGGATGATCGGCTCAGTCGTGCAGCCACACCCCTTTGAAGCGCATTCGCTCATGAGTAACTCCTGAAAATCTTCTATTCAGCCTCCATTAAAATCTCTATAGTCACTATAGAGTCAAGTGATAATTGGAGATTGATGCATGGAAATCAGAATTGGCGACCTCGCCAAGCGCTCTGGGTGCGAGGTCGTGACCATCCGCTACTACGAGAAGGAAGGGCTACTGCCGAAGCCAGCGCGAAGCGGTGGCAACTTCCGGCTGTACGGTGAGGCGCACATTGAGCGCTTGCAATTCATCCGTCATTGCCGTTCGCTCGAGATGACGTTGAGCGAGATTCGCGCATTGCTGGGTCTGCGAGACAACCCGATGCAGGACTGTGGGGAGGTCAACACGCTGCTGGAGGCCCATATTCAACAGGTGGAAATGCGTGTGTCCGCGCTGTTGCAGTTAAAACGGCACTTGGTTGATTTGCGCGAGAAGTGTTCTGGCTCTCGATCTGTAGAGGCGTGCGGCATTTTGCAAGGGTTGGGCAATTGCAATTGCCATGGTGAAAGTGCCACGAACAGTCAAACATCTGGGTAAGTAAGGGCTTAGCGTGCTTTATTTTCCGTTTTCTGAGGCGACCCCACCAACAGATGAACCCAATGTTGCATCTTTAAATTACTTAATTTTTGATAAAACCTAGAAAAACGCCCCTTAGAGGGCGTTTTTTGTTTCAAACGAACAGCGCCATCTTTGCCCTGTAAATCGCTCTGAAAGCGTTGCAAACTTACAGCACGAATTCTGGGTGAGTAGGAGATAGTAAGTGCTTAAAAACGATATCAGGAGGCTGTCAGAGGTTGAGATAGGTGTTTTTAGGGGTAAAATACGCTATTGAACATAATGACCATTTTGCGACTCGTTATGATCCTGGTATAATATTTTTTGTTTTTTCTTATCGTTGGTTTAGTTGTGAAAAAAATAATAATTGCTGTTGTACTTGCGCTTAGTTCGTTTGGGTATGGATTCTTGTCTGGTGTTTATAAGTTACCTCCGTATTCAATGATTAAGTTGGTTAAAAATGGTTACTCAGATTCTCTTGGTCGTGACTCTTTACCAAAAGTTGAAGCGCCATCTTTTGACGGTAAGGCTCAAGCTGTGATTCTCGGAAATAGTCTAACGTTGCACCAACCAGCACCGAATTTAGGGTGGAATGGATTTTATGGCATGGCTGCGTCGAATGAGAATTCGGATTATTCCCACCAACTTCTTGATCTATTAGGTATTAATAGTCAATCGGCATACATTAGAAATATGTATCCTTTAGAAGTAGATTCGTCGGCAATTTTGGAGGTTAAAAACCAATTAAAAGATCTTTTTGCTAATGGTGCGAATACTGATGTTGTTGTTTTACAGCTTGGTGACAACACTCAGAATGTTAAAAGTGCAACAAAAGAATTATCCATATCTTTGAATGGAATCTTTAACGCCATTCCAAAAGAAATTCATTCATCTGTGTTCTGCGTTTCAACTTATTGGGGTAAGTCAGTTGTTGATAATGTTATTCAGGGTATTTGCCAAGAGCACAATGCCAATTTTGTTTACATTGGCGACATATACCCACGTCAAGATTTGGCTAATGATAAGTATGAGCACCAAGGTGTAAACGAGCATCCTAAGGATAAAGAAATGCTTATGATCGCAGAAAGGATTTATGGCGAGATAATGTCGCACAAAGCAGGATTTTAGTTCACAGCATGCTTCAGTAATAGAAGGCTGCCAATGGCGGCCTTTTTCTCTTTTTTGAGTCTGTAGTAAAAATTAGTAACCTTGTAAGAAAGGTACCTCTTTAAGCCAGCACTGAGAAATACGGAATTTGCTTCGCATTCCTTAATTTCTCGTCTGGTTAGGGAGTATCCCTAAAACCCTAAAAGCAAAAGCCATGACACAGGAGAAACTTACTAGACACGAGTTCATGCTATCGGCAGAACATCAAGAACGACTCGATGAGATGGTCAAAGACCACCCCACCATAAACACACGAGTTGGCATCATCAGAGCCTTGCTCGATTCAAAACTAATCGAACAAACAAAGGTTGTTCGACTCGACCAAGAGCACGTAAACCAGATCGCCCGACTTGGTAATAATAAACACCGAAAATGAGCTACCTGGGGTTGTAAGCGGGAAGCCGCCAAAAGTTTGCAGGCCTGACTATGACAACGTCAGTCCCTCAATCATGGCGTCCAGATCGAGCTCTTTCCCTTCACTGATAAAGGTGTAATGCCCATTCAGAAAGATATGCTGCCAGGCTACGGGCGACATTCGTCTGAGAAGAGCAGGTCCCCGGGTGTTACCGACATCTTCATACTTCTGCAGCAATCGCGACAGCAGGGCTGAGTTATAATAAATAATAATGATGCTGAGTAGCCGCCCGCACTGATTGCTGATTTCCAGCTCAACATCATTCTGTCCGGTCAGCTCTTTTTTGCCACCAACCTGCGCGATCGCTGAACGAAGCTGATGCCAGGATTCAATACGATTTTGAGACCTGTGACTGTTTCTGGCCACCTGCGGGTTACGAAGATATCGGAGGATGTAAAGACTACGGATCAGTTTATCAAATTCAAACAGGGCCTTCCTTGTCGTATTTTCCGCTGAATAGGTACACAATTTACGGATCAGGGCACCCTGAGTTATTTCTTTCATACCCAGCGTAGCGACAATCTGGTCCAAGTGAGGTTTTTCATCGATGATAACTTTCTTATTTATCTGACCTACAGGCTGGATAAGACATTTTTTATAACGCTCCGGATCGCCCGCACAGTATAGCTCTTTAAGCATGTCCTCTGTCGAGGTAAAGCGGGGTTCAAAACGCAGACCAAACCAGTGAAGAATGGCAAAATTAGCCCTGTTAATACTGTGCATGTCACCGGTTATCGCCGTGGGTACAATCCCGCTGGTATTCCTGTACCAGATATCGAAGACGTGATGTGCTTCATACTCATGGGCACCAATGAGATACCCATTTAGTGGAATATGGTTGCACAGTAGAGTGTAAGCCACTACGCCCTTACCAAGTCCAAAATATTTTTTTGATGCACGGGCTTTGATCGTCGGACGTTCTACGCTGAATTTTTGCCCATCGACAGCGCCATACAGTTCCCCCAACTCCAGTGAATAATACGGAAAGACAGGAAGCGTCTTAATTCCGTCGCCAATACAGTCACATGCGGCCTTCAGCGTGGAGAGACGCAGATATTGCTCGTAGGAATCATTGAGCGCATGATAGGGAATATCGCTGGTCTGGGACATAGTCAGATTACCGTGATTCATGGCCTGTGCCATTATTACCGCCATCAGACTGTCTGCATCAGCTCCCGTTTTCACATACAGGGGTTGTAGCGGTGTGAGTGCCGACAGAAACTGACACCGCTGATTAACGAAGCGAAAAATATCCGCAAGTTCACACAGAGGCAACTGTGAATAAAAATCCGTCACACTGTTCGATTGCTCGGTCATGTCCGACTTACGCCAGCTAAGTCTTTGTGTATCATGATCAAATTCAAGATGTGACAACTTACCCTGCTTAAGCTCCCTGTTGAACGCTATCCACTGTTCATGCAGTTCGCTGGTCAGTTCATCCAGCTGCTGTTCGACCGGGGTTCGTAAAAACGGGATATCCATCTGGGTCAGAATATCGGTTTTTTCCTCTACGGAAACCAGCTCATCTGAAAGGTGGCGGTGTTGCAGGCTGTCATCAAGATAAAGCTCTCCCGCCTCAAATCGTTTTCTGATTTGCCGGTACAACCAGAATTCATAACGGCTGGCATGAAGCTCGGTTGGTGTATCGTTTTCATCAACGCTCAATAACCAGGTTCGCAGTCGTGGTGGGAGCGTAGCCGGTGGGCATTCTGCCAGCGGCCGCTGCGTCAACCGTAGCTGCTTTGAGAACGTCCCTCTGACCCATGCCAGCGCAGCAAGCCAGGGACATTCAGGCGTCACGCTGGAAAAGTTCAGAGTACAAAACAGCGGGCGTAAATGGCGCCGTATATGAGCAGTCTGAGTGTCAACTGCTTCCCATTGTCGAGCCATCCGACTGGCAGGTTTCACTCGCATTCGCTGCGCGGTGTTCTGCAGGATCTCCTTGGGCATGATTTTCCAGGCCCTCTGGCGCACATCTCCAAAAGGGATGCTATCCATCACATCATCATCGACAAACAAGGATAACAGACGACCGACTTTATTATTCTCTTGTTGCCGCTGCAGAACATCTGCTTCAAAGTTTTTTCTGGCCTCTTCCTTGCAGCGCTCTTCTGTCTGCTTCATGTGCCACATCATGGCGCTGGTGAGGTTATCTGACAGTTGCTGGTAGCGAAGCCAGATATAGCACATCATATATAATCAGGTTTGCTCTGTTCTGAGGTTCCGCAGGTCGTGGATGGTATAAAAGTTGACCAGGCTGGCGAAGTACAACAAATTTTGTTGCGAGATCCCGAGCACGGGCAGCAACTGTCGCGCCTTCTGATATATCGGTTCCAGTTGGTTTCGTTTCTCCCTTTCCCGGGACATTTGTCGCCATCGAAAATCTTTCGCTTCCTGCTTCAACACGGCCAGTCCGGACAGTGCGTCATCTTTCTTCAGGAGTGAATTCAGTGCACTCTGTGTTTCTGTATCGAGGAAAGACAACAGTATGTCTGCCAGGCGTTGTCGCTCCGTTGACAGCGCTTTACTGATGATTTTTTGAAGCGTGGAATATCCTGGCCGGACGATTTTTTTCTCATTCAGCCAGCAGATAAGTTCGGTGGCAACAAATCCAGGCGTAATATCACGGCGTACAATATGTGCTGCACGAGCATCGAGCTGAGGGCGAATGGAGCCGGACCACTGATGATACCCAAAGAAGTCGGTGATAAGCTTACGCTGGGCATAATATTCATGCTCGGTAATGGATTTGTCGGTGATGGATATTTCACGAAAGTAACGCTGAACCACAAAATCGAAATCACTTTCCACGTCCTTCGGTGAAAAATGAAAGAAGGCGTGTTTAGCCTTGAAATAACCTGTCTGCAGGATGCAATAAATCTGTGCCAGTATTCCGGGGCGGCTGGTTATCAGCGCCAGCTCTTCCGGCGTGAGCGACAAATACTCCAGCTGCTGGCCTTCATCAAAATCAGGCAGACCATACAGTGCAAATTTTTCTGCATCTGTTAAAACGGAGAGTCTTTTACCTTTATTTTTACGACGGGATGTCATCCTGACCTCGCACTGAATATGTCCGTAAGAGGATCCTTGAGCGGACAGTTTAAATAATTTTTGCATTAGCCATAAATCACTGCTGAAGTTGTCTCATATAACTGGTACGGTATCAATCTCTTTCATGGCCCCTTAAACGTACACATTTATGACAGAAATACGGATCGGTTATGCTCGGTGCTCAACCGACAAGCAAGATTTAACGGCTCAGCAGGAGGCTCTGCTCAAATTGGGGGTTTCCCCAGACAGAATTTACGTAGATAAGGGTCTAACAGGCTCAAACCGACAGAGACCCGGTTTAGATCAAGCTTTGGCGGCCGTTCGAACAGGGGATACTCTTGTGGTACCGAAACTTGATCGGCTGGCCCGTTCGGTTCCTGACGCACGAGAGATAGCTGATGCACTCCAGCTCAGAGGGGTGAAACTAGCGCTGGGACTTAGCATTTATGATCCAACTGATCCTATGGGGAAAATGTTCTTTAATGTGTTGGCTACCTTTGCAGAGTTCGAAGGGGATCTGATACGTTTGCGCACACGCGAAGGAATGGCCATTGCACGTGCAAAAGGCAAACTGCGGGGCAAACAGCCAAAACTGTCTGAGAAACAACAGAAAGAACTGTGTCGAATGCATGAAACGGGCGAGTACTCAATCAGCGACTTAGCAGAGTTATTTTCGGTGTCGAGACCAACGGTCTATCGAACGCTTTTACGAGGCAAAAAATGATCGATTTAACAGCAGAGCAAAGGCATTTGGCAAAGAGAGTTCATGATTATGCTTGTCGGTTTCCTCTGACAGAGGAGGGTGACGCTCAGTTATTGCAAAGCTGTTATGATTATATGGACGCCTTTAAGCGGGTGATGGATAGCGCATCAAAAGTCCAGATGGACTACATCTGCCTGCAATATCCGGGGTATTTTCGCTTTGCGAAATGGATAGAGCGTTTAGCACAAGGTATTGCTGATGGCGTCATTGAGGTTCCGAAAGAGCACTAAAAATGGTAGGCCGCAAAATTTTGGCGGCTTCCCGCTTACAACCCCAAAATGGACGCTTACAGCATCCTTTGCTTTGGAAATCTGATCATTATTTAAAGATACCAGAATAAGATCGGTTTCCATGAGTGCAGCTCCTTGAACACATAACGTTTGTATAGTGCGTATGCGCGTTTATCTCATTAGACCAGTAAAAACGCTCACAGTTAACTACATGTATTGCAAAGAACTTATCAGCTTTTCATTAAATACACCATCCTGAAAAACGCGCATGCGCGTTTCCCAAACCGATTATCTAATTTGTAAAAAATATATATCAATAATTTAAAAGGGTTTTGTTTGTTTTTGGCTGGAAAAACGCGCAAGCAAATGAGGTTAAAAACACTCAAAAGCATCTAATTTTAAATACGACTGTATACCTATACATTGTTAGTCGCTTTACGGTAGAGCCAAACATTAGGCAAATAGATGAGATTTTTTAGGGCAACTCGTTCGTCAGCTTTCGATTCACTAAACAAGTGCTAGCAAACTTTGGGGCAAAGATGAGTCAGCATCGCTGACCCCATGCGTTTACACTACCGCTCTCACGTTACAAAAATTCATCATGTAGACTTTACCCACTGTTTGTAAAAATCAATTTCTAGCATTTCAGTGATTAAGCGATTAAACGAGCCTTTGTCACCGTAGGAACTAGCTAGGTCTTCAAAAGCTAAGTATTTACAGTTAAACGATAACATGGGAAAACCATTTGAGAACCACTTATCAAGCACTGCCGATCGTGCAATTAGCCCCCACTTATCTGAAACCAAATATTTTTCTCTTAGATAGGTGATATAAAGCTCTTGATTAATGCATTGAGCAGGCAACTGCCGCTCCAAAATGGAAATCATGCTACCTGATACACGAGAATCGTTATGGGAAGTTTTACAGGGTTCCATAAAACGCTTGGTAAACTCATTTTTTGATAGTCTGTCTAGGCCCAGTTTTGCCTCAATAGGGAAGCATGTCTTAGCTTCAGTATCTAGAATGCAAATATCTACTTTATGTACACCATCAAAAATTAACCCTGCACAAGCATCAAGTCTAATTTCTGGTACCGCAATAAAAGTCGAAGATTTAATCTCCATTGCATTCATCAAAATTGACCTTACGGAGTTAGAACGGTTAAACAGTTCGCAAACAAGCGCTTCGCCAATATGACTCAGTTCAATCAAAATTTTCTCCTCCTGTATTGCTACACTTTAAAAAATCGAAGATTTTCGATTTAATTAAACACTACACTGGTTAGAAAAAGTGTAAGCGTCCGGGCAACTACACCTATCTTTTAAAATTCCATGGTAACAGGCTGTCTATATCCGGTGCTGGTTGGCACAGTTCATTAAGGCAAGCCATGATGTAATCAAAT
>NZ_JAKILG010000013.1 GCF_023283765.1 Shewanella profunda | reverse complement strand
CCGAGCATCACCTAAACTGGCATGTTGGAAGAGATGTTGGGCCCATTGTGCTGGGTTGGAAATAAAATTCATAGCGTGCGCCTAAAGTTGTTTTGTAGATCAGATCAACAACATCAGCGCGAGTTCAAAAAAATCCCCCGAATTTATCGGGGGATTTGTGTATAAGAGACAGGCATTTAGCGCCTTTTGAATATCCATAAAATAAAACCTAGCAGATAGATATTACTCTTTGTGGTCAGTTTTACTGGGCTCTGGAGGAGTCTCTGTTACAGATGTTTGCTGTAATGGTTTTTCATTATCTGCTTCGGTAGGCGCTTTGTTAGGATCCGCAGCAGAAGCGTTTGCTCCCGTCTTTAGCTGCTTATCTTTATCATGCTGACCAAATTGCGGTAGCTTGAACTTAGCACTGTATTTTAGTGCTGCCAGATTGCTGGCGATAACACCTATGACCAAAATAATAATGATCCAGACTTCTAAGGTCGACATATAGAGCTCCTACTTTGGCATATCTATTTTCAGGATTAATCTGCCGCTAAACGTTGCTCACATTTGTGGATATCTTCTGGTCTATCGACTTCAAGAGAATTAGAGGCGCTGATGGCGATTTTGATCTTATGACCATGTTCTAAAGCACGTAATTGCTCGAGTTTTTCCAGATCTTCAAGGCGGCCTAATGGCAGTGCGGCGAAGGTTTGTACGAATTTACTCGTATAGGCGTAAATCCCTAAGTGCTTAAAAACGGGATAATTTTGGCTGTCGCGGCCAAATGGAATACGCGAGCGGGAGAAATACAAGGCATAGTAGTTGTTATCAAATACCATCTTCACTTGCATAGGGTCATCAATGTCGGCTTTGTTAACGATTTCATAGCCTAGGGTGGCCATTTCAAACTCACCCGGTTGACGCTCGAATAGGTTGATCAGTTGCTCGATAGCGTTGGGATCAATCAGGGGTTGATCGCCCTGTACGTTGATCACTAAATCGTCATCTTTTAATCCCAGCAGCTTGATCGCTTCATTGATACGATCTGTGCCCGATGCGGCATCAGGGCTGGTCATGACCACTTTGCCGCCAAATCCTTCAACGGTCGCTTTGATGCGTTCGTCATCGGTTGCAACGTAAATATTAGTGAGACCTTTTGCTAACGATGCGCGTTCATACACGTGTTGGATCATTGGCTTACCGTTAATCGGGGCCAGTGGCTTGCCAGGGAAGCGGCTAGAGCCGTAACGCGCTGGGATTAACAGAGTCACATTCATCAAATTATCCTACTTATCAAGGTTATGTGGTGTACAAAGATAAAAGGGCTCGCGACTGAGACCTTTTAGTATGCGCTAGAGTTTAAATGCGGCGGAATAGGGCGGTCAACCTATCGTCAGAGACTTTTTATCCCCAACCTATGCTGTAAATGCTTGCCCATAATCGAACTTTGCTCTTGGGCACTGCAAGCTGCACTATATCGACAACTTAAGATCACTCAGCGGGGATTGGCTAAGCCTTGAGTTCGGTCGACAGTGACATCTAAGTCGGTTAATAAACCATTGTCTATGCCATAAATCCAACCGTGAACGGCAACCTCTTGACCGCGA
This sequence comes from Shewanella profunda, assembly GCF_023283765.1. Taxonomy (GTDB): domain Bacteria; phylum Pseudomonadota; class Gammaproteobacteria; order Enterobacterales; family Shewanellaceae; genus Shewanella; species Shewanella profunda. Next base: position 96,566 of record NZ_JAKILG010000013.1, on the reverse strand, counting down.
TCCCATGCCTCTTGAACTATGGTTGAACTGGTAACATTGGCGACCTGCTCAATCACGTTCAGCTCGCACAGGCGATCGAAACGTTTGGCTTCATCCATTTGCAGCAGTTCTTCTTGGTAGATACGGTAAATATCCCGTAAATGCCCGAGCCAGTTGTCGATAAGGCCTAGTCGCTGTTGACTCATCGCTGCGCGCACACCACCGCAACCATAGTGACCTACCACCATAATATGCTTTACCTTCAGTACATCGACGGCGTATTGCAGCACAGATAAACAATTGAGATCTGTGTGGATGACCATGTTGGCAATATTACGGTGCACAAAAACTTCGCCGGGCATTAAATCGATGATTTGATTAGAAGGTACGCGGCTATCTGAGCAGCCAATCCACAGGTATTCAGGATTTTGCTGTTTTGCCAATTGTTCAAAAAAATCGGGATTTTCTTGGCGTATGCGTCCAGCCCAACGGCGGTTATTATCAAATAAAGGTTTGAGTAGTTTCATTTTAACCTATTGTTTTATTAACGCATTAACTGTCTTTAATGCTCTAAATCATGCATAAGCGAATTTTCAGCAAGAGTATAACAGTAATTTTATGACGGCTGGTCTATCCAATGCGTTGTTATGACACATCCTAGATAAGATGTTTGAGAAATTGGTTAAGCCGTTGATTAATAAAATCGGCTTGTTCTAGGGTGGAGATATGGCCAGCATTAGGGATATGCACCAGTTCACTGCCATCAATGGCATCGTGCATCAGGTAGCTTTCTAATACACTGCGGGCTTTATCTTCAACACCGACCATGATTAAACAAGGCAGCGTAAATTGCTCCGCAAAATCCATGGTGTCTCGGCGGCCAAAAATCATACGTCCAAGCTGTACTATTGTGGGAATATTTTCTGGGGGTATTGAGGCTAAATATTGCTCAAAACGAGTAACCAGTTCTGGATGCTTGTTGGTGGCATCAGTTGCAAAAAAAAGTGGCGAAATGGCGCTGATAAGCGCAGGGGGAATAATGCCTGCACTCTGGATCATATCCAACATACTATCGTATTTTGCGCGGGTAACTTCTGGCTCAAAACCAATAAAACTGTCGAGCATGACTAAGGCGTTAACCCGTTCTGGCGCTTTGAGGACGAGCTCTGCCCCCACATAGCACCGACTGAAAGTCCGATAACACTAAAGTTATCAATAGCAAGGGTATCCATCAGCATAAGCATATGATCGGCAATATCAAGTAAGCTATTGCAGTTGTCAGGCAGTGCGCCAGATTGTCCGTGTCCCCAGAGCTCAGGTACTATGCAGCGGTAATGGGTACTTAATGTGGTAATCTGTGGCGCCCACATGGCACTATCCCAGAGATAACTGTGCCCTAGGAGTAGGACGGGCCCTGTGCCGATATCGAGATAACTCAGTTGGCGACCTGCGATCATCCTGGTCTGACGGTATAAAGATAAATCCATAAAAACCTACTTAATATTAATGAGCACATAAGCAATAAGGTAAGCGTGGCGCTGTTGCTAGGGTTTTGCGATACGTAGTACGTACTCATCCACTAGCGTGCTTAATCGGGATAGTACGGCATCTTTTAATAGCATATCACTGTTTTTTAACAATATTGCCAGTTCATGGGTATCAAATTGGGGTAATAATAGCTGCGATACGGGGAAATAACTGATATGCCAAGGTTCGGGACTTACAGCACTTTGTCCGCGCTGAAAGGGAAAATAAAAGCCAAAATCATGGGCATTATCTTTTAGCCAACTATGCAGTTTGGCGCAGGGGCCTCCCTCAATATACTCAACCTCAATAAGACGAAGTGCCTTAGCATCAATTTGACTTGCATCGAATACATCGATATCTGTGCCCCAATGATGACGCGATGCGCCGGGTAGCGCCGACCAGAGTAAGATCAAATCGACCAGTTGATTATCAGTTAACCCTTTAATATCAATTTGTTGCTCAAAAGCATCTAATACAACTCGTTTACCACTGGCCTTAGCATTCCATATGGCTAACTGGCGCTCAAAGGGACGATAGGCAGAGCAGATGGCTAAATGAATGCCATCTTGTGCCGCCTTGGCTGCCATGGCTTCGAAGGCAAGGGCTGTATTGGCTTCCAATTGAAACCGCGTTTCTTGACTATGGTAAGGACTGAATATTTCAACTAACGTATTGGGCTCTAAGCCATAGAGCCGTGCGGTTGCGGGTGATATTGTTGATGTGTTTAACACAGTAGTTGTTCCAAAATCACTTCGTAACATAGGGCGAGTTGTTCAAGGTCATCCACTTTTACACACTCATTAACCTTATGAATGGTCGCATTCACTGGACCTAACTCTAAAACTTTAGCCCCCGTTGGCGCAATAAAACGGCCATCGGAGGTGCCGCCAGTGGTTTGTGGTGACGTTTCATAACCTGTCACTTGGTGGATAGCGTATCGGGTGGCATCCAGTAGGGGGCCATCGCCGGTTAAAAATGGCAATCCATTGAATATCCAGCTTATATCGTAATCAAGTTCATAGGTTTTAAGGAGAGTTACAACCCGTTCGATTAGGATTTCAGCGGTCACTTCGGTGGAATAACGGAAGTTAAACATGATATCGAGTGCCCCTGGGATCACATTCGATGCCCCTGTTCCTCCATGGATATTGGCAATTTGAAAACTGGTCGGTGGAAAGAACTCATTACCATTATCCCAATGCATTTGGCTTAACTCCGCTAAGAATGGCGCAGCCTTATGGATAGGATTATCGGCAAGGTGAGGGTAAGCCACATGGCCTTGAATACCTTTGATGGTGAGATTACCAGTGAGACTACCACGACGGCCATTTTTAACGACATCGCCTAGCTTGAGAGTCGATGAAGGTTCACCCACCAGTGCCCAAGTGATTTTCTCATTGCGCGCTTCTAGGGTATCAATCACTCGGGTGGTGCCATTGATAAATGGGCCTTCTTCATCACTGGTGATTAAAAAGGCGATAGAGCCCTGATGATCAGGATATTTTGCCACAAAACGTTCGGTCGCCACGATCATGGCGGCGAGGGAGCCTTTCATATCGGCAGCGCCGCGACCATAGAGATAACCATCGATAATGGTGGGTTCAAATGGAGGGGTGTGCCAACGGCTAATATCCCCAGTGGGTACAACATCCGTGTGACCCGCAAAACAAAAAACTGGACCTTGGGTACCACGGCGTGCCCACATATTAGTGGTGTCTTCAAATACCATAGGTTCAATCATAAATCCGAGGGCACTGAGTCTTTCTGCCATTAATGTTTGACAGCCTTCATCGAGCGGGGTAACTGAAGGGCGGGAGATCAGGGCCTTAGCTAGCTCGGTTACCGGAAAGTTTTCGGCTGTCATAGGGAAAAGACCTTTTTATAGTCTGCTTCATTAAAGCCAATAAGTACTTGCTTGCCAACAACCAGTACGGGACGTTTGACAAGCGTAGGATGGATTAACATTAATTGAATGGCTTTGGCTTGATCAATATTGGTTTTATCCGCCTCATTTAGGGTGCGAAAGCTGGTACTGCGTTTGTTAAATACCGTTTCCCATCCTGCGGTATCGCACCAGAACGTCAGATCTTCCTGGGTTAAGCCATCTTCTCGAAAATCATGGAAACAAACTGGAAGTTGATGATTTTCAATCCATTTACGTGCTTTACGCACTGTATCGCAATTTTTAATACCAAAGAGAGTCAAAACGTTGCTCCAGTGTTGATGCACGCTTGGCGTGCAAGCATTGATTTTGCACGCATTGTGGCATTGTGCGCTTGATGTCACAAGTCGGATGTATTGCCTCCCAAGGGGAGGATGGCTTAAACGATGAATTTATTCAGGATTGCGTCTTGCTCTTTGATATGTTGGGTTTGAGTATCCATAGCCGAATTTGCCCGAATGGCAGTGTCTGAGACTTGGACTGATAAATCTTTGATCCTGATGGTGTTATTGTTTATTTCCTCAGCCACTAAACTTTGTTCTTCGGCCGCAGAGGCTATTTGAAGGTTCATATCGGTGATCTGTAATATCGCTTCACGGATCTTATCTAATGCGGTATTAGCATCTTGGGCGCGGGTAACGGCATCCTTTGCGGTTTCCTTGCTTTGGTGCATAACATCAGCCACGGCACGGGCCCCTAGCTGAAGTTGCTCTATCATATTACGGATTTGCGTCGTTGATTGTTGGGTTTTTTGCGCTAGAGTCCTCACTTCATCGGCTACAACGGCAAAGCCCCGTCCAGAATCTCCCGCCCTTGCGGCTTCAATCGCCGCATTTAAGGCCAGCAAATTTGTTTGATCCGCAATATCGTTAATGACTTTTAGAATAGTCGCAATATTGTCTGTCGCAGCTCCTAGTGTTTTGACTTCGGTTACGGCCATGTCAATCTCAGAGGATAACGCATTGATTGCCTTTGTTGTATCACTAACTACCCGAGTACCCACACTGGTGGCTTCATCTGCCTCTTTAGCTGCTGACGCGGCACCTTGGGCGTTGCGTGCGACATCTGATGAGGTGGTTGCCATTTCATGCATGGCGGTAGCCAGTTGTTCTAGTTCATGTAGCTGCGAGTTCATGGCCTCGGTCGATTGTTGTAATTCTAAGGATGTCATTGCTGCACTCTGGTGAATGAGTTGGCCAATGGATTTAGATTCAATAATCAGTTGTTGTAGATTGGCCGTGAACGTATTGAAACTAATAGCTAAAGATGAGAACTCAGTATCTGTTTTTGTATTCAAACGTTGAGTCAGATCGCCTTCTCCAGAGGCGACATCTTGAATAGCTTCGTTCAAGGTTTGTAATGGGCGCATCAAGGTTGTGATCAGTAGGAGGAGTACTGTAATACTGATAAGTAAAGCGATTACCGTATATAGAATAGAACTATTGCGTAAGTCCGTAACGGCTGCATAGGCAATATCTTCGTCTAAGATAACGCCGACATACCAGTTTTCTCCTGCAACTCTAGAAAAATCTAGGGTGAAATTTTTACCATCAATGTTCACTTTCTGAGGCTCTTCCATCACCTTGATATTGGGTAGATAGTCGGCCATTGGAGTACCATTCCGCTTTTCTTCAGGGTGGGCGATTGTTGTACCATCCTGTGCAACAATAAACACGTATCCAGCGTTGAATAGTTTCACCTCATTGACTAGCTTGGCTAAGCCAACGAGACTGACATCGTAGAAAATAGCACCGATAAATTGACCATTGTCTTTTACGGGAGTTGCGATAGAGACAAGAATCTCACCGGAGACGGAGTCAGGATAGGGCGCTGTGATGATCAATTTATCGGCTTGTTTTGCATCTTTATACCAGGGTCTCGCCCTTGGATCCCATCCTGCGCCGGGGTCCCAACTCGGATTATTATTAGTATTAGTGCCATCTTTTTCATAGCCGAAACCCACGAGCAAAAATGCATTTTTAACGATGGGGCGCGTGATAACAGTGCTAATGTGGCCAGGGGTGAGATCTTGCTCTATCAGGCTAGTGGTATAAGCCGCCAGTTGTTTACGGGCTTCAATTTCCGATGAAACTGTGTTTCTTACTCCGTCAACAATTTCGGTAACACTGGCCTCGACTTGTGCCTGCATTTCCATCTGAATAGAGTAATATTGTTTTATTGTTAGCAACGTTACTGTGACTAAAAGTAACGCAGAGGAGGCGGCTACAATCCTATGACTGAACTTCATCGTTTTTCCTCTTTAATCTTAAAGGGTGCTTTAGATATATAGCCATTTTTGTGTGTCAGGGCCAGCGTAGACATTGATTTTTTTGGTTTTTGCGATGAATGTAACGGAGGATACTTTAACGAGGATAGATGACTCTTTTATTTAATCTAATAGGCCGATTGTGTGATCTTAGCTCAATATGCTTGATAATATATTAGTGCAGCAAATATAAAGGCGAGTGCTAAATGAGCGATCCTAAATTTTCTGGTAGGGATTGCGATAATGGGAGTAAAAAGAGCTGATGTTAGTGTGGGTACTATTTGTTTTGTTGCTGAGTAAATAAGTAACAGGCTTAATAGCTTTAAACTATATCAGCATGTTACTTATTTATTTTTAATTTATCCAACGGCTAAAGCTGGACGGTAAAGATCACATCTTTACCCGCGGTGACGCTTCCCTGAGCTTTATCAAGATATTTAACATCTTCCATATTGGCGAGTACCACTGGGGTAAGCAAACTCTCGACTTGATCCCTAAGATATTCAATATCAAATGCTAAAATCGGATCGCCTGCTTTTACTGTTTGGCCTTCTTCAGCTAATCGTTTAAAACCTTTGCCCCTGAGTTCAACAGTGCCAACCCCAAAATGCACGAATAACTCTAAACCTTGGGGTGACTCTATGCTAAAGGCATGGTTGGTCTCGAAAATCTTGCCAATAGTTCCATCAATTGGGGCAACAATTTGATCACCTTTGGGGGCGATAGCAATACCATCCCCAACAATTTTTTCAGCAAAAACAACATCGGGAACTTTTTCAATGGCGACTATATCGCCACTCACAGGTGCATACACCATGATACCGCCAGCCAAATAGGTTTGTCCCGATACCAATCGTCTTATGCGGCTTAGAAATCCCATAATGTTGAGCCCCTTGTATTCATTTTTGTCATTATTCTTTCGATCCGTGATGCAGCATAACGAATAAATTCCACTATTTATAGCTTGTTATACATTGCTGTAGGGTTGCAATTCTATCTTGTTGTAATGCAGTGTGCGCTAGCGCAGAAAATCGTTCAAAATCCCCTTGGCAGATGGCAGCTTTGACTTCTAACAGGGAGTTTAAATTCACGCTGAGCTCATCGAGCCCCATACCGACCAACAAGGGCACCATCAGAGGTGAACTGGCAAGTTCGCCACAAAGTGATACTTTGACACCTGCTGATTTCGCCTGTGATATGGTCATTTTTATCAGTGCGAGTATCGCAGGGGACAGTGATGGATAGTCCCGTGTGAGTTGTGGATTTGTGCGATCGGCTGCCATGGCATATTGGGTTAAGTCATTGGTGCCAATACTCACAAAATCCAGCTTAGGCAGCATGGCACTCAGATTGAGTACTGCGGCGGGAGTTTCTACCACAATGCCATAGCTCAACTCTCCATAACCTTTTTCTTCTTCCTCTAATGCATCTTGGCATTCGGCAATTAGCTGAAAAATCTGTTCGAGTTCCTCGACTTGATTAACCATAGGAAACATTAATCGAATTGGGCCATGATTTGCGGCGCGAAGAGTGGCCCGCAACTGGGTTTTAAACAGTTCAGGATGAGCCAAAGTGTAACGTACTCCCCGTAACCCTAGTGCGGGATTCTCCTCCACTTCTTGATATAGACAAGGTAATTCTTTATCGGCACCGATATCTAAGGTTCTAATGGTGAAAGTTTTTCCTACTAGAGCATGTAATGCCTCGCAATAGAGGCTGTACTGTGCTTTTTCATCGGGTAAGGTTCTGGCATTCATTAGCATAAATTCGGTGCGAAATAACCCAATACCATCGGCGCCAGCATCGCTCACATGGGTGATATCGTTTAGGTTGCCCACGTTTGCTAATAGACTAATTTGGTGTCCATCCAGGGTTTGTGCGGGGACGTTTTTATAGTCCTCGAGTGCCGCGCGTCGAACCTGTTCATGGTGCAATGTCACAGTAAGTCGAGCTTGCTGCTCTGGAGTGGGCTTGACCCACAATTCGCCATTAAGGGCATCGAGAACCAAGGGCGTGCCGTTAGGAATAAACTCGGCATCAAACTGGCAACTCAAAATAGCGGGTATACCCGCGGCTTTGGCTAAGATTGCGGTATGACTGGTTAACCCGCCAGTTTTGAGGACGATACCGCTGATATGTTCCTTTGGCAGCAAGGCAAACTCAGCAGGGGTGAGATCCTGAGCGAGTAAAATTGTGGGTGCGGTGAGTTTATCTAACCCCTGATCTAAGTGGCCATGGATAGCGGAAACAAGACGTTGACCAAGGCTGCGCACATCCTGCGCCCGATTGGCTAAATAGGGATCGTCAAGGGATTCTAATTCGTTGGCTTGGTGAGCGAATATCCGCTCAACTGCGACGCTCGCAGATAATTGCAGAGTCCTAATCGTATCTTTGACTTGCTCAATGAGTTCTTCATCCTGTAACAGCAATAAATCGGCTTCAATAAGCTGATAATTTTCACATTCGGCGGAAAGTTTGGCTTGGCTGTGGCTAAGTTGTTGTTGTAGTTCCTGTAGTGCCTTGAAAAATTTTGTCTGTTGCTGTGGGATCCTCGCGAGGGGAATAGGCCGATAATCGAGGTAATTTTTGGTGTAGTTAAGGTGTAATGCCTGTCCGAAGGCAATACCCGATGACACTATGATCCCTGTTATCGACATATTGATTCCTACAATTTACGCATAAGTGAGTGCAAAGAGAGTTTAACTTAAGGTAATTAAGAGTGTTGATACTTTTTCGACGGCATCTTGCGCCTCTTCGCCATCGGCAAACACTCTGACTGTGACACCATGATATAGGCCTAATGTTTGCAATTTAAATAAACTTTTAGCACTGGCTTGTTTACCATTGCACTCCACTAAAACATCACAGTTAAAGGTTTTAGCCTCTTTGACGAGTAGGGCGGCAGGGCGAGTGTGAATACCATGTTTGGCGGTAATAGTGACAAATTTTTCGTACATAGCGGATCCACTTTTTATATTTTTACTGTGTTTCTTTTGATTCGATAACTTGATAACCCTTTTTTCTTAGGGCATCAATGGCACTGGTGAGGCGATTTTGTTTCACGAGAATGTAGTCGGTATCGAAGGTAGAAAGGGCAAAAATACTGATTTGTACATCGGCTAACGTACTAGAAACTTTCGATAAAATGCCCGTCATTGAAAAACCTAAAGGTCCAAGTACTTCTAAACAACACCAATGGCTTTCTTGTTCAAGGCTATCTAGTTCAATATCACTGCTGATAACGACCGTAAAACCTTCCTCAGTTTTACTAATAAAATACACAGCTTCGGCGAAGATTTCGCTCGGTAGCTGGGCATTTGGACTAAAACTATGGATAGTATATTGCCGAGTGTGAACGGCTAAAGTCATGCGCATCGGCTGTTCCTCTATTAGATTTCGTTACAGGATACCCTAATATTATTGCCTTGCGTGTTAGGTTTTTTATTTTGAAACATTTTAATTTAAAAAAGGCGCCATTTGGCGCCTTAGTTGCTAAAAGTCATGTAGAGCGATTAGATTTTAAATTGGCCTAGTGTATGGGACATATCCTGGCTAATGTCCTGCAACGATTGTGCTGCGTGGCTGTTGCTTTCGTTTGCCCTGACTGAGACTTCCGTTAACTCTGAGATGTTACAAATATTACGGTTGATCTCTTCTGTGACTAATGACTGTTCTTCCGTAGCGCTGGCAAGCTGAGTGTTCATATCACTAATATGGGCAATCAATTGTAAAATCGCTGCCATCGATTTACCCGCTTCGTGGGCTTGGGCCTGCAGTTCATCGGATTGATGTTGGGTTTGGCTATTACTCTTCATGACTGAGCTAACACCCGATTGGATCTCAGTGATTATTTTCTGAATTTCATTGGTAGAGTCTTGAGTGCGGGTAGCCAGTGCACGGACTTCATCGGCAACGACTGCAAAACCTCGACCATGGCTGCCAGCCCTTGCGGCTTCAATAGCAGCATTGAGTGCAAGTAAATTCGTTTGTTCGGCAATACCGCGGATCACATCAAGAATGCTGCCAATTTGCCCTGAGGCAACACCAAGTTTTTGGGTGATGGCTTCAGAGGCTTTAAGTTCTAAGACCAGTTTTTCAGTGTTGCGCACGGTATTGTCTATCACGACTTGGCTCTGTTGAGCTTGCTCTTTAACGCTATTTGCCGCATCCGCCGCTTGTTGGGTATTGTTCGCCATTTCATGGGTTGTGGAGAGCATTTGATTCACCGCAGTGGCAACACTGCCTGTTTCACGGTGAATATGTTCAGCACTTTGATTCGACTCTTCAACGGCTTGCATTAATTGTTTTGCATCGCTGTCGAGTGAATGACCAAGAGGCTGTAAGTGGCCAATCATATCGCCAATTTTTTGCGCAAAGAGATTAAAAGCTTGGGCTAGGTGGGCAATTTCGTCTTTACCTTTGGTTCCTAAACGTTGGCTTAAATCTCCTTCACCTTGGGCAATATCTTCCAATGCCTCAATGGCATCGTTAAGTGGCGAGGTAATAGAGTGATTTAACACGAGGAAAAAGGCGAAAATGGGGACAGAAATTAAAAACATGATAACCAGATAATCGACAATTACCGATTTAAGGTTTTGTTCTACATCACTAAGATATGCTCCTGTGACGATAGTCCAACCCCATTGTGGGTAATAACGGGCTTCGGCAAGCTTATCTTCAATCACATTAGTGACAGGATTAGTAAATCGGTACTCTAAGGTGGTTTTTGCGTTTTTACGTGCTAACGGCAACATAGTCGCTAATGGATTTGAGCCATCAGCCAGCTTAACATTCATGGCTGAAGTGCCTATTAACGCGGTATTTTCACCATGTGCAACGATTTGATTAGTATCATCTATAACAACAAAATAACCCGCGCCAGCATAACGAATTTGACTCATCAATGCCGCAGCTGCTTTTTTTGCATCTTCTTCAGTGGATTTCCCATTGAGGGCATCTTGGCGATAGGCATCGAGTATACTCAACACACTACCAAGTTGCCCGTCGATCTGTTGCCATTTCTGCTCTATCAAATTGTTGTACTGTAATTTTATCGAGAAGCTTGCGAAGCAAACAGTACCAATTGCAGCCATGATGAGCATTATCATCAGTCGTTGCAATATTGTAAGTTGACGTAAAAATGTGATCATTTGGGTTCCTTAAAGGCACAATATACACAAAAATAGTGTAACCCAATATACATGCGAATCATTGTTAATTGAATCACTTACTACTCAATTTAGTAACAGGTTAATAAGAATCGATGGTTTCTTTGATCTTAAGCAGGATATTTTATCCGACGGTTCTGAAAAGATAGTGTTGAGGGTTTTACTCTTTTTTATGAATGGTCTTGTATTGCTGGTCGTAGGGAAGATTAACATAATATCAATAGGTTACAGAAATGTAACTATTTTATTTGTGCTGAAATAGGCTAATTAGTTGTTTTAATTTTGATTTTTTAGGCTTTTACGCGCAAGATTAATTTATTGTTCAGTTTGAGAATTGATTATGACAACAAACACTATCGTTACTTCGGATGATATTTTACTCAAGCTATGTCATTCGGTGGCCCATGTGTTATCGAGTACAAGTGCCAGCCATGTTAGCCACGCGGGTATGGTACAGAGTATAACTCGGACTCGCCTTAAACCCGATCTTGGGTGTTTTTCTATTTTTGACGGCGGTTTTTCTGGATTAGTGGTGATCAACTTTTCTGCCTCGGCCGCTATTGAGATCTATCGTCGGTATATGTTGAACATGGGGATGCCGGAATCTGAGCTGGCGTTCTCCCACACTTCTGATGAAGTGGGTAATGTGATGGGGGAGCTGATGAATCAAATTCTTGGCGATTTTATTAATAAGATCTCCAAGGAATTGCAAACGTCCATTAGCCAAAGCCAACCTAAAATGTTAACGATTAACAAAGAGTTGACTATTTCGATTGACGCAAACTTGGATGATGCTGTCGCAAGGCGAGTTTCTTTTAAAACAGAAAATAACCATATTTTCTACCTTGAATTTGCTATGGATAAGACGGAGTTTATTAAGTTAGACGAGTTTGAATACGACGAGGAATTTGATCCCGATAGTTTACTCGAGCAACATGGTAATATCGGCGCGAGTAACGATAGTAATGTATCACCTTGGTCAAAAATGAAGGATAAGCCAGCGATAGTCTCGCTAACTACGGACGCTAACGCCGATGATTTACTTGACCAATTAGGTCTTTAATTAGCTAAATACTTGTATAGACGGATGTTTAAATTATCCGTCTATACAAGTTTATCGAACTGTTTTAGTATCGTCTAAAATAATCACTTAAGTGAAAACCTCCCTATGGCATCGAAAGCGACCTCGATTGATATTGCTTATCGTGCTGGTGTATCCCAGTCTACGGTTTCCCGAGCCCTTAGAAACAGTCCGTTAGTCAATATAGAGACCCGTGAGCGAATTCAAGCAATTGCGAAGGAGCTCAACTATAAGGTCGATAAAAATGCCAGTAATCTTCGTACTCAAAACAGCCATACGCTGGCGCTATTATTGTGTGAAGACCCCACTAATGATGACTCATTAATCAACCCATTTTTTCTATCAATGCTCGGTTCTATTACTCGAGCAACAGCGCAGCAAGGATATGATTTATTAGTTTCTTTCCAGCAATTATCCAGTGATTGGCATGCCGATTATGAGGACAGTAATAAGGCCGATGGTATTATTCTGCTCGGCTATGGTGATTACATGGATTACGAACAGAAGCTGGAGAAATTATTAGCACAGAACACTCACTTTGTGATTTGGGGGGCCGAGCATAACAATAAATCCGTGTTATCGATTGGTTGTGATAATCACCAAGGCGGTCTGATTGCAACTGAACATTTGATCTCACTAGGCCGTAAAGCCTTTGCTTTTTTAGGCGATGCATCTAGTCATAGTCCAGAATTTAGGGACAGGTATTTAGGTCATGTTAAAGCTTTACAAATGGCGAATATTTCCATTGATAGCAATAAGCAGGTACCGGCCATCAGCACTGAAAGCTCGGGTTATGATGCGGCGATGATGTTGCTTGAAAAGGGCACTCATTTTGACGCTATTTTTGCTGCCAGCGATTTGATTGCCATTGGTGCAATTAGAGCGCTTAAGAAAAAGGGCATAGCGGTGCCGGAGCAGGTTGCTGTGGTCGGTTATGATGATATTCCCGTTGCCAGTTTTGCTAATCCCCCCCTAACCACTATCAAGCAAAATACCCAGTTGGCGGGCGAAATTTTGGTCGAAAGTGTGCTAAAGCTTATTCGCGGCATTGAAGTCAGCCCGCAGCTTATCCCGACAACCCTTGTTGTGCGCAGTTCCTGCGGTGTCGATAGTGCACCATTAAAGTCGATATCTTAGCAGCGGTATTGTATAAGATTGATTATCTAGATATTTTATCTAGAGCTGTACTCGCGAAGAAATTTAGGTACGTCGGCTTTTGTCTTTTTAGTTATTTTTTGCATTAGGCTAAAGGGTGGTGAGGTGATAGCAAAATCACGCTGTAAATCCGCCAGCATAGCTAACCATAGGTGGCTGGTCATCTCTGCATCGGCTAAGGCTCGGTGAAAAGTGCCATTGTTGGGCAATTGTTTATAACGTACTAAGGTGCCGAGTTGATGATTGCTTGCCAAGGGATATAAGCGTCTTGCCACCAGCAATGAACAACCAAATTGGCCTTTGTACTGGTGGCTAATTTGGGCAAATTCGGCATCGAGAAAACGCTGATCGAAGGTGGCATTGTGTGCCACTAAATGATGTTCGCCAATAAAATCGGCAAAACGTACCATCACTTCATGGCAGGGTGCGGCATTTTTCAGCATTTGATTGCTGATCCCCGTATAGTCCTCAATAAAAGAACTGATCCTAAAACCGGGATCCATGAGTTCGGAAAATCGTTGGGTTATCACACCATTCTCAATCAATACCGCCCCTATTTCGATGGCTCGATCGCCTTGGTTAGGTGAAAGTCCAGAGGTTTCAAAGTCGAGCACTACAACCGTATTCGCAGGGGTAAAAGCGGGTTTTTTAGACATATATCCATCATTGGTCCGGGTGAATAATCTTGTGCACTGAGCACAGACCTAAGCGGGTAAAAGGCTTTGGAGTGTAACTTAATTTTTAATTTGGAGCACCTTACCTGATTGCTTTTGCGATGATAAATAAATCTGTCGTAGGAACTGCATCACAGGGCACAGGAAATGTTTGGCGTGAGATCTCGAGGATTTGAAAACCATTGGTTATAAGCTGTTGCTCAATAAAGTCATATTGATGGTAATGCACATAGACACTGTCGCCACTGCTACCGGTTTGCAGACCGGAGCGGCTATCAACATCTTCCATAGTACTTAAATATACTAGGCCATCAGGGCAGATAAGCATGCTGAGTTGCTTAAAAAAATCGACTAAATCCACCTTAGATAAATAGGGCAAACAAAAGCCGCAGGCAATGATATCGAAGGAGCCAGCGCTGAGCGTATTCAGGCGGCCAAGTTGACGATTATCCATGATTTCGAACTGCCCAGTGGGAACATTCTGTTTGGCAAGTTCAATCATGTTAGGTGACAGATCAATCCCAAAAACCTTCATTTGCGGTATTTTAGCAGCAAGGTAACGACTGATATTACCTGGTCCGCAGCCGATATCGAGCAAGTGGTTATGATGGGTTATGTTATTGATTAGGGCATCATAGGTTTGAGTGTAGGAGGCAAACTCCATATATTTATCTTGGTACTGCTGGGCAAACTTATCGAATGTTGCCACTGTTAGCTGGTAGTTATCCTGTGTTTGTGGCTTCAATTTCATTCCCCTCTAATAAGCATAAATACGCGATGTGCAGTTTAAGTTGTGGGCGGGTATCACATGCTTAAATGGCATAATCCAGATCGAAGCTTATCTTTAAACCTAAGTTATAGGCGTGATTTTTGTGCAAATACTCCATTAATTCACCATCCATAAGTTGTGCTAAGGTGATAGGCCTTGCCTCCCAGCGCGGCGCATGGCCTGCATCATTGCAGTGGGCAAGATATAAACGCCGTTTACTTTGCATTATTCCAAAATAGTGCATGTTGCAGCGCTGACCTATGGAAAGGTAAGGCTCAAAATCGAGTGCATAAACCTGCATATCCTTAAATACAGACCATGGAATATAGCGGGTCTTTTCATAGCACATAGCGGGCAGATTTGCTTCAAGCGCAATGGCATCAAATAGCGCGATAACCTCATGTATATTATTTAATCTAATGATGTTTTCATTCATCAATCTTGTTCCTTAAACCCAAAGTCTATCGGCAAGACCCGATGCCCTTTGGGTGACTTGGCTGCTGGCTCGCTCAAAGACTTGCTGGGTACCTAAGCAGGTAAAATGGGTTTTAGCACGGGTAATTGCAGTGTAAATCAATTCTTTAGTTAATAGTTGCCACTGGGCTAGACTTGGACTCGGTGGTAGCACTAAAGCCACGCGATTAAATTCACTCCCTTGGCTTTTATGCACTGTCATAGCGTAGCAAGTTTCATGCTTTGGTAAACGTGCCGGTAAGACTTTAAGCAAACCACCGTCGGCCTTAATAAAGTGTGCCATTAGGCGTTCGGGTTTATCTTCATCCTGTAAAATCAGTCCGATATCCCCGTTAAATAATCCTAAGTTATAGTCATTACTTTGGATAATAATCGGGCGACCTAAATAAAACTCCTGTAGTGGTTTGATAAGCTTGGCATGGGTGAGCGCTTGGGTGACATATCTGTTAATACCTTCTACCCCATAATCGCCTGAGCGCATGGCGCATAAAATGCGATAGTGGTTAAAACGCTCGATAATCTCTGCGGTGCTAGGACGAGTCCCTAACTCCCTATTTAATAAATCGAGGTAGTCGCCATATTGTGCGCATGCTTGTTCAAGCAGTAAGTTAAGCCCAGTGTTGTTTGCAGGTTCACTGACTTTTGCTTGGGTTTGGCTGAGATTAGTACTGTGTTCTAGCCAGTTAAGCTCAGCAAATCCTTGGCGCCACACCTGTAGAATACCTTGAAGATCAGAGCGATTAACCGCGCCAGCAAGGAGTCCTATGCCCGCATCCCCTTTGAATCTATGGCTGTGCATTAACATGCATAAACTATCGCCCAGTTTAGGCGACTGACTGACAAATGGCGTTAAGTCATATCCGGTCAAAGCACTGAGCTGTGTCGCTTGCCCGAGCGAATAGTGCATTTGCCAAAGTGTATCCTGCGCCCCTCCTTGCGGTATGGGAAGTTTTAAGCCCGCGCAAATATCGGCAAGTACAGCACCTGCTTCAACCGAAGCCAGTTGATCCTGATCGCCAAGCAAAATCAAACTGGCATGCTCAGGCAAGGCACTTAACAACTTATACATCATAGGTAAATCCACCATCGAGGCTTCATCGACGATCAGTAAATCGAGCCTTAATGGATTATCTTGATGGTGGCGAAACTGAGGCGAATTAGGAATGACCCCGAGTAGTCGATGCAGGGTAGAGGCCTCTTCTGGGATACGGCTAAGTGCTGTTAAAAAAATCTCTTGGCTATTTCCGCCTTGGTTGACACTGAGTTCTTTAGCGAGGCGTGCCTTTGAGGCCTTAATTGATTCACTTAAGCGAGCAGCGGCTTTTCCCGTGGGGGCGACTAAACGGATCGCTTGTTTTGATTCCATTTGTAGCAATAATAACAGCTTAGTCACCGTCGTGGTTTTACCCGTACCGGGCCCACCAGTGATAACAGCCAGTTTTTTGCCAAGCGCCGTTGCCGTCGCGACTTTTTGCCAGTCAATCATCTCGACATTTTCATCGGCAGGGAATAGCTGATCTAAGTGATTTTTGAGATCCTCGGCCTGAACTGTGTTGGTTCGTTCGGATAATCGAATTAAAGAGGCGGCTACAGCGGTTTCAAAATGATGATAACGCTGTAAATAGAGTCTGCCATTATCGATGATCAGCGGTTTATTGCTGCCAGCTTGGCCCACTGCATCAAAGGTTTGCAGAGTCTTAGTTAATGCATCAAGGCTTAACGTGATTTTACAATGGCTGATTTGCTCCGCCATGGGATTGAGGGGCACTATATGGGCGAGCACTAAGCAACTGTGCTGTGAGGATAATTGCTGACTTAACAGTGCACAGAGTAGGATAAACAGGGGATTCTGACTATCAATTTGGTGTAACTGACTCATTTGCAGTGCAAAATGCCTATCGAGCGGCGTAATCAGTCGCTCTTGCTCCCATTGTTTTAACAGCTCAGATAGCGGCGCAGCGAGTTGGATTGCGCCATGGTCAATCCAATGCTCAGCGATTTGTGTATGCGTATTTAAGCCGAGTGTTGAGCGCATCATGCCGTAACTCCTGCGTCTACGAATGGGCTGTCAAATAAGGTGCTGTTAAATAAAGCATCAAGTGCATAGATCAGTGCCTTTGGTGGTTTATCATAATAAATACCATAGCCCGGATATTGAACCGACATTCCCCTTAAAAACAAATAATAACAACCGCCTATATGGGTGTCATAGTCATATGCTGGCAGGCGTAAGCCTAAGTATCTATGTAAGGCGAGGGAGTAAAGAATGTACTGCAAATCGTAGTGGTGATCTTTTATCGCCCCCTGGAGAGCCCCATGATGATAGGCATATATATCATCCCCTAGGTGGTTAGATTTATAGTCTGCAATGTAAAATTTACCATCATATTCAAAGGTTAAGTCAATAAAGCCCTTGAGCATACCTTTAAGATCATCAAATTTGAGTGTTGACCCATAACCAAATTGATTAAGTAAGTCATTAAGCTGCGCATCTTTTAGTCCGTTAAGGGGTAAATAAAACTCCATTTCGACTAAGGTATCTTGCTTTGATAACATGGCCAAACACAGATCAGGATTGATGAGTTGAGTCGTCGCTTCTGCTTCAGCGGGCATAAGTGCAAGTGGCGCCTTGAGTATATCAAGATACCAAGTATGTAAGACTTCTAACCATTGGGCTGCGATTCCATATTGCAGCATGGCTTTGGGTAGTTGCTCAGGTAAATCGAGCTCCGCCTTTGTAAAATCAATCAGTTCGAGCACTAAGTGCATAAAACTCCCTGCGTTTGCGCCACGCTCAAAGTTAAAGCGATTAAGCCCATTTTGCTTAGGATCTAACGTGTCATAGTGAGAGAGTGTTTCAAGCTGATCGCGTGCTGTAATACTTTGTTCGAGAACACTTAGCTCCTCATCATCGGCACCGGGGACGGCTTTACCGTGGCTGGTATTTTTCACTAAACCAGAATAACTGCCCACCCGCCAAGGTGTACTGTACTGGCGATTGATTGTTTTTGCCGCGAGTGTTTGCGTTGTATCCTGGCTTGAAGGCAGTGTTTGCGGGTGAGCTTCTTCTGGCACTGTATCGACGCTAATAGCATCAATACCCTGGGCAAGGCTTTGTGCCGCTTGGCTGATACGGTTAAAGTCACAATCGGCATCGGTGATCCCCAGAAGATAACCCATGGCGGTTTCATGGAGCTGACTCTTTAGGCCATTTTTGAGTTGGCGGCAGTGGTTAGCAATATACAAATAACACAGATACACAGGCCGAGTGAGTGCTACATATAATAGCCGTAGATCTT
The DNA here is from genome assembly GCF_023283765.1 of Shewanella profunda. GTDB lineage: Bacteria > Pseudomonadota > Gammaproteobacteria > Enterobacterales > Shewanellaceae > Shewanella > Shewanella profunda. Next base: position 78,232 of record NZ_JAKILG010000013.1, on the reverse strand, counting down.
CGGCTAAGGTTTCTTGTGCAAACTGCTCCCAGCCTTCATCTGTCCCTTCAATATCCCACACTAACTCTTGCCCATTAGTCTGGTTTATTTTGTGGTAGAGCATAGGCGTTGGGCGGCGGCGATTGTCCCGTGCAAGGCTTACAAAGGGCACGAAACAGACAGGATATTCTAATCCCTTACTCTTATGGATAGTGACGATTTGCACTAGATTTTGCTCGCTTTCTAGGCGAAGCTGTTGCTCATCTGTGCCTGTATTATCAATAAGTTGTTGTTCATACCAATTGAGTAGGGCACTTATTCCATCGAGTTCAGTGGCCTTTTGCTGTAATAGTTCGGCTAAATGACGAAAATCGGTCAAACGCCGCTCACCATATGTCGTTTCTTGTTCTTGGTTGCTATCCAGATTGATCTGAGGGCCCTGCAGTAAACGTTCGATAAGAGACGTACTATTGGCAAGGCTGAGCAATGCGGGCATGATGCCGCGTTTTTGCCAGATAATGTGCAAGTTAAAAAACTGTTCTAACAGTTGTTGTCTTTGCTCTTCATTTTGGTTAAATGCATGAATTTGTTCGGCGTTATAACCAAGCAATGCCGTGGCGAGGGCGCTACGCAGTGCCCGCTCATCTTTGGGGTTAGCCAGTGAGCGTAGGATCAGCGCCATTTCCCGTGCTTCAAGGGTATCAAATACACTATCGCGACTTAAAAACACGGCACCGATTTGGCGCTGACTGAGTGCGACTTTCATCACCGCCGCTTCGTTGCGATCACGCACTAATATGGCAATGTCTTGTGCCATTAAAGGGCCTTTGGGGGTATGGCATTCGCCATTAGCGGCATCTGTTAGCAAACGGGTGATTTCTGTCGCCGCATCTTCAGCGAGTCGATGCCTCGCTGTGGTTTTATTCAGGCCATTTTCGGTTTCACTTAACAGTCTTAATCTGAGCGCTGCGGGATTTTCACGCTTCTGCGTTAGGGTTTTATGTTTAGCGCTGCTCGGGGTTTTTACGCTATCAAAGGGAATGGATTGGCTGATAAACGGATCGGGATGTCGACTAAATAAATGGTTAACACCCGCGACCATATTGGCGCTTGAACGGTAGTTCGTATCTAAGTGATAGTGGGACTCGGTGGCTTTGCGGGCCTCGATATAGGTATAGATATCAGCGCCACGAAAGGCATAAATGGCCTGTTTAGGATCGCCAATCATCAATAGACTGAGGTTGTTTTCAGTATGATTAAGGTGATTATCGCTGTGTTGATTGCATGAGTCATGGTGTTGATAAATACCAGAGAAAATCGCAAATTGCAGAGGGTCGGTATCCTGAAACTCATCAATCAGCGCCACAGGGAAACGACTTGCCACCGCTTTGGGCAAGGTTTTACTGTTGGCATTTAACGCAGCGGCTAAGGTGGTGAGTAGATCATCGGGCGTCAGCACATTTTGTTGTTGTTTTTGCTTTGCAAAGCGCTCGCTAATACCCTGTTTAGCACTATACAAAAACGCCGGTTTAATGGCTTTAATGAGTGCTGCCAATTGCTCCATATGATCCAGCAAGGGTGCTTCGTTTACACTTGGGATCACGCCACCTTTATTGAGTTTAAGTTCCGATAGGGATAAATCCTCCAGTACTTTTATGGGCGGTAGGCCATTTGCAAAGGCAAACCAATTGTCTAAAGCATCGAACATAGCGGCGAGCTTGGGATAATGATCACTTGCCTTGCCAAATCGGGTGCCATTAAGCGGCAAGTTATGCAATAACTCGAGTAATCCATCGCGACCTCGGGGCCATGCTAATTTGAAGCGCTCTAAACTCTGACTGAGGGATTGCGCTAAGGTAGTAAAGTTTGCTGTTGGGGTGAGAGGTTGCGCTTGACTCGCCCCCAGTAATGGCCGCAGCTGTTTGACTAAGCCATCGGGTTCGCCAAACTCTTTTGCGATAATTTGGGCCAAGTAGTCGGGTAAGGGATAGCAGGCCTCGCGCCAAAAATCCCGCACAGCATGGTGCAGGAATTCGCTGTCATCTAAGGTAAAATCAGACTCGAAAAGCAGGGATGATTCAAAGGCAAGATCCGACAAAATACGCTGACAAAAACCGTGAATAGTAAAAATCGCGGCTTCGTCAAGGGACTTTAGTGCTAAATCGAAACGCCTAAGGGCAATTGAGCGTTCGTCTGCTGGCGTATTGTCGTAAAGTGCTTGTACAAAGGGATCATCAATCGGTAAGCCTAAAAAACACTTAAAGGCGACTTGAATGCGGCGGCGAATACGATCCCTTAACTCTTCGGTAGCGGCATTGGTAAAGGTGACCACTAAAATTTGTTCGCAGGTCAGTGGGGTACTGATACCATCACCGAGGAGTAAACGCAGATAAAGACCTGAAATAGTATAGGTTTTACCCGTCCCCGCGCTGGCTTCTATCAGACGACTGCCACCAAAGGGCAATGTCAGCGGGTTAAGTGCCTCTGCCTGATTTTGTGCTGCTACCGCTTGGGTTTTAGTTTTTGAATTCAACATCATATCTTCACCCATCTTCATTCTCCCTGTGAGATATTCTGTTGTGTGCTAACGCTATTGATATCGGCCGCTGGATCTAAGTTAACACTACCGAGGTTCATGCCATTATTGAGGGCAAAGTCCTCAAGCTGAGCAAGTGTGTCTTTCACATATAAACTGACCATGGGGCGATAAATACGGTCGGCGAGTACACCAAAGGTATTTTCAGTAAAATCCCGCGGGAAGTGAAATAACCGCTGATAATGGGGCTCAGTACCTTCGCTCTTTTCCCCTTGTTCATCCAGCCATTCAGCCTGTGCCCCGTTGAGTCTTTCAACATGTTCGCCTTCACTGCTAGCGTAAGCAAGGGAGGTGCGTGGCATAAAACGCAGGGGATGCAGTTGACCTTGATAAAAAAGTTGCAGTAAATCGGCCAATAGTTGCTGAGCACGCTCTGGCATAATTGGCGAAAGCGCATGGAAATGCCCCATATCCAATAGGTAGCTTGCGTGGGTATACCCCATCGCCATTAAACACAGATGGCGTAAATACAGTTTCAATATATCGCGGCCATGGGCACTGCCGGGGCGGTAATTGATGAGTCCCTTAGGGCTAATATCATCAATACGGCCTTCAAGCCATACTCTGCGCGTTTGACCAGATTGAGTTGCGTGGGAAATCGCTAAATCGAAGCTTAGTCTAATGTCTGCATGATGGCTCTGTTGCTCGCCTTTAAGAAACAAGGTTCTATCGATCAGTGGTTTAATGTCCTGCTGATATTGGCGTAGCAGTAGATCATCAAAGGGATGCATGGGCAAGTTACCACTGGCTTTTAGGCGTTTTAAAAGCTCAATGTCCGGCTCTAACACACCTTGTCTTATGCTATTGTCGAGTAGTTGTGCTTGTAAAATATAGCGTTCAAGGGCATTCAAGCTAAAGGGTTCGTCATTATCATCGGCCTGAATATTAAGGCTTAGATCTACCTTGAGTGTGCGGTTAAAGAAGTATTGGGCCGGATTACGAAAGAAGCGGATCAGGGCCGAAATATCCACGTGTTCATCTTCGACGGTGGATTCTCGTTTTACTTCATCTTCAATAATGGTTTCATTTTCAATCACTATGCGTGTCAGTTCACCGATAAAACGACCATTATCAGCCTGAACCTGCGCATTAGGTGGACACCATTGTTGGCTATAACTTTGCTTAATTCCTTTTGAGTCGGCCGTTTTGGGTTGGTATAACTTAGGGTCAAAGGGTTGCAATGGCTGTTGGCTGACAATCTCATTGAGCAGGGCTTTTTCTACCTCTTCACTATTACTCATAGTGGCAAGCTGTGGTAATAGGTGTTCAGGCAGATAACAAAGCTGACAATATTCAATCAGTTCAGAAACGAGCATCGAGGCGATACGCTCCGAGTTGTCCCTTTCACTGCGACCAATGTAGCTGATATATAACTGCTCGCGAGCCGAGAGCAGGGCTTCTAAAAACAGATATCTATCATCAAGACGGCGGGAGCGATCACCTTTACGCGGGCCAAAGTGGGCCATAAGGTCAAAACCGACTGGGTGTTGCACTCTTGGATATACCCCGTCATTCATCCCGAGCAAACAGACCAGTTTAAAGGGAATGGAACGCATGGGCATAAGGGTACAAAAGTTGACACTGCCCGCAAGATAGCGTTGACCTACGCGGGATTCCGTTAAACGCTGATTAAACCATTGCTGTAATACTTCAATGCTTAAGGTTAGCGACGTGGCGATATCGGCTTGGGCTGTTGATTGTGCCTCAATCGGTTTTCCTGCGGATAATAGCTCTTGCTCTAGGGTGGCAATGGCATCGCGGATATCTTGTAACTGCTCGCGCTCGTCTTCATCTGCGTCGTAAAAGGCGTCCAATAACGCCGTTAATTCCATTAAACGCACGGCGCCCGGTTGGTTTTTTTCGAGTATTTGCTGGGTTTCATCGAGCACTTCGATAAAGTTGAGCAGTTTACCGAGTGCTTGTGCCGATTGTCCTTCTATGCCGGTAACCACTAAATGATCTTGGTAGAGCGGCGCATCGTCACTTAAGGCATAACCTAAGATCAGTCGTTTTATGCCAAAGGCCCAAGAGTTTTGCTCAAATGCGGGTACACCTTGTTTTAGGCGACTTTGTTGATCTCGACCCCAACGAACGCCAGCTTCATCAAGCCAGCGGCGGATCAGTTGTAATTCATCGTCATCAAGCTGAAAACGGCGCAAAATGGCGGGCACTTCGAGGATGCTGAGAATATCGGTCAAGCCGAAGCGGCTTTGATTAATCCCGAGCAAATTCAAAAAACTATTAATGAGTGGCGATTCCTGCGCCGCGCCGCGGTCAGCAATGGCGTAGGGAATATAATGCAGGCCCTGTTTGGCGGCGAACACGGCATCGATATAAGGCGCATAGGCGGCTACATCGGGCATCATCACGACAATATCTTTGGGTGATAATTGGGGATGGCGACTCAGCATTTCTAGCAGGTGATCGTGTAGGGTTTCGACTTCCCGCAGTGGACTATGGCAGCTCTTAACTTGTATTGACTCATCATCTTTTTTGAGCACGCGCCGCGCTGCGATATTTTGGTAAAGCGCAGCATCTGGCCCAAGCACGCTATCTAAGGTCTGCATCTCTAAAATATCGTATTGCACACCGTGGAGCATACTGGCGTGACTGGCAGGATCGTTAGGGTCATCGCAAGGTTCACAGTAAACATCATCACCAAAATCACAGTGTTCTGCGGGAAGCTCAAGCAGCATATCGAGTAATTCACGCCCCATCTTGCCATTATTCGCCAGCAGAGGATTGCCGACCTCGAGTTTATCCTCCCATTGCTCTGCTAATTGGCGCTTGCCGGCGTATTGCACCGCCATGCGTGCACGGTGACGTGGATCGATAATATCGCCCCAATAGTGCTGGCATGGACTCAGACTCAAAATGATCACATCAATACGGCTTGCTAAATGATAAAGCACTTCAAGGGTTTGAGGCGCCATTGAAGATATGCCAAACACAAATAGACGTTGGGGTAACGGGGTTAGTGAGGTATTGGGATCATTGAGCACATCAATCAATGCGCTGTGCAGGTTTGCCCTGTGATAATGGCTTTGATTGAGTTCATCGCGATTAAAGGCAATCAAGGCGCGCCATAGAATGGGTTGCCAGCGTCGGTCTTCATTGAGCGGTTTGTTGAGCGTTGTAGGGTGCTGGTTTTGCTCCCAAGCTAAAATCCAGTCGGGTCGATAGACTAAATATTGATCGAAAATATCGGCAATACGACCGCACAACTGATACAGCTTAATATCATCGGCAGGACGCTGATGCGCAAATTCATCCAATCCATTTACATCAATGTCACTTAACGCATGTAAACTTATGTCACCTAAATAGTGCCTAAGTGGCCCAAAGGCATCATCCGCTAACAGACGGGGTAATAACTGCATCAGTTTCCAGGTCATTGCTGCCTTGGTGAAGGCGTTTTCCTTCGGGACATTGGGCAATAAATGGTGGCACAACTGCCAAGTAAAACTGGAGGGCAGTGGAAATTCGAGTGCTGCCGCTATACCATTTTGTTTTGCAATTTCAAGGCGTAACCAAGTCGACATACCAGGGCTTTGTACCAGAATATGCTCACTACGTAGCAGGCGTGTATTAGGTACACTCTGGCGAAGGTAAGCGGCTAAATGGGCGCAGAGCACTTCCATTTGATTAGACTGGATTAACTTTAGCATGGGCAACTCGTGGTGTTGTGAGTGACTATTGTTTAACAAACAAAGGCTTGTTTAAGTTACAACGACGCAAATGACAATAGTGTAAGTAAAAGCAATTCTATGTGTTTGATTTATAAGATTCAACACTTTACTTTTTCACTTTATTTAGTGCCTATTTTAATAGGTTACTAGGCCGTATTAGCCGCCAATTTAATGCCTTGGCCGTGGTGTTGAATTGTCTTAACTGTTGTTGATACGCTTTTGGGGGCAAGTTTTGATATTTAAGCGCGACATAACTTTGGGTTAATGCATTAAATAGAGCGCAAAAGTTGGGTGCTTGGTGTTGGTAATCTTTAATAATTTGTTCGGCAAAATGATTCGGACCTTGGCCCTCTTGACGCGTTATTCCATGTGCCGCAAGACGTAAACAAATGTGTTGATAGCGCGAGCTAATAGGGTCGCGCTCCCGTTTACGGTGAAATAATCCCACACTATAGGCGATATAAAACCCTATTAAACTCAGGCATAACCCCATAAATACCGCTACTTTGGTTTTAGTGACATCCCCTAAAATATGATTGAGCACCTTATTTTGTCTTTCTTGATTAAAGCCTAATACCCACACACTCCAATAGTAATCTATGCTGGCAAAACGTTGTCTTAGCTCATTGAGCCATGGTGTGGATTTAAAGCGTAAACTACTAAAAGGGCTTTCCTTTAGATAACTGTCCTCAGGTGTAAACTCAGCATCAAAACCTAGCTCGATACGATTAGGTGCCACCATAGCCGTTGGGTCGAAACGCACCCAACCTTCGTTCTCAAGCCAAACTTCGGCCCACGCGTGTGCCATATATTGATATACGCTCAGATATCCCGCCTTGGGATTATATTCACCGCCCTGATAGCCTGTGACCATGCGCGCAGGTAAGCCGGTCGCCCGCGCCATAAAAATCAATGCAGTAGCATAATGCACACAAAAACCCGCTTTATTTTCAAACAGAAAATCATCCACTTGCTGTGGCCCTAGCATGGGAGGTGTGAGCGTATAAAAAAAGGGCTCAGTATTGAAATACTGCATCATAGCCACAAGACGTTGTTTGGCATCGGGGTAGGTTTGCTTAAATTGGTTGGCAAGTTGTAAGGTACGTGGATTACTGTTGTCAGGCAGCGCCAGATTGATATCCCTTTGCCGAGGTGAAAGGATAAGATCCATTGTGGCATTGGGCCAAGAATCAAGCTGATAGCTCATGCGTTGATCGAGATTACGTAGGGCAAAGATTCGATAATCGGGCAGATTGACTACGGCGGTATCTTCGCTGTAGGCCACATCGAGGCCAAAAAGCCATGGCTGATGACTTGGCTCGGCAATGATCTGATATCGATAAACCTGAGTCTTTGGACGGTTTGTTTTTGCTTGATTGTCCTCAGCTTTATTTCTCAATTCATCAACTGTTGACGTCGATACCTGCTGTGCTGGGCTTGGTCTTGATGGTGGAAAAATCAATGCATCCTGTTGTAGTTTCTTAATGCCGTTCTCTTGGCGCCAAGTCACTCCATCGTAGTCTTCCATTACCAATGCCCGCCAATAAAGTTCGGTATGGCGTGGCGTGCTTTCCGTAAAACTCGCTCTAAAAGCAAGCTCGGTGGAGCGGGTCAGTTTATTGATATCACCAATGGCAAGGGTATCGGATAGCCCTGTTTTGGCCTCTTTCATATTGGGGACAAGCCAGAGCGGTGCAAAACGGGGTAAGACTAAAAATAGCAGTAGAGCGAGCGGTACACTCTGCAACAGCAACTTGCCCCCAAGCCATAATGTATGCCGCAACCTGTGTTTACTTTGATATAAAGTGACAAGTACGCAGGTATTAACCACTGTCACTGCGAGCAAATGCACAGTGCTTAGCATAGATTGGTGATCTATAAAGGTCAGCGCAATCAGAAAATAGCCAACAATCACCACTGCTCTAACATCTCTTTGGTTACGCATCTCAATGTATTTTAAGGCATAACCTAAAATAAGCAGATTGATTAAGGCATTGAGTACCCCCATTTGACCTGAGACCAGTGCTAATGTGATGGCAGCACCAACAGCCAAACTTGTCACTAAAAAGCGCGGAGGTTTAGCCACTTTGCCGACGTAAATCCCAATGCGCCAAAGCAGACAAATTGCGCAGATCCCAAGTGTCCAGGGTGTCGTTTTATCAAATAAGGGGCTCAGTACCGCAAGGTTCGTGAGCAGCAGCCAAAATAGAGTTTGACGGCTGATGTTGTCACCGATTTGTGGGGCAGTAATCGTTTTAGTTGCTGCGATATTCTTTGAGCGGCTCATTTCGATCCGCTCTGCGTTAGTTGGCGATGTTTTTCAACAAATTCATTGCCATAGAATGGTGGGTTAGCGGTAGCGCTATGGGGTGGAGCACCCGCTTGTGGATGTTGTGGATTGAGCGGATACAATGCCAGTGCTTTCTGGCAGGCGATTCTATGGCTATTGCCGACAGCAGGTGACAGGATAATATTCTCACCCGTGGGGAGGTGTAGCCATAGACCAAAATGCTGCTCAAGTTGACTCAGTTTATTGACCTGCCAGCTTAACTGACTCAGTTGGGTTTCAAGCTGTTTAGGATTGGGCCTAAGTATTAGCCATACAGGCTTACCTTGGGGCTGCTCAAATTCCTTACTCAGCATACCGCGCCCCTGCGCCCATTGTTTCCAAGCCACTTGCTTAAGGGATTCACCCAGTACATGGGGTTTAAGCCCTTTAAATTCATCGATACCCGCTACATGCTGGCCTGCTACTGTGGGTGGCTGCTCCCTTAGATGATCAAGCGTTGCTTCAAGCTGAAGTGGGGCTTCAATCGGCTTTGCGTAGACTAAATGTGTGATAGCTAAGTCAACATGGGACCAAGTACGGCAAAGACCAAGTGGATAGAAAGACTCAATTTTAAGTCGCCCCGGTGTAACAAGGCCGCGAATTCCATGTTCAAAGGGAACAAGGGCTTGGACTTCATCTATCCCTACTTGCTTAAGCGTGTAACTGTGGTTGTTTGGATAACCAAGATTTATATGATAACTGCTGTGATTAGAGTTGATCTGGATAGGAAAAGTGATCGTTTCCCCCGCATAGACCTCAGGCGGCATGCTGGCCCGTAAATGTAGCCCGGCAAGATTGTTATAACTGTAGAGAATACAAGTATTAAAAAGACTTAAAAGTAAAATGCTTAACCCAATCACCAAATTGTTTTGGTAGTTAGTGCCAAATAAAAATAACAGCAAAACAAGAGCGAGCCAGATAAGCCCAAAACCACTGGGCAGAATAAAAATACTGCGATGGCTGAGGGTGATTTCGGTATTGGGGGGGAGGCGTCTGGCAAGCCATCGCTGCCAAATGCGCGTAATTAATTGTTTCACTCTGTCCTCATCTTTGATATTCGCTCTTTGCCTATATCACGATGTTCATCTCACCGTTACATAATAGGATTCACACTGGCGAGGATACGCTCTGAAATCGCTTCGCCCTGCAATTGGCTACTGGTTCTCAGTCTGTGCTCCGCCACACAGCAAAACACTGCCTGTACGTCTTCTGGGACAAGGTAGTGCCGACCGGCTAAAAATGCCCATGCCTTTGCTGCTTGCAGTAGGGCTTTGGTGGCGCGGGGGGATAAGCCTACGCTTTCAGTTTGTGTGCGAGAAAAACTCACTAAAGCCAAGATGTAATTGAGCAGGGCATCGGATGCACTAACCTTGTCGCATTGTTCTTGCAGCTGCATCAAGCTCATCGGGGTTAAACATTGGGGCAATTGATCCAGTGTTAGATGTGTGTGGTGAGCTTTAAGCATGGCAAGCTCAGCCTCGTGGCTCGGATAACCGATAGAAAGCCGCATCATAAAACGGTCTAGCTGGGATTCAGGCAGCGGAAACGTACCCGATTGATCCGTTGGGTTTTGAGTCGCGATAACGAAAAAGGGGTTTGGGAGTCTGTGGGTTATGCCGTCAACGGAGATTTGCTGTTCGGCCATGGCTTCGAGTAGGGCACTTTGGGTTTTTGGGCTTGCGCGGTTAATCTCATCGGCTAAGACCATCTGTTTGAAAATGGGGCCAGGGTGGAAGATAAATTGCCCTTGATGTTTATCAAAGATGGATACACCTAAAATATCGGCGGGAAGCATGTCGCTAGTGAATTGCACTCTTTGGTAGCTGAGCCCCAAACTCTGGGCAATACCATGGGAAATACTGGTTTTGCCCATGCCAGGTAGATCTTCAATCAGTAAGTGGCCGCGGGCGAGTATGCAGGCGAGTGCGAGGCGAATTTGCCGTGGTTCCCCCAGTAGCACTTGCTCAAGTTGTGCTAATAGGTCGTTGATCCCTGATGGTGCCACACTAGACTCCTTATGCCATGCTAGAGGAGAGTCGATAATAGACTCGTCCTATCACTATGGTGGATAATTCCCTTGATATCCAGTTGGGAGTAATGAGTCAAAGGTGCATTACATATTTCTCAATAAAACCGAGTTTAGTGATGAGGTTAGGAAAAACGTAAGGCTTCTGTGCTGGTAGGGCGAATAAACCATGACTTGAATAAAAAGCCCTGCACCAAATGCACTCCAATGTCCTTTGCAAAGGCAAGCTGAGCTTCGGTTTCTATCCCTTCCAGAATACATCGCTTGCCCGAGCGCTTCGCAAAGTCGACGAGTGCAATTAATAATTGGATACCCTGAGGTTGTTCAATCAAGGTTAACCAATGGCGATCAAATTTGAGGTAATCTACATTCATCATTAATTCCACAGACAGCATGGAATGGGGCGCACCTATATCATCGAGCGCTACGTTAATGTTTGCTTCCTTGAACTTAGCAAAAAGTTGATTGGCAAGGTTTGCATCACTTACACAGGTATTTTCAATAATTTCGACCGTGATCTGCTGATAATCAGACAGCAATGCTAATAGCTTTGCCGTATGCGAACCGTTGACGGCGTGAGGGTCGACATTAATGAAAATGGGTTGATTGCGGGGAGCATGGGCGAGTTGAAATACCTTAGCTTGGTATTCAATTGCCGCTAACATGTCTGAGGATACATGTAATTGCTCGAATACGAGATTAGGCGCAATGGCCTTGCCATCGGAAAAATAAAAACGGGCGAGGGCCTCATAACCATCAATGGCTAAGGTTTGTGGATCGACAAAGGGTTGATATTCACAGCTTAGGCTGAGCGTTTTGAGGTTAATCATTGGCCAAATGTGGGTATTAAATTAGTTAATTGCTAATTATTTGCATTTAACCTAGTGGAGTGCAAATAAGTTTTTATCAATAATGGTTGATTGCTGATTAAGTATGCACTTTTGTAATTATCTGAATAATAGAGACTAATATGCGCTTAACCCATACTAAAGAAAAGTTTGGTTTGAATGCTGGTATTCAACAATAGGGCTAACCTAGGTTAGCCCTATTGTTGAACTCGCAAAGAGAGGATTTGCAATTAATAGCTAAATTTAAGCTCGGTATCACTGAACAGTGGCTGTGGATTTTTCTTCTGCGCTTCGTAAATCAAACGGTAACTCAGCACTGCTTGGACATATTCACGGGTTTCAGTGAAGGGAATTGACTCAATAAATCCCATGGTATCCAATCGACCATTGGACTCGGCTAACCAGCGGCGTACCCTTGAAGGGCCGGCATTATATGCAGCGGTGGCGAGTACACGGTTTTGATTAAACTCTTTTAAAAGCTGAGCGTAATAGGCGCTACCCAAATTGAGGTTAAGCTCAGCACTATAAAGATCCTTAGGATCGTTATATTTTGCCCCGTGTTTTTTAGCGGTGGCTTTGGCGGTTGCAGGCATAATTTGCATTAAGCCACGGGCACCAACACCTGAGGTCGCATAGCGATAAAATGCACTTTCTCGGCGGCTAATCGCACGGATTTCATCAATATTAACCCTATGCTTTTTGCTGGCATGTTCAAACCCCGGTTGATGTGCCATAGGAAAACGTAGGGGAATATCGTCCCATAATTTGCCTTGGATACTCGCCTCAACACCAAAATCATACCAACCTTGATCATGGGCATAACGGCCGTAGCGGGCTCGCATAGGGTTATCGCTGCGTTTGAGTAAAGTGACCCATTCATAACGGGCATCGAAATAACGATCCAGTTCCATCAGTTCTTTTACGCGAACAAAGCCTAAGTCGTCCTCTAGTTTTGGGCTGCTTGCATCCACAACAGGTTCTGGGCTTTGGTTGAGCGATACGGGTTTATTTAACAGTTGTGAGGCGGCAAAACCATAGAAATTACGCTCATTACTAATCGCCCCCAGTGCTTTAGTCGCGCTGTCGGGGGCATTTCTAGCATTTGTTCGGTATAGCCAGTATTGCCAACGCTCCTTAGCGAGGGTTTCTGGTTCGAGCAAATTAAGGTAACGGGCAATATGGGTTGTATCTTGTTTACGAATGGCCCACCTTAAACGACGTTCAACTAAATCATCACTTTTCATTTCGGGCAACAGAGCGTCCACGAAGTCTCTATGATTATCATCCTGTTCAATTAATACTCGACGGACTAAGAACTTTTGCAGCTGTTGTTCTTGAGCGGGTGTAAAGCGTTTAGATTTTTGATACCGAGCATACAAATTAATTGCTTGGTCAAGATCTTTACGTGCAAGCCGTTTTAAACCAAGGGCGACGATGTCACCGACAATAGGGTTTTTATCTTTAAATTTTTCAGTATGGCGCAGGCTGTTCGGATCCTTAAATACCGCCACTAAGCGTTTAGCTTCGTTATTATGGGTGGTGATTTTTTGGGATAAGTAACTTAATAAACTGGTTTCACCCTCATCAAAACTCAGTAGCATTCGCGCCCAAATCACATCTTGATTACGCTTACCCGCTTTTATCCAAGCGTTAAATAGGGGATCACATTCCTTAGGGCGAGAACCACCATAAACCCACAGTGATTGCGTGGCGGCATAGGCGGTTTTGGTTTCGCCCTTGGCAAGCTTGGCCTCATAAAAAAAACACTGCAGGAGAATATCCGTTGGCGCCTCTTTAGCGATAGCAAGGAAGTCATTCCAGCGTTTTTGGTTGCCCGCGTTGGCTAAATACTTAGCTCGCAGGCGATGGTACATAGGGGTGGTTTGATATTTATCAATAAGTGCTTTGGCTTGAGTGCCCGAGAGTGCGTTAAGTTTACCTATATCGATATCATGGTCTAAGTAAATCGCCAGTGGATAGTCGCCAAGTTTTGAACGAAGTGGTTTATAGGTTGCGTAATCTTGCTTTTTTAGCGCTTTCTCAGCTTCTAGAAACGTTTTTTGCACTGGGGTCAAGGCGAAAACGGCAGAGGCATTTAATGCTCCAGCTATAATAATTGCGCTCGATAAAACCATATTCATTAATGGTTTGCACATGCAGAACTTGCCTCCTGTAAAGTCATCATCGATATTTCAGTATCGATTCAAGGTGAAAGTGATTATCTCGTATGTGCTTAATATTGTTCAAGTTCGGCGGTCTCTCGGGGCTCATCGGCGAGCGGTTGGACTTGCTCACTCTGTTCCTCTGTGTCGCTGTCGTCTTGGGCTTCATTCAATGCTTTTTGAAGTAACATTTTATCCAGTTGTTTGCTGGTATCTACGCCTAATTGTTGCATTAAATGGGCTTGGCGCACTAAGTTACCTTTGCCCGATGATAGCTTGTTCATTGCACTATGATAGGTTTTTTCCGCATTATCTAAGGCTCTACCAAGCTTTTCCATGTCTTCGATATAACCACATAATTTATCGTAAATGCGACCAGCCTGTTTGGCGATGGTTTGAGCATGTTGGTTTTGATACTCATAACGCCAAATATTGTTGATTGTACGCAGTGCCACTAAAAGATTGGTAGGGCTGACCAGCATAATATTTTGCTCTAGCGCAAAATTAACCAAGCTTGGGTCGTGCTCCAATGCTAGCAAAAATGCAGGCTCAATGGGGATAAACATGAGCACATAGTCTAAACTTTTAAGCCCATGTAAATGTTGGTAATCTTTTTGGCTCAAGCCCTTGATATGGTTACGAATAGAGATCACATGCTCGTTGATAGCCTGTTGGCGTAGGGCGGGATCTTCACTATTGAAATAACGTTCGTAACTCACGAGTGACATTTTTGCATCAATCACAACATCTTTGTCTTCCGGTAGATGGACTATGACATCGGGTTTGAACCGTTTGCCATTATCATCTTTTAAATCCTGTTGGGTATGATATTCATGCCCTTCGCGTAGGCCACTTTCTTGTAGCACGCGATCTAGGATCACTTCTCCCCAATTGCCCTGTTGTTTATTATCACCCTTGAGCGCTTTAGTGAGATTGATGGCATCTTGGCTCATCTTCAGATTAAGTTCTCGCAGATGTTCGAGTTGGTGTTTAAGGGCACTACGCTCGGATTGTTCGTGGGTGTAGGATTCGCGGATCTGTTGCCTAAAACCTTCGAGTTGTTGTTTTAGCGGTCCTAATACCCCCTCTAGCTGGCTGGCATTTTGGTGCTTAAAGTTTTCGCTTCGCTCCTCAAAAATGCGATTCGCAAGATTTTCAAACTGGATTTGCAGACGCACCTCTGCGGTTTCTAAGGTGGCAATCTTTTCCTGAAGGGATTCCTGCTGGGCATCGGCCTTAGCTTGAATGGTCTGCTGCATGGCATTGGATTTTGATAATGCCAATTGCAATTCTAATTGACGACGCTGGCTATCGTTAAGCTGTAGCTCTAAACTCGGTACACGCTCGGCTAGGGCCTCGGCTTTACCTAGCTGTTCAATTTTTTGCTCTAATCTTTGCTGGTATTGACGCAATTGTGCTTCTTTGTCATCGACCAGTATTTGTTGTTGCGCCAGTGAGAGTTCGGCATCTTCATTGACTTGACGCATTTCTTGCTCGAGCTCGTCTTTAAACTGTTGCCAACGCTGACGGGTTAAACGTTGATTGAGAAGGGCACCGATCAAAAGACCCAAGAAAGCGATGGCGATAAAACCGATGATTTCGGCAACGGAAAAAGATTGAGAAAATGGCATGGTCAATAGCACTCCTTTGGCATTGGCGCCTAGGTTCGCATGCTCCCCAAAAGGCTTCAAGTGCTTTAATGAACAATCTCTTTGAGTCAGGCTTGAATGAGCAAGTCTTATACGTTTAAGCTGAAATTTGTGCGAAGTGAAAGTTTTTTCGAGATTTCGCTGTCTATATCTGCATCTACCGAGCTGGGCTGAACTGGGCGCGGCGTGACAATTAAATTGCAAACCAAAGTTGAGGTGTCAATTGGCTAATTCTTCCCGTTTCACCCAAGGTATTCTTAAAAAAGCACAGTGGCATATTCAAGATAATCAAGTTACACCTGAGTCTGTTTTTCGTTCGCGCCGACATATTGTCAAAGCCATGGGGCTTGGTGCGATAGGGGCGAGTATTCCGGGTTATGTGCAGGCGGGTTTATTTGATCTTTTTGGTGACCAACCTAAAACGTCATTTATCACGACACCACTGACCTTTAAAACGAATCCGCAATATGGCGGGAGTGACGGATTAACACCCTTTGATAAAGTCACTTCCCATAATAATTTCTATGAATTTGGCACCAGTAAGCAAGATCCAATGGACAATGCCCAAGGTTTTAAGGTTGATCCTTGGCAACTTCGGATTGAAGGTGAAGTTGAGCGGCCAATGACCTTGGACTTGGACCAGCTCACGAAAATGTTTCCCCTAGAAGAGCGAACCTATCGTTTGCGATGCGTCGAAGCTTGGTCAATGGTGATCCCTTGGGTGGGATTTCCCTTAGCTGCTTTGCTTAAAAAAGTGGGCGTGACCAGTAAAGGCAAGTATGTTGCCTTTGAAACGGCTTTCGATCCTGAACAAATGCCGGGCCAAAAAAGTCGATTGATGGGCGGCGGCATACATTATCCCTATGTTGAGGGATTAACCTTAGCCGAAGCCATGAATGATCTGACTTTGCTGTCGGTGGGGTTATATGGCAAAACCTTACCCCCACAAAATGGCGCCCCCATTCGCTTAGTGGTACCGTGGAAATATGGCTTTAAAAGCATTAAATCCATAGTGCGTATTCGAGTGATGGACAAACAACCGCCCACGAGTTGGAACCAGTTAGCGTCCCATGAGTATGGTTTTTATGCCAACGTCAATCCCGCAGTAGATCATCCCCGTTGGTCACAGGCAACTGAACGTCGAATCGGTGAAGGTGGACTGTTTTCAGCTACCCGAATCGATACCCAGCTTTTTAATGGTTACGGCGAGTTCGTTGCGCCGCTCTATGATGGAATGGATCTTCGTAAATTTTATTGATCATGGTTGAAATGGGAGTGGGATGTTGAGATTAACGGCTAAACATTTAATTTGGCTCAAGAGTTTGTTCCACTTAATGGGTGCTTTACCGATTGCCTATTTAGTTATCGCCGTTGCAACGGATAGGGCTGGCGGCGATCCAGTGCAGTACATCATTCACTTTACCGGAATGGGAGCACTCAATGCATTGGTGGCAACCTTACTTATCTCACCCATTGCCAAGTTCACTAAACAAGGCGTATTAATGCAGACTCGCCGTTTAGTGGGCTTATATGTGTTCGCCTATGCCACCTTGCATATTGCGGCATTTTTCAGCTTGGATTTACTGTTTGCTTGGGGACTTTTGTTTAGTGAAGTGGTTAAACGGCCCTATATTCTAGTCGGCGCGCTCGCTTATCTTATCGTAACAACATTAGCCGTAACATCGTTTAAGGCCTTGATGCGCAGAATGGGGCGTCGCTGGCAAATCGTCCACAATGCTGTGTATTTGGTCGCAATACTCGCCCCAATTCATTTTTATTGGTCGGTTAAATCGGAAATTATCGAACCGAGTTTATATCTCGTGGGTTTAGGTTTGTTATTAGTATGGCGGTTACCATTTGTGCACAAAAAACGCGTAGAACGGGGTAATGTTGCTGGAAAAATGACGAAATAACTTGCTAGAAGCTAGAAGCTAGAAGCGCTGCGTTTGGCTATTACCAACAAACGCAGCATGTAATGATCAATTAGCCTAAACCTTGAGTGGCTGACTTCATCTGAATAAATTCAATCTTATAACCATCGGGATCTTCAACAAAAGCGATTTCTGTCGTGCCACCTGCAACAGGGCCTGGCGCGCGAGTGACTTTGCCACCTGCAGCGGCAATGGCTTCGCAACGGGCGTAAATGTCTTCATCACCAATGGCAAGGTGACCAAAACCAGTGCCTAAATCGTACTTATCTGTGCCCCAGTTATAGGTCAGTTCAACGACAGCTTGGCCTGTGGATTCCTCACCATAACCAACGAATGCCAAAGAATACTTATACTCTGGGTTTTCTGAGGTGCGTAGCAACGTCATGCCTAAAACTTCGGTATAAAAAGTGATACTGCGTTCTAAATTACCGACGCGGATCATAGTGTGTAACAGTTGAGACATAGGTTTCTCTCGGTAAATGAATTGCGCGGTCGAGTATAACAAGAATGTGCTTTTATATGATGCTAAAAATTGGGTAAACGTGATGATTAATATTGATTGACCTGAATTTGACATGCGGGTAGGGAACGCTGTTTTTTACCTGTATGCGTGCCTTTTTGAGACAAGTTGCAGATAAAATGCCCGATAAATTGGTTGTTGCTCACAAAACGGGTAATCAAACATGGGTTTTTATCATTAGGTTGATAATAATGTAGCCATACCAACTAGGAGAGTGAATGATGAACACCGAACTTAAAATGGCCTTAGGTACAACTGTTGTTATTGCTTTGTTTTTCAGCGCGTTCTTTGTTTCAATGTTTTGATTTAGCTTGTGTTAACCTGCTGTGACTATCTGTTTCAACTGCGTTAGACTACAAGTTAGACGAAAAAGCCTATACCCTCAATCTTAGGTTGTAGCAAAAGTATTGTCAGTTCTTATATTGAAGCAAAAAGCCGCATTAGCGGCTTTTTGTTTGTCTCAAATGTTCGTGAGCAAAAAATGTTTGTCAGTAAAATAGTTTGAAAAATAACTAATTTGATATTCATATATTTTGATATTCAAACTATAATCCCGTTCTAGTGAGAATCACTAATCAGGCCTTATGTGGCGTAGGGAATTAATATAATGAAATCAGATTATTCAGAACAAGCAGCCCGTAGTCTAGATGTTGGGCACTCGACTACAGGGCACGCTATCACAAAGTGGCAGCATTCCCATGGCTTTTCTAGCCAAAATACCGCGGGTGAGAAAAATACACGCTATGTTCTCTATTTAACGCTGATCACTATGGTGGCAGAGATTGTCGCTGGTACGATTTACGGCTCAATGGCACTGTTAGCCGATGGTTGGCATATGGGCACCCATGCTGCGGCTTTTATGATCACCTTGTTTGCCTATTCCTATGCCCGTAAACATGCCAATGATCCTACTTTTGCGTTTGGTACAGGAAAGGTGAGTGTGCTCGGTGGTTACACCAGCGCGATCGCCCTAGGTTTAGTGGCATTAATCATGCTGGTTGAATCTGGGATACGACTTATCAATCCTGAGCAAATTCATTTTAACGAAGCAATTTTTGTGGCCGTGATAGGTTTAAGCGTGAATGTGCTGAGTGTATTCTTGCTTAAGGATCATCATAGCCATGATCATGGACATCATCATGGGCATCATCATGGCCATGATCACCATCATGTTCATCCTGAAAGTGAGCATACTGCCCACGATGATGATCATGACGACCATACACATTGCCATCATAAACATGACCACCATGATGCTGAGCATGAGCATGAGCATGAGCATGAGCATGAGCATGAGCATGAGCATGAGCATGATGATAATCAGCATTCACACGGTGGACATGATCACAACTTACGTGCAGCTTATTTTCATGTTTTAGCCGATGCACTAACCTCTGTGCTCGCTATTGTGGCACTGCTGTTTGGCAAATATATGGGATTAACTTGGCTCGATCCTATTATGGGAATTGTGGGCGCCATAATTATTAGCCGTTGGTCTTGGGGACTTATCCAGCAAACCAGCCCCATTTTACTCGATGGTGGTGTGAAGGAATCATTGCAGCGTAGGGTTAAACAAACGATTGAAAGTGTGCCTGATCATCAAGTGGCCGATTTACATATTTGGCGTCTGAGTGCAGATCATCATGCTATGATGGTGTCCATTGTGTCTCACTCACCGAAAGAAGCCAGTTATTTTAATCAGTTACTGAGTCAATTTCCTGAGTTATCACATATCACTATTGAATTACACACTTGTCGCCAAAGCGAGTGTTTGGCTAAGGAAGTTTAATGGCAGCGGAGCATCCCAACATAACTCAACATCATTCAACTGATCATACATTGAACCATGTGATTATTGAGTTTTACGAAAAACTGTCGTCTTGGGAACACGCTATCGTGCGTGACAAAGGCTTTAGTTTGTCGCAGGTGCATACCATTGAACTGCTGGGTGTACATGGTGCCATGCGAATGAAGGAGCTCGCGGATAAAATCGGTGTGACTACGGGCACCCTTACAGTACAAATCGATAAAATGGTGGAAGCAGAGTGGGTGGTTCGTCGTCCACATGAAACCGACCGACGCTCTATTCTGGTGGAGTTAACCGAAAAAGGCCAAACGCTATTTATCGAACATGATGCGTTGCATTTACAACTCACCACGGATTTAACGGCGGGCATGAGCAGTGAAGAACGCACAGTGCTGCTTAATTTGCTGACTCGAATGAATCGCGAGTTTTAATTTAAATTTTGCTATACGCCGAAAATTAGCGCTCCAAGTGGGCGCTTTTTACTGTGTTATATCCTCAATCTAGTCCTTTCATATGTCTCTTTCTTGTTGATAACAAAGCTTTATTTTTTGTTACATTCTTGTTGGATTATTAGTTGAACTGAATGTGAATTAAGGTAATGTAGTGACGGTTACGGTGGACTGTGTTTAAAAAGGAATAAAATGAACAATAAATTACTGCCTTGGTGTATTGCAGGAGTGCTCAGCATGAGTGGTCAACTCCACGCACAAGAAGATAAATATATGTGGCTAGAAGAGGTTGAAGGCGCAAAGCCGATGCAATGGGTAAAAGCGCAAAATGCGGCGTCCGCCGCTGAAATCAAAGCCTTTAAAGGCTTTGATACCTTAGTAGCAAATAGCCTTGGGATCCTAAACGATAAAGAGCGCATTCCCTACGCCACCCATATTGGTGACAAGTTATATAACTTCTGGAAGGATGATACCCATGTTCGTGGTATTTATCGTCGCACTACAATGGAGGAGTACACTAAAGCCTCGCCTCAATGGGAAACCGTGCTGGATATTGATGCCCTAGGTAAAGCGGAATCGGTTAATTGGGTATTTAAAGACATTAGCTGCCAATATCCAGAAAATGAGCGCTGTTTTGTATCATTGTCCCGTGGCGGTGCCGATGCGGTCGAGGTGCGTGAATTCAATTTAACCACTAAAAGCTTTGTTGACGCTAAGGATAAGCCCTTCTTTTTAAAAGAAGCGAAATCGAGCCTGAGCTGGATAGATAAGGATCATGCCTTCGTTGGTACTGATTTTGGCGATGGTCAGAGCATGACTGATTCAGGTTATCCACGCATGGTTAAACTGTGGCAGCGTGGTACACCACTCGACCAAGCAAAACCAATTTTTACTGGTGACAAAACCTCAGTAGCAGTATCCGGTTGGGTACTCTTCGATGATAAAACGCCCCTCAGCTTAGTCACCGAGGCACATACTTTTTATACCGCAACCCAATATGTTTACCAAGATGGCAAACTTATTAAACTACCCTTGCCAGAAGATGCTGAAATTAAAGGCTATTTTAAAGGTAAATTATTTATTGAGCTAAAAAGTGAATTGAGCCAAAAAGGTGCAAATTTTAAACAAGGCGCTGTAGTGTTCGCCGATGTTGCTGACTTAATTGCCCAAAAAGCGGTATTTAGTTTATTTGTGAGTCCCACCGAAACTGCATCAATTGCTCAGTTGAGCTTTAGTAAGAGCGCTATTTTCGTCAACTGGCTTGATAACGTGAAAAGTAAACTGGTGCGCTATGAGCAGGATGAAAAGGGTGCTTGGTTGAGTACGCAAGTTCCGTTTGAAGCCAATGGTGCGCTGACTGTGATGGATATTGAGCAAGACAGTGATGATTTTTTTGTTAATTACACTAGCTTCCTTGAACCCTCTAGCCTCTACACTGTGAATGCTAAGTCGCTTACGCCGCAAAAAATTAAGGGCATGCCACAGCAGTTTGCCGCAGACAAATTTAAAACCGAGCAATATTTTGCAACCTCTAAAGATGGCACTAAAGTGCCGTACTTTGTGGTGATGGCAAGGGACATTAAGTTAGATGGCACCAATCCAACGCTGCTTTATGGTTACGGCGGGTTTGAAGTGTCACTGCGCCCATCCTACTCGGCCACTATAGGTAAAAACTGGTTAGAGCAAGGCGGTGTATATGTGTTAGCAAACATCCGAGGTGGTGGTGAATATGGTCCCGCTTGGCATCAGGCTGCTTTAAAGCAAAATCGTCATAAAGCCTATGAGGATTTTGAGGCGATAGCCGAGGATCTCATTGGCCGTAAAATCACCTCAAGCAAGCATTTAGGTATTCAAGGTGGTAGTAATGGCGGCCTGTTAATGGGCGCAGCTTTTACTCGCAGACCGGATCTTTATAATGCGGTCGTCTGCCAAGTTCCTTTGCTTGATATGTTTAGGTTCAATAAATTACTCGCGGGCGCCAGCTGGATGGGAGAATACGGTAATCCGGATATTCCAGAGGAATGGGCTTACATTAAAACCTATTCGCCGTATCACAATCTCCATAAAGATGTGTCTTATCCTAAGGTATTTTTTACCACGTCTACCCGTGATGATAGAGTACATCCTGGTCACGCCCGTAAGATGGTGGCTAAGATGAAAGACATGGGCGTTGATGTGTTGTACTACGAAAATATTGAAGGCGGCCATGCTGGTGCTGCGGATAATAATCAAGTTGCGGAACTTAATTCAATGACGTTTGCCTACTTATTACAGCGTTTACGATAATTGCCACACGAGAAATACATAGGCGTAACAACAGAGTGGTAAAAAGAGCAAGTCCCTATAGGTTGGGGAGTAAAAACGGTCGAGTTTATTGAAATTCGGCCGTTTTTTTATGCTTTTTATTAGGCCGTGTTGACGTTTCGAGATTAAATTTTGTTCATTCTGGCACGCTCGTGATCGCGAAACGAGGGGGAAGTATCGTTACTCTACTCAAATGACCAGCGGCTCGTATGACAGAAAGTAGGAGCAAGAGCTTGCCAGTCAAACCCTTCGGGCAGCGTTTGGCTGGCGTTTCTGCTGCGTTATCAATAACTACACGGCACGGGCTTTGCCTTGCGTAAAAGCCTGCCCACTCGCTGTAAAAATAACCCTCGAACGTCAACACACCCCAATGTTAGGAATATGCCTATAACGTTGAGCCATGGGCTAGGGCTTGTTACTATGGCGCGAAATTTAGGCATAAGACTATTTTAAGAAAATTAAGTTAGCTTCGGCCAACGGCCAATTTGAGAGAGCGTTATCGGTGCTAACAAGATTTAAGACGTTATCGGTGAATCAATTCACCCTGATCACTGCATTGTTTTACGTTTGTGTCTTCAATATTCCCCTATTTGAAGTCATTAACAAAGACATACAAAAACAGCCAGAAGTCGATCCGATTTTTATCGCCAGTATGCCGCTATTTTTGACTTTGGCACTTAGCTTTGTATTTTCACTGTTTACGGTAAAATACCTGCTAAAACCTTTGTTCATTACGCTCACCTTAGTGTCATCGAGTGTGTTTTTTGCGGCCTATCAATACAATATCGTGTTTGATTACGGCATGATTGAAAACACACTTCAGACCAATCAGGCTGAAGCCTTGATGTATGTGAATTTTGCCTCAATAGTCAGTTTACTGCTGACAGGGGTGTTACCCGCATACCTTATCTATAAAGCCGATATTCAATATAAATCTTTCTTTAAAGAGCTGTTACATAAAGTATTATTTATGCTAATAGCGCTTACAGGTATTGGTGTTATTGGTTTTTGCTATTTTCAGGATTATGTTGCCTTTGGTCGCAATAACGATGAACTGAAGCGTTACATAGTGCCAACGTATGTTATTGGCGCGGCATCGAAATACATTAATGTGAATTATCTACAGACACCGATGGAGTACGAGTCACTTGGGCTGGATGCAAAAAATGTCAGTGCTAACCCTAACGGTAAACCAAATTTGTTGGTACTGGTGGTGGGTGAAACCGCGCGGTCGATGAATTATCAATATTATGGTTATAAAAAACCAACCAATGCCTATACCCAAGACCAAGGTTTAATTGTATTTAAAGATACTCACTCTTGTGGTACCGCAACGGCAGTCTCTTTGCCCTGCATGTTCTCGCGAATGGGGCGGGATAACTACGATTCGCGCCGCGCCGATGCACAGGACACCGTTATCGATGTACTTAAGCATGCTGATATTGAAGTGAAGTGGTTTGATAATGATTCTGGGTGTAAAGGCGTTTGTGATCACGTAGAAAACATCACTATTGATTTAAATAGTGATCTCAAGCTTTGCTCGGGGCAATATTGTTTTGACCAAGTTTTGTTGGCAAAATTAGATGAGGCGCTGAAAAGTGCAAAAGACAAAGATACCGTGCTTGCCTTGCACATTATAGGCAGCCATGGCCCAACTTATTTCCTTCGTTATCCTGCAGAACACCGTAGATTTATCCCCGATTGCCAGCGCAGTGATATCCAAAATTGCAGCGATGAAGAGCTGATAAACACCTATGATAATACGCTGTTATACACGGATTACATTATTAGTGAAGTGGTTAAAAAACTTCAAAATCAGCGGGATAAATTTAATACCGCCATGTTATATCTTAGCGATCACGGTGAATCACTGGGTGAAAAAGGCATGTATTTACACGGCGCACCCTACAGCATCGCGCCGATAGAGCAAACCAGTATTCCTATGCTGGCTTGGGTGTCGGATAATTTCAGCCAAAATAACCAGTTAAACATGACGTGCTTGACCGAACATGCTGCACAGGGCGGATACTCCCATGATAATTTATTCGATAGCCTCTTAGGCTTAATGAATGTGAAGACAGAGGTGTATCAAAGTAACTTAGATATTTTCGCCTCTTGTCGCAGCTAATTAGGGCGTGTTGACGTTTGAGGGGTATTTTTGCAACGAGTGGGCAGGCTTTTACGCAAGGTAAAGCCCGTGCCGTGTAGTTATTGATAACGCAGCAGAAACGCCTGTCAAACGCTGCCAGAAGGGTTTGGCCGGCAAGCTCTTGCACCTACTTTCTGTCATACGAGCCGCTGGTCATTTGAGTAGAATAACGATACTTCATTCCTCGTTTCGCGATCGCGAGCCATAAGGAACAAAATTTAATCCCGAAACGTCAACACGTCGTAGTTTATTAACCTATATGCGAAGCTTTTCACTTGTGACATATGGGGAATTTATCATCCATCACCACTGCAATCACATGAGCAGTGTCTACTTGACAACAGTCACAATAATTAATTTGTCACCATATCCAAATTGAACGAGTTGAGTTAACTTATACTATACAAAAAATTAACAATAACATGGTTCGATATTTATGTTTTCTGCTGAAGATAAAGAGCTTGATTCCGCGGCGCAGATTTTGCGTTTAGCCGTGCCACAAATGTCGGCTCTTGATATCCCTGTTACCCCAGAAAATTATACGGTTTGGTATGAATATTTTGCAGGCACTAATCTTGACTTAAACCGTGCCATTGATGGTTTTATTGCAAATGGTGTTGTTTTTACAAAAGAAGTTAACACAAGCCTGTATAAGAATTTTATTCAAGAACAATCACCAGAGGTGATTGAGAACGTGCAGATAGAAACTCAAATTCTTATTAATTCATTACTGAACAAGATTGTTCAGTTGAGCCAAGGTACAGCCGCATTTTCAGGTTCATTAGCCGAATTTGGCATTAAACTGCAATCTAGCTCTGACATTAACGCCTTAAATCAACTTGTCGATGGTGTGATTGATGAAATGCAAAACTTGCTGCTCAACAACCAAAACATGGAGCATAGTCTAAGCGCCATGGTGCAAGAAGTGCAGAGTCTTAAATCGGAGATGGAGAATCTGAGCCTTGCAGCCATGACGGATCAATTAACCTCTTTATATAATCGCCGAGCCTATGAGTTTGCTATTCAAGATCATATACACCTCGCCCAAGAGCAGCATTCTCGTTGTAGTTTACTCATTATTGATATTGATAAATTTAAAGCCTTTAACGATACCTACGGCCACCAAATTGGCGATAAAGTATTAGCCTATGTCGCACTCGCTCTAAAGCAATGTGTTCGAGGAGATGACTTTGTCGCCCGTTATGGCGGCGAGGAATTTGTGGTGCTTTTACCTAATACCCATTTTCACGATGCTTTGCAGGTCGCTGAAACCTTAAGAGAACGTATTTCAGAGCGGCGCTTAACCATTGGCAAGGATAAAAAGTTATCACTCGGTGCGATTACGGTTTCTATCGGCCTTGCTTCATTACAGGAGGGCGATAATGCCGAAACGCTCTTTAGCCGAGCAGATAAAGCATTATATGAAGCCAAATCCGACGGACGTAACTGCGTTAGGGGATAGATAAAAATTTTAGTGGCAAACAACCCGTTTCAATCGATTTGATGAATGCCATACCACAGTTGACCGAGGGCGATACCACCATCATTGATAGGGATGTGTTGGCTAGACAATACCAGGTTACCTTGGATCCTTAGCTGACCTAGGCAGTATTCCAACAGGTATTTATTTTGAAATACACCACCACAAAGTACGGTAGGAAGGTGTTTGTATTTAGCGGCATAAGCACAGATTGCCTCACCTAGGGTATGTAAAAAGGCGCGTGCTATCGCGTCGCGTCTATTATCGGTTAAGGGTTGTGCTGTGATTAACTGAATAATTTGTTTGAACATCGCACTGCTGCACCATTGATCGACCTCTAAGGGAAGGTCGAGGGTTATCAAATCGAGGGCTAATACATCCGCGCGATTTGCAGCAGCCTCAATGGCCATACCCGCTTGGCCTTCGAATAATGTGGTTTCAATAAGCCCTAAGGCGCAGGCGAGGGCATCAAACAGACGCCCTGCGGATGAGCTTTTTATCGCGCTGCCGTTTTGCCAGATTTTATGTAAATTAGTCAAAGTATTTGGGTTAATGCGCTTTAATATGGGTAATGGCAAGGCCAGTACATCGTTTAGGCTCATTTGTTCAAACAGTAGCGCCAATAATAATCTCACTGGCTGCTTAATTGCCTGCTCGCCACCCAGCAGGGCGATGGGCTCAAAGTGAGCCAACCGTTCTGCTTTATCGAGCGTAGTTAATAGCACTTCGCCGCCCCATAAACTACCATCCTCCCCAAGCCCTGTGCCATCAAAGCTAAAGCCGAGAACGGGATCGCGATATTGATTGATTGCCATCACACTCAGTACATGGGCATGGTGATGCTGCACCGACAAACATTTGCGTTGTTGGCGTGTATCTACTGTGTTGCTGGGATTGAAGATGCTATGGGCCTGCGCCCAACGAGAAGGCGCGTAGTCGGGATGTTTATCACAAACAATCCATTTAGGTTCAAAGTGATATAGGCGAGAGAAGGTGGTTAATGTACGTTCAAAATATTGCTCAGCACTGACACTGAAGAGATCGCCAATATGCGGGCTTAAAAAAACATTTGAGCCAAAACCGAAGGCAATAGCATTTTTTTGTTGTGCCCCAACGGCGAGAATCGATTGGGTTAAGGGCGTTGCTAAGGGAAAACTTGCCGGCGCATATCCCCGAGCGAGTCGAAGCACTTGTACGCTTGGCGGCGCAAGATACTGATTGTCAGAGCCATTACCTCGAGGTTGGATCACCTGCACGACACTATCATCGCAGCCGTTAATAATAGGGCGGTTATGATCGACTATGGCATCGACAACATGGCTTAGGTTATTCACTAAGTCATCACAGTGGGTGATGATAGGTTCGCCTGATACATTTGCGCTAGTGGCGACCAAGGGGCCATTAAAGAGGGCTAGCAGCAAATGATGCAGCGGTGTATAGGGTAGAAATACTCCGAGTTTATCCAGATTGGGTGCGACCTCGGTGCTGAGATCGTTTGCGGGTACGCTATTCATCAGTACTATGGGGCGTTCCTGTGAGCTGAGTACTTGCCATTCAGCCTCCGTACCCGTCACATATTGCTGCGCCATGGTGATATTTGCCACCATGACAGCCAAGGGTTTTGCTTGGCGTTGTTTACGTTGACGAAGTGCCATAACCGCCCCAGTATGGCGGGCATCGCACACTAAATGAAAACCACCTAATCCTTTAATTGCAAGGACTTGGCCTTGGGCCAATCTTTCTGCTGCCAGTTGTAGCACTGTCTTCTGCGCAGTGGCCAGTGGCGTAATATCTTCCCCCTGTGGTGTTTTTAAATAGAGTTGAGGACCACAGTTAGGGCAGCTTACGGGTTGGGCATGATATCGGCGATCGAGTGGATCATGGTACGACTTGGCGCACTCGGGACACATCGCAAAATTGGCCATAGCCGTATTATGTCTATCATAGGGTAAGCCATTGATAATAGAGTATCTTGGGCCACAATTAGTGCAGTTGGTAAAGGCATAACCAAAGTGGCGATCCTCAGGGTTATGCATATCGTTTAGGCAATCCTGACAGGTACTTTTGTCGGCAGACACTGCGACATGGCTGCTTGCACCCTCGATATCTTCATCACAACTTTCGATGATGGCAAATATGGTTTCGCCTTCAATGACGGGCAATGATGTTTGGACTATCTGATCGATTCGCGCCAGTGGTGGCGGATTTGATTTGAGTGCTGTGATAAAACGATCGAGGCCAGCATCATCGCCCTGGAACTCAATTGTTACACCTTGGGCATTATTGAGCACTGTGCCTGTTAGCTGATTATCAAGGGCATAACGATATACAAAGGGGCGAAACCCCACCCCTTGCACTATGCCTGTAATATGCAATTTATATCGCTTGAGCGCTTGGTTCTCTAGGGCAAAGTGGTCCAATGCGTGTTCTCTTTCTCTTGGCTTTTTTGTTTAACGCTGCTCATTAAGTTGGCGTTGCTTAGCGTAGAGCGCCCCGACCGCTAAATTATCACCGTCTAAATCGAGACTACGATTAATCACAAGGGGAAAGTTTTTCCCTAAACGTAAACTTATCCGTTTGCAGAGGGTTTCATTGGCTAACTCATCACCAGCCAGAGCAATCTGCTGTAATCCGATATTAAGATCTATATGTTCTAACCAGTTTGCTAAATAGTCTGCAAGGGAATCCTGCATCGCAAAGGCCAGTTGGCTAGGGTCGTCATTACCTGCAATGCGAAAACTGAGCACAGTACCTAAGGTTTTACACCAATTGAGGCTGCGATGTGCTTCGCCCTTAGTGAGGGGATAATCGATACGTGGAGCATTGGCACCTTGGTAACGCATGGCAGCAGCCATTAGGGCATCACTCAAGATTTGTTGACTTTGGGTTTCTTCACTGTGGTTAAGCCCCATTAAAATAGCGGCAATTGCCCACAGACTTTGCAAGTTATCACGCCTTCCAGAAAGTTTTAGGCTCAGTAATTTTAAATAGTCATCTGGAAACAGACTCTTAAACTTTTGCGCTACCATTTTTTGTGGGCTGCAATCCAGTTGATGGAAGATTTCATAGCCGTTATCGGGTAACTCAGGTAATGCGAAGAAGAGTTCAGTATCGCCCTTTTTATCACAGGTAACGATTTGGCTGGGTCTAGTGTGGCTAAAGTAGATTATTGCCGCATTTTTTGCCTGTTTTTGGTTGGCTAACTTGCCATTAAGCAATGCACTTAATAGCACGCAGTCTGTGAAGGTATGATCCTCTGAATGGGTGATATTGAGAGTCAAATGTTCATTCGATTGTGCATCTGATAACGCCGCGACGATCAGTTCTCCTTGGTGCGTACGCGAGCGTTTGATGGCTTGCCATTGAGCTTGGTAGCCCTCAAAGCTGACTTTTTCACGTAGTGGTTCAGGCGCTATAAACTGTTTAACAGTCGCAATCCCTTCACTTGATACTTGAGCCCAAGCGCCATCGACCCAGGCAAGCTTTGGTCTTTGGTGCGCCCCTTGGATATAGACCCAATCAATCCCTTTTTGCCTTAACACTTCGGCGAGCACTAAGATTACGCGGCTATAGGCAAAGCAAATATCATAGAGTGGTGCGGTGAGTTTACTGTGCTCTTGAGTGGGTCTGGCGCAGATCAGTGGTTTTTCAATGCTGGAAAGCCCCAGTACTTGATGATCTTTAAGGCAAAAATGTGCATTGAGTGTATTGGGATTGCAGATCAGTAATTGTGGCCGTTCACCTAAGGGGGTATTCGTAAAAGGCGTTAGGCTAAGACTGATGCTGTCTGGTGTATTAAGTGTCAATGTTCCCTGTGTCAGTAAATTTTGCGCCATGGCTTTAATGTCTGACAAGGTTAAGGCTTTTTGTTCGGCAGTTAATAGGTTTTCGCCCTTGCAGCAAGGACAAGCCAAGTCAATGGTCCCAAACTTAGCCGACTGATTATCACCGAGCAGCGGGTAGCATTGTTGACAAAAGGGGGCTATTGCCTGGGTTGCACTGGCTTGTGAAGATACAGCTTGCGAATAGGTCAGTAGTGCTTTGCTACCTGTGGGTTCATCTATGACCTTGATACCTGAGTCAATTAGCCAAGCAGAAATTAAAAAGTCCGCTGCTATCGCATCGGCGAGTTGCTCAAGTTGTGCTTGCTCGCCTTGGGCTTCAATAAAATAGGTTTGCGAGCCGAAGTGGTTTTGATTGTCGCAGCCAATGGTAATGTTCAGCGCATCATAATTTAGATATTGATTACATAAATGCGCATACAAAGGCACCTGACGTGAGCAGGTAAAATCAAATCTGATGTTTTTCATCTATAAGGACACCACGTTTATAAGAGTCTGGGATCAGCGAGTCGATGCTATGTTCGGCAATGCGCGTCACAGTAAATCCAAGGGAGGCTAAGTGGGCTAACAAGGTTTTTTCCATCAAAGGAACGGCAGCAGCGACCTTAGGTGTTAGTCCTAGGATCATAGGTTCGAGCACGGTAGGCGTGACACCTAGTACAAAGGTTATAGGCCTGTCACCCACCATTTCCATCATATTGAGGGTTTGCAGCATTTCCACTTCATGGGCGCTGCCTTGCCAATCAATTTCCTTGGGCGCTTTATCAAAATCGAAGAAATAGACTTCTCCAGCATCTACGCCGTTGGCATTGACGGTATCAACTACAATCAAATAATCATACTGACAAATAATAGGAATGAGCCCCTGAGCCAGAGTTCCGCCGTCAAGCAGTTCTAGCTGGTGGGACTCATGCGTAAACTGATAATTATCAGCAATGTAATTGACAAAATGTACGCCGATGCCTTCATCGGCGTACAGGACATTGCCAATACCAAGTAGCAATATCTTCATTGGACTCCTAGTGATGTGAGTCTGGCTTAGGGTAGTCATAGCCAGAGACAATTGAGTCAACAGAGTTATGTTTGAAGCGTATCCCTGACCAAACCGCCATATAGACGTGGATAACCACAAAGATAACAAATGCCCAAGTAAGGTAGTGGTGCCAAATCCTTACCTGTGCCAGTCCACCCATTTGCGCTGTAATCCAGGCTGCGCTGCTCCAAAGCATGCCACCTAAACCTTCGTGGTATACATTGGCATATAAAACGAGGCCTGTAATACAAATCACCAGTGCAACTAAGGATATTGCTACATAAGTCACAAATTGCAGTGGTCCATAGACTCCTGCTTTATGCAAATGTCCCATCCAAAGGTAGGATTTCAGTTGGGTTATCCAACTTTTGATGCTCATTACATCGCGAAATGAACGTCGCTCAATATCACTTCGGCTGAAAAAATACAGGTAGAAGCGAACTAAGGTGATTGCAGTCAGTAAAAAACCACAAATCAAGTGAGCAAAGCGGATCCAGCCTTGAACGAGTACATCGCTACTCTCAGGTGCCACAAGAAACGGCCAAGCAATATAGAATCCCGTGATCACAAGCACCAAAATAGACAGTGCCCTGAGCCAGTGAAAAATCCGTATTGCAGGACTAAATACCAGTGTACGAATGCGGGTTGCAGAATGGTTCATTATGCGCTCCCTCCCTCGATTATTGTCCATTGGGGCTGACACGGAACTCGCTCAACGCCTGACCTTTGAAATCCATTACGTGTACAGAACACGCCATGCAAGGGTCAAATGAGTGAATAATACGTATCACCTCAAGGGGTTTGGTTGGATCTTCCAGTTTTAAGCCAATGAGTGAGGCTTCATAGGGACCTATTTTGCCATTTGCATCTACAGGGCCAGCGTTCCAAGTGGTTGGTACGACAGCTTGATAATTTTCAACAACCCCATTTTTGATGCGGATCCAGTGGCTTAACATACCGCGTGGTGCCTCAATCATGGCATGACCTACATACTCTTTATTAGGGTCAATATTGGGCTTAACGAAGGTCGTTTTATCGGACTGGATGTTGACGAGTAAAGCATCGAAGGTTTTTAATCCTTCTTGAGCAACGATAACGGTTTGCAACATACGGGCTGCGGTGCGGCCTAATGTGGTAAATAAGGCTTCAACAGGTAAACCTGTACGGGCCAATAAGCCATTAACGGCATCCACTACGACTTTATTACCACGAGCATAACTCACTAATAGACAAGAAAGTGGGCCCACTTCTACTGGTTCACCTTGATAACGTGGTGATTTTACCCAAGAATACTTACCATCGCCGTCCAGTGTTGGCAGCTTGCCATACACAGTGTCGCGTTCGATAAAGCCAGTATAGTTAGGGATAGTCGTACCATCATAGGGATGTTGCGGCGCATCGGCTGTATACCAAGCGTGGCTTACGTCTTCGGCGATCAGATCTGGATTGATATCGCTAACACCAGCAAGATCACCATTCATGATCACGCCTTGATCGAACATGAATTCACCATTAGCCAAGACAAAGTCATTTGTGGCCAAGAAGTTTTTCACATTCACGCCGCCAAGCACACTGGGTTCCGTACCAAAGGCTTCGGCTGCCATCACGATATCCGCTTGATAGGCGCGCAGGATAAAATCAGTAACGATAGCGTGTTTTTGTTTCCATTCCTGCAAACGCGCAGGGCTTAACATGTCACGTACCGAGGTGACACCACCGACAACCAGTGATTGTGGATGAGGTGATTTACCGCCAAATATCGCGAGCATTTCAGCTGCAACTCTTTGCACTTCAAGTGCTTTTAGGTAGTGCGATAGTGCGATAAGGTTTTGTTCAGGCGTAAATTTATAGGTACCATTGCCCCAGTAAGCGTTAGCGAATGGGCCAAGTTTGCCTGTTTCAACAAAGCCTTTAACTCTTTCTTGCACAGCCCGAAGATCACCTTCACCAGCCGCAATAGGATTATCTGCGTACTTTAAGGCAACCTGTGCTGCTTTAGCCGGATCGGCACTCAACGCAGACACAACATCGACCCAATCTAAACCATGTAAATGATAGAAGTGCACAATATGATCGTGCATATAGAGTGAGGTTTG
Organism: Shewanella profunda; assembly: GCF_023283765.1. Taxonomy (GTDB): domain Bacteria; phylum Pseudomonadota; class Gammaproteobacteria; order Enterobacterales; family Shewanellaceae; genus Shewanella; species Shewanella profunda. Next base: position 45,343 of record NZ_JAKILG010000013.1, on the reverse strand, counting down.
CATTAAGGAACGTAGGTATTTTGCGTTCAGTGGGATTTGGATCCCCAATGCATTTTCAACGGCTTCAGTACCACAGCGGTAATGGGAATAAGTACAAACACCACAAATCCGCTGAACGATAAGGCCCACATCCATAGGCGTACGGCCTTTGAGGATGACTTCAATACCACGCCAAAGGGTAGAGGATGACCAAGCCTTATTGATGACATTATTCTCATCAACTTCAACTTCGATACGTAAGTGACCCTCAATACGGGTGATAGGGTCGATAACAACGCGCTTGCTCATGGGTTATTCCTCCAGCGGTTTGGCAAAAATACTGGCAACAGCATGGGCTCCAATGCCCACCACAGTCGCGCCTAAAATTACCGCACCAATAGTGTCTGCGGTCGCATCCAATCCATGGAGGAGTTGACGGCCAAGGGGTTTTTCAAAGTCAGCCATATCATCCCAGAAACTCGGCTCTGAGCAGCCCATACAACCATGCCCAGCTAAAACTGGCCAACTGGTATGGTGATTAAAGCGTTCGGTTGGGCAGTTGTTGTAAGTGTAAGGACCTTTACAACCCACTTTATAGAGGCAGTAACCTTCTTTAGCGCCGTGATCGCCAAATTCTTCAACGAATTCACCAGCATCGAAACGGCCACGACGTTCACAGTTATCGTGTACTCGAGCACCATAGGCCCATTTTGGACGGTTAAACATGTCTAGTGCAGGTAATCTTCCGAACATAATGAAGTACATAAGCGTACCCACGATATTCTTCTCACTCGGTGGGCAACCCCCTAAGTTGACGACAGGTTTGCTCACTACCTCGTGAACACCTTTTGCGCCTGTGGGGTTAGGGTATGCGGCTTGCACGCCACCAAATGCGGCACAAGTGCCTACCGAAATAATCGCAGCGGCACCTTCGGCGGCATGCTTGATGATTTCTAAACCAGTGTGGCCTTTGCAACCAACCGTTAAGAAACTGCCGTTATTGGCGGTAGGAATTGCACCTTCAACAGCCAGCAAGTAGCGACCCTTGTAGGCTTCTAGAGCATGTTCGAGATTTTCTTCAGCTTGCCACCCAGCGGCAGCCATTAAGGTCTCATGATACTCAAGGGAAATATGGTCAAAGATCAGTGAATCTAAGTTAGGCGTATCGGCACGAACGAGGGATTCAGAACAACCTGTACACTCGGCCATATGTAACCAAATTAACGGTACTCGGTCGGCTAATTCGGCGGCTTCGGCCACTAAGTTACTAAACGGAAGTGGTAATGCGAGCATGCCCGTCACCATGGCACTCCATTTCATAAAATCACGGCGGCTAATGCCATGTTGTTGCATTTTTTCGACGAGGGATTGTTGTTGACGGGGAGCGAGCTGGCGTAGTGCTTCTAAGCGCGCCTTTCCCTGTTCATATAGGGCTGCATGTGTGTCCATGGATCAACCTTTTTGTTATTTGAATGTAAATTGTAAAGGGTTTACATAATTGACGTTATCAGTTTAGGCCTTAGAATTGTAAAGATTATTGATGTATATCAAGAATTTTTAATAGATGTGACAGAACTTATTTTGACATTTGATTAACATGACCCAGATCTAATTTCAACTCTCCCGATGGGACAAAATGTCTCATTGTAAGGTTTTTTGATGTAAATAGTTCACTTAGTGACCATTGATCAATACGGTGCTATGGATTGAACCTAAGACGAACCCACCCTTAGCGGATTTATTATTTTGTTGTTTAAGAAAACCTTAAGATTGAGTTAATAAATTCAAACTTAATTGTTAGCAGTGGATATGTTATGAAAAAATTATTATCACTATTGGTTTTGATGGCTATGGGTGTCCAAGCCGCGCCTTCTTTAGAGCACCAAGTATTTGATGTGCAAAATCAAACGACTTCACTGGCCGAATTTAAGGGGCAGGTGGTGTATGTCGATTTTTGGGCGTCTTGGTGTGTACCTTGCCGTAAGTCGTTTCCATGGATGAACGAGATGCAAAGAAAGTATCAAGCGCAAGGTTTGGCCGTTGTTGCCATCAATCTAGATACAGATCCCGCACTGGCTCAGGCCTTTCTCGCAGATGTTCCTGCTGATTTTTCGGTGCGTTTTAATCCAGAAGGGGATGTCGCGCGCAGCTTTGATTTATTAGGAATGCCAAGCAGTTTTATATTTAACCGCCAAGGCCAGTTAGTGCAGAGCCATGTGGGGTTTTATACCGATAAAATCACTGACTACGAGCAAGAGCTCGTCAGCCTACTCAAGGAGTAATTTATGCTTAAACCCGCATTTATCGCAGTCTCTCTCATCATTGGTTTGAGTGGTTGTTCAAGCTTAGGTGTCGAACCGTGGGAAAAAGGCCAGTTGGCCCGTAGTGATATGGCGCTTGACAGTGAAAAACTCGATTTAGCGCTGGATGATCATATTTATTTTAGTAAAGAAGGTAGTAGTGGTGGCCGAGCCTTTGCAGGCGGTGGATGTGGCTGTAACTAAAATGCTTCGGGGTGTTATGTGGTGAAATATTCCCATGACATCAAGGAGTTCAAAATGAATATCAAGTGGCCTACAGGTGTTGTCAGCTATGACAAATAGACAAAATACCCTCAAAAAGATACAAACAAAGCAACAAACTAAGCAGATTGCAAGCGCCCTCGCGCTAGCCAGTTGTGGTCTGTTTACCACCAGTGCCTATGCCACTGAATTAGCAAAAAAAACCGATGACTGGAAAATTGATGCTGCGCTGATGTATTACGGTGAGCAAGATAGAGTACAGGCGATTGAGGCGATAGGTACAGCGCAAAAGGCCTTTGGTGACGATAGTGTGTTGGATCTCAAACTGGTTGTTGATAGCTTAACGGGCTCATCGGCATCGGGAGCTGTAGCCCAAAGCACTAGTCAAACCTTCACCCGTCCATCGGGGAATGGTCAATATCATGTATCCGCGGGTGAAACACCGCTTGATGACACATTCCAGGACACCCGGGTTCAAGCGAATGTCGCGTGGAGCGAAGTGCTTAATCCTGATTGGAAACTTAGTGTCGGTGCCTATGGTTCTAAAGAATTTGATTATATGTCTATCGGCGCGAATGTAGGCATTGAACGGGGTTTTAATAAAGATAATACGACTTTATTTTTAGGTACTGCCTACAGTTTTGATGTTGTAGATCCTGAAGGCGGGCGACCAGTCGATTTATCTGCCATGGTCATTCGCGATAACTTCACCACAGAAGAGGCCTATCGCACTGCATTTGAGGCGACCCGCCAAAGTGGTAGCGATAACAAACAGACTGCCGATCTTATGTTAGGTGTCACCCAAGTGCTCAGCGAGCGTTGGTTATTGCAGGCAAACTATGGTTTATCGAGTGTAAACGGATACTTAACCGATCCATACAAAGTGCTCAGTGTGGTCGATAATAATGGTATTACTGAAGAGATACTGTATGAGAGCCGACCAGACTCACGCTTGAAACACAGTTTTTATGTGATGACAAAAGGGGCATTAGACGCTGGCGTGGTCGATTTTTCCTATCGCTACAATACCGATGATTGGGAGCTCACTTCGCATACCTTAGAGACCCATTACCGTTATTATTTTAGCGGTAGCTTCTACGGCCAATTGCATTTGCGTTACTATCAACAAAGTGCAGCTGATTTTTATCAACCCTTTTTGATGGCCGATACCCCTTTGCCTGAGTTTGCCAGTGCCGATTACCGAATTGGTAAGATGACGGCGTACACAATTGGGGTGAAATTTGGTCATAAATTGTCTGGTGGACATGAAATGTCTTATCGATTGGAATATTATCAGCAAGATCCGAAAAACGATGGCACAACCATTCCGGGGGAGTTGCAAAATTTCGATCTTTTCCCGACTCAAAAGGCAATTGCGGCACAGTTTAGTTATTCTTTTTAAAGAATACCTACCACACTAAATATTTGCCTACGCAGCGTTTAGATGCTGAGTCAGATAGTGAGTGAGATGGTAGATCGTCAGTTGCTAAAAATTATGGGTAGCTTTGCTACCCATAATTAATTTATTTTCCCGTTTGTTCAACGTGGCCGATGGTGTAATGCAATATTAATGGGTCATTTATAATGCCTACTTTATCCCTTAAAAAAACGCCTTATACCTTGTCGCGTCGTGACTGGGGTTATATTGGCGAGTTTCGCGCCATGGCGAGCCCTTGTGAGATCCTTATTGCCTGTGATGAACTCGACATTGCCGATGATATACTCGATATGGCGGTGACCGAGGTTCAGCGAATAGAACAAAAGTACAGCCGCTTTATTGCGCAAAACACGCTCTGGCATTTGAATCATGCCCAAGGTCAAAAACAATCAATCGATGAAGAAACTTGGCAATTAATGTCATTTTCCCAGCAGTGTTTCCAGTTAAGTGAGGGATTATTTGATATTTCGGCAGGGCCTTTAATGGCGCTTTGGCGATTCGAGCCTAATGCTCCATTGCCTGCCCATGCTGATATTCTTAGGACAAAAGCACTAGTGGGATTTGAGCGAATAGACTTTAATTCACGATATTTATCAATGCCAGCAGGAATGCAACTGGATTTTGGTGGTGTGGCAAAAGAATACGCAGTCGACAGAGTCGCCTATGAGTTAGCAGAGTCTTATCCTGCTATTGCGGTGTTGGTTAATTTCGGGGGGGATATTGCCTGCCCAATTGAAAAATCGGTCCCATGGCAAGTGGGGATTGAGGATCCGCAACGTCTTGACCATGCAGCTAAAGTGCTTTCTATCCGTCAGGGCGCTTTAGCGACCAGTGGCGATACCCGTCGGTTTATTGAGATTGAGGGAAAGCGTTACGGACATATTATCGATCCGCGCACTGGGTATCCTGTGGTTTGCGCGCCACGTTCAGTGACTGTGCTGGCCCCAAATTGTGTTACCGCTGGAATGCTTGCAACGATGTCGATGTTGCAAGGGGCTGATGCTGAAGTATTTTTGACGCAACAATGTGTTAAATACAGTATTTTTAGGTAGGGCAAAGCTAATGCGCATTATGTTAGTCGAAGATAATGAATTACTTGCACAAGGTATTTGCCTAAGTTTGGCAAAGTTGGGTATGCAAGTTGATCATCTCAATAGTTATAAACAAGCATTACAAGGCGTTAAAAATGAGACCTTTAGCGCAATAGTTCTCGATCTTGGCCTACCAGATGGTAACGGAAAGGATCTACTGAAAGCTTGGCGCCAACAAGGCGTATCAATCCCTACTATAGTGCTCACTGCTAATACCGATTTTGATACTAAACTTGAGTGTTTAGATATGGGGGCCGACGATTACTTAGGTAAACCCTTCGATGTACGTGAACTGGCTGCGCGTATTCGCGCTATTGTGAGACGTCAGTATGGGTTAGATCATAACAGCCTGATGGTTGGTGCTTTATGTATCGATTTAAACACCCGTGATGTGACCTTTAGAGATCAAAACATTCTCCTCTCAAGGCGAGAGTTTCAACTTTTATTGGAACTGGCCCAATCGGCTGGACGTGTACTGACTCGCAGCCAGTTAGAGCAATTGACCTACGGTTGGGATGAGGTTGGCAGTAATTCTATTGAAGTTCATATTCACCATCTACGTAAAAAGCTTGCCAATGAGCTGATCAAAACGGTGCGCGGTATCGGTTATACCTTGATTGAAGTGAATTAACTCGCCTGAAATTAAATTCCTCAAGGAATTGAGTGACAAACCCTAAGTTTATGGTATTTAGTTGATAACCTTAAATGATGGGAATATAGCTGTGAACCGATTAAAGGAGTTGGATGTGTATTCACTGCGTTTGTTGCTGACGCTGCTGATGCTTTCAGGGATCTGCGTCTCTGTGGGGATTTCTAGCTGGTTTAGTACCTTAGATGCGAAACATCAAATCGAAGAGTTATTCGATGCGCAAATGTTGCAGACCGCTAAAATACTTGAGCTTTTTTATCATGATGAGGTGGATGCTCAAGCACTGAATCCTATACCTCAAGTTCTCCATGTTCCCGATAGCGAGATAAGTTCTTTTGCTGAAAAAGCGGATGCATTAAAGCTTGCCTATGAGCATAAACTGGCATTTCAGATCTGGAATGAGGCGAGGCAAGTGTTAGTTCTGTCGGATAATATTGGTCCGCAACCTATCACTGAATTTGAGCAGGGATACCACCAGACAGTATTGGGAGATGGGCTTTGGCACGTTTTTAGTTTTTTTTCTACCAAATATCGGGTGTGGATTATCACTGCCCAGCAGGATGAGGTGCGCCAGGAGCTTGTCTCACAAATTATGCATAATACGGTCATCGTTCCCTTAATTGTGGTGCCATTGACTCTACTTATCGTGAGCTTATTGTTTTATATTGTATTTAAGCCATTAAAAACCTTTGAGAAAGAACTGATCCAGCGAGCTCCTAATGATCTCACACCGTTGACTATGTCGTTGCCCAAAGAGCTTGTTCCTGTGCGTAATGCTCTTAATCAGTATATTAGGAGTATTGCGCGTTTTATTGCGAGGGAACGTCGTTTTAGTGCCGATGCAGCCCATGAGCTTAAAACTCCCTTATCTGTGATTAAATTACATCAACATGGCTTAGAGAGTCTTGTAGGAGATGATCCGCAGCAGCGGTTTCACTTAGCTGCGATTGATGCCGGTGTTGTACATATGAGCCATACTGTAGAGCAGTTATTAGTGCTTGCACGGGTCGATTCGATCCATGAGTTAAATGTGCAATCCAATCCAATTTTGGCCATAGTGGAGGATGCATTAAATCAGTTAATGCCACAAATAACTGATTATGAATGGAATATTCAAATCGACCCTAACTTAACCTTAAGGTGCGATCGATTTTATTTGCTGTTAGTCCTGAAAAACATCATTGAAAATGCTTGTAAATACAGCCCTGTAGAAACAGAAATTTCAATTTCCGCGCATTCAGTACCGTCAGGCGTTGAGATCTGTATCGCTGACCGTGGGCAGGGTATGACAGTAGAGCAAATTGCCAGTGCAACCGAGCGTTTTTATCGTGTGAATGAAAATGAAGGCATAGGCGCAGGACTTGGGCTATCTATCTGTCACCACATCGTTGAGCTGCATCAAGGACGACTGGAGATAAAATCGCGGGAGCAGGGAGGATTAGCGGTCACCCTTTTTCTACCACAATAAGGATTTTTGAGTTATCGAGATTAACGGAGCGCACTCTGGCGGCGTTCCGTAACTGATATGGTGGTATCTCCCTGCAAAAATATTCTCAACTGTACCAATCAATTAGCTCGCTAGTTGAGTTATATAGCCTAAGATAGTTATTGGTGTATGACCCTTCTTAGGGATAATTTCCCGTACTATAAATAGAGATTTACTTCGATGTTTGGGGTGCTGATTGCTTTTTTAGTGAAATGGATAGGTTAATACCAACTTGTTATTCTTTAATGGTATAAGTATATTGCTAAATAGTATTGTGTAGGCGAGGTTAACTGCATCTTTATTTATGAGTTTTTTTCTCCTTCTGATATCTTTCGCGATATGTAGCAGCATGTTCTTTTTCAGCTTAAAATAGAGATGAAAAAATTTCACTGTATACAGAAAAAACATTGATTTCTTAGTTTATTTTTAGGTTACCTATTCTATGGTTAGCTTGTTGCGTTGCCAATCGTCAAAACCTTATTCGTCCCTTATTTGTTCACTGGCACTAGGTGTAGCTTTTGCTCTGTCTGGTACAGCGTACGCGGAAGAGACAAAACCGACTGAAATTGCTCCAGTCCCTGCGCCAGTGGTGACGCCACCAAAAGTGACTCCTGCGCCTGCGACTAAAAATCAAGTAAGATTCACCAAGACAGGCGCTTTTGATAGTGACTCTGTGGTGAAACTTGCCCGAAAATTGGCAGCAAAACCCTATACGGTACTGAAAGATCCTTTGCCTGCTGGTCTGGCAAAACTAACCTATGATGAATACCGTGATATTCGTTTTAACCCGACGGCATCTATTTGGCGTGATCAAGGGTTACCTTTTCAAATGCAAATGTTTCACCGTGGATTTTATTTCCAAGATTTAATTGAAATCGCCATGGTTGAAGGCAATAACGCAACCCACTTAGCCTATGAACCTAAGTATTTCACTGCGGGTGATGTTATCACTCAGGCACTACCAAATGATGACATTGGTTACTCTGGTTTTCGTATCCATAATCAGTTGAATAACAATGGTGTATTCGATGAGTTGATGGTGTTCCAAGGTGCGAGTTATTTCCGAGCGTTAGGTAAAGGTAATGCCTATGGATTATCTGCCCGTGGTCTAGCACTAAAAACCGCAGAGGCAGAAGGGGAAGAGTTTCCTATTTTCCGAGCATTTTGGGTTGAGCGTCCTCACTATGACAGTAATTTGATCGTCGTACATGCACTGCTAGACAGTCCGAGCGTTGCGGGGGCATATCGTTTCTCGGTTCGTCCCGGTGATAACACTCAAATCGATGTTGAAGCGACGCTTTTTCCTCGGGTTGAGTTAAGTAAAGTCGGTCTTGCACCCAGTACGAGTATGTTTTTACACTCACTCAATGGCCGTCATGATACCGATGACTTTAGACCAGAAGTGCATGATTCTGATGGTTTATTAATGTTCAACGGTCGTGGTGAACACCTATGGCGTCCGTTAGCTAACCCTCGTCAATTGCAGGTCAGTGCCTTTTCTGATAACTCACCGCAAGGCTTTGGTTTGATTCAGCGTGAACGTAGTTATGCTGCCTATCAAGATCTTGAAGCACAATACGAACGTCGTCCAAGTTTATGGATTGAACCCGTTGGCAACTGGGGACAAGGTGCAGTTGTTCTCACTGAAATTCCAACAGAATCAGAAATTCATGATAATATCGTGAGCTTCTGGAAGCCGCGTCAACCTATTCCTGCTGGAAGCGAGTATCACTTTGCTTACCGCATGAGCTGGGGCGAGGAACCCGGAGTAAAAGCCAATTATGTGGTGGTTAGCCGTACAGCAAGTGGCCGTGCCGACATTGCTAAAGCGACTCCTAGACGTTTATTTGTAGTGGATTATCAAGTAAATGGTGCGATGCCTGATGAGTTACCCCTTGCTAAAGTGGAAGCTTCTGGTGGCATCGTTTCTAATGTAGTGATCGCCCCTAATGCTACCAATAATGGCTATCGCCTCGCATTTGAGTTAGAACCAGAAGGTAAAGAACTTATCGAACTGCGGGCTGAACTCAAGTTCCCAACACCTCGTCAGGTTGAAACCTGGCTCTATCGCTGGACGCTTTAAGGTCCATGACGGAGCAAAATAATATGACTGTATCCGAGAATTCGGTACTCGAAACTGAAGTGCTCGTCGGTGGCAGCGCTATGCCAAATGAAAGGCCTGGCGCTATGGAACCCCAAAGTTTAAGTGAAATGCCTGAGGGATTTCCTCGCCGCAGCACTGTGGCGAATGGGGTACGTTCAGGTTCCTTTAGGCGCTTCCTTGTGGTCGGTGGCGCTCTGCTACTTTCATCATTTGCGATTTATGAGATGGGCGCAGTATTCAGTATTGGGGGAATAACCCCCTTGGAATACTTGGTGCTATTGCTTTTTGCAATCAACTTCTGTTGGATCGCACTCGCGTTTTGTAGTGGTATTGCAGGTTTTTTAATTTTACTTAGAAAACCAAAGGCAAAAGATCTTGAAGTGACCGAGTTACATACTCGTACTGCCATTTTAATGCCAACCTATAACGAGTCCCCTGATCGGGTGTTTTCTGCAGTATCTGTGATGGCTGAAGCCTTATCACAGACAGGGCATGGCCACGCCTTCGATTGGTTTATCTTAAGTGATACGACCGATCCTGAGATTGCTCTGTTAGAAGAACAGGCATTTTTGGTGTTGCGCCAAGAAACCCATAAACATTCCCGAGTGTATTATCGCCGTCGCCGTAAAAACGTGGCACGTAAAGCGGGTAACGTAGCAGATTTTTGTCGTCGTTGGGGTTCACGTTATGATCACTTATTAGTGCTTGATGCGGATAGCTTAATGGAGTCTTCTACCATCACAGGCCTTGCGCAGCGTATGCAGGCGGATCCTGATGCAGGGCTTATCCAAACCATACCTTCGCTCATTAACGGTACCACCTTAATGGCTCGCTTACAGCAGTTTGCGGCGCGTATTTATGGTCCTGTGATTGGTACAGGTTTAGGTTGGTGGGTGCAAAAAGAAGGTAACTTCTGGGGCCACAACGCGATTATTCGTACTGAAGCGTTTATGAGTGCAGCGGGTTTACCTAATCTGAAAGGTAAACCGCCCTTTGGTGGGCATATCATGAGCCATGATTTTGTGGAAGCTGCGCTTATTCGCCGTGCGGGTTGGAGTGTGGTGATTGCCTATGATCTGCCCGGTTCATACGAGGAATGTCCGCCATCAATCGTTGACTTGGCGGTACGTGATCGCCGTTGGTGTCAGGGTAATTTGCAACATTCGCGTATTTTGCCGACCAAAGGGTTGCACTGGGTCAGCCGTTTACATTTGTTGACGGGAATTATGGCGTATTTATCATCGCCATTTTGGTTATTGTTGATCTTAACGGGTTTAATGCTCGCCTTGCAGGCGCACTTTATCAGACCTGAATATTTCACCGATCAGTTTTCTTTGTTTCCTACATGGCCAATCATGGACTCGGATAGGGCATTGAGATTGTTTTATATCACTATGGGTGTGTTGTTTGGTCCCAAGGTATTTGGGGTGTTACTGCTACTCAAAGATGGTCAGTTTGCCCGTAGCGTGGGCGGCCGGATTAAAGCCATTTTCAGTGTATTGTTTGAAGTGGTTCTCTCCGCCTTGATTGCTCCTATTATGATGTTTATCCATTGTGGTGCAGTAATGTCGATCCTGATGGGACGCGATAGCGGCTGGTCACCTCAACGCCGTGATGATGGCAGTATGCCATGGTTAACGCTTATTTATCGCCATCGCTGGCATATGCTAGCGGGTGTGATGTTGGGTTATGCCGCCATTTTGGATTCATTAACTCTGTTAGCGTGGATGAGTCCTGCATTGATTGGTTTATGGTTTGCTGTACCTATTTCTGCCTGGACTGGCTCAGTAAAAATTGGTGAAGTGTTCAAGCGTGCAGGCATTTTAGCAACGCCAGAAGAACGTAGTCCTGCGGCGATTTGTTTGCAGGCGCAGGGTGCGCGTGCAGCTTATCAGGCACATATTTCAAAGCCATGGACATTAGCGCAGTTATTAAAAGATCCTGCGTTAATGGAGTTGCATTTAGCTATGGTGGATAAACAACCACTACGTGCAGCGGGTACGCCCATTGAGCCTGTCGAAGCCATTGTGCATGTTAAAGTACATGAAGCGCAGTGCCAACAAAGTGCGATGGCATTATTTAATCGCCAAGAAATGGCATTAGTATTAGCTAATCCATTGATGTTGCGTAGTTTACAAAAACTACCTGAGCAGTTTGTGGCAGAGGATTTAGTGTCTTTTTGCTAGCGGTTCACGGTCACTCAACTTCAGATCTCGAATGAGTTTAGCGAGTTAGAAGATAAGCTAAAAATAAAATGCCACTGATTTATCAGTGGCATTTTTGTCTCTATGGCGTATCAGAAAATTTAATTTATACGGCGCGGTCTAAATAATATTTAGGCATTAATCAATGCTGAGTTCACCCACTAAATTTTGCAACATAGCCGCTTTTATTTCACTCGGTTGTAAATCTTTAGAGAGTAGATAATGCAGTTTTGCTAGGGCCGCTTCAATGGTCATATCGGCGCCACTAATAACCCCAGCTTTAGCTAGGGCATTGCCCGTTGCATAACCTCCCATATTCACTTTACCTTGGAAACATTGGGTAAGATTGACCAGCACTATTCCACGCTCATCAGCCTGTTTTAAGGTGTTAAGCAGTGCCGTATCTTGTGGCGCATTACCGACACCAAAGGTGAGTAGTATGAGCGCTTTTACCGGTTGTTGAAGAATGTTTTCAAAAATCTGAGTTGAAATACCCGGATATAAGGTCACGACTCCAATAGGTTGCGGACTAATATTAGCGACTTCTAACTGTTTACCACTTGCCACCGCAATTTTACCCGCTCGCAGGTTGATTTTTATCCCCGCTTCTAACAACAGTGGAAAATTGGGTGATGCGAAGGCATCAAAACCATCGGCGTGGGCCTTAGTCGAACGATTACCACGGAATAGTTTGTTATTAAAGAATAAACACACTTCCGCCACCGGATAGTTTGCCGCAATATACAGTGAGTTTAATAGGTTGGTTTGGCCATCGGAACGTAATTGGGCAAGGGGGATTTGTGAGCCCGTAACAATTACAGGCTTGGATAATCCTTGTAGCATAAAGGATAATGCCGACGCAGTGTACGCCATAGTATCCGTACCGTGAAGGATAACAAAGCCATCATATTCTTGATAATTATCTTTAATATCATCGGCAATCATCTGCCAATCGGTCGGTGCCATGTTTGATGAATCGATTAACGGGCAATATTCGTGGATCACGAAATCCGGCATTTCATCATGGTAGAACTCAGGCATAGATTGCACGCACTGAGTGAGGAATCCCGCAACGGGAACAAAGCCATTATCGGTTTTTTGCATACCGATAGTGCCACCTGTGTAGGCTACATAAATGGAGCGTTTAGTCATTCTTGTCATTATCTTAGCTGCAAGTAGGCCGATTATACGATTTTGCTGAGTTAAACCCAATAAAAAAGCCGATTTAACATCGGCATTTAAATCGAACCTTTAGAGCTCTGTGACGATAGGTTAACCCGGTTGTTATGGATTAATTGAGTAACTCACAGTTGTCACAATAAATATAAACATGGTTAGGATCATTGAAAGATGCAATCGTCTTCAGGCTGCCTGTCCATTGTTGTAACATTTGTTCAAGCACAGATGAATGACTAAGTGATGCGGGTAAATAACTCGATACTGAGGCAAACAGTTGCTGGACAAAAAGTTCTTCTGGCGTTAATTCTTGCTCAATCACGCGGGTATCGAATAGGCTTAAATTTGCCAATTTTGCGGCCTTGGCGATAGCGTCATCTATGTCACCTAGCTCATCGACCAAACCTAAATCAAGGGCTTTTTTACCGCTCCATACGCGACCTTGGGCAATCTTATCGACTTGTTCTAACGTCATTTTACGTTCTTTGGCGACGAGGGAAATAAAGTCTAAGTAACCTCGCTCAATATGACGTTGGATAACGGCCTCAACCTGAGATGACAGGGTACGAGTTACTGATAAACCAGCCCATTCTGATGTTGATACACCGTCCGTATGTATCCCAATGCTATCAAGGGAATCCTCAAAGGTGGTGATCATTCCAAAAATGCCAATTGAGCCCGTGAGTGTTGTCGGCGTGGCAAAAATATAATCTGCACTGGCTGAAATCCAATAGCCACCGGATGCGGCTAGACTTCCCATACTGACAACGACAGGTTTCCCCGCAGCTTTTAAGGCAAGTAGTTCTTGGCGAATTTGCTCCGAGGCGAAGGCACTTCCCCCAGGGCTATCAACTCTGAGTACTAGGGCTTTAATGTGCTTATCAAAGCGTGCTTTACGTAACAACTCTGCCGTGCTGTCGCCACCAATTTGCCCAGCAGGTTGCTTACCATTAAGGATAGTGCCACTAGCAACGATAATACCGACGCTGTCCTGCTCAATAAAGTTGGGTAGGGGAGCGACAAGAGTTAAATAATCATAAAAACTGATTTGCTTAAAACTATCACCACTTTCCGCCTTGCCTATCGTATCGAGCATGGTTTTACGAAAATCTTCCGTTGTTGCCAGTGAATCAACCCATTTCATATTGATAGCCATAGTGGCAGAGTCGCCTTGGGCTTTGTCTAACTCAGCTAAATAGGTTGAGGCATCGAGAACGAGGGCATTGGCGTCTATATTGCGATTATTGGCTACGGTTTGGGTATAACTTTGCCATACATCGGCGAGTAGTTCGCTGTTAGCTTCTTTTGCGGCATCTGACATATCGTCACGCATATAGGGTTCAACGGCGGATTTGAATGTGCCTACACGGAAAATATGGGCTTTTATTTTGAGTTTTTCTAAGGCCGATTTGAAGTACAGGTTATACATGCTGAGGCCATCGAGTGAAACTGCACCCTGAGGATTGAGATATATCGTATCGGCAAAGCTGGCGAGAAAATATTGATTCTGTGGGTAATAATTACCGATGGCAACCACTTGTTTACCGCTTTCTTTGAAGCGATTGATGGCAGTACCTATGGATTGTAGCTTACTGATCCCCGCACGTTTAAGATCGGCTAAATCTAAAACTAGGGTTTTAATCCTATTATCTTGCGCTGCGTTATCAATAACGTATAGCACATCTGCGAGCAGGATTTCACCATCGGCATTTGCTTTATCCCCTTGTTTTAGAGCTGCTTCTATAGGATCAATCTGTTGTTTTTGATCGACGATAGAACCAGCAAGGTTAAGCACGAGTGCTGAATTGTCCTCTACTTGGATATCTTCGCCAGCACTAATTGAAATAATGATAGCAGCCAAGATACCAAAAAAGATCAAATTGAGGATGAGTTTACGGGTCCCGTTGAGGATATTCCAAATAAACAAACATATTCTCTTGAAAAACGATGGGTTAGCGGACATTTGCCACTCCTTTATAAGTCCAATCTGCCCATGCTAACCGAAAATCTCGTTTCAGGCTAAACACAATTGTAAAGGTTTTTAACTTAAGGCCTCTAAGCAACGGTTGAGCTTAGATTTGACTCAAGGTATGCTGATTTAAATCACTTGTTTTAAAAGGACGTTTGAATGTCGTTTCCCCACTTATTAGAACCCTTAGATCTGGGTTTTACCCAGCTCAAAAACCGCGTGCTTATGGGCTCAATGCACACAGGTTTGGAAGAAGAAAAGGGCGGATTTGAGAAACTGGCAGCGTTTTATAAGGAACGCGCTCTGGGCGGTGTAGGTTTGATTGTCACTGGCGGTATTTCCCCTAATCTTCGTGGTCGCCTTACGCCCCACGCTTGTCAGTTAAGTTTTCCGTGGCAAGTGGGTAAGCATCGTGCGGTCACGCAGGCGGTGCATGAGGCTGGCGGTAAAATCTGTATGCAAATACTGCACGCGGGTCGCTATGGTTATCATCCTTTTTCACAAGCACCGAGTAAGATTAAATCCCCGATCACGCCCTTTACACCATCGGCCATGTCTGGGCGCCAGGTTCGCTCTACGATCAAAGATTACGCAAGTTCCGCTGCCTTGGCTAAAAGAGCTGGTTATGACGGTGTAGAGGTGATGGGCTCTGAAGGGTATTTGATTAATCAGTTTGTCAGTGCTCGCACTAATACCCGTAGCGATGAATGGGGAGGCAATTTTGAAAAGCGAGCGCAATTTCCGATAGAAATTGTTAATGCGATACGCGCTAAAGTTGGCAATGATTTTATCATTATCTTCCGTCTTTCTATGCTCGATCTAGTCGATAATGGCTCTACTTGGGATGAAGTGGTGCAATTGGCAAAATGGCTCGAACAAGCGGGTGTGTCGATTATCAATACTGGCATTGGTTGGCATGAGGCTCGCATTCCGACGATTGCAACCAGCGTACCGCGGGGCGCATTTGCATGGGTCACGGAAAAACTTAAAGCATCGGTATCGATACCATTAATTGCGACCAACCGCATTAACACCCCCGAGATTGGCGAGCAGATAATTGCCTCTGGTCAAGCAGATATGGTGTCCATGGCGCGGCCTTTCCTTGCTGATCCTGAGTTTGTGAACAAAGCCGCGGCGAATACGCCTGAATTAATAAACACCTGTATAGGATGTAATCAGGCTTGTTTGGATCATACCTTTTCCCTAAAACGTGCAACGTGTTTAGTGAACCCTCGTGCTTGTTATGAGACAGAAATCAATTTCTTACCAACATTACATAAAAAACGGATTGCGGTGATGGGCGCGGGGCCAGCAGGTATGGCATTTTCAGTTTATGCCGCCATGCGTGGTCATCAAGTGGTGTTGTTTGAAGCGAAATCTGAGGTTGGCGGCCAGTTTAACTTAGCCCGTAAAATCCCCGGGAAAGAAGAGTTTAACGAGACAATCCGTTATTTTATCAACCAAATTAAGCTGCATAAGGTTGAGCTCAGATTAAATACTCGCCTCGATGCCAGTGTGCTGGCGACAGAAAAGTTTGATGAAGTGGTGATAGCGTCAGGTGTTGTGCCGCGCGATTTAATCTTGCCAGGGTTTGACGACCCACGGGTGGTTGATTATCAAAAAGTGCTTTCGGGTGAAGTCTCTGTTGGTAATACCGTAGCCTTGATTGGTGCCGGCGGCATAGGGTTTGATATGGCGCACTTTTTGTGTGAGCGCCAGTCGAGCACCTTGAACCCCGATAAATGGCTACAACAGTGGGGTATAGATAAAACCTACCAACATGCGGGTGGCCTGACAGAACCGCATTCCGACAATACCGATCATCGGAAGGTGTACTTGCTGCAACGTAAAACCTCGAAGATGGGCAAAGGTTTAGGTAAAACAACCGGCTGGATCCACCGCATCGTGCTAAAGCAACATGATGTGAAAATGAAAACTGGCGTGAGCTACGATAAGTTTGATGATGCTGGATTGCATATTCGTGTGGGCGAAACCAGTGAAGTGTTGGCTGTCGATAATGTGGTGCTCTGCGCCGGACAAGAATCGAATCGCACTTTAGTGGATGAGATGAAAGCAACGGGCTTGCCTGTTCATCTGATTGGCGGTGTCGATGTCGCAGCCGAGCTTGATGCCAAGCGAGCGATCCGCCAAGGTGCAGAGCTGGCGATGCGTTTATAGTCAGCCTGAAGATTTGCCTGTGTTCTTTCATCGAAAGTCTGAACCTTGTTCAGGCTTTTTTATCAAATTTTCGTCAGTGTTGCCTCAAATACACTAAAGTTAGAATGTATGAAATTTAACTATATAACTAACCTGTCAATCATTTAGGTCATTGTCTATGCAGATTAAAACCGTAATTAAATCTAAAGTGATATTCAGTTTTATTGTTGGCGTGTTAAGTTTTTCCACCGTCAGTTTCTCAGCCCACAGTGATTCGGTGTTTGATCCGCAGCGCGCCAATAAAGCGGGCGCCGATGACTACGGCATGAAACCCTATGTGATGGCATTTTTAAAACGAGGGCCTAATCGTGATAGGACGAAGGAGCAAGCGCAACAGTTACAAAGAGCGCATCTCGATAATATCACCCGTCTTGCCAATGAGGGTAAACTCATTCTAGCTGGACCATTTCTGGATGATGGCGAGTTGCGCGGTATTTACATTTTTAATGTCACCAGGGTTGAAGAAGCGAAAGCATTAACTGAAACCGATCCTGCGATCCAAGCGGGCAGTTTGGTGCTGGAACTCTTACCTTGGTATGGCAGTGCAGCATTAACCGAACTCCACGAGCTACATAAAGTGATGGCGAAAAAAGCGATATAGGGAATAGTAAGCAGGATCTTAATTGGGTGCAGGAATGCCGCTATCTATGATTTCTCACTCTTCCTGCAAAATGGGCTTCCGTATTGGTGTACGCGGGTCACTTGGCTTGTGACTATGTGATTGCCCATAATGCGCGGGAGTTACAGAACTGTGGATTGACTTGGATTTAGGAGATGAAGTAACTACAGCCGCGCCTTCGGGTGATAAATCTAGCTCTAAATCCCCTACAGGCACACAGCAACAAGGCAGACACTCATCACTATTGAGTTCGGCTAAAGGCTCGCTTAGATAACGTACCTTGCCGTTGATGATATTGGTTTTACAGGCTCCGCAAAAACCGTTACGGCATTCAGAGAATATTTTTACTTTCTTGGCTTCGAGCGCTTGCAACAAAGATCCCTGTTGCTCGGTATAGAGCAACACAGGTTGTCCCCGAAGGCGCACTATGGGCGCCTTCACAAAGGGGTTTTTAGCCACTTCTAACTTTTTTGTCACTAGACTATTGCCTTAGAGATCAAAGTCGAGGAATTCATCGCCATCTACCGCTGAGTCGATTTGGCCGACAAGGTATGAAGAAACTTCCACTTCTTGAGGGGCAACTTGCACCGCATCACTTTCTAACCAGTTTTTCATCCAAGGCAATGGGTTAGTGCTTTCTGGATAAGGTAGTGGCAGATTGACGGACTTCATGCGTTGATTGGTGATAAATTCAACATATTGGCAAAGAATTTGCTCATTCAAGCCAATCATAGAGCCATCTTTGAACAGGTATTTCGCCCACTCTTTTTCTTGTTCAGCCGCTTTTAAGAAAAGATCATAGGACTCTTGTTGGCATTCTGCGGCAATTTCGCCCATTTCAGGATCGTCTTTACCGCCTTGCATTATGCTCAGAATATGCTGAGTGCTGTTTAAGTGTAAGGCTTCATCACGGGCGATTAAGCGGATGATTTTCGCGTTACCTTCCATAAGCTTGCGCTCAGCAAAAGCAAACGAGCAGGCAAAGCTGACATAAAAACGAATAGCTTCTAGGGCATTGACTGACATCATGCACAGATAGAGCGCTTTTTTGAGTGTGCGGGTATTAACGACTAATTCTTTGCCATCGATAACATGGGTACCCCAGCCATGCAGGTGAAATACTTGAGTGAGCTTAATCAAGTGGTCGTAGTATTCGGCAATGTCAGTTGCGCGGCGTAAAATTTCTTTATTCACAACGATATCGTCAAAAATCACCGAAGGATCGTTGACGATATTGCGGATAATATGGGTGTAAGAGCGCGAGTGGATAGTTTCAGAGAAAGACCAAGTCTCTATCCAGGTTTCTAGTTCGGGCAATGACACTAAGGGTAAAAATGCGACGTTAGGTGAACGACCTTGGATAGAATCGAGCAGCGTTTGGTATTTCAAGTTTGAAATAAAAATATGCTTTTCATGATCGGGTAGATCGTTGTAATCAATTTTATCGCGACTGACGTCAACTTCTTCGGGGCGCCAAAAGAAAGATAACTGCTTTTCTATCAGTTTTTCGAACACTTCATATTTTTGTTGATCATAGCGTGCCACATTGACCGATTGACCTAAAAACATAGGTTCACGGGTAGCATCGTTAGGTGTTTGACAGAAGGTAGAGTAGGCCATGTTGCTATTTTTCCAATGGGCAGGGATCCCAAAGGATCCCTGCAAAACCGTTAACGTTAAAGACTAAATCTTACAGGCGCCACCGGCGCAACCGTCGTCTTCTTTCTCTAAGTTGGTGATGTCGTCGTGTGAATCCGACGCACCATCGCGAGTGTTATGGTAGTAAAGCGTTTTTACACCTAACTTGTAGGCATTGAGCAAATCTTTCAGCAGGGTTTGCATCGGCACTTTACGGCCTTCGAAACGTGAAGGATCGTAGTTGGTGTTGGCCGAAATCGCTTGATCAACAAACTTCTGCATAATACCCACTAACTGCAAGTAACCGTCGTTGCTTGGCATTTTCCACAGCAACTCATAGTTATCTTTTAAGGTGTCAAAATCAGGCACCACTTGCTTTAGTTGACCGTCTTTACTGGCTTTTACGCTGATAAGACCGCGTGGAGGCTCAATACCATTAGTGGCGTTTGAAATCTGTGATGATGTTTCAGACGGCATCAATGCAGACAATGTTGAGTTACGTAAACCGTACTGCTTAATATCGCTGCGCAGTGATTCCCAGTCTAAATGTAACGGCTCATTACAAATCTTATCTAAGTCACGTTTATAAGTATCTATCGGTAAAATGCCTTGGGAGTAGGTGGTCTCGTTAAATAACGGACAAGCACCTTGCTCTTTAGCCAAATTCATAGAGGCTTTTAGCAAGTAGAACTGAATCGCTTCAAAGGTTCGGTGAGTGAGATTGTTTGCACTGCCATCGGAATACTTCAGGCCATTTTTGGCTAAGTAGTTAGCAAAGTTAATCACACCTACGCCGAGTGTACGGCGATTCATAGAGGCAATTTGTGCTGCTTTGATTGGATAATCTTGGTAATCCAATAGGTTATCCAGTGCACGCACTGCTAAGTCTGCTAATGGCTCAAGTTCTGACAGTTCTTTAATCGCCCCTAAGTTTAAGGCCGACAAAGTGCAGAGTGCGATTTCGCCATTAGGATCATCAATGTTATTCAATGGTTTAGTTGGCAGCGCGATTTCAAGGCATAGGTTAGATTGTCTGATCGGCGCAACTTTTGAATCGAATGGGCTGTGAGTGTTACAGTGATCCACGTTTTGAATGTAGATACGGCCAGTCGAAGCACGTTCTTGCATCATCAGTGAAAATAGCTCAACCGCCTTCAGCGTTTTCTTACGAATATTGCTGTCTTGCTCATACTGCAGATATAAACGTTCGAACTCATTTTGATCTTCGAAGAAGGCATCGTATAGACCTGGTACGTCCGATGGACTGAATAGGCTGATATTTTCGCCTTTGATCAGACGTTGATACATGAGTTTATTCAGTTGCACACCGTAATCTAGATGACGGATACGGTTGTCTTCTACGCCGCGGTTATTTTTCAATACCAGCAGAGATTCAACTTCTAAGTGCCAAATTGGGTAGAACAGGGTGGCAGCACCACCGCGTACACCGCCTTGAGAGCAAGACTTGACCGCCGTTTGGAAATACTTATAGAAAGGTAAGCAACCTGTGTGGAAGGCTTCACCACCACGAATTGGGCTACCTAGGGCACGAATACGACCAGCGTTAATGCCGATACCCGCACGTTGGCTAACGTATTTAACGATAGACGATGCGGTTGCATTAATTGAATCTAAGCTATCACCACATTCAATTAATACGCATGAACTGAATTGACGCGTTGGCGTACGAACACCCGCCATGATAGGTGTTGGTAAAGAAATCTTAAATGTCGATACTGCGTCATAGAAATCTTTAACGTATTTTAAACGGTTTTCCTTTGGATAACGGGCAAACAAACAGGCCGCTACCAGAATGTAGAGGAACTGGGCGCTCTCGTAGATCTCGTGGGTCACTCGGTTTTGAACTAAATATTTACCTTCGAGCTGCTTAACGGCGGCATAGGAAAAATTCATATCGCGCCAATGGTCGATATAGGTGTCCATGATATCGAGTTCTTCACGGGTATAATCCTGCAGAATATGCATATCATACTTGCCGAGCTCGACGAGTTTAGTCACATGATCATACAGGGCTGGCGGCGCGAACTGACCAAAGGCCTTCTTACGCAAATGAAACACCGCTAAACGGGCCGCAAGGAACTGATAGTCTGGTGATTCGGGCGAAATTAAATCCGCTGCCGCTTTGATAATGGTTTCGTGGATAGTTTCAGTGGGAATACCATCGTAAAACTGCAGGTGCGAGCGAAGTTCAACTTCAGAAACAGAAACGTTTTTTAATCCCTTGGCAGCCCAAGTAATTACGCGGTGTATTTTTTCGAGATCGATATTCTCACGTTCACCACAGCGTTTTGTGACTGTTATAGTGCTATTCATTGAAGAGAGGCCTTGGTTCTGATATCTATTCAGGTGAGCTAAGTCACCGTACGTTTCCTTGTAAAACAATCAACAAACGTCCCTTAAATACAGCTGACTCCCTAAAATGGAGTCAATTAAGCGGGGAGTTTCTAGTGTGTCTGATTGCTACCGATACACAAGATATGGTGTTTTAAATATTCTGAGATACAAGATAGTGAGGTTTGACTCTATTTGCAAGTTAGAATTTAGGGGGTATCTTGTGGATATCTTGAGGATAAGCAGTTGTGTTAGTGAAGGCTAACCTTGAAGCTCCATTTCAGAGTAGCGTACATGATCCGTGTCGACTTTTTGCGCGATCTCACCTGAGATCGCGATCGCTAAAATAAGCAGCAATATCGATCGAACCAGTCAACTAACGTGCTGCAATTAAGGCCTGATGAACGGCTAAAGGTGAGCCAAATTGCGCAAATGCAGGCCAATTCTGTGGTTTATCCTCTTCACTCAGATAACCCCATAATGCCACGCCGCCAAGCATACCAGCCGCTTTTGCGGCGAGTAAATCCCGCTCTGCATCCCCTAAATACAGAATATGTTCAGGTGCGCAGTTAAGCTGCTGTGCACCAAGTAACATAGGCGCCGTATGGGGTTTAGCATAGCGGGTTGAATCGCCGCTGATGACTACCTGCATCCGCTGGTGCAAATTCAGTTTTCTAACCAGCGGGCGAGTAAAGCGCGCTGGTTTATTGGTAATAACGCCAAATGGCAGTTGCTGTAGCTCAAGCCAGTCGAGCAATACATCCATACCTGTAAATAATCGACAATGGTCGCCATTAATACGTTGATAATGCGCGAGTAGCCCTTGCTGGATCTGAATACGCAGGGACTCATCAGCATTGGGGATAGCAGCATCAACTAAGGCAAAACTGCCGTGGGAAGCGGCGCTACGTAATGCGTTAAAGGGTTTTGCTTCAATCCCTGCATCACAGAGACTTAAGTTAAGTGCTTGCACAAGATCTGGCGCGGTATCGGCAAGCGTGCCGTCCAGATCAAACAATACGCCTTTAACCTGTGCCAAACTCATCTTAATCAACCTTTTGGGTTGCAATCATATAATTGACATCAACCCTTGGGGTGTACTTAAAAATACCTGTCAGCGGGTTATAGGTTATCCCAAGGGCATCTTTGCAGATAAGATCTGTGTTATCCACTAGCTCGATCAACTCCGAGGGTTTGATAAATTTATTATGATCATGGGTGCCAATCGGCAGCATTTTAAGCAGATATTCAGCGCCTAAAATCGTTTCGATATAGGATCTTAAGTTGCGGTTAATCGTGGAGAAAAACACAAAGCCGCCGGGTTTGACCATATCGCAGCAGGCTTGAATAACAGACTGTGGATTGGGCACATGCTCGAGCATTTCCATGCAAGTCACCACATCGTAATAGCCTTGATGATCTTGGCTATGGGCTTCGGCAGTATTTTTCAGGTAATCAATGTTAACGCCAGTTTCAATGGCGTGAAGACGCGCGACTTCTAGGGGCTCTTCACCCATATCCAGACCATCGACTACAGCACCGATGCGCGCCATGCTTTCAGATAAAATGCCTCCACCGCAACCCACGTCGAGCACTTTTTTACCAAAAATACCACCCGCGGTTTGATCGATATAATTTAAGCGCAGCGGGTTTAATAAATGCAACGGCTTAAACTCGCCGTTAAGATCCCACCAAGTTTCGGCCATACGTTCAAACTTTGCGATTTCCTGCGGGTCTACATTGGTATTGTGTTGCATGCGATTACCTGAAGCGGCTGTATTGTGCGGCTATTATAACGACTATGATTTATAAACAAAGTGCTCGCTGGATCTAAGTCCTTGTGGTTGAGTGAAATTTCGACAACTTTTGTCTTTATATCCTATAACTGCGTACTTAGCCGCATTTTCTGTTTACAGATTAACCTATGTTTGAGCTCGAATTGGCATGAAACACCGTCTTTTACCAAGCTCACAAGTCTAAATTGATAGTGTTTTCATCTATTAAGTTGCTTCCTTCTCAATTCGAGTCGGATAGGTCTGGCGACATTAAATAACTGTGTTAGAATGCCAAATCACGTTTTTGGGCCTGACAATGATACGGATTATGCGTTGTCGGCTATTTTTCAGGGGAACGAGCAGTTTATGACTGATCTGGCATCATCTATTTCGCCAATTAATATCGAAGACGAACTAAAGAATTCGTACCTTGATTACGCCATGAGCGTTATCGTGGGACGTGCATTACCAGACGTGCGCGACGGCTTAAAGCCGGTACATCGCCGCGTTCTGTTTGCCATGAGTGAATTGAAGAACGATTGGAACAAGCCTTACAAAAAATCTGCCCGTGTGGTCGGTGACGTCATCGGTAAATATCACCCCCATGGTGACTCTGCTGTTTATGACACTATCGTCCGTATGGCCCAGCCATTCTCACTGCGTTACACCTTAGTAGACGGCCAAGGTAACTTCGGTTCGGTCGATGGTGATTCCGCGGCGGCAATGCGTTATACCGAAATCCGTATGGATAAGTTAGCGCACCAATTACTGGCCGATCTTGAAAAAGAGACGGTTGATTTCGTCCCTAACTACGACGGCACAGAGCAAATTCCTGCCGTACTACCCACACGCGTACCTAACCTGTTAATTAACGGTTCATCGGGTATTGCCGTGGGTATGGCAACCAACATCCCACCCCACAACTTAACTGAAGTGGTTAAAGGTTGTTTGGCACTGATTGAAGAGCCCTCACTGTCGATTGAACAGTTGATGGAATACATTCCAGGTCCGGATTTCCCCACGGCGGCGATTATCAATGGCCGTAAAGGCATTATCGATGCCTATAAAACTGGCCGTGGCCGCGCGATTATGCGTGCACTGGCGGATGTGGAAACCGAAGATAATGGCCGCGAGCGTATTATCGTCACTGAAATCCCTTATCAAGTGAACAAAGCCCGTTTAATCGAGAAGATTGCCGAGCTGGTTAAAGATAAAAAGCTTGAAGGGATCAGCGGTCTACGCGACGAGTCTGATAAAGACGGTATGCGTATCGTTATTGAAATTAAACGCGGTGAAGTGGGCGAGGTGGTACTCAATAACCTTTATGCTCAAACGCAAATGCAGTGCTCTTTCGGGATTAACATGGTGGCACTGACCAATGGTCAGCCTAAGCTATTTAATCTTAAAGAAATGCTTGAATGTTTTATCCTGCATCGCCGTGAAGTGGTGACGCGTCGTACCGTATTCGAATTGCGTAAAGCCCGTGAGCGTGCCCATATTTTGGAAGCGCTGGCGGTTGCACTGGCTAACATCGACCCGATTATTGCGTTGATCAAAGCCTCGCCAACGCCTGCTGACGCCAAAGTGAAATTGGTTGAGCAAGGTTGGGAATTAGGCCATGTTCAAGGCATGCTGGAAAAAGCGGGCGATGACGCCGCACGTCCCGAGTGGTTAGAGCCACAATACGGTATTCGTGACGGTCAATACTTCCTGACTGAGCAACAAGCTCAGGCCATTCTGGAACTGCGTTTACACCGTTTGACCGGTCTTGAACACGATAAGATCATCGCCGAATACGAAGAGTTACTCGAATTTATCGCTGGCCTGCTGTTTATTCTGCGCAGTCCTGAGCGTTTGATGGAAGTGATCAAGGAAGAACTAGCTCAAATCCTTGAAGAATACGGTGATGCTCGCCGCACTGTGATCAACGCCAACGAAATTGATATGAGTCTTGAAGACTTGATCAACGAAGAAGACGTTGTAGTGACCCTGTCTCACTTAGGTTATGCCAAGTATCAACCGTTGACCGATTATCAAGCCCAGCGTCGTGGTGGTAAAGGCAAAGCTGCGACCAAAGTGAAAGACGAAGATTTCGTTGAAAAACTGCTGGTTGCCAATACTCACGACACCATTTTGTGCTTCTCTGACTTTGGTAAGATGTACTGGCTGAAAGTCTATCAATTACCACTGGCGAGCCGCACTGCCCGCGGTCGTCCAATTGTTAACTTGTTGCCACTTGCCGATGGTGAGCGCATCACTGCGATTCTGCCAGTACGTGAATACGCGGCTGACAAATACATCATCATGGCGACTTCAAACGGTACTGTGAAGAAAACCGCACTGACCGCCTATAGCAACCCACGTGCAAACGGCATTATCGCTGTGAACCTCAAAGACGGTGATCAACTGATCGGTGTCGATATCACTAACGGTGATGACGAAATCATGTTGTTCTCCAACGAAGGTAAAGTGGTTCGCTTTGGTGAGAAAGTACGTGACTCTGAAACGGGCGAAGTGAAAACCGATCCTGAATCAGGTGAAGAAGTCCTATCCCTACGTCCAATGGGCCGTACTGCAACAGGCGTCCGTGGTATTCGTTTAGCTGAAGGTCAAAAAGTCGTGTCGCTTATCGTGCCTAAAGGCGATGGCGCAATTCTGACGGTGACGGAAAACGGTTATGGTAAACGGACTCAACTGTCTGAATATCCTGCGAAGAGCCGTGCGACTAAAGGTGTGGTTTCAATCAAGGTGAGCGAACGTAACGGCGCTGTTGTTGGGGCTGTTCAAGTTGGTCTTAACGACGAACTGATGCTCATCAGTGATAAAGGTACCTTAGTGCGTACACCTGCAAGCGGCGTGTCTATCATTGGCCGTAACACTCAAGGTGTAACGATTATCCGTACTGCGGGCGACGAGAAAGTGGTCGGCCTACAACGTATCGACGAAATTCAAACTGAAGAAGATGAAGTCGAGCTGGATGAAAACGGTTTGCCGATTGTTCCTGTCATTATCGAAGGCGAATTAGCCGATGATGAACCCCTTGACGATGACATCGATGAGGATGAACTGGACGAAGATGAAGACGAGCTTGCCGATGATGAGCAAGACGAAGACTAATTAAGTGCCATTAAAACGAGCGTCCAATAGGACGCTCGTTTTTTTAATAGCATAGTCATTTTATGAATACATAAATCATGGTTGGAAATAAGGAGAGTGTCAGTGAGCGCGATTTATAATTTCTGTGCTGGACCTGCAATGTTACCTACGACGGTAATGAAAAAAGCACAACAGGAATTACTCGATTGGAATGGCCAAGGCGTTTCCGTGATGGAGATCAGCCACAGAAGTAAAGAGTTTATCGCGCTGACCCAACAAGCCGAGGCTGATTTACGTGAGTTGATGCAAATCCCTGCAAATTACCATGTGCTATTTATGCACGGCGGTGGTCGTGGACAGTTTTCCGCTGTAGTGAATAATTTTCTCGGTGACAATGGTAGAGCCCTGTATTTAGTCAGCGGTCAATGGTCATCTTCCGCTTTAGCTGAAGCTCAAAAACTGGCGGGTGATGCGCAGATTGATAGTCTTAATATTGTTGAAAAACACAATGGACTCAATGCAGTAGTGTTACCAGACTTACATAAAATTGATGCCGATTATCGCTATGTACATTACTGTCCAAATGAAACAGTTGATGGTATCGAAATTTTTGATGAGTTAGATAGTCCATGGCCGATTGTTGTCGATTTATCCTCAACTATTATGTCCCGCGAAATTGATGTCAGTCGCTATGGTTTGATTTACGCTGGCGCACAAAAAAACATTGGTCCATCAGGCTTATCAATCGTTATCGTGCGTGATGACATGCTAAAACTGCCGAGTTTAGTACAATCGTCCATTATGGATTACCGTTTAGCCGTTGAACATGATTCTATGTTCAACACCCCGCCAACCTTTGCTTGGTATCTCGCCGCTGAAGTATTTGCTTGGCTTAAGTCCATTGGCGGCATTGCGAGTATTGCAAAAATTAATCAACAAAAAGCACAAATGCTGTACCAATGCATCGACAGTAATACCTTTTATCGTAATGGTGTTGTCGCTTCAAACCGTTCACAAATGAACGTTACTTTTCAGCTCGCTGATGAAGCGCTTGATGGTGAGTTCCTAAAGCAAGCACAAGTCGCAGGACTCGTCGCCTTAAAAGGCCACCGTATTGTCGGTGGTATGCGCGCCAGTCTTTACAATGCGATGCCGCTTGAGGGCGTTATCGCGTTAGTGAAGTTTATGAATGAGTTTGCAGCTAAGTACCGTTAACACAACCCTATCTACAGCGACTTAACTTTAATATTAGCGATGAGTTATGCTGATTTTACCGTTAAATAGCTATTAAATATCTCGATATTTAATGGCTAAAACATCAAGAGATGTAGTTCAGTAAAAGCGAATGCCAACGTGCATTCGCTTTTTTTTACCCTCAAATCCTTAGCAATAACGCCTTTCTATACTCAAAAACTTCCCTTGCTCTGGGAGGATGTTAAAAAAATTATCACTCTGCATTAAAATAATATTGTAATACCATTAAGCTATAGTAGTATTGTAGTACTAAACAATATTCACTTTATCTGCACTTATTTGGTTAGAGCAGAGTTCAATGTACGGGGATGCTAATGGCTAATGTTTTAGGGTCTTACGCGTTAGGGCTAGATTACGGCTCTGATTCGGTTCGCGCGTTATTGGTTGATACGCTGACAGGTGTTGAGGTTGCCACTAATGTGGTCTATTACCCACGTTGGAAAAAGGGGTTATTTTGCGATCCTGCTAAAAATCAATTTAGGCAGCATCCACTCGATTACATTGAAAGTTTAATTGAAGTTGTTCAGGGACTTTGGGCTAAGGCCCCCGTTGGTGCTGCTCAAAACGTGTGTGGTTTAAGTTTTGACACCACAGGTTCAACCCCGATTGCCGTTGATGAGTCGGGTGTGGCACTGGCACTTAAAGAGGAATTTGCCAATAACCCTAATGCGATGTTCTTACTCTGGAAAGACCATAGCGCTATTCTAGAGGCACAGCAAATTACCGCCGCCTCTAAAGTGGCTAAAGAAAATTATCTTAAATATGAAGGTGGGATCTACTCATCTGAGTGGTTCTGGGCCAAGGCCCTATATGTTCTACGCCACGATACGCAAGTTAGGCAAGCGGCGTATAGCTGGGTCGAGCACTGTGATTGGATCACGGCTCTAATGACGGGCAGGACTCATCCTAAGGTATATAAGGCAGGGCGCTGTGCATCGGGTCATAAAGTCATGTGGCACGAGTCATGGAATGGCTATCCACCGAATCAATTTTTTATCGATATTGATCCCTTACTCGATGGTCTGCGTGATCGCTTACCCGTAGAAACCTGCACTTCAGATAAAGTATGCGGTACTTTAACCCCAGAGTGGGCAGCCAATCTAGGGCTATCGACTGACGTTATCGTGTCGTTCGGTGCGTTTGATTGCCACGCCGGTGCTGTTGGCGCCAATGTCAAAGCGGGCGTATTGACTAAAGTGATGGGCACATCGACCTGCGATATTACCGTTGCCAGTTATGAAGATATTGGTGACCGCTGTATTAAAGGCATTTGTGGCCAAGTCGATGGTTCAGTGATGCCTGGCATGATTGGCCTTGAAGCAGGGCAGTCAGCCTTTGGCGATCTGTATGCTTGGTTTAAGGATCTCACCCTTTGGCCCATTAAACATATCAATACCTCAGCGCTATTTGACGATGAGGTTAAAGCCAAACTTATCGCGCAGCTCGAAGATGAAACCTTAGCGCAACTCGGTGAGGCTGCGGCTAATCTTCCTGTCAGTGACACAGGCATAGTGGCGCTTGATTGGATTAACGGCCGCCGTACGCCCGATGCCGATCAATCTGTATCTATGGCAATCAGTGGGTTAACTATGGGCAGTCATGCGCCGCAAGTCTTTAAAGCATTAGTCGAGGCCAGTGCCTATGGTGCAAGGGCGATTATTGAGCGCTTTAAAGAAGAGGGTGTGCGTATAGATCATGTAGTCACCATTGGCGGCATCTCTAAAAAGTCTGATTTTATTATGCAAACCTGCGCCGATGTGTGGAATTGCAATATCGACGTGCTGGAAAGTGAGCAAAGCTGTGCCTTAGGCGCCGCCATCTATGCCGCAACTGCTGCTGGTATTTATCCTGATGTACTAAGCGCTCAAGCGGTGATGGCTTCAAATGTGACTAAAACCTATAAGCCCAATCCCGTCAATGCCGAAAAATATCAAACGCTTTATCAAGCGTATCTAGCCCTAGGCCACTATGTTGATGGAGCGAAATAACATGTCATTTATAGAACTTAAACGCGAAGTTTATGAAGCCAATATGGAGCTCGAAAAGCGTAATTTAGTGACCTACACCTTTGGTAATGTGTCACAAATTGATCGCAAGCTCGGTGTGATTGGTATTAAGCCCAGCGGCGTACCCTACGAAGATCTTAAGGTCGAAGATATCGTTATCGTCGATCTTGAAAACCAAATTGTCGAGGGGCGTTTACGTCCATCATCTGACACTAAAACCCATACCTACTTGTACCGCCAGTGGCAAAGCATTGGGGGTATTACCCATACGCATTCCACCTATGCCACCGCATGGGCACAGGCACAAGTTGCAATCCCTTGCTTTGGTACGACTCAAGCCGATTATGTTTATGGCGAGATCCCATGCACAGCAGTGATGCGCGATGACCAAATTAGCCGTGACTACGAAGAAGAAACTGGTGTGCAAATTCTCGATTGTTTCGGCGATAGAAACCCGAGCGAGTCACCTATGGTGATTGTGGCTGGGCACGCGCCATTCACTTGGGGTGATAGTGCGGCTAAATCCGTTTATCACGCCGTTCTGCTTGAAGAAATTGCGCGAATGGCCTATCTGACAAAGACACTATCACCGAATATAACCGCATTAAAACAAGAGCTTATTGATAAGCATTATCTGCGTAAGCACGGCAAAGATGCCTACTATGGTCAAGATAAATAAGTTTCGTGTTCTTAATAATTAAATTTAAAGACGAGAGAGATCGATATGAAAGCATTCAAACAAAAACAAGTGTGGTTTGTCACCGGTTCGCAGGATTTGTACGGGCCCAAAGTGTTAGAGCAAGTAGCAAAAAACAGTGAACAAATTGTCCACGGTTTCAACCAGTCGGACGCGATTTCAATGGAAGTCGTCTACAAACCGACAGTTAAATCTCCCCGCGAAATTTATGCTGTTTGCCAAGCTGCTAACAGTGACGAAAACTGTGTAGGGGTTATCCTGTGGATGCACACTTTCTCGCCAGCCAAAATGTGGATAGCGGGGCTGAATGAACTCAGCAAACCCTTTATGCATTTGCATACCCAATTTAATGCCGAGCTGCCTTGGGCCGACATTAATATGAATTATATGAACACCCACCAAAGTGCCCACGGTTGCCGCGAGTTTGGTTACATCGGCACTCGGATGCGTAAAGAGCGCAAAGTGGTTGTGGGTCATTGGCAAACGCGCGATGTACAAGCTCAAGTGGATGATTGGTGCCGTGCAGCGGCGGGCTGGAATGAAAGCCAAAATCTACGTATTGCACGCTTTGGCGACAATATGCGCCAAGTGGCAGTGACCGAAGGCGATAAAGTGGCGGCGCAAATTCAATTTGGTTACGAAGTACATGCCTATAGCTTGGGTGATCTAAATGATGCTATCAACGCGGTTGCCGACAATGATATCACTGCCCAAATTGATCGTTATGCTAGCGAATATGTGATTGGTAATGAGCTATTTAGCGATGAATACCAAGTCGATCGTTTAAGAAAAGAAGCCAAAATCGAACTCGGGTTAGCGCAGTTCCTAAACGATGGCGAATTTGGTGCTTTTACGAACTGTTTTGAAAACTTAACGGGGATGACGGGATTACCGGGTTTGGCAACCCAACGTTTAATGGCAAATGGTTTTGGTTACGGCGGCGAAGGTGACTGGAAAACTGCCGCTATGGTACGCATCATGAAAGTGATGGGCCAAGGCCGTGTCGGTGGTACTTCCTTTATGGAGGATTACACCTATAACTTCGGTGCGACGGATCAAGTCCTTGGCGCACATATGCTCGAAGTGTGTCCATCGATTGCCGCCGCAAAACCACGTTTAGAAGTGCATCGCCACACTATAGGTGTGCGCTGCGATGTGCCGCGCTTACTGTTTACTGGCAAAGCGGGTCCTGCGATCAATGTCTCGACTATCGACCTTGGTAATCGTTTCCGCATCATTCTCAATGAATTAGATACAGTGACACCGCCACAGGATTTACCAAACTTACCCGTAGCCTCTGCGTTGTGGGAGCCTCGTCCAAACCTGTCTATTGCTGCAGCGGCGTGGATCCATGCGGGCGGCGCGCATCATTCAGCCTATAGTCAAGCAATATCTACTGATAATATTGTCGATTTTGCTGAAATGGCGGGTGCGGAATTAGTCATTATTGATGCTGAGACTAAGATCCGTCAGTTCAAAAATGAACTGCGCCAAAATTCAGTTTATTACGGTCTAGCAAGAGGGCTATAATCGTCTCCTTAAGTGCAAAGCCGCCTCAGGGCGGCTTTATCTTTTGTATCAGTCAAAAAGGTTGGGATAGCAGTATGTACGCAGATTTTGATGGCATTATTTTTGATATGGACGGGACATTGGTTGACAGCGGCCAGTTACATGAACAGGCGTGGCGGCAGACACTGAGTCACTTTGGGATCCCAGTGGATGCCGCACTGATGCGCTCCCTTGCAGGGGTTCCTACAATTGGGACGCTTGAAATCTTAATTGACCATTTTGGTGTCACACCCGCCGCAAGCTGTGAAGCTATGAATGAATACAAAGAGGCTTTGGTGCGTGAAACCATGCATTTATATGTTAAACCGACCCGTTTAGTCGAGTTTGCTCAGCACAATAAGGGTAAACGTCCTATGGCGGTTGGCACGGGTGCCTATACTGGCGAAGCGATTGAAATTTTAACCCTGTGCGGTTTACTTGAACTGGTGGATCATGTTGTGGGCGCCGATCAAGTCAGTGCACCCAAACCGGCTCCCGATACTTTTTTACGCTGCGCCCAGTTGATGGGGATCGCGCCAGAGCGCTGTATCGTATTTGAGGATGCAAAAGCGGGGATTCAAGCGGCGAAATCAGCGGGAATGTTTGTAGTTGATGTTCTAGTCGATTTTGATATCCAAAACGATTATTTTTTGACGGAATAAACCTCGTCTACATAGCTGCAACGACGCGTAAAGACCTAAACCGAGATCCAAACCTAACCACCACCGTACTATCCATGGCGCTAAGACTGCTATTGATATAGACGACTTTTGAAATCTATTTAGTTGTTATGGTGATATAGGAAAATGCCAAGCTGCACACAATAAATCCAGCCTTATTGGCTTTACAATGTAAGTATTTGCGGGTAGGTCAATGTATTTCTATGGTCGAAATTCCCATAAATTCTTGGTTTTATGAAAATTTCCTGTTACGTTTTTAAGGAAAAGTAGTATCATAACATTAGATAAATCTTAGGTTTATCACCTATTCATCTAGATTTAGTTCGGCATATTTTCTAAGACAAAAGAGGGCGCAATGGCAAATCAGGCAAACAACCGACCGCAAAATATCCACAACTGGGTGGCTAGCGAACTGGGTTCTCGTATTGTTGGCGGCTTTTATGCACCAGGTGAATATATTCCCAATGAAAACACCATATGTGAAGAATTAGAGGTATCCCGTACTTCTCTGAGGGAAGCTTTTAAGGTGCTTACGGCTAAAGGGTTAATTGAATCTCGACCTAAACTGGGCACTCGTATTCGAGAACGTCGCCATTGGAATATGTTTGATCCCGTGATCCTAAACTGGTTTTCTCAATCTAAACCGTCACCAGAGTTTTACACTTCGTTGTATGAAATTCGTGAAGTGTTTGAGCCCGCCGCCGCAGAATTGGCCGCTAAAAAGCGTACACCAGAGCAGCTTGAGATCATCGAAGCAGCTTATGCCAAAATGGAGGCCGCACAGCTTGGTACGGATGAGGTATATACCTCAGATATCGAGTTTCATATGGCCATTTTGGATGCCACCAATAACGAATTTATGGTGTCTCTTGGTGTATCTATCCAATCGGCATTGCTAGAACTGTTTAGACTAAGCAGTACGATTCAAGATGATTTTCTACAGTCGCTTCCTGGTCATAAGGCCATTTATACCGCCATTGAGGCCGGTGACAGCGTGCGCGCCAAAGCTGAAATGAATAAGCTGTTGTCAACTTCCCAAGAGACATTAAAGAAAAACATCGAACGAGAATAATCTGTGCTTTACATAAGGTGATCCTAGGGCTTGCCATTAGATCACCTTTTTGTTTTCGCTGATATTAGGACTAAACCATTATTGTGCCGCGGAAATCCCTTCTGTTGTCATATGAATACGTTTAATGGTGCCATCTTCGTTGTAGTAGAGCGGATCAATTGCCACTGAGCGTCTAAACTCCCCGCCATTATCCTGCGAAGCGCCTGTATGGTAGATAAAGTATGACTTACCTTTAAATTCGATAATGGCTTGATGATTTGTCGGTGAATTTCCTGCGACTTCATTAAGAATACCTTGGTATTTCCAAGGCCCGTTGATGTTATCGCTGGTTGCATAGACAATTTTTTCAGGAAAACCAGATGCATAGGAAAGATAATAGGTTTTATCTTTTTTATGTACCCAAGGAGCTTCGGTAAAGTTGGGTACGTCAATGGAGTGAATAGGGCCATCGAGTTCAATCATATTGGTTTTAAGTTTGGCATAACGGGGTTTAGTGTTACCCCAAAATAGATAAGCTTGCCTGTCGTCATCGATAAACACGGCAGGGTCTATATCATCCCAATCGATATCAGTATCGGTTGTCATATCGTTAGTGATCAACGCCGTGCCTCTGGCGTCCTTAAAGGGGCCTAATGGACTATCCGCAACGGCCACACCAATGGCAAAACCATTAATTTTCGCGTGTCTTGCTGTGATAAACCAGTAAAACTTACTTTCTTTTTCGATGACATGGCTGGCCCATGCATCGCCTTTGGCCCAACTAAAATCTTTGACAGAAAGTTTACTGCCATGTGCAGTCCAATTAGCCATGTCCTTGGAGCTAAAGACTAACCAATCATGCATTTCAAAGAAGGTTTTGTTGTCTTTGGCCACATCATGTCCCGTATACAAGTACACAGTATCTTGATGAACGATTGCGGCGGGATCGGCAGTAAATACGTCTGAGAACAACGGATTAGCAGCAAATGCCGCCGAGTTGAAGACTAAACAAATACTCAAAAGCGTCTTTTTCATAATTCCTCTATTGTTTTTTGACATTTTAGTATTATAGTAATACCAATGCTTTTACTCGCTAGCAATCTTTAAAGTACGAATTGTTAACGACAGTCTTCTAATCGCATTATTTGCAATGCTGTAGCTGTAAATAACCAGCGTTTTACAGCATTGTTGTAAATAGGCGAGTTCAGGGCACCAGGCAGAGGTAAAACGAAGGTGTAACAATGAATAATAAAAAAACGAAAGCACTTCGTTCCGCGAGTTGGTTTGGTAGCGATGATAAAAATGGTTTTATGTACCGTAGTTGGATGAAAAACCAAGGTATTCCAGATCATCATTTTCAAAACAGACCTGTAATTGGTATTTGCAATACATGGTCAGAGTTAACGCCTTGTAATGGTCATCTACGTGAGTTGGCCGAAAGGGTTAAAAATGGGATCCGTGAAGCAGGGGGGATCCCAGTGGAATTTCCGGTATTTTCCAATGGTGAATCAAATTTACGTCCCAGTGCGATGCTAACGCGTAATTTGGCCGCGATGGATACTGAAGAAGCCATTCGAGGCAATCCGATTGATGGTGTAGTGCTCTTAGTCGGTTGTGACAAAACAACGCCAGCGCTATTGATGGGTGCTGCCAGTTGTAATTTGCCTACCATAGTCGTTACGGGCGGGCCTATGCTAAATGGTAAGCATAAGGGTAAAGATGTGGGCTCGGGCACCTTAGTGTGGGAACTGCATCAAGAATATAAAGCAGGCAACATAAGCCTTGCAGAATTTATGAATGCCGAAGCCGATATGTCACGTTCAACTGGCACCTGCAATACCATGGGAACGGCATCGACTATGGCCTGTATGGCAGAAAGTTTAGGCACAAGTTTGCCACAAAATGCGGCTATTCCTGCTGTTGATTCAAGACGTTATGTTTTAGCCCATATGTCAGGAATGCGCATTGTTGATATGGTATATGAAGACTTAACCCTCTCAAAAGTGCTCACGCGTGAGGCATTTATCAATGCGATAAAAACCAATGCGGCGATTGGCGGCTCGACCAATGCGGTTATCCACTTAAAAGCCATTGCGGGGCGAATAGGGGTTGATTTGTCACTGGATGATTGGTCGTATGGCTATGATGTGCCGACGATAGTCAATCTTAAGCCTTCGGGTCAGTATTTGATGGAGGATTTTTACTATGCAGGTGGTTTACCCGCAGTGTTAAAAGAACTCTTTAGCCATAATTTATTGAGTAAAGACACCTTAACAGTGAATGGTCAAACCCTCTGGGCAAATGTGGTGGATGCACCTTGTTACAATCAAGAGGTCATCATGAGCATAGATGCACCTTTAGTCGAAAATGGTGGCATTCGAGTATTAAAGGGGAACTTAGCCCCTCGTGGCGCAGTGATTAAGCCTTCGGCCGCGAGTCCACACCTAATGAAACACCGTGGTAAAGCGGTTGTGTTTGAGAGTTTTGATGATTACAACGCACGAATAAATGATCCAGAACTCGCGATTGATGAAACGAGCATCATGGTGCTCAAAAATTGCGGCCCTAAGGGATATCCGGGTATGGCCGAGGTCGGCAATATGGGATTGCCACCTAAGCTTTTGAAACAAGGGATTAAAGATATGGTTAGGATTTCGGATGCTCGAATGAGTGGTACTGCATTTGGAACCGTAGTATTGCATGTTACCCCCGAGTCCCAGGACTTAGGTCCTCTAGCCGCGGTACAAAACGGTGATGTGATCGCGCTCGATACTTTTGCTGGCGTACTGCAACTAGAGATAAGTGACGAAGAATTAGCTAATCGATTAGCGAAATTCGCCTTGGTTAAGCAAATTCCTGTCAGCAGTGGTTATTTATCCCTTTTTAGGGAAAGAGTGTTGCAGGCCGATGAAGGGTGTGATTTTGATTTTCTAGTGGGATGTAGGGGTGCTGATATTCCGGCACATTCCCATTAAACATGAACACTTTTTCTTTTATAATAAAACCAAATAATTATTTTAATAAAGGTTGAGTTATGAAGTTGAGTAATCAATACCCGAGTTTGGAAGGGAAAACCATTTTTATCAGTGGTGGCGGTACGGGTATTGGCGCCTGCTTAGTGAGAGCATTTTTAGAGCAGGGCGCGAAAGTCGCATTCGTCGACATACTGGTAAAGGAGTCAAATCAACTCGTTAACAGTCTATTGGCAAGCATGCCCGATGCCATATTGAAATTTTATCCCTGTGATCTGGTTGATATTGAGGCGCTAAAAAACGTCGTCATTCAGATAGAGCAGGATATTGGAGCCATTGCAGTATTGATTAATAACGCCGCCTGCGACGAGCGTCATAGCATAGATGAAGTGACCCCCGAATATTGGGATCACTGCTTAAATACCAATTTGCGCCATTATTTTTTTGCTGTGCAAGCGGTAAGACCACAAATGCAACATCTTGGTGGCGGCTCAGTGATCAATTTAGGTTCAATGAGTTGGCATAATCGCCAGTCCGGTATGGCAGGTTATACCGCCTCTAAGGCAGGAGCGATGGGACTGACTCGCGGGCTCGCCGCAGATTTAGGTAAAGATAGAATTCGAATTAATACGTTGACTCCAGGTTGGGTGATGACTAAGCGTCAATTAACTCACTGGGTTGATAAGGATACGGCAAAACATATTGAAGATAATCAATGTATTAAAGAATATGTAATGCCTGAAGATATTGCCGCTATGGCGTTATTTCTGGCGGCCGATGATAGCAAACTCTGCACAGCACAAAATTTTATTGTAGACGGTGGTTGGATTTAATCATTAACAATAAAGTATTTGTTTATTAAGTCGTCATTATCTTAGATAGATAGCTGAGGATGAGTGCTGAGAAAACTTAATATAAAAGGTGAAAGCACTCATATGGCACTCTCTATCTCTACACAACAATTAACGCATAGCGCCTTTCCCGCACCGTTGCAGTTAATTACATTAACCAATAGTCATGGTTTGGAAGTGGTGCTATCTAACTATGGTGCGAGTATTTGGTCTGTAAAACTCTATGGAAAAGAAGATAAAACCATTGATCTCAGTTTGAGTTATCAAAATATTCAAGATTGGGCAATAAACCCTTATTATTTTGGTATTACTGCAGGCCGCGTTGCAAATCGGATTGGTGGTGCGGCGTTTTCTTTAAAGGGTCAAACCATTGTATTAACCCCGAATGAAGGCAATAATCAACTTCATGGCGGTCCACAAGGCTTAAGCCACTGTATTTGGCAATGTGAAACGGAGCAATATTCCGATGCTGTCGCCGCTATCTTTAGGATACAAAGTCCTGATGGTGACCAAGGTTATCCGGGTAATTTGTCAGTAAAAGTTGAATATCGCCTTAGCGAAAGTAATGAGTTAACCCTAATTTATGATGCACTCTCTGACCAAACTACACCCGTCTGCTTAACAAATCACGCCTATTGGAATCTCGCATCCGATAAGCAAAACGGCATTTTAAACCACAACTTGCAACTTAATGCGAGTCATGTTTTAGCCCTTAATACTGAGCAAATTCCTACGGGTGAACTGATTTTAGTGGATGATACCCCCTTCGATTTTCGCCAAATAAAACCCATCTCTCAGGATATTCATAAATTGGGTAACGGTTATGACCACTATTTTGTGATGGCGAAGGATCTAGATAATACCTCAAGCTTAAAAACCATCGCCACGTTAATCGAACCTATCTCAGGGCGTGAAATGGAAATCAGTACCACAGAATTAGGCGTGCAATTTTATAGTGGTAATTTTTTAGATAGCACTAGGCTTGATAATAATGGAAAACCTTTAAATCAATATCAAGGTTTATGTTTAGAAACCCATGGTTATCCTAATGCTGTCAATATTGATCATTTTCCGAGTGTCATGTTAGAGCCAAATAAGCGCTATAAACAAATAACGGTGCATAAATTTAAAAATATCTAATTTTATAGGTTATATAACACGCGAGTTATATAACGGATTAGTCATATTAGTTTAATTGAGTTTGATCTTCTGCATTAAGAAGGTCTGGGGATTGCTGTTATTAAAATTTAATAAGGGAATAAAAATGAAAAATTATACACTAGTTTCAGTATTCAGTTTATGGGCAATAGGAGCCAGTTGTGCCTTTGCGACCACGGTAGGTTTTTCGCAGGTGGGCTCAGAAAGTGGCTGGCGAACCAGTTTTAGTGAGGCGGTAAAAGCGGAAGCAAAACAACGGGGAATTGACTTAAAGTTTGCCGATGCTCAGCAAAAACAAGAGAACCAAATCAAGGCTGTACGTAGCTTTATCGCCCAAGGTGTCGATGCGATTATTATCGCGCCCGTCGTTGAAACGGGCTGGAAACCCGTGCTTAAGGAAGCCAAGCGAGCGAATATCCCCGTTGTCATTGTTGACCGTAATATTAAGGTTGATGATGACTCACTGTTTCTCACCCGTATTGCCTCAGACTTTACCGAAGAAGGCCGCAAAATAGCGCAGTGGTTAATGGATAAAACCGAAGGTAACTGTGCGATTGCTGAGTTACAGGGCACAGTCGGTGCGACTGCCGCTATCGATCGCGCTGCAGGTTTTAATGCCGTCATTGCTAATTACTCGAATGCCAAAATTGTGCGTAGTCAAACAGGGGAATTTACCCGCGCTAAGGGTAAAGAAGTGATGGAGGGTTTTCTAAAAGCACAGAATGGTCAAGCGCTGTGTGCCGTTTGGTCACATAACGATGAAATGGCATTAGGTGCTGTACAAGCCATTAAAGAAGCAGGATTTAAACCAGGTAAAGATATCTTAATTGTCTCTGTTGATGGTGTACCTGATTACTTCAAAGCGATGGCTGATGGTGACGTTAATGCAACGGTCGAATTGAGTCCATATTTAGGTGGTCCTGCTTTCGATGCGATTGATGCTTTCCTTAAGGGAAATAAAGATCTGCCTAAGCTTATCAGTACAACAGGTGATGTATTCACTCAAGAAACCGCAGCAGCCGAATATGAAAAACGTCGCCTGTAATAATCCGCGATAGACAGTTTCTTGGGGAGATGCTCTATGAGCCTTATCTTAGAACTTAAGAATATCAGTAAACATTATCCGGGCGTAAAAGCACTAGAAGAGGTGAATTTACGGTTATTTTCAGGGGAAGTTCACGCCTTATTAGGTGAAAATGGTGCGGGTAAATCTACCTTAGTAAAAGTGATGACTGGCGCACAATCGAAAGATGGTGGCGAAATCATTTTTCTAAATGAAAAACAGCATTTTAATACGCCTATTGAGGCCCAAAAGATCGGCATAAGCACTGTGTATCAGGAGGTCAATCTGGTACCTAACCTTACCGTGGCGCAAAATTTATTTTTGGGCCACGAGCCAAAACGCTTTGGTTTGATCCATTTTCAGAAAATGTATGCCGATGCACGCACTGTACTGACGCAATTTAAGCTCGATATTGATGTGAGTGCGCCGTTATCGAGTTATTCCATTGCTGTTCAGCAACTTATTGCAATTGCCCGAGGCGTAGCTATGTCGGCTAAAGTCCTAGTGCTAGATGAGCCAACGGCGAGTTTGGATGCCGATGAGGTACAAGTGCTGTTTGGCATTTTGAACCAGCTCAAGCAAAAGGGTGTCGCGATAGTGTTTATTACGCACTTTCTCGATCAGGTTTATCAAATTAGCGACCGTATCACAGTGTTGCGAAATGGTCGTTTTATCGGTGAATACCTGACATCTGAACTGCCACAACCTCAGCTTATCGAAGCCATGCTCGGGCGCTCATTACAGCAGCATTTAGTCGAAAAAACCTCTGCGGAACAAACATCAAACGGCACTTCAGCCGTACTCTTGTCCCTTGAGGGCGTGTCGGTTAAAGGGTCAATTCAATCGATGAATTTAACAGTTCCTAAAGGTCAAGCCGTTGGGCTTGCTGGACTGTTGGGTTCAGGGCGTAGTGAGGTGTGTAATGCGGTATTTGGGCTCGATTTGCTCGATAGTGGCAGTATTCACCTTGCGGGTAAAAAGCTCCATCTTTCGCACCCAGTAGATGCGATTAATGCGGGCATTGCACTGTGTCCAGAGGATCGTAAGGTCGATGGCATTATCGGCCCGCTGTCGATCCGCGAGAATATCATTCTGGCATTGCAGGCGAGGGTAGGATGGTGGCGCTGTTTGTCAAAGACAAGGCAGCAGGAAATCGCCCAATTTTTTATCGATAAGTTACAGATAGCGACCCCAGATGCAGATAAACCCATTGAGCAACTCAGTGGCGGTAATCAACAAAAAGTTATTTTAGCTCGCTGGCTCGCCATTGAACCCATTCTCCTTGTATTAGATGAACCGACTCGCGGTATCGATATTGGTGCTCACGCCGAAATTATCAAGCTGATTAGAACCTTATGTGATGACGGTATGTCGTTACTGGTTGCTTCATCTGAGCTTGATGAACTGGTCGCCTTTTCCAACAAAGTAGTGGTATTGCGCGACCGATATGCAGTGCGTGAATTATCGGGCTCTGAACTTACCTCACAACACGTTATGCAAGCCATTGCGGAGGGATAGATGAAAACCTCAGTAGAAATGATGTCATCCGAGGCTTTGATTGAGATGCCAAACAGTCAACAAACCAGCAGTAACACACCCAATGATCGCTATCAAGCGGGTAAGTCTACGTCCTTTGGTCGGTATCTCTGGCCGCTGTTAGCACTGGCCTTACTGTTACTGGCAAACCTCTTTATTGATAGCAGTTTCTTCCATATTGCCTATCAAGATGACCGGCTTTATGGATCCTTAATTGATATTTTAAACCGCAGTGCACCTGTTGCACTGCTCGCCATTGGCATGAGTCTAGTGATTGCTACTGGTGGGATTGATCTTTCCGTTGGCGCTGTGATGGCAATCGCCGGGGCAGTATGCGCAAACCTCTTACTATTACCGGATATTGGCCTTGGTACTGTGGTTCTTGCCGGTCTTGTCGTGGGATTAATGGCGGGCTGCATTAATGGTACGTTAGTGAGTTTTTTAGGGATCCAGCCGATTGTTGCCACGTTACTCCTGATGGTTGCGGGACGTGGTGTTGCTCAGCTTATTAACCAAGGACAGATAGTCACGTTCCAACATCAAGGCTTTGCTGCCATTGGTGTCGGGCAGTTTTTAGGATTACCTATGCCGATTTGGATTGTCATTGGCATGCTGGTATTGACCCAATTGTTGCTGCGTAAAACGGCTCTTGGACTCTTTATTGAAGCCGTTGGTTGTAATGCTAAGGCGAGCCGCTATCTTGGGATAAACGACAAATCCATCAAACTATTCGCCTATGCAATTGCAGGCCTATGTGCGGCCTTAGCCGGTATGATAAGCACCGCCGATATCCAAGGTTCAGACGCCAATAACGCGGGATTGTGGCTCGAACTCGATGCCATTTTAGCGGTGGTGATTGGTGGTGCGGCATTAACGGGTGGGCGCTTCTCTCTGTTTTTGTCAATCATTGGCGCTCTTATCATTCAAACCTTAGCCACAACGATTATTGTCAGTGGTTTACCCGCCAAATTTAATCTGTTGATCAAAGCCATAGTGATCTTAACCGTACTTTTATTGCAGTCGGAAAAATTCAGACGTCAGTTGTCTGGCTTATTTAAATTACGCGTATTCAAGGGCACAAAGGTTGGAGACAAGAAATGATGTCTAAACGTTTTATTCCATTGTGGATCACGGCCTCCTTGCTGTTGGTCATGTTCCTGATAGGGTCGCTACAATTTGAGGGTTTTGCCAGCGCTCGAGTGGTGACTAACCTATTCCGTGATAATGCTTTTCTATTGATCACTGCACTTGGGATGACCCTAGTGATTATCTCGGGTGGTATTGATCTCTCCGTAGGCTCTGTGATTGCTTTAAGTGGTGTACTCAGTAGTGTGTTAATTACGCAATATCAGTGGCATCCGCTGCTCGCATTTGCACTTATCTTACCCTTAGGCACGCTCTTTGGCGCACTGATGGGCACTATCATTCATGTCTATAAGTTGCAGCCCTTTATTGTAACTCTAGCGGGGATGTTTCTCGCCCGCGGTATTGCCACAACGGTGAGTGAAGAGTCGATAGCGATTGATCATCCGTTTTATGATGCGATAGCCGATTTGAGTATTGCCTTACCTGGTCATGGTTCGCTCGATGTAAGCTCACTGATTTTTATTCTATTTTTTGCAATCATTGCCATCATGATGCACTACAGTCGTTTTGGTACAAATGTATATGCACTCGGCGGTAATGCTCAGTCGGCCGAGTTAATGGGGGTTTCGATTGCAAAAACCACCATTAGCATTTACGCCCTTAGCAGTTTTCTCGCTACTTTGGCGGGGATTATTTTCACCTTCTATACCTTTTCTGGTTATGCCCTTGGGGCGGTTGGCGTAGAGCTCGATGCCATTGCTGCCGTGGTGATTGGTGGTACTTTGCTCACCGGCGGTAGCGGTTTTGTGTTAGGTACTGTACTTGGGGTGTTTTTGATGGGGGTTATCCAGACCTACATTACCTTCGATGGCACCTTAAGCAGTTGGTGGACCAAGATAGTGATTGGCTTATTGCTGTTTTTCTTCATCGTGTTACAGAAACTCTTGAACGGACGCAAAGCTAGCCATGGATAACATAACCCCACTGACTAAAGTAAAAAGAGCGACTAAAGCAAAAACTGGCGTGTTGTCTACCCTTATTAGCGCGACTATGTTCACTGTGTGTGCTGCTGGTGCCGCGAATGCCGTGCCAGTCCTTGAGCTTCACCAACCTCAAGTCAGTCTGCCAAGTACGGTTCAACATTCTGCTTTTATTGAGCGCCGCGCCGATCCTTGGGTAATAAAAGCCGATGATGGTAGCTATTACTTTATCGCATCTGTGCCCGAGTTTGATCGCATAGAACTGCGTCATGCCGCTAATATCCAAGGTTTAAGTCAAGCTAAGCCCAGGATCATTTGGCGTAAACATGATTTTGGGCCAATGAGTATCGACATTTGGGCGCCAGAACTGCATAAAATTGATGGCCGCTGGTATATCTATTACGCCGCCAGTGATAAAGATCGGCGTTTTCATAACCGCATGTTTGTATTGGGACTCGAAGGTGAGGATCCCATGAAGGGCGATTGGAAAGAGCTTGGCCGTTTAAAAACCGCACGGGATGGATTTTCTTTAGATGCCACCAGCTTTAGTGTTGGCGGGCAGGGCTATTTTATATGGGCGCAGCAGGACGATGCCAAAAGCTACAATACGGGACTGGTGATTGCCAAAATGCTGTCGCCCACAGAGGCAGCACCACAAGAAGCAATCATCAGTGAGCCTTTGCTCAGTTGGGAAAGATTGGGCTTTAAAGTCAATGAAGGCGCCGCGGTATTGGTGAAAAACGGTAAAGTATTTGTCACTTATTCTGCCAGTGCGACCGATGATCGTTATGCCATAGGACTCCTTTGGGCGGAGCAAGACGCTGATCTGCTCGATCCCAACAACTGGCATAAAGTTTTGGATCCCGTTTTTACCACTGATCCCGCACTTAATCGCTTTGGCCCAGGGCATAATAGCTTTGTTCTTGCTGAGGATGGTAAAACTGAGTTGATGTTCTACCATGCGCGCAATTACCTTGAGCTTCAAGGTACGCCGTTAACCGATGGTAATCGCCATACCTACTACCGCGCTATATCCTGGTCAGCAGAGGGATTTCCAGCCTTTAATAATGCGTTAAC
The DNA here is from genome assembly GCF_023283765.1 of Shewanella profunda. GTDB lineage: Bacteria > Pseudomonadota > Gammaproteobacteria > Enterobacterales > Shewanellaceae > Shewanella > Shewanella profunda. The sequence goes on along the minus strand of NZ_JAKILG010000013.1, from coordinate 1,069 downwards.
CGATCAACAAACATTAGCTAGATAAAAATAATGTTAATGTTATTCAGCTATTGTTAAATACAAAATCAATAATTTGCTACTCACTCTCGATTATTCTGTTAGCACCTGACATTGCAACATAATATTGTCGTGCTTTTAGCTATGGGAGTTATTAATTGGTCTTATACCGTATTCATCATCTATAATAAGGAGCAAAAACTATCATTTAGTAGCAATATCAGCGGTATATGCTACTAGATGAAATGAATCATTCCTATGAATAGAAGGTAACCGAGTATGTTAAGGACGATAAATATTAAAGCCCGCCTATTAATTGCTTTTTCACTAATGATTTTACTGCTCATTGGTTTGAGTGGATTATCAATTTCATCAATGAAGACTATTCGTCATAATGCCAATACTGTTGAAACCAATTTACTCCCATCAATCATGAGCTTAGGTGAGCTTAATGCAAACCTAATGCGGGTTCGGATATCTACCTTACGTCTATTGCAGAGTGATACCCAAGAGAGTCGCCAACAAAGTGTCGATTCAATCAGAGAGATTCAGCAAGAGGTTGATAAATACAGCAGGGAATATGAAAGTTTGATCTCTATTGATGAAGAAAGGCAAATATATAGTGCATTTAATAAAGCTAGAAATTCCTACTACGAAGAGCTGGAAAAATTAATCGCATCAGCAATGGCAGGTCAATTAGAAGACGCTAAAGGGACACTCCCTCAACTCTATTCAATAGCTGATGTTTTGGTTAAAGAACTAAGAGAACTTGTTGCTATAAATAAAAAATTCTCCGATGAAACTCGTTTAGCATCCATTGCAGAATATGACAGTAATTTTTGGTTAGTAATTTTTACGGTCATTATTGCCAGTATCATTGCGATTGTGATTTCTTTTATGTTGTCTAATAGTATTAATCAGCCACTGCAAGCGGCAGTTAATGCTGCAGAGGTCATTGCGCAGGCAGGGCGGGATCATACTTTGTTAACTAACGGAAACTTTTAGGCTTAAACAGGATCAGAGCAAGCATGTTATGCTAACGACCTATTCCCTATGTCACTGTTTGAACACT
>NZ_JAKILG010000012.1 GCF_023283765.1 Shewanella profunda | reverse complement strand
AAGTTTTAATTCGGTTAACTCCCGAATACCAATGCAGATGTGGTGGAATTGGTAGACACGCCAGCTTCAGGTGCTGGTGCTCGCAAGGGCGTGGAGGTTCAAGTCCTCTCACCTGTACCAAATTGCAATTCAAGTTTTAATTCGGTTAACTCCCGAATACCAATGCAGATGTGGTGGAATTGGTAGACACGCCAGCTTCAGGTGCTGGTGCTCGCAAGGGCGTGGAGGTTCAAGTCCTCTCATCTGTACCAACATTTAAACCTCGCTTAGCGAGGTTTTTTTGTATCTAGGGTAAAATTTTCTTCAGCTTCGGAGTTAAGTGAGTCAGTCATCAATCTGACAAATCTTGCCAGCAGTATGCAGCAGTCAAGTCTGCGCCGTTAAACTTTAATATGAAATCGGCGCTAAGCTTAAATTTTTATAGAAGCAATTTCTGCTGCGGTGAGAGTTCGGCTCTCACCGGGTTGAAGCTGTTCATCCAACACTATATCGCCAATCGATAACCGATGAAGACCCATCACAGGATTACGAAATCGACCAAACATGCGCTTGATTTGATGGTATTTCCCTTCTTTTAACGTGACTTCAGCCACATGGGGATCGAGGATAACCAACTTTGCGGGTTGCGTCGTAATCTCTTCAAAACCAAAATACATACCATCGGCAAATGCAGTTATGTATTCGTGCGTTAGGGGATTGGTAAGGGTAACACGATACACTTTATCTACTTTTTGTGTTGGTGACATAAGCGCCTCGGACCATCGACTATCGTTAGTCAGCAGTAATAATCCAGAAGAATTTAAATCCAGTCGACCCGCGATATGCAACCCATGGCGATGTTCGCAGGCGAGTAGTTCAATTACGGTTTTATGTTGATTATCCTTAGTGGCACTCACCACACCAACAGGCTTGTGCAACATGACATAAACGGGGGTATTGGCCTGTAAAATTTGATCATCAAGCTGAATATGGGAGAACTCATCTACTTGTCTGTCCATATCTTTAACAATCTCACCATCCACTCGTACACGCCCTGATAGCAGTAAATCGCGCACCGATTTGCGGGGAATATTCGCCTTCACACTCACATATCTATCGAGTCGACCACGTTTAGATTGCATATCGCCTCAAAATCATAAAAAAGAACTAACTATCACAGAAATATACATCCTTAAAAATGGCCTTTAAGGTACTTGGGGACTGAGTGGAACCATTCGATAAGCACAACGGCGTGCACCTTCGATAATATGTTCTTCTCGATTCACTGTGGCGATATCCGCAAATAGTTGCTGGAATAATTGCAGTTCTGAGCGGCAAAAATTCAAGCAGCGAGTTGCCGCCGCACATATAGGACAATGGTTTTCCAGCAACCAATAGGCACCATCAGCTTCATCTTGGGTTGCCATATAACCTTCACGCGATCTCAGTTCAACTAACACAGCAAGACGGCTAGGTACATCAGTTGTTCCGGCCATTGCAGCGCGATACTCCACAAAGGCACTGTGCTCTCTATGGCTGATAAGTTGATCCAATCCGTTATCTCCAAAGATCATTTTTACGGAATCAATAAGTTGTACCGTTAACTCCCCATGGCGATCCACAAAATGATGTTGGCTCTGCGCCGTTAATCCCCAGTAACGAGTTGGGCGACCACGCCCCTCAATTCGGTCTTCAATATTTACATCTCCAGTGTCCTCTAGGGCTTGAAGATGCTGACGTACCCCCATAGTCGTTAGTGCTAATTCCCCTGCTAGGGTTTTAGCCGTTAATGGGCCACGTAATTTAAGTAATTGAAGGATTTTATCAGTGGTTTTCATCCAACCTCCGCACTTTTGACTCTGGCATTATCCCTTAATCTGCTTATTTTCCACAATAATAAATAAACTTTTTTATTTACTTTAGTATTTACAAAATTAAATAAAGTAATTACCTTATAAATAATTTATAAACAAATAGGTTTACTTAATGAAATTACTCATCATCAGCACCAGCCAAAGGCCCGATTCTCAGAGTGCAAAAGTCGCCCGTTATATCGCCGAAAGTAGTTTTTCGTCGCCGCATGCAATGGGTTACGACACGATACATCACTTAGAGTTATGCCAGTTTAATCTACCCTTCTGGGATGGCGAGGAGGACAACAAGGGTGAGCACTGGCCAGAAATAGAACAAAGAGTCGATGAAGCCGATGCGTTAGTGCTGATCACGCCTGAGTGGGGTGGCATGGCTTCCCCGCTACTGAAAAACTTTTTGTTGATGTGTACTCGCGAAGAAACCGCCCATAAACCCACCCTGCTGATTTCAGTATCGAGTGGCATTGGCGGTACTTATCCGATCGTTGAAGTGAAGATGAATGCACTCAAAAACAATAAATTAGTGCCCATTCCCGATCACTTAATCATTCGCAATGTCAGCAACGTGCTCAATGCCATTCCCGAGGGCGTCCGTGATATCGCACTCAGGGAAAGAGTGCAATACAGCCTACATATGCTGCATCAATATGCCCAAGCACTTGCCCCCATTCGTGAGCGACATGCCAATCAGCCGTACCCAAAGCAGCAGGAATACTGTTACGGTATGTGAGCGGCTTGAGATTTTAACCACAATCAACCGACTAAAATCATTACAAGGAACGCATTATGATGCAATTAGAACATATCAACTTAGTGGTAGACGACATCCCCGCAGCACTGCGCTTTTATCAAGCGGCTTTTCCCCACTGGCGTGTTCGCGGGGGTGATAAGGGCACTTGGTACGGCAAACCCCGTAATTGGATTCATTTTGGCGATGATTATCAATACATTGCTTTTAGTGACAATGGTGAAGGTGAAAACCGCGATTTGGCTGGTCATCAAATAGGCCTCGCACATTTTGCCTTTGTGACTGACAACTTGGATGCCGTGATAGCAAGATTAACCCAAGCTGGATTCCCCATTGCCAAAGATGGCATGGAAGACCCCTATCGGCGCAATATTTACTTCTTCGACGCCCATGGGTTTGAAGTGGAGTTTGTGGAGTATTTAAGTGATATTCCCGCAGAGCGAAACCGTTATTAATCTGAATGCTACGACGAACAACTGTATTGCTATCAAACCATCGATATCAATAAAAATAGACCGCAACCGCGTACGCAATGGTTGAGTTTTTCAGGCTCAGTGGGCTTAAATTAGCTAATTTCCAGCCCACCGAGCCTGAAAACAAAAGACGACAAAACGGTAATAGTTACTTTAAGATCACGAATCGTTACACTAGCTGCCACAAAGCGAGATCTTAATTTGATGAAACTATGACTACACCCTATTCCTATTCCACGACTTATATTTTGGATAAAGCACATTTTGATGAATGTTATACCCAATCTGTCGTCCCCGATCCCACACTCAAACCCTACTACAAAGGGATTGGACTGGTATTTATCGGCATTGCGCTGATATTTACTGATATCAACTTATATCTTGCATACTTTTTTGTCGGACTAGGTGTTATCGAAGCGCTGAATGTGAAATACCATAAAGCTTGGTGGCTTATGCGTCAGATGATAAGTAAAGCGGCTAGTAATGACGTTACTCTCACGATTGATGAACAGGGCATTCGCACTCAATCACAGTATGTGAATAGCCAAATACTATGGACGGATATATATCGCATTAACGAAACTGAAAAAGGTTTTTTGATCACCCATAAAGCAGGAACCAGTTATATCTCTTCAAGCAGTCTAGATAACTCAGCTATCGCTTACATAAAAGCCAAAAACTGAACAGAAAAAAGGCTGATTTTCATCAGCCTGTTGTCGATAGCCCCGTCCCTGATCGTTATTTTTTCAACTCACCAATCGGTAGAATAGTACGACCATATTCATTGTTTATCACCAGCGCCATCGCAAAGTAAATCGCACTGGCACCACAAATAATGCCCTCAAAGCCTGCAATCGTGCCAATTAAAGCATTACCCGTAAAATCTCGAGCGGCGAGTAGGAAGAACAACACGGTAAGTGAACCAAAAACAAATTGCTTAGCCCTTGGATATCGCAGTGAACCCACAAACATAAACGCCGTAAATACCCCCCAAAGCGTCAGATACCATCCCATAAAATACGTTGGACTCGCCGCAACGCCAGCATTGGGCATAAGAATTAATCCAACAAGGGTTAACCAAAACAATCCATAGGATGTAAAAGCCGTGGTTCCAAAGGTATCCCCGCGCATAAAACACATAATGCCAACAATGACTTGACCAATGCCACCATAAAATATCCCCATGGCTAAGATCATTGAATCAATAGGGAAATATCCCGCATTATGGATGTTTAACAGAATCGTCGTCATACCAAAGCCCATTAAACCTAATGGTGCTGGATTAGCCAGTTTTGTCGACACTACCGATCTCCTAGAGAATTTATTAATTTGATTTAAATCAATATATTAAAAACATGCGCTAAGCTTATCTATTTTAGCAAGCGGCGCATTCTAGTAGACATAAACAATACTCGCAATGTAAAGATTTAAATATCAACAAAACATAAAATAACCACTAAATATCAAATGCTTATAATTAAAAAAATTTATACATTAGTATTTTTAAATTTTAAGTGATAAATATTCTTTTTAGATTCAATTAACTACCATAATTTTCTGCAAAAACATGCGTCATATCGCGATTTATTCTTGATATTTGCAGCAGCTCATAATTTGCTTTTTAAGCCTTACAAAATATAAGGCCGAGCTTAAGCTTAAAGAGGTAAATTTATTAACTTCATCCCAATAAAGAAAGAAGAGTGACATAAACTGCACTTTTGACAAAATAGTAACGACTACGCAACGGTAGCAGGTGGAACTTTCCGCGCAACACCGACTCAATAAAACAAACACGAGTATGAACGGCATATCCAAGAAGATTTGTTAAGGCATGACGATGAATGCTCACCGTTGTCAGTGGACTGATTTTGGTTTGACAGTTCGATGACAAATATCTGTGTAGTGACGGAGAATAAATCCCCTTAACATTGGGGGATATTTACAAGCCACGCGCGGAAAAATGGATTCAGCAAAATTAGCTAAAAATTATTTATATCTAAAAAATAATAGCAGTGATAAATTGCTGCTGTTGACGCATAAAATTAAGAGGACAAATCTTAGTCTGTTGTTAACAATCAATAACTAAAGGAAATAAAATGAAGAAGTTATCAGCTGTTATCACTCTGTCGGCATTAGTCAGTTTCGCCCCCTTTGCCGATGAATCAACCCTACCACCGGCATCGGCATCCGACGTAGCTCAGCTGACTGAAGTATGCCAACAGATGGCATCAGAGGATCAGATCGAAAACGCCGAATTACCACAATACGTACTCGATTGTGTGAACGATCAATTGACTGAATTGGGCTATCAAACCATTAAAGAACTCAACTAAGATTGACTCACAGCTTCCTTTCGCGTGATCTTGCTTTCACTGCTTTCTGCCGTGCCATTCACCCCATTGAATGGCACTCTATCCTTGCTAAACTGGTTCAAATACACCACTTGTCGCATCCATATAGTCACTATTTTACCCACAAACAGTCATAACGCTTAACATATTGTATTACCGCATAACCACCCGCAAACTAAGCGCTTAGTACTTTGACCATGTATTTCAATAAATTGCGGGTTCCACACTTCAGTTATTATTTGATATCTGTATCATTTTGCATCTCAGCAGCTGAAACCTCTGTCGAATTAAGCATAAAATGCTAATCTCTTTCCAAATTATCACTACTTCGACCCGTAACGTTCAAATGTATCGTATTTTACTGATCTTGCTAACTACCCTCGGCATCCCTTTTATAGGAATGGCGAAAGAGTCATGCTCGACGAAACATGAATGTATTGAAATGCGAAATTGGGATTTAGGTGTAGCAATTGGATGGGGGCAAAAAACCAATCCATTAAAAGATTTTGACGATATTCCTGTATTCTTTATCCCAACGGTCGCTTACTACGGCGAGCGTTGGTTTTTCGATAACGGTAATATCGGCTACAGTTTGACTGAGCAGGAGCATTTTAGTGTTAATTTAGTGACAAGCTATAGCTTGGACAGAGCCTATTTCTATCGCTGGGACCCCTCTAATATATTTCTTGATCGCAGCTCGCAAACCGCAACCAGTTTTACAGAGCGCCCCGCACTTAGCAGTGAACCTGAACCCGTCTTTAATTCATTAGAATCACGTCACTTTGCAGTACTGGGTGGTGTTGAAGCCTTTATTTATAGTCAATTAGGTACAATCAGGTTGGCATATTCCCATGATATGTTCAGTGTGCACTCTGGCTCAGAGGCACAAATAAAGTGGACGTATGGTTGGAATGTAAATCGATGGATTCTCGATTTATCGCTAGTTTTGGATTGGAAGAGTCAAAATGTAGTGGACTATTACTATGGCATTCGCCCCAGTGAAAATGCCTATTGGAGCCAAAAGTATCAAGCTAGCTCAGGTTGGAATAAAGGTGCAGAAGTAACGGCACGCTATATATTAACAGACAATTGGGATCTGCTATTGGCAGTTCGTTACACTCAAATTGCCAATGAAATTGCCGCCAGTCCCTTGCTTGATGAAGACTACAGCAGCACGTATTTTGTTGGCGCAGCCTATAGGTTTTAGCATTAGTGACTCCCTGTCGAATTAGGTTGCTTTGTGTGTTAGCTCTAAGCCTCGGTTTAATGGGTAACAATGGCGCACAGGCAAAATCTAATAAGATCACCAGTCTTAGGGTAACACCGGAAATTTGCATCACCAGTAATGATGACCAAGCCTGTGAAATCAAGGTGGAATTGCGCTGGGAGCTTTCTCACAATGAGCTAATTTGTATTTTATCCGACAATCCAGCCTATCCAAAATGGTGTAATGATTCGCTCAATCAACACACTATAAGCATAAAGGTAAGCACCTTGACTGATATTCAATTTGTCATGGTGAGTAAAGAGAGCAACCAAACCTTGGCAGGTGCCAAACTTAAAATCACGTCAGCTTCGCAGCCTCAGGTGCGCAGACGTTACCGTAACCCTTGGAGTTTATTTTAATGACTAGCCCACAAGCATCCCATAGAGTGTTATTGGTTGAAGACGATGTCCGTCTGGCAAATTTAATTGTCGACTACTTAAAATCCCATGGCATGCATGTCGAAGTGGAACGCCGCGGCGACACGGTATTAACTCGGTTAATCAACTATAAGCCCGATATTATACTGTTAGATATTATGTTGCCCGGTATGGATGGCCTTAGCCTATGTGAAAGATTACCCGACTATTTTGCAGGTCCAATACTGCTGATGAGTGCTCTTGGTTCGACGGAAGATCAAATAAAAGGTCTAGAGCTCGGGGCCGATGACTATGTGGTAAAACCCGTCGATCCCGCGCTATTAGTTGCACGAATTAACAACTTACTACGCCGCCAAAACCAACCGCCGCAAGCCGAATCCCACTGTTTAACCTTTGGCAAACTGAGTATAGATCCCCATACGCACGCCATTCGACTTGACGATAAAGAAGTCGATTTAACAAGCCATGAATTTGAGTTGTTATGGTTGCTGGCCTCACAGGCTGGACAAGTGCTCAGTCGCCAGTACATTTACCAGTTACTACTCAATATTGACTTTGACGGCAAAGACCGAAAAATTGATGTGCGGATCTCAAGACTTCGTAAAAAACTTAACGATAATATTGAGACCCCTTTTAGAATAAAAACCGTTTGGGGACAAGGTTACCTCTTCGCCCCAGAAGCTTGGAATAGCTAAGTCGCTACGTGAAACGTCTCTTTATCAGCTTATATTTGTTATTGAGCCTGGGCATTCTTGGCATAGGCTGGACACTCGACAGCCTATGGCAAAAAAATGTGGACGATAACAACGCATTAGATGCGCCACTTGTTGCGCTAGCCCAGTTACTCAGCCAGCTTCCTCAAGATACGCGTAATCTGTACCTTGAGGCGCTGCCGAGCAATCCGGTTATGCCACTACACTTACTCGATATAGACCAAATAGCCCTCGCGAAGGATCAACTACTCAGCCCAAATCAAGTGGTCACCACCACAACCAGTGATGGTGAGCAATTTCAATTTATTATGGTGGGTGAGCAAGTATTAATGGCTGGGCCTTTAGATATTGACCCTAGATCTAATTTACGTAACTTGTTCACTTTATTCTTTTATTTATCCCTCGCCTTTGTTGCACTTATTTGGGTTGGGCCACTTTCACGGGATTTAAGCACACTGCGTATGGCCACAAAGGAGTTTGGTGAAGCAAAATGGGATACTCGCATTAGCCTATCTAATCGCTCACAGGTAAAGCCCTTAGCCGATACTTTTAATGAAATGGCGCGTCATATCAGCGCCTTGATAGAGAACCAGAAACACCTATCTAATGCGGTATCCCATGAGATCCGCACACCACTAGCAAGGCTCAAATTCGCTCTAGCCTTGATGCCTATGTATTGCCAACCCGATTCTGATGAGCAAAAGCGCCAAGACTTTCTTAATGAAATGCAGCTTGATATCAAAGAGATGGAAAATCTGCTGCAGGAGCTATTGACCTATGCCAGTTTAGAATCCCAACGAGAAGGGATCCAACTGGATGAATACGATTTAATTCAGTTAGTAAATCAAAGTATTAAACGTCTAGAAGCCTTAACTCCAACACCTATTACCTTAAAAACGACTATTGATTCCTTGTCCCTTATTGGTGAACCTGCATTAATAGAGCGTGCGCTACAAAATTTGCTGACCAATGCCCAACGTTTTGCTTACACCGAAATTTATGTCGACATTAATCAAACGCAACAACAGGTCAGCCTAAGTGTGAGTAACGATGGAGAGCCGATACCCGAGGTAGATTTACCTAAAGTATTTGAGCCATTTTACCGCAGTCAATCGGTACAAAATGGCAATAAGGGACATGGTTTAGGACTCGCGATAGTAAAGCGTATTATGCAGCGCCATCAAGGGGATGTGAGTGTCACGAGCGATCCGCAACATACCCGATTTAGTTTAATCTGGCCGAAAAAGCGTAAGCTGTAATAGGGATTTGAAAACCGCACAGTAGTCATTAATGCAACATGCTAATTCAAAAGCGAGTTCAATAGATCAATCTAGCTCGAAGCCACCAAAATCCAGATCGGCTTCGGGCTCAGGCTCAAAATTCAACTGCGGGTTCAACGCCGCTCTTTCCCGCTCAATTTGCGCTTGCCTTGCTTTCATTATCGCCAACTGACGACGGCGTTTACGTTGAGTGCACAGACGAATGACATCGTATTTTTGCGCATCTGAAAACGTTAACCAATTGAATCTTTCATCACGACTACGCAGGCAACCATTACAGTAACCGCGCGCATCGGTTTCACACACACCGATACAGGGACTGGGGATCTCAAAAAAGGCTAACTGTTCCATGATAATAGGTTTCTCTGCGGTAATACTCGCAAGTTAATTGTGATGAGCACGCGGTGAAGTTAGGATAAAAATACAACACACTTATCTAAAGTACTTGCAGGAACGACCTTAATCAAGGCACATTGAACAGAGTTTGTACAACATGGAGTACTATTATGGGATACCGTTACCTTGTCATGCTACTGAGCGCTTTAGTGTTATTAAGCGCTTGCAGCAGTAAACCGAAAAACGATTACGATCTCAATTACGACTTCGCCGCCCTTAGCAGTTTCTCGCAATTGGCACCACAACCGACGGACGATCCGCTAAGTGCACAAAGGATCCAAACAGAAATTAATAAACAATTGGCTCAAAAGGGTTTTGTAGAAAATACAGCGTCACCCGATTTTAATGTCACCTACGCCTTACTGACCCAAGATAAACCCAAGGATTCAGGACTATCAATTGGATTAGGTACTGGCACATTCGGAAGTTCGGGTGGTATTGGAATAGGCACCAGTGTAGGCGTACCACTGGGGAGTGATACAGCCAAAACTCAAACTATTCAGATAGATATTGTCGACCCTAAGACCAACAAACTGATTTGGCGAGGTACCGACAACTTTGATTTCGATGCTGGCGGCGATGAAAAAGCCCAAGATACCAGCAAAGCCGTAAGCCGGATTTTGGCGCAATTTCCACCGAAAAAGTGATCACGACTGAATGGATAAAAATGGGCGTATCTCGCCCATTTTTATTGATAAACAGTTCGCACCGTCCAATACGCTAGAAGCAAAAGTCTAGGGCGAAAAAATCTAGGACTCAGGAAAAAAGCCCTGACGAAAGATAACGATCGCCCCTATCACAGACAATCGCCACGACCACAGAACCCGGATATTGTTTAGCAATCTCCAGCGCAGCAAATACGGCGCCGCCAGAGCTGACTCCCGCACAAATCCCTTCTTCTCGCGCTAAGGTTCTCGCCATGGCTTTTGCATCTTGCTCTTCAATATCCATCACTAAATCAACGCGGGATGCGTCGAAAATTCCAGGCAAATACGCCTGTGGCCAGCGCCGGATCCCAGGAATAGCACTGCCATCGGCGGGCTGAAGACCGACAATAGTAATTTCAGGATTACAGCTTTTAAGGTATTTGGACACACCCATGATAGTGCCTGTCGTCCCCATACTGGACACAAAGTGGGTGATTTTGCCTTGGCTCTGTTGCCAGATCTCAGGACCTGTCGTGAGGAAATGCGCATTAGCGTTATCTTGGTTATTAAATTGATCCAGCACCTTACCTTTGCCTTCGGTTTGTAACTCCAGCGCCAAATCCCGCGCGGTCTCCATATTATCCACCAGCATGAGTTCTGCGCCATAGGCTTGCATCGCATCCTTACGCTCCTGAGTCGAATTATTCGGCATAATCAGGATCATCTTGTATCCTTTGATTGCCGCCGCCATCGCCAGTGCAATCCCAGTATTGCCACTCGTTGCCTCAATAAGCGTATCACCCGGGCTTATTTCTTGGCGAAGTTCGGCCTGAATAATCATATTGAGTGCAGGACGATCTTTCACAGAACCAGCGGGGTTATTACCTTCCAATTTTAACAGTACAGTGGAAGTACCACAGTTAAGCCGCTGCAAGCGAACCAGCGGAGTTTGCCCGATGCAGGCTTCAATTGTCGGAAAGTCAGACACTAGGGTTATCCTTTACTTGATAAAAACAGCTAAGCGATAGCCTATTCTAAGAGGGTTACCACTAACAAACACGGTGAATGTTGCTTATAGCATAAAATAATTCGCTCATAGTTATTCGAATAAGTTCTATTCAACTGGCTTTTTATAAACAATTACTTCTATTACTCTAGGTGCCATAAGGCTGACAAAGTTGCCAGATTAAGGAGTTTAAAATGCCCGTAAAATTGATAAAGGCCCTGCTTGGGACCCTCTTTCTGGGAACGTCACTCAATGTGGCTGCCGCAGATCAAACCCTACTTAATTCCTCTTATGATATCGCACGGGAATTATTCAATGCCTACAACCCGGTTTTTGCCAAACATTGGGAAGAGAAAACAGGTAAAACCGTCGAGATTAAACAATCCCATGCGGGATCATCGGCACAGGCGCGCTCGATTCTGCAGGGATTACCCGCAGATGTAGTGACGTTTAACCAAGTGACGGACGTGCAGGTTCTCCATGATCGCGGTAAATTGATCCCAGAAAATTGGCAACAATTACTCCCTAACGCCAGCTCACCTTACTATTCCACCATTGCATTTTTGGTGCGTAAGGGTAACCCAAAGCAAATCAGCGACTGGGGCGATTTAGCTAAAGATGACGTTAAGCTGGTATTTCCTAACCCAAAAACCTCTGGTAATGCCCGCTACACTTATTTAGCCGCATTAGGTTATGCTCAGAAAAACTTTGGTAAGGATAATCAGGCTGAACTGGATCAATTCCTGAAAAAGTTCCTCGGCAATGTGGCAGTATTTGATACTGGCGGCCGTGGCGCGACCACCTCCTTTGTTGAACGTGGGATCGGTGATGTATTAATTACCTTTGAATCGGAAGTGAACAATATCCGCCAGCAGTATGGTACGGACGATTACCAAGTGGTTGTACCAAAAACCTCGATTCTGGCAGAGTTTCCCGTTGCTGTGGTTGAAAAAAATGCTAAGCGTAACGGTACACAGGAACTGGCGACTGAGTATTTGAATTATCTCTACAGCGAAGAAGCACAACGATTATTGGCAGGATTCAGCTATCGTGTACACAACGAAAAGGTTCAGGCAGAGTTCGCTAAGCAGTTCCCTACGGTTGACCTGCTAACCGTTGAGCAAATCATCGGTGGTTGGGACAATGCCATGAAAACTCAGTTTACTAACGGTGCAAAACTCGATCAGTTACTCAAGCGCTAATCTCAGCTTGATATTGTAAAAGGTTAAAGTTGCAACCCGGGCTAAGTCCCGGGTTAAGCAACTTTATGGTATTTAGTGGTAATGGTTTTCAAGCAGCAAAACGACTTCGATAGGCTTTAAGATCGCTGACGGCAAATGAATCGTATTGGTTTAACTCAATTAACCTGATCGGGTGATTATTCTGTGATTTTTAATAACGGGCGTGTACGCCATAAGCGGGTTCTCCCCGGTTTTAGCATCAGCTTAGGTGTGTCCCTACTGTTTGTCAGCCTGATCCTATTGTTGCCGACCACGGGGCTTATTATGCAGACCAGCTCAATGAGCTGGTCCGAATACTGGGGCGTGATTGCCGATCCCCGGGTGGTTGCCAGTTACCGAGTCACTATACTATCGGCACTCGCGGCATCATTATTTAACTGCCTTTTCGGATTATTACTCGCATGGGTACTAGTGCGTTATGAATTCCCTGGCAAACGCATATTAGATGCCTTGGTAGATTTGCCCTTTGCCTTGCCGACCGCCGTTGCCGGTATCACCTTAGCGACCCTTTATGCGGAAAACGGCCAAATAGGTAGTCTATTAGCTGAATGGGGCATAAAAGTCGCCTACACCCCGCTAGGCATAGTGGTCGCGATGATCTTCACCAGTATTCCCTTTGTGGTTCGTACTGTACAACCCGTTCTCGAAGAGTTATCCCACGAGGAAGAAGAAGCGGGAATGACCCTTGGCGCCTCGGATCGTTCGGTATTCTGGCGGGTTATTTTGCCCTCCCTTTGGCCAGCATTAATGATTGGAACGGCACTGTCTTTTACCCGCAGTCTAGGTGAGTTTGGTGCAGTGATCTTTATCGCTGGCAATATGCCCTATATCAGTGAAATCACTTCATTAATGATCTTTGTCCGCCTACAAGAGTTTGATTTTGCAGGTGCCAGCGCCATTGCCTCAGTGGTTCTGATGACCTCTCTACTGCTATTACTGCTGATAAACCTGTGGCAAGCGCGTTATCTGCGCCGCATTCATGGCCGATAAGGAGCGAATATGAACTCATTTAAACCCTTAAGAGTCGGTGAAGCGCCCCTGATCAAATGGAGCCTTATTACCCTTGCCGTGCTCTTAGGCTTGCTATTGTTGCTATTGCCGTTGGTAAGTATTTTTCAGCAGGCGTTTGCCGGAGGTTGGGAGCGTTATATTGGGCACTTAACTCAGCCGGATTCGCTGCATGCGATTGGTTTAACACTGATGGTGGCGGCACTTACTGTCCCCATCAATTTAGTGTTCGGAATCATGCTGGCGTGGAGCGTGACTCGCTTTGAATTCCCCGGTCGCAAGTTACTGATCACGCTAATTGATATTCCATTTGCGGTCTCCCCTGTCGTCGCAGGTTTGCTCTATTTACTGCTCTATGGCAACAGTGGCTGGCTGGGCGAATGGCTATATGAGCACGATCTGCAGATCATGTTTGCTTGGCCGGGAATACTATTAGTGACCATTTTTGTCACTTGCCCCTTTGTGGCCAGAGAGCTGATCCCATTGATGCAACAACAGGGAGCATCGGAAGAAGAAGCCGCTGTGATCCTCGGCGCGTCATGGTGGCAACTCTTTCGCCGCGTGACCCTGCCCAACATCAAATGGGCACTCATTTACGGTGTGATCCTCACCAATGCCAGAGCCGTAGGAGAATTTGGTGCCGTTGCTGTCGTGTCTGGCAACATTCGCGGCGAAACCAATACCTTACCTTTACATGTGCAATTATTGTATGAAGATTATCAGGCCGAAGCCGCCTTCGCGAGCGCGTCATTACTGGCCCTGATCGCCCTATTTACCCTAATGCTAAAAGCCGTAGTGGAATGGCGACAACAACGCAGTTTAACCGCCAATGACAATAAAGAGCAGAGCCAACTATGAGTATTCGTCTTACTAATATTTCCAAGAAATTTGGCCAATTTCAGGCGCTTTCCCCACTTAATCTCGATATTCAAGAAGGGGAAATGATTGGTCTGCTGGGACCATCAGGTTCAGGAAAAACCACACTGCTGCGGATTATTGCTGGTCTTGAAGGAGCCGATAGCGGCCAAATTCAATTTGGCAACCGAGATGTCACCCAAGTGCATGTGCGTGAAAGACGCGTGGGTTTTGTGTTTCAAAACTATGCGCTGTTTCGCCATATGACGGTCGCCGATAACGTCGCTTTTGGACTCGAAGTCATGCCGAAAAAACAAAGGCCTTCGGCGGCAGAAATTCATAAGCGAGTGACACAACTGCTAGAAACAGTACAACTAGGCCATCTCGCACAGCGCTATCCTGAACAACTCTCGGGAGGACAAAAACAGCGCATTGCATTGGCCCGCGCACTGGCGACCCAGCCAGAAGTCTTGCTACTGGATGAACCCTTTGGCGCCTTGGATGCTAAAGTGCGTAAAGAACTACGCCGCTGGCTACGCAGCCTGCATGATGAATTGAAATTCACCAGCGTGTTTGTCACCCACGATCAAGATGAGGCGCTTGAGCTTTCAGATAGAGTGGTAGTGATGAGCAATGGTCATATAGAACAGATTAATACACCTGCTGAGCTATACTCGCACCCCAATAGTCGCTTTGTGTTTGATTTTCTTGGTAACGTCAATGTCTTTGAAGCCAGTTGGCAACAAAAACGCTGGGAAAATGGTCAAGCATTTTTAACACCTCCAGAACAGCAAACATTGCAGCAAGAGGGTGTTCTCTATGTACGCAGTCACGAATTAGCGCTGTCAAATAAGCCTAATAGTCAGGCCAATTTGCCGTTCAATATTGTCGCCATAACACCCATTGGCGCCGAAGTGAGACTGGAATTAGCTCCATACGGCTGGCATAGCGAAGAGCTGTGGGAAGCCAAATTCACCCACCATAATCTGCAGGAACTCGGGTTGCAAAAAGGCAGTGTGGTTTACGCCACCCCAAGAACAGCTTACTTCTTTGGGGCGCAGGGTGAGAGTTCACCGACGCGTCTAAGTTGGCCATTCCTGACTCCGGGCAGCCTCGCCTTCGATATCTAAAGCTTCATTATGATAGCAATAGGCATCAGCGTTAGCTGTGCCACTGGATAGTCATATCGCCAAAGCCGTTAACCGGATTTTGGCGCCGTTCCCACCGAAAAAGTAAGCAGCTAATCATGGGTGGGCGCACTCGCTTATCCAGTTTTCGGAAATAGAGCGAGTCACTCAGAATGGGACAGGAAGGTATAGGTAAATTGTGCTGAGCGAGTACAGCTGAGTAGCCTGTAATTTCCGCTATTGGGATCTTAGCGTTTGCTGCTATTTAAACCCAAGGTGACCATATATGTCCCAGCTATTGTTATTCTGGAAGTAAATAAAAAGTCCAGCGAACTGGACCTTTGTATCTCACGTCTGCGAACACGAGTTGCCGCATTTTAAGATAGCCGCCGCGCATTCACCCACTTCCAATACAGTGACAAGTGAACTAATGCCCATCGAAGAACAAATAGTTCAGCCAGCCTTGCATCCTGAGTAGTACTTTACGCATCACAGCCACATGGTGGAAATGTTCAGTATAAATTGCAACCTGTCCTGAAACACCGGCGGGAAAATGCTTACGAATAGCATCATCTTCAATATCAATCAGCACAATAACGCGACCATTTTGAAATAAACGAGCCGATGACTGCAACACACCACCCATTTGAATTTCGCCTTCGGCCATAGCGGGTAATATTTTAGCCACTTTACCCTTAAAAATTTGCCCTGGTGCGGCATCCAATATCACTTCTGCTTCATCACCTTCCTGCAAACGCATTAACGAGTTTTGCCAGAATGCACCCGCAAAGTAGCGCTGCTCATCGGGAATAAAAGTCATAACCGGCCGCAGCGGTAGCGGCACTGCCATAGCACCAGGACGTAACGCCATTTGGGTCACGACACCATCGGCAGGTGCTCGCACCACAGTTTGCGCCAAGTCATAGAGTGCACTGTCTAAATCCCCCTGCAAACCCGCCACTTTAGTATTAACGCCATCTATGTTGGATTCGTAGGCGAGCCTCACCCGTAATTCTTCAGCTTGTGCAGCCGTGAGTTGCGCTTCGGCGGCTAAATACAATTGACGCTTGTTGTCCAGTTCCAACTCAGTAAAAGGCGAATTCGCGCCCCCTTTCTTACGGCCTTGCTCGTATCGTTCGAAGGCAGATTTATTACGATCTTTATCGGCCCTAACGCGTTCCACATTGGCTTTAGCCGACTCCCACGCCGCGGCGAGTTGTGGCACTTGGAGTTCAGCTTCCATCAAAGCGGCGCGTTTACGTTTAACAACGGCCTCGAAGGGAATAGGATCGAGACGAAATAACACATCACCTTGTTTAACTGGCATATTGGGCTGCACTTCCACCGAAGTCACTAAGCCTTTTACCGCGGGTGTGATAGGGATAGTGACAAAATATTCGCGGGCAAAACGAGAGTAAGGATGGTTGTAATTCATCACGAGCAGTAAGGTACCAATAATGAACACCCCACCTAGCACTGCGGTGGGAACCGTCCATTTGTTCATCGGAATTTTAAAGACTTTAAAGATAACAATACACATGGCCGCATAGGTGAGTATGAGTAATAAATCCATGTTATACCTCAACTTTGTCTGTTTTTATCGAATCCACAGTAGGCGCTATGTTCATGGGCATTTGCTCTAACTGTTCAAGCCGAGCCTGAAGCCCTCCGACCGTCTCGCGCAATGAATTCACATCCTCCTCCAACACTAATTCTCGCTTCATTACAGTATTGAACCCCCAACCGCGATCTTCACGGTATAAAGTGGCCCAGATCCATAAAAATGGCCAAATAGCGTGTAAGGTAAATAAACTCACCCATCCCGCGATATGCAATGCATCTTGCTGGGGATGATTACGCTTTTTGGCTATTTCATAGGGGATATCATGAATGGCAATGACACCGTAAAACATGATAACGATGACAAAAAACAAAATACCTAACGCAAAGTAATCTAAGAACATCTGCATATCCTTGTATTAATAATGTGTATTCCATCCCAAAGATTAGTGGATGGTCATAAAACATGCCAATAACAGATAGTTAACATTTTAGTTTAATCTCAACGTCATCCATAGCCCCTACATTAGCTAAAGATATGCTGCCCCAGTGATCCGAGACACACTTGCCGATTTACTCCATGATCCTAAAGCCTGTTCAGGTTAAACTAGCCACATCATTGCGGCATAGAACGCAAGCATAAAACTCATCATCCCTACAATCTCAAAGGTACCCACACATGATAGGCACTCCCTACACTGAGGGCGCACGACGCGCCATGTTGCTTGGCTGCGGTGAACTTGGCAAAGAAGTCGCCATTGAACTGCAACGCTTAGGCGTTGAAGTGATTGGCGTTGACCGTTACGCCAACGCCCCCGCCATGCAAGTCGCGCATCGCTCCCATGTGATCAATATGCTCGATGCAAACGCATTGCGTGCTGTTATCGAATTAGAAAAACCGCACTTAGTCATCCCAGAGATTGAAGCCATCGCCACCCAAACCTTAGTGGAAATGGAAGCCGAAGGGGTGAACATTATCCCGACAGCCCGTGCGACTAAACTCACTATGGACAGAGAAGGTATTCGCCGCCTCGCCGCCGAAACCTTAGGTTTACCCACCTCGCCATACTTTTTTTGTGATACCGAAACCGAATTTAATCAAGCCATTCGCGAAATCGGCGTGCCCTGTGTCGTTAAGCCAGTCATGAGCTCCTCGGGCAAAGGCCAGAGCGTTATTCGCGATATCGCCCTAAGCAACAAAGCATGGCAATATGCCCAAGAAGGCGGCCGCGCTGGCGGTGGTCGTGTGATAGTCGAAGGCTTTGTTCCCTTCGATTATGAAATCACCCTGTTAACGGTCAGCGCTGTGAACGGCATTCACTTTTGTGCCCCCATTGGTCACAGACAGGAAGATGGCGATTACCGTGAGTCATGGCAGCCACAAGCTATGTCCGATGAAGTGTTAGCAAAATCCCAAGCGATTGCGAGCAAAGTGGTCGAAGCCCTTGGCGGTTATGGATTATTTGGCGTAGAGCTGTTTGTTAAGGGCAATGAAGTGTATTTTTCTGAGGTCTCACCAAGACCACACGACACTGGACTTGTTACGCTTATCAGCCAAGATTTATCGGAATTCGCCCTGCATGTTAGAGCTATTCTGGGTCTACCAATTCCCAATATCCATCAGCATGGTCCAAGTGCCTCGGCAGTGATTTTGGCCGAAGGCACCTCAAGCAATATCCGCTACCAAGGGATTGGTGCGGCATTAGAAGCGGTCAACACTCAGCTTAGATTATTCGCCAAACCCGATATCGATGGTCGCCGCCGTTTAGGTGTTGCACTCGCCCGTGATATCGATATCGACAGCGCAGTGAATAAAGCACTCGAGAGCGCCAGCAAGGTGAAAGTCATTTTTTAAGCGGGTTTAGCCGCTTTCAATTGGCTTCAAACACAAGCTAAAAATCAACGGGAAATGCGCTTTAATGCCATTTCCCGTTTTTCAAAACCGATCAACCCCAATAAAAAGTGACCACCAAAGTTCGACAGAGTAAACTACGCCCTTTCTTCAGCCCTCACTTCGTATCCATAGCAAACTGTGTAAGTCGTGGCTTAACTCTGATAAGTAAAACCAACAGTAGAACCCAATATGCATCTTCAGCCTTCTTGTTTTACCTCTTTTACTCAAGCCATTGATGCCTATGCCCTACCGCAGCGTTTTACCTTCCCCTTCTATTACGAACCGCATCCATTGTGCGTTATCGCCGCCGAAGAATTGCAACATCACCTTGAGACGCAAAACGACTGGCAACATAACTTTGGCCTAACGGGTGAGTTAACGGGCGCGATTGGCAAGATGTTTGGTGTACTTTTAGTGCAAAACCCACAGGGTGAAGTGGGCTATTTGTCGGCCTTTTCAGGCAAGTTAGCCGAGCAAAACCATTGGCCGCGCTTTGTTCCACCTGTGTTTGATATGCTGTCGAAGGACAACTTTTTCCACGCCGAAAATCTGCAAATCAACCAAATTAACGAGCAGCTACTTGCACTAGAAAATCATCCCGACATTCCTCGGCTATCGAGCGAACTCAACGCTGAGCAAGCTCAAGCCGAAACTAACCTTGCCGCCCACAGACAATTGATGATCGACGGCCGTCAATCCCGCAAGGCACAGCGCCATCAACTTGCAGTGCAATGGGCTGCCAATCCGACTGATGAGATTTTATGTGAAAACGCGGTAACAGAAGCTAAGCTTAGCCAAGAAAGTATCAATGAAAAGAATCAGTTAAGAGACATTAAACGCTATTGGGATGAACGTATTCATGCCGTTAGCCAAGCGTTAACTCAACTGACAGATAAACGCGACGCGTTAAGACAACAGCGCAAGCGGCTCTCGGCGGCGCTGCAGCAAAAGCTGTTTGAGCAGTATCGTTTTTTGAATATTCGCGGCGCAGAAAAGAGCCTTAACGGCATATTTAACGGGACGGTTGAGTTAACACCGCCCGCAGGCTCGGGTGAATGTGCCGCGCCAAAATTATTACATTACGCCTTTAAACATGGTCTTAAACCATTGGCGATTGCCGAGTTTTGGTGGGGGGCGCCGCCAAAATCGGAAATTCGCCAACACAAACAGTTCTATCCCGCCTGTCTGCGCAAATGCCAGCCTATCTTGGGGCATATGCTCGAAGGGCTTGTTGTCGATGATAATCCGCTGCTGACGAATCCTGCCGAAGGCAAAACCTTAACCCTCCTCTACCAAGACGAGACTATGGCGATTGTAAATAAACCCGGCGAGTTTTTATCCGTGCCCGGCAAAGAGATTGAAGACTCAGTATATTCGCGCATGCAACAAACCTTTCCCAATGCCACAGGGCCACTTATCGTCCATAGGCTCGATATGTCGACCTCGGGATTAATGGTGATCGCATTGACAAAAGACGCCCATAAACAGCTGCAAAAACAGTTTATCCAGCGCACAGTAACTAAACGTTATGTGGCACTTTTAGCGGGTATTCCTACCGTCATGACAGATAAGCAGGCGACGGGCCACATATCTTTACCGCTGCGTGGCGATTTAGACGATAGGCCAAGACAACTGGTTTGCCATGAGTTTGGCAAAGCCGCAGAAACCCATTGGGAATTGAACCAAATCGATGACACCGCGCATCAAACCCGCGTGTATCTATCCCCTAAAACGGGCCGAACCCATCAGCTCAGAGTTCACTGCGCCCATTCCGAGGGGCTAAATACGCCCATTGTGGGTGATGATCTGTATGGCACTCGCGCCAATCGCCTGCATCTGCATGCGGATTTATTGATGCTTCAACATCCCGTCACCCGTGAAAAGATGCGCTTTCAAGTCGATCCCGAGTTCTGATTTTTACCTTACGAGAAAACCAAACTTTAAGGTGTGATATCAGATGGTTGAAGTTTAAGACTTGATGCTTCATGTTGGATGTTTGATATGTGAGCCGCGATGCATAAGCGGCATTTTTCAGGCATAGTAATGCCTCATTCAAAAGGGAATTCATAGCAGCAACATGGGCAATCTGGTTAAAAAAATTAAGCAAAATCAGTGGTTATTATTCACTTTGTTGTGCGCGTCAGTATGTGTGAGCGCCTGCCAGCCAGCATCAAACCCCAATGAAATCACGGCTAGCCCAAATGCCAGCGTCACAGTAAAAGCCGCTGCAGAAGCAACAACGCTTCGAGCGCCACTTTCGCAGCAAGTCTATATCTGGCAGCGCCAATGGCGCCCCGCCAACCAAACAGCCTTAGTGCAAAGCCAAGGCGCATTCCAAGGATTACGCATTTTAGCCCTGCAGGCACACCCCAAACCCAATGGTGCAGATATTTGGTTTGAAGTCGCGGTTAACCATGCTTGGCTGCAAGCAGATCCTAGGCCCAAAACCGCTGTGGTGCGCTTAGATGGCCAATTCACACATTTAAATGATAAAGAAGTTATTAATAAAATCAACAAAGTACTAGCAAATTGGCAGGCAAAAGGTACGCACATCGTAGGCATTGAAATCGATCACGACAGCGCCAGCAGTAAACTACCCGCTTATCACAAATTTCTTAAAAAGCTGAAAGCGCAGTTACCAGCAGAGCTCAAACTCAGCATTACCGCACTACCTGCTTGGCTTAGTAGCGCCGACTTTCCAGCACTACTCACATCAATTGATGAACTCGTGCTGCAAATTCACAGCGTAAGCGATCCACGCCGCGGACTATTCGATGCAGCGCAAGGTTGGCAATGGGTGCAACAGCTCTCAAACATGAGCACAGTGCCCTATCTTATTGCGCTGCCCGCCTATGGCTCTGCGGTCATCAGTACAGCTTCAGGTTATAAAGTTGAAAGTGAAACGCCACTGCGCGATCAGCTAAGATCCACCCATGCCGTACAGGAACTGATGGCCGATCCGCAAGTGTTACAGGCTTTTGTGCAAAAACTGCAAAACCAAACAGATGAAAAGCTCAAAGGCATTATCTGGTTCAGGCTACCTCTGGAAGGCGATAAACGAGTCTGGCCGCTCAATACCTTAATCGCCGTTGCGCAGCAGGGAGTACTCGCTGCCCAGATTGAGCTTGAGATCAACACGCAAACCGCGATACCCAAAGCCGTTGAGCATATCCATGGCGATGGGAACACACCCAGCACCATCCCACATAACTTGGATCATGCTGTCGATAAAGGTGAAGCTCAGCTATATCAACTTATGCTGATTAACAAGGGGAATATTGCGGGCAAGATCCCCCGTATTTTGTCTCTAGCGGCGCAAGCTTGCAGCGGGTATGATGCGCAAAATGGTTACAGCGTCAGCCCAAAGCAAGGACAACTCGCATGGCAGTTAACAACTGAACTAGCAGAAACGCCTAAGAATAAAAGTTCGCCAATCGAGAGTGCTGCGCCTTCAATATCAACACAAGCTCACTCACTCTCTAAAATACCTAATACAGAAATTCAACAGTACATGCTCAATCCCGGTGGCCAAAGGGTTATAGGATGGGCACGTTGTGAGTCATTACATTTACAGGGAATTTATGCGCCATAAGCCAAATACATCGTCTAAAGTGGCAATACAAAATCGCGCTTTTATGCTAAAAAAAACCACTCTCCTGTGCTTGAGCCTATTTTCTCCTATGCTCTTGGCCTGTGGTCCCGATTTTCCTTTGCAATTAACGCAGGACAGACAGGGTAATTTAAGTTACCTACCGCAAACGTCTTTTAGTCAACAACTGACATCACTTGCGAAACCTTTACCTTGGCAATATCAAGATACGGCTGCGGCTCAAGAATATCTCTGGGATGAAGTTAATCATCGCTACCTATCCCAAACTCGCGCCTTTGAGCATGCGGAGTTAAGCGAATCTCACTTGGCCCAAGTAAATACTCTACGTGATGCCCAAGGCCCTGTAGAAGCAGAACAAATGGCAACTGAGCTAGATGAAGTGCTGCCTCAAGCACTCATTTGGTACACCTTAGGCGCAGTGGCATTTGATGCAAAAGATTACGACAGAGCGAGTCGTTATTTTACTAAAGTTATCGAATTACCAGAGCAACAACGTGCATCACGAAGCCTGTGGGCACTCTATTCGCTGTCACGTATCGAGCTTACCTTAAGTAAAACCTCGTCCGACCCTGAGCATTTTAATCGTGCTAACGTTTACCTGAACCAACTACAAAGCGAGGTTGCCCAAGGCGCCGCCGATCCCCTTCGCTTGAGCTTAGCGAGCTTAGGTGAGCAGGCCTATATTTTGCTACATCAAGGCCTGCCCTTAACCCAAGCCGCAGAGCAAAATGAGGAAGAAATCCACTCTAACCTGCAAATCACCCTCAACCCTGAGGCACTAAATAAAGCCATTGAGCTCTATGCGACTCAATCAGCACAGGGTGATAGCGGTGGTTATGATTCGTTATTGATGTTAAGCCGCACCTTAATGGGCAAGGACATTGCTGAACTTAAGCCGCTGTTGCAACAAACTAGCGTGCAACAATTATTGATTGCCTATTGGCAAAGCAGTACCAATGAATTTGCCTACGATGGGCAATTGTCTGATATGGGATTAAAGGTAGCGAATATCCTTAAAGTCTTTCCAACGGATGGTTTACAGCTCACCCATGGTGACAAGTTGGCGGCAATTTATTATCAGCTAGGTGATTATGCCAGCGCCGAGCGCTTATTGGCGCTGGCTAATCCAAGCGGCCTCACTTGGTGGCTCACCGCAAAATTAACGCTACAAAAGGGTGACCAAGCCGAAGCAGCTAAAGCCTACGCCCAAGCCGTGCGCCATTTTCCCGAGCAAGGTGCATCAGTATCGGTTGATGCCAAAGAGACTCAACAGCAGGCCATCAATGCCGATGAAGACCAAGCCACTTATTGCCGAATTCGTGCAGAACAAGGGGTATTATCCCTAGAGCGCGGTGAATATATTGATGCCTTACAACAATTGCTCACCAGTGGTGACGAATACTGGCAAGACATTGCCTATGTCGCCGAACGAGTGCTCACCACGGCTGAACTAAAACTATTTGTCGATAAACAGGTACCGCTTATCGCATTCGAGTACCCTAAAGATAGCGATTGGTACGACAATATAGAGCCTATTAATAACCGCTTACGTTATTTACTCGGTCGCCGATTATTACGCGAAGGCGCGCTAAAAGAAGCACCTGTTTACTTCCCTAATCCTAGCCTTAATGCCAACGCCCTCGCCTACGCCACAGAGCTGAATGCAGCGAAAAAAACGAAAGGTATTGATAGCGCCAAGGCCTATTGGGCTGCGGCCGAACTTGCACGCCACCAAGGCATGGAAATATTAGGATTTGAATTAGCACCCGACTACGCTATTTACCAAGGTGTATTTGATTTAAGTGGTTGGAGTGAAGCCGATAAATTGACCGAGAAAGAACAACAGCGCATCAACGCCAGCCAAGCCATTCCCGATAAGCGTTTCCATTACCGCTACACAGCAGCGGAACTCGCTAACAAAGCGGCCGACTTTGTACCCCATAATAGCCAAGCCTATGCTGCGCTCCTATGCCAAGCCACGGGTTGGATATTGTATCGGGATAATGAACTGGCACTACGGTACTATCAAAAGTACGTCGCCAATGGCCCCTTTGTACCTTGGGCTGAGAACTTTGGTTTACAGTGCCAAGCGCCCGATTTTGAAAGTGCAGTAAAACGAGAGCAAGCTAATAAAGTTGCCAAGTGGAATGCGCTGTACCACAAGCTGAAAAAGCCCGCGGCCTTTAGTTTTGCCATTATCATCGCCCTGCTCGGCACTTACGCTTGGCGCAGAAGAAAGCGTCAACAGTAAATACACAAAGCGCCTTTCTTATATCCCTAAAGAAAGGCGCTAATGCTAAGCGAATACTCCTGCAAGTACACTTATGCTGCTTTGGAGAGAGGAATAAAGCATCATTCTGATTATTAAAGACGCATGGATTAGTGATGTTTAACAACCAAAGTCAGCCAGTACGTCTGTCAGGATAACCACTCCCTCAAGACGTAGCGTAATGACCGACAGCGAAAAGCAGCCAGCCTTATGGGATTAAGCCGATGAGGGGATAGGGTGTGAGTGTCAGCCTGAATGCGGGGCCCAAATGCTGTCAACCAAGGTCAATAATCAGTCGAAAGTGAGCGTAAAAGAATGAGAAAGCTAAAACGATATCAAGTGATTACCCATCAAACTGTATAAAAAACCGCTACCGCAAAAAAGCAAATTCCTATAGCATCATTTATACCAATTGACATGGATGTGGCAGCGGCCAAGTCCAACAAGCGATTTATGCCCTGCAAACAGCGCAGCGCATAAATACTAAGACGTTAGGGCTTAAGGAGAAATAATTGTCAGATACCAAATTTTCATCTGCTTTGACATGTAATCATTGCGGCAACAAAGCACCAATGGCAATAGTTTCAAAATATAGCCGCATTCGCACACATGAACATGAAGGCTCTCCCATGGTTTGGGATGAAGGCCCTTTCTGGGAAATGCTCGAGTGCCCCGCGTGCAAAGGCATTTCATTTATATCTGGTTACTGGCATGAGTATATCCATGATGAAACAGGTCCTGATTATGAGCTGCTGTACCCAGCAAAAGCCAAACTAATACGAGGCCTTCCGCCTGGTATCGCTAAATCTTTTGAGGCTGCACAAAAAGTGAAGCCAATAGATACAAATGCATTTGCGGTGCTTCTAGGCCGTGTCCTTGATATGGTGTGTATAGATAAAAAAGCAAACGGCGATAGCTTATTCAACAGATTAAAGGATATTGCAGACAAGGGAATCATGCCGCAACAATTGGCTGATATGGCACATCAACTTAGGCAATTACGAAACATTGGCGCACACGCGGACCTGGGTGAATTGACTGATGCGGAGATACCAATTCTTGAGTCACTTAGCAATGCAATACTTGAATATGTATATTCAGCACCAGCACTCGTTCAATTAGTACAAAGTAAAATTGATGCACTTAAAGAGAAAAAGCCCTAACAAGGCGCTCGTTCGGACGCAAATTACGCTGCGCTTCGTTTGCGCCGCACAGCTTCAACGTTAGGCATCAGGTCATAGTAAGGAGTATATGTGTCAAAAGGTGAATTAATAAAGAAGGAAATAATTGGGCATCCCGATCATTATTTCGGTGCACAAGGAAAATCGCTTGATGCAAGATTGGATAATGTAAAATTAAGCGCGGAAGAAGAAAGTGAGATTCAATCTCAACATGCCAAAAAGTTCATCCGAGACAAGGCGCTAGGGCTATTCAAGATAGGTGAAATCGTTTCAGAAATTATAAACTGGAATGAGTCTGTGGATGAAGATTTAAAAGAAGCAAAAAAAGAGTACTTGCTTGCGCAATATTTTGAAAAAAATGATCAAAATGAAAAAGCCCTTTTACAATTAAAGGAATTTTTATCAAGTCCTCAAGGTAATACGCTATTCAATAAAATATTACGTATATTGGACGATTCGCCTCCTGATATGGAACTGGCAAATCACCTTTCCTCTGCTTTGCAGCATGTGGTTTCAAACAGCTTCTATCAATTGTTTGAGCAGCATAAATATGCTTTATCTCAAATTGAAAAGCTTACACCTCAAGCTCTTACCATCCTTTCAGACCATAGTGGCTGGCCTCTCATCCAGTTGGGGAGCTATAGTGCCAATGGCACAAAGGTAAGTTCGGATTGGCTTATGGAATTTACGGATGCGTATTGTCGGTCAAAAGGTATAAGGGACTCGGGTATGACAACAAGGGTACGGCATTCTATTAACGAGCTTATTAGTACTAGGTTAATTGAGGCTCACTTAACAGGGCAAAAAGGAGCAAGGTGTGTGGTTACGGCAGTTGGTGAATCCATACTGCCTTATATTAATGCCTAACAAGGCGCTGCTACGGAAAATTTACTCGCTGACGCGCCTAAATTTCCGCAGAGCGAGGCGTTAGGCCCAAAGGAAGTATCTATGAGCGTTTCAAAAGCTTTTGCCTTATTCATACAAGAAGCTCCGGCTCATGCGGAGGCGTGGATGCAAGTCGCTAAATCACTTGATGCCGCCAGCGCACTAGACAAAAAGACCGAAGAGTTAGCATACATTGCTGTTCTCGCAGCTACAGGCAATAACTCAGGCATTCCATTTCATGTGCTTTCAGCAAAGTCACATGGTGCAACGAGACAGGAAGTATTGAGTGCTGTTCTTGTTGGCTTGCCTGCAGTTGGTGCAGTTGTCATTGGTGCAATCCCTGCTGCGGTGGAGGCTTATGATGGGCAAAACGAATAAGTCCTGGCACGAGCAAAATCGTATGCCGAAGAATGCAACGCTTCAGCAGCGTATTGCATGGCACTTGGCTCATGCCAAGGCTTGTGGGTGCCGTCCAGTTCCACCATCTATACTCCAACTTCTTCCTAAGGAGGATGAGCAGAGTATTGGAACCTAACAAATCGCTCAAGCAACGCGCCTTCGGCGCTGCACAGTTTAAGTTACGGGATATATCAACTAATAAGGAAGTTAAAATGAAAAATGTTATCAAAATCAGTTTATTTGCAATGAGTATGATGGTTTCCAGTATATCTGTCGCCAACCAAATTTCTCCTGACTTTCTCAGGGAAGAAATTGAATTTGCTCATTCTCAATACTTAACAGGCACACCTGAAAGCGGACTCTATGCGCTACAAGCTTTAGCAAGAGTCCTTGAGTCAGACCAATCGAGTTCTCTACAATCTGAAGTGGGACCCAATAATTTGTCATTTACATATCTGAGAATTGGGTTGATGTACGAAAAGTTAGGAAGCGGATCTGAAGCAAGTGAATATTTCAATAAGGCTAGAATTGCCTATAAAGGTGAGAAAGTAGAAATAGCTCAATTGAGAGAGATGGTCGCCTACATCGATGAAAAGCGCCGCTAACAAGTTGCCAAAGTTCGCCGCAAAAAGCTCGGCTGGCCAAACACTTGCAGGGCTTCGCCCAACAACGCTCGCATTTGCCCCTTGGCAAAGCGTTAAATTAAAAGAGATTCGTGCGTGAAAATAAAAATACTTTGGGGCTATATTTACACTGGGCTGCTACTTTTTATAGTTTTAGGTTCAGCAACGGACGCATTAGAAGCATATACATACAGTGGCTCTTGGGAAGCAGCGCCTATGCACATAAAGGTAGGTCTTCCTACTATTATGTTCACCATGTTTGGTTTCTTTGCATTAATGCTTGCTGATTTTTTTCCTACAGAGACGTGAAGCGCCCAATTCTGGTCGGGTTTAGTCTGCTATTTTTCAACTGGCTAGCCATACTTTTATACTTTTGGCTTGTCGTGAAGCCAAGAAAAATTTAACAAGGTGTTCCAACACCGTTACGGCCCTTCGCGCCTCCACTCGACAGTTTGTAAGTAGCGCATTTAGCGAATTGCTACGCAAAGTTTATCGCAATGCGCTACTTACAAACTGCGGTTGAACACAACGTTATAGCGCAATTGAAATACAGCAAGATTCGGGTCGGCAGTAGTCGTTCATCCTCCTAATCCGTCAAGGTGGTCTGCGGGTACTGGATTTGCGGCATTTGTGAATCCTTTCACATCAGACGGAGCGGCTCTGCATCCTCTAATGGACTTGAACAACATCCGTGTTTAACT
This sequence comes from Shewanella profunda, assembly GCF_023283765.1. GTDB lineage: Bacteria > Pseudomonadota > Gammaproteobacteria > Enterobacterales > Shewanellaceae > Shewanella > Shewanella profunda. The sequence goes on along the minus strand of NZ_JAKILG010000012.1, from coordinate 74,609 downwards.
GCCAGTTCGCCATCCATAGCTCGCGATAAGCTGGCATCTAAAGCTAAGAGCCTAAGTCACAACTCTTTCGGGATGCTATGCCGTTAATTTTCCAACTAAATAATTTACTTTGGGTGTAAAGTATTATTCCTTTCTACAGAAAAACCTAATCCACAAACCTTAGGAATTTACCCAATTAACCCGCTCGCCAGCCAAATAAGCGGTGAGATTCGCTATTGCGATATTCAATAGGTTCTGCCGCGCTTCTTTTGTCGCCCACGCATTATGGGGACTGATGCTGATATTCGGCACATGCAATAAAGGATTATCCGCGCTGGGTGGCTCGGTCGATAACACATCTACACCAGCAAATAACTTGCCTTGAGTCAGTGCCGCAGCAAGTGCGGCCTCATCGATTAATCCTCCCCTCGCCGTATTAATCAAAAGCGCTTTGGGCTTGATCAAAGCAAGGGTTTGCTGATTAATAAATTGTGCAGTTTCAGGGCTAAGCGGGCAATGGAGCGAGATAATATCAGACTCTTTAAGCACAGTATCGCGCTCTGCCCACATGACTCCTTGAGGTAAATCAAGCCGCACTGTTCGCGTATGCACGAGCACTTTCATACCAAACGCAAGGGCAATTTCCCCAACCTGCTGGCCTATATCACCGTAACCAATCAAGCCTAAAGTCTTGCCCTTTAAGGATTGCAGCGGCATTAAGGTAAAACAAAAATCCTTGCAATTCACCCACTGACCATCGACCACGGCCTGATGATGGGCAGCAACAGCTTGAGTGTGATGCAGAATATGGGCAAATACCATTTGTGCTACTGCATCAGGTCCATAGGCTGGCACGTTAGTCACCACTATGCCCTGCGCCTTTGCTGCGGCTAAATCCACCACATTAGTGCCCGTTGCCAATACGCCGATGTATTTAAGCGCAGGAAGCTGAGCAAGGGTATCGGCATTTAGCGGGGTTTTATTGGTCAAAACCACCTCGGCATCCTTAGCCCTTGCGACTATATCTTCGCTTGCGGTGCGGGGAAAACACGCAAACTCACCTAATTCACTTAAGGCATGCCAACTTAAGTCACCAGGATTAAGGGTATCACCATCAAGTACGACTATCTTCATAGCGCTTATTCTCCTATCGACAAGTATCTAAAAACTCACTTTTACACCCAAATTAGCCTGTACTTGCCACATCACATCCGAGGTTATGTGCCATAGGCATTCATCTTCATTACAAAAGAGTGACGAATCACTGTCGATAAAAGTGGCGTAACCACGCATATCGGCAAACAAACCAAAATGTGGCGTGACCTTATATTCGACTCCGCCACCAATTCCCATAGAAAAACGCGTCTCAGTCGACCAGCCATCGGGCATCATGCGGGTGATACCGGCACTCGCGGTTATATAGGGTTGAATATCACCACTGGGGAAATATAAAGTCCCCCCTAAATGGATGTAGTCTAAATCGAGTGAGGTCAGATAATCAGGGCTAAATAGGCCGCCACTTTTCAGTTCAGAGGCTTGGTGGCTGTATAAGAGATAAATATTACCGGGATCCTTGGTGCCAATCCCCAGCATTAAGCCGTAATGGCTAGACTCTTCAACACTGATATTCTTCTTATCACCCGTTTGCTCTTTATTAACGTCAATTTGATTAACATCGAATTGACCACCACCCAAGCTATAACCACCATAGGGTGTAATAAACATGTCAGTATCGGCCTGCACGGACACAGCCACAGGTAACAAACTCGCCAACAGCAACAGGCTGTGAGTGTTTTTCATAATGAATTCCTTATCTCTTACAAAATCCAATGCTATCAAGGCTAACGCATACCACGCTCAGTCTTGACTCTGTCATACGCCGCCTGAATATCCTGTGCCTTACGGTTTGCCAATTCCATCATCTCAGGTGGTAACCCTTTAGCAATCAACTTATCGGGATGATGTTCATTCATCAATTTACGATAAGCCCGTTTCACCTCTTGATCACTTGCCTCTTGGGTAATGCCAAGCAAATGATAGGCATCGGTAATGGAAGTTTTATTACCGTTTGAGGTTTGATGGAAACGATATTCCGCCTGCCAACGTTTCAATAATTCATCCAATTGTCCACGACCATAACCCAATTCTTGGGCAACCGTCATCAAAATCCCATGCTCCGCGGGGTCCAGTTCACCATCCGCTAATGCGGTTTGGATCTGGATCTCAATAAACATCTGGACCAACTCTTTACGTCCCATGGTCACTGCACGGAAGGCTTGTAAACTGCTACGCAGATCAAAATCGGCGGACTTACCTTCACGAAACGATTGCTGAGCCTCTTTACGTGCTTCTCCCGTAAGACGTAATTGATCCATCAATAGCGTCGCAATACGAATATCGGTTTCGGTCACATGCCCAGAAGCCTTAGCCACATGTCCCATCACCGCAAAGGTGGTATTAAAGAAAATAGCTTGCCGATTTTTTGCTTGCCCAAGGATCTGGCTAAAACCGCCGCCTGAACTGGCGCGTTTATCATAAAGATGGCCAAGCCATAGGCCGAGTACAGCACCGAAGAACCGGCCAAACATAAACCCAATCACAAACCCAAAAAACTTACCCCAAAGACGCATCTTATGTCCTGATCTCAATAATGTACTTGTTATGCCTGCTAAGCCCAAAGTGATACCGAGCACTTAGATTTACTTGCTATTTTGTAAAGTTAACTCAAGGGCTTGTAAACGTGGAAGAGTGCCAACATCGCACCAAAGTCCTTCAAATATAGCGCCACTAATTTGGCCTTGGGCCATATGTGAGCGCAGTAGAGGCCCTAGGGCAAAGGCACCATCTGGTGTCCCCTTAAATAAGCTAGGACGATAAATACCTATGCCCGAAAAAGTGCACTTTGCATCCCCCTGTTCACTGATTCGATTACCATTTAAGGCAAAATCGCCTTGGGGATGCTGCTCAGGATTCGGTACTAACCATAGGTGGGCAAGAGTGTCATTTTCAAGCACGGTTAAGGGCGGTAACGCATCGATAAACACATCACCATTGATAACTAAAAAAGGATCATCGTTTTTACCATCACACAATAATGGTAAAGCACGTTTAATACCCCCTCCAGTTTCAAGTGCATGCTCTTCTGCGCTATAACGAAGATCCGCGCCAAGGGCACTCCCATCCCCCAGTGCTTCAACTAATTTATGCCCGAGCCAAGCATGATTAATCACTATATCGGTAATACCCAAAGCTACAAGCTTTTCAATGTGATAAACAATGAGAGGCTTACCTAATACTGGCACTAATGGTTTGGGTACAGTATCAGTTAATGGTCTTAAGCGCTCGCCCCTTCCTGCCGCTAGGATCATCGCTTTCATTGATCTGTCTCTACCTTACTGTGAACCACATCGAATGCGGGTAAAACTCGTGCCTGCAGCCATTGTGCAAGGGGGGCCAACTCGGGATAAGCCATGGCGGTATCAACGATATAGGTCAATGTCAGCGGGATATCCGCCATATAGGCAGGTTTATTATCACGGTAATGTAAACGAGCAAATATTCCCACAGCCTTGATATGGCGCTGCAGCCCCATCAAATCAAACCAGCGTTGGTACTGACTAAAAGGTGTGTCCACTGGTATAAACCCTTGCGCTAAGGTTTGCTGATAGTGCTGCGCCATTAAATCTGCCACGAGTGTCTGCGGCCAGCTAATATAACAATCCCGCAGGAGTGAAACAGCATCGTAGGTCACTGGGCCAATAACCGCATCTTGAAAATCGATAACAGATAATGTTTTGCCTTGTAGCATTAAATTGCGGCTATGGAAATCGCGGTGCATACCTACTTTAGGTTGAGATAAGGCATTATCCACCAAAATATCAAAGCTCTGATTGAGTAACTGAACCTCAACCTCATTGAGGGAAAGCTGCAAATGAGTCCCCAATAACCACTCAGTGAAAATATGTAATTCACGCCGTACAAGGACCTCATCGTACAAAGGCAAGGATTGAATTAACCCCGTCTCAGGACATGTACTCTCAACCACAGCAGCAATTTGTGGTAATAAAGCCAGTGCACTGCGGTAATAATCACTGACATTTTCCGGCGTTAATACGGATAACAGTTGGATATCCCCAAGATCGCTCAATAACATAAAGCCTTGCTTTTCATCGGCGGCAATCACTTTTGGAACGGTCAATCCCACTGCGCTGTAAGCCTTGGATAACGCAATAAAAGGGGCAATAGGCACAAGTGCAGGGGGAGAATCGGCAGCGATAAAGCTCGCATCTGCGGTTGTTATCCGAAAGTAACGCCGAAAACTCGCATCACCAGAAATTAACACCGGAGTGACATCATAGGAAAAATAATGGTTCAGCCACTGATTAAGGGAAATAAATCTCGGATCGGATAAAGTCATTTCATGGCTCTTAAAGAAAAATTGCTTTATTATAGCTGGCATATAATTTGGAAACAGCTAAGAAATTGAGAGATTTATTTAGCAGTGTTGCACTTGTACTTTGCAACTTTCCCCATCGATACTTGTCCAGACTAAGAAATCATTATTATTGACCTAAGATGCAGATCCGTTACTTTCTGGCCCTGAGCCTGTTACCCCAATTAGTCCTGGCAGACGAATCTCCGACCACTACCGCATCCCAATGCGTAATAGAACCGCCAGTACCCCGAATAGAATCCCACACGGAAGGAATGAGCGCGGCTGAACTCAATAAAATTCGCATTGTGTCCGATAGTTCCAATGCCGAAATGGGCAAACTGGCTATTTTTCGTGGCGATGTAGTATTTAGCCAAGGCGACAGACATATCGCCGCCGATGAAGCCATTCTCGACCAAGAAACTCAACAGTTTGATGCTAATGGTAATTTAGTCTTTCAGGATAGTAACTTCACTGTGACAGCTGAGTCCCTACAAGCTCAAATGCGAACAAATCGCGCTACGTTAGAGGGTGCTCAATACTGGTTACATGGACAACAAGTACATGGTGATGCAGAAAAACTGCAAATCACCATCAACAATAATCTTATTTTAACCAATACTAACTTCACCACTTGCCCACCTGACAACGTATCTTGGCTGCTTGAGGCCGAGAAAATCAAAATTAACAGTGAAGAAGAGTGGGGGGAGATTTGGAATGCCAAGCTAAGAATTGGTGGTGTACCCGTATTCTATATTCCCTATATGACGGTGCCTGTTTCTGATAAACGTAAATCGGGTTTTCTCTACCCCAGTTTTAGTAGTAGTACAACCGACGGTTTTGAACTTACAACACCCTATTACTGGAACATAGCGCCAGAATACGATCTCACCTTCACACCTAGTTATATGTCGAACAGAGGGGTATTCACTAAAACAGAGTTCCGCTATCTGACCGGAGAAGCCCAGAATGGCCGCTTAAACTTAGAATATTTAGGCGATGATCAATTGCTCAGTAGCAGACCCAATCGTTACCTGTACAACTGGCAACACCAAGGCGCTATTGATAAGCATTGGCGTGTAATGAGTAACTTTACCGAAGTGTCAGATAACAACTATTTTAATGATTTAAAATCAGATGTTAACCGTGCTACCGATAATCAACTATCCCGTATTGGAGAAGTGAGTTACTTTGAAAATAATTGGGATTTAAGTACCCGAGTCCAAGATATTAAAGTCCTTGGCGAAGAAGAAAAACCCTATCAAGTCATGCCACAAGTTAACTTTAACTACCGAGCGGCAGACTTTTGGAACAACCTAGATTTTGGTTTTAACTCAGAGTTAACTAACTTTACCCATCAGGATAATGAGGTCTACACCGCAACCCGTTTGCATATGTCACCCAGCGTAACACTGCCTATCCATGGCCCTTCAGGTTCACTAACCAGCCAACTTAAGCTAATGCAAACCAGTTATTGGCAAACGAATCTAGACTCTAATACCGTTCTTGATGACACGGTTAGTCGAACGATCCCACAGGTACGCATTAACGGTCAGATCAATTTTGAGCGTTTTACTGAGCTATTTGACAAAAACTACCGACAAACACTTGAACCGCAATTTCAATATCTGTATGTCGGATACGAAGATCAAAGAAACATAGGTATTTACGATACGGCCCAATTGCAGGACGACTACTATGGTTTGTTCCGTGATCGCCGCTTTTCAGGTCTTGACCGCATCGCAGATGCGAATCAAGTGACGCTCGGTGTTACCACTCGTCTCTTTGATGATCACAATCAAGAATTGACTAAATTCAGTCTTGGACAAATTGTTTATCTAGAAGACAGTAAACTGGGTTATGAAGATAGTATTCTCGAACAAAATCAACAGACATCCGTACTTGCTGCAGAATTAGATACTCGCCTTACCCAAGATTGGTACTTAGGTGCGGCGATTCAGTACGATACCAATACCAGTGACAATAAAAAAACAGAGGCCACATTAGACTTTAGGCCTGGAGCCAATAAACTAGTACAACTTAGCTACCGCTACGTACCGGATTTGTTGAACTCAAGTACTAATGATCTTGCCAATATTTCCCAAGCAGGTGTGCGCGCAGCTTGGCCCATTAATGACAGTCTCTATTTTGTGGGTAATTGGTACTATGATCTCAACGAAAGCCGCAGCGTCGAAAGCTACACTGGTTTTCAATATGAATCTTGTTGCTATGCCGTACGACTCAGCTACCACTATCGAATAAAAACCAATTACGACGATGATATAAGCTCATCTGCTATCGACAGTCGCGAGCAATTTGAAAGTGGTGTGTATCTAAATGTAATCATTAAAGGACTCGGAGGCTCTGGCCCACTAGGCGTCACCGACATGCTTGATGATGGCCTGTTTAACTACAGAAAACCGCTTTATCTGAGGAATTAGCAAAGAATTGTGATAGATTGCTGAACCTCAACAAGGACTGAGAGTCCAAACAGGTTAATAAGAGACAGTGACAACCTAGTCAAACTTGGCCTAGTGCCAATTTCAGTGGACAATGTCGCACTCTTTATAGAGTTGTCAGCAGATAAACATTTAGGCGACTCACTGTAATCTCGATATAAAATGGTAAATTAACTCAAATAAGCCGTCGAACCTGACTTTAGAATGTGCCAAGGATTTTGTGGATGAAACCCAGTAAACATCTGATTTTTGCTTTATTTGCACTCGCTATCAGCCAACCTACATTGGCCGCACCTCAGCCACTTGATCGTGTTGCTGTCCAAATTAACGATGGAATTGTGCTCGAAAGTGAAATCACTAACATGATTGGCACAGTAAAAGCCAATGCCAAAGCAGCTAACCAATCGCTGCCCTCGGACAGTGCCTTGCGCACTCAAGTTATCGAGCGCCTGATCCTCACCCATTTACAACTGCAAATGGCCAGTCGTATTGGTCTACATATTGGTGACTTACAATTAGACCAAGCAATTGAAAACATCGCTCGTGAACAGAAAATGTCTATCGCGCAGATGCAGCAAAAAATTGAACACGAAGGCTTAAACTTTAGCCAGTACCGTGAACAACTGCGTGAAGAAATCACCCTAGGTGAAATTCAACGTATTCAAGTACAACGCCGTATTCAAGTGTCACCGCAGGAAATATCCAGTCTAGTGAAGCTGATCCAAGAGCAAGGTATGAAAGATGTGGAATACCAAATTGGCCATATCCTAATTGACGTACCCAACAACCCGACCAGTGAACAACTAGAATCATCAAGCAAGCGAGCCAATATCGTACTTGAGCGTTTAAAAAATGGTGAAGATTTCCGCCGCACCGCTATCGCCTCATCATCAGGTCCCAAAGCCCTTGAAGGCGGTATCTGGGATTATATGAACATCAACGAAATGCCAACACTTTTTGCCGAAGTACTTAACGGGGCAAAAACCGGTGACATTATTGGCCCAATCAAGAGTGGCGCAGGTTTTCATATTATTAAGATCATGGATTCCCGTGGATTACAAACGAAAGAAGTTGAAGAAGTAAGAGCACGTCACATTCTGCTCAAACCATCGCCAATTTTATCCGATGATCGTGCAAAGGCTATGCTTGAGCAATTCCTAAAACAAATTCGTGCTGGAGAAGCTAAATTTGAGGACCTCGCCCGTCAGTATTCAGAAGATCCTGGCTCTGCTGCTAAAGGTGGAGAATTAGGTTGGGCGGATCCAAATATCTATGTGCCAGAATTTGCTCAAACTCTTAGCAATTTGAATCTAGATCAAATTAGTGAACCTTTCCGTACAACCCACGGCTGGCATATCACTCAGTTAGAAGAGCGTAGAAAAACCGACGCCACGGATCAGTTCAACAGTAACCGTGCGCACCAGTTGATCTTCCGTCGCAAATTTAATGAAGAACTGCAAAACTGGCTAGACGAAATGCGTTCAGACGCATACATTGAAGTCTTTCAGCCTGAGACCAACCGAGGTTAAGTAAAATTGACCACTAAACGCATTGCCGTTACCCCAGGAGAACCCGCAGGTATCGGCCCCGATTTAGTCGTGCAACTCGCTCAACAGGCTTGGCCTGTTGAGTTAGTCGTTTGTGCCGATCCTGATTTACTCGCGAGCCGTGCAAAACGACTCGGTCTAACCGTTTCTTTTCGGCCCTATCTCCCGGATCAAGCGCCCAAACCCCAAGAAGCTGGCACCCTAACGATAGCGCCCTTTAAGTTAGTGAGCGCTGCAGTATGTGGCCAGCTTGATGAACAAAATAGCCCCTATGTAATTGAAACCTTACGTTTTGCTGGCGAAAGAAACATGAGCGGCGAGTTTGATGCCGTCGTCACAGGCCCGGTGCACAAAGGCATTATCAATCAAGCGGGAATTTCCTTTAGCGGACATACTGAGTTTTTTGCCCATCAAGCAAACTGCCCCGATGTAGTGATGATGCTGGCGACACCCGGGTTACAAGTGGCGCTGGTAACCACCCATATCCCGCTTGCGTATGTGGCAAAAGCGATTACCCGCCAACGGTTGCAGCATATTATCAAAATATTACATGCCGACCTTATGAGTAAATTTGGTATCGTTTCGCCTAAAATTTATGTCTGTGGTTTAAATCCGCATGCAGGTGAAGATGGACATTTAGGGCGGGAAGAAATTGATATCATCATTCCTGCGCTCAACGAGTTACGCGAAGAATATCAAATGAACATTGTCGGCCCATTACCGGCGGACACACTGTTCCAACCCAAATATTTACAGGACGCAGATGTCGTCTTGGCCATGTACCATGACCAAGGGCTTCCCGTTCTCAAGTCACAGGGATTTGGCAAATCGGTAAACATTACTTTAGGTTTACCCTATATCCGTACCTCGGTTGACCATGGTACAGCGCTCGATCTCGCGGGCACAGGCAAGGCCGATATCGGCAGTTTTGTCTGCGCTCTGAATAAAGCCATTGAGTTATCCTCAAAAAACTAAACGATTACATTATTAATGAGCAACAAAGTACATTTAGGCCACACGGCCAGAAAGCGTTTTGGACAAAACTTTTTAACCGACGGCAATGTGATTAACCGCATTGTTGGCGCCATTGCACCTGATAATGACCATGTCATGGTGGAAATCGGTCCCGGCCTAGGAGCATTAACTGAGCCCGTTGCGATGGGGATAGATAATCTCACCGTGGTAGAACTGGATCGAGATCTTGTTGAACGCTTGCATAAACACCCAGTACTCAAAGATAAGCTGACCATTCACCAAGGTGATGCCCTGCAATTTGATTTTAGTCAGCTCGTTGTTCCGGGTAAAAAGCTCAAAGTGTTTGGTAATTTACCCTATAACATTTCGACACCCTTAATGTTCCATCTGTTCGAATTTGCCGAGCAGATTGAAACCATGCATTTTATGTTGCAAAAAGAAGTCGTACTGCGTTTATCGGCAAGTCCAGGTTGCAAAGCCTATGGCCGTTTAACTGTTATGGCGCAGTATTTTTGCCAAGTTGTGCCCGTACTAGAAGTACCACCCCATAGCTTTACTCCTGCCCCTAAAGTTGACTCTGCCGTTGTGCGTCTTTTACCTTATGCGGAAAAACCCTTCCCCTGTAAAGATGTCAATGTGCTACGCCAACTGTGTACCACCGCCTTTAACATGCGCCGTAAAACCCTACGTAACAACCTCAAGCATATGCTGAGCGATGCCGAGTTTGAACAGTTAGGGATTGATCAAAGCCAACGTCCTGAACAAATCAGCGTCGAGCAGTATGTGGCAATGGCAAATATGGTATGCGATAGAAAAGCTTAATAGCGTTATATATGGGCACAACCCTGTGCCCAATATCATTGTAGGAATAAGAATGAGCGCATTGGACACCTCAATTCGGGTTGAAGTTAAAACTGAATATATTGAGCAGCAATCCTCCCCTGAGGATGAAAAATACTTATTTAGCTACACGATCACTATTATCAATTTGGGTGAGCAGGCGGCAAAACTCGAGACTCGTCACTGGATAATTACAGATGCTAACGGTAAAACCAGTGAAGTCCAAGGTGCAGGTGTCGTTGGTGAAACGCCCACTATTCCTCCAAATACTGCTTATCAATATACCAGTGGCACCGTACTTGATACTCCACTTGGCATCATGCATGGTACTTATGGTATGGTCAGCGAATCAGGGGAACACTTCCAAGCGATAATTAAACCCTTCCGCTTAGCAACTCCAGGCTTATTACATTGATTTGACTTTAGAAAGGATACTGTGGCGCATTATTTTGTTGGTGATATCCAAGGCTGTTTTGCCGAATTACAAAAATTACTTGAAAAAGTCGATTTTAATCCATCCCGAGATGAACTCTGGGCTGTGGGAGATCTTGTTGCCCGAGGACCCGACTCTTTAGCCACCCTGAGATTCTTTCAATCCCTTGGTGATTCAGCTAAAACCGTATTGGGTAATCATGATCTGCATTTGATGGCAATTCACGGCAAGCTTAAACGTGATAAACCAAGTGACAACCTGAAAACACTTCTAAACGCTGATGATATTACTGGATTAATTGACTGGCTTAGACAACAGCCACTCATGCGTGAACTGCCCGAGCATCAACTGATTATGACCCATGCAGGCGTACCTCCACAGTGGTCATTAGAAACCCTTAGACAAGAATCGGCACTCGTTAGCCATGCGCTCAAACAAGATGACTACCTTGAAGCATTAATCAGCCAAATGTATACGGATACCGCAGAACGCTGGGAACCAACCGCATCAGGCATCACTCGATTACGCTTTTGTATTAATGCCCTTACTCGGATGCGTTATCTTTATGTCGATGGTCACCTTGATTTTGATTGTAAACAACCACCTCAGAATTGTACTGATCCCCAGTTACGTCCATGGTATGAATATACTTCGCCATTACGTCAAAGCCACACTTTAGTCTTCGGGCATTGGGCTGCACTGATGGGAAATGTTAGTGATAGCAAATTAAAGGCTTTAGATACAGGATGTTGCTGGGGTGAACACTTAACCTTATGGCATCTTGAAAAAGACCAAAAAATTACCCAAAAAAGGTTAAAAAAGAGTTAAACTAAAGCGGCTTATGGTCGATAAACGACTGCGCGCAGCCCTGTATTTAATCCCCCTTTGATTTGGAAAAATATAATAATAATTGGAGTATCCTATGAAAGTTAATGTAGCCACCAGAGTTATTGGCGGATTTAGCATTGTTACACTTTTACTTTTATTGCTAGGATTTACCTCCTACTTAACTAACATTAGCCTTAAAGATAGTTCGGCAATGATGCAAGAGTTAAGCTTACCGGCACTAAAAGCAACCAACCGTTTAACAGGAAGTTTAAGCGAGCAGCAACGCCAAGTTTTAATCGCCTTTCATACTTCCAAATCAACGAACATTCCAAATATCCATAAAATATTTGATGGTCATAGTACCCAATTTAAAAATGAAATCACAAATCTCACCCAATTAGTAAAAGGACAAACTAATCTATCATCACTGATATCCCAGCTGAGTAGTAGTTTTTCAACCTTTGAACATGACAGTCTAGCCATGTTTTCTGAACGGGAATCGGCTCTGAGTAAACAAGAGTTACTTATAGGCTTAAAGAAAAAACTCGAAAATGCTGCGGATGACGCTTCATCGACTTTACTCGATGTTATTGATCTCGAAAGTAGCCCGAATCCAGATATTCAAAGTATTGCTGCCTCGGCCAGCGCCATAGAGACTAGCCTCGGCAATATTATTACCACCATCGCAGATTTAGTAACGAATGAAGAAACAAGTAAGCACGAGCTTATTTCTAAAGAACTCGATTACATTATCAGTGAAACAAAAAATAAGCTTGAATATGTTAATCGCCATGCCCAAGGCATAGTCGAAGCGGATACATTACAATCCATAAATAATGATATTGGCAAAGTCTTGGCGTTAGTCGAAGGCAAAGAGTCAATGGTAGAACTCAAATCTAGCCAGTTAATTCATACTCAAGAGTCAATCAATAAGCTCGCGATTATTGAAAAAGATGGAAAAATCATTGATGCCAATATGCAAGATGTTAGCAATAACATCGAACTCGTTGCGACCAATATGAGTCAAGCAACCATGGCTGAAATTGATGCTGCCAGCCTACGTATTATTATCGTTGTTTTAATCGCTATCGTTGCCGCCATTATTATTAGCTTTGCTGTAGTGAATCCCTTAAAGCGCTCACTCCACCAAGTCAATAACGCGCTTAATGTGCTAGCTTCTGGCAATTTAACCCATAAATTAGATGACTCAGGCCATGATGAATTTGCCGAGCTCGCCAAAAACTGTAACAGACTTGTCGATAGCCTGCGTAGTTTGATTATTGGCATTTTAGACCGCTCAAACCAACTTGCTGCGGCAGCGGAGCAAACATCAGCGATCACTGCACAAACAACCTCTGGCATTCAAGAGCAGAAGAGTCAAGTTGACCAAGTTGCTACAGCAACGACAGAACTCAGCTCTAGCGCCCAACAAGTATCACTGAGTGCCGATCAAGCCCTTGAGCAAATCAAGCAGGCAGATCAAGAAACTCAACATATGCGTGCCATTGCCGAGGAGAACAAACTGACTATCTTAGCCTTAGCCGATGAAGTTTCTAAAGCGGGCTTAGTGATCAATAAAGTGCAGTCAGATAGTGCCTCTATTGGCTCCATTCTTGATGTGATCCGTGGTATTGCTGAACAAACCAACCTATTAGCATTAAACGCCGCTATTGAAGCAGCAAGGGCCGGCGAGCAAGGGCGGGGTTTTGCGGTTGTTGCAGACGAAGTGCGCAACCTAGCCTCCCGAACTCAGGTATCCACCCGTGAAATTCAGCAAATGATCGAAGTACTGCAACTGGGAGCGGAACAGGCCGTAGCGGCCATGGATATGGGCCGCGCCCAAGCTAATGCCTGTGTTGAAAAAACCGAACAAGCTAACTTAGCATTAGAAACGATCAGTCAGTCAGTTCATAAAGCCTATGATGCTGGCACACACATCGCTCATGCCGCACAGGAACAAAATCTGGTAAGCCAGCAAGTATCTGAAAAACTGGAACATATTGCTGCAATATCTGAAGAAACCGCGATAGGGGCAGATCAAACGGCTCAATCTAGCCACCAAGTAGCGAAATTAGCCGAAGAGCTTCAAGCTTCGGTGGGTGAGTTTAGAGTTTAAAATGTAGCCAAATTTAATCTAAAGGGTCGCATTAAGCGACCTTTTCTTTAGGTACACTTTTGTTTTAAAACATTAGGCTTTAAGCAAAATACAGACTCTACTCAATCAGTTAATTTGATATACGGATAACCCACCACGAATTTGAACTACAAAAATGCCGAACTCAAGTTCGGCATTTTTGATTTAACCCACGTAAACAAACGAGTTGTAAAATTAAGGTATTCATCAATAAGAGGGTTAATCCTCTTCGCCACCCGCTGAACCACCAAGACGCTCTTTTACTGCGGCTGTGATTGGACTCGCACCGTGACCATTAGCCTCTGCCCAAGCCTGAATTGTCATACCGTCAGATTCTGGCACATTAAGTTCTGTCACGGACAAACGCTTAGCGACAAACTCTCCGGCGTCGTTTGCACTGGCGCCGTAGGCAGTTCGCAACAGACTTTGACCATCGCAGCTAATACCGCTGTAGATCTGACGTAACTTAACCCGGCTCTCTTTTAACTTTTTACGTAAGCGGTTTTTATCATTCGCTTTCACGTAATCGCAAATACTTGCTACGAGTGGATCAGCACCAGCCGCAGCCGCTTGTGTTGGAACAGAAATATAACTAAAACCGATTAACGCAGCCAAGGCTACAGGCATAAGACGCATCCGATACTCCTTAATACTTTCTTATAGTTTTATTATCAATTTTGTATGGGCTACACCTATCTCTAAATGATATTAGCCACAATGGTCTTAGTTTTCGGCTAGATATTGCGTCTCCCTCAGGATTAGCTCACATCACCACTAAATGCCCAATATGATCCAATACTTTAGACATATTGACAATCCATACGCACAGGGTACACAACAGAACAACTTAATTTAACATTTTTTTGTCAAATTGATAAAGCGATATTCCAACCCATCAGCATTTATACAGGATAAGGATTCAGTTTCTTGCCAATCGCAGGCATCCCACTCAGGGAAATAGGTATCACCTTCAACATCAAGGTTAATTTGGGTTAAATAGAGGATATCGGCCTGAGGTAACAGCTCCGTATAGAGTTGACCACCACCAACCACAACCAACTCTTCACAGTCGCCTGCGGCTTGTTTTGCAGCATCAAAGGAAGTCACACATGTCACCCCATCAATAACAAGGTTTGCTTGACGTGATATGACGATGTTGTGGCGACCAGGAAGGGGTCGGCCTATTGATTCATAGGTTTTGCGTCCCATCACTACGGGCTTACCTAAGGTCATCGCCTTAAAGTGTCTTAGGTCCTCTGGGAGATGCCATGGCATTTTATTATCTTTTCCGATGACTCGATTGTTTGCCATCGCGGCTATCATAGCAATGCGCATGCTCACTCCTGTGTTGTAGGTATAAAGAATTATCGAATAACGGGGCGGGTTCTAAAATACAGTAAACTCGGCAATGCGAGCCCAACTGCTAATGCTCCAAGAATAAAGACTGTTTTTAAGCCATTACTGATCACTTGCCCTGTTAACTCTTGGCTAACCTGTGACTGAGCAGTCAACTGCACTAGGGCGATAACAGTATTAAATGCGTAAGTGCCGGGGATCATCGGAATAATAGCCGCCACCGCATACATTGAAGGAGGCGCTAAATGACGCCTAGCAAAGCCAATGGTAATCATCCCCACTAAAGCAGCGGCGACAAATGTCGCCCACTCGATAGGAAGACCAAACTCTAACATCAAGGTACGCGAGCTATGACCTATCGCTCCGGCTAAAGCACAGTAAGGCAGAAAGCGCTTAGGAACATTAAACACCATGGCAAAACCCACGGCAGGAATAGCCGAAAAAAATGCGTCATGTAAAAGCATATTCAGCAGTTCCATCATAGGAAAATACCACCAAGCTGCATAGCAATGGTAATCCCGATCACAGATGACACTGTCAATAGGGTTGCATGTCCCCAGCGAGAAATTCCCACATTCATATGTCCCTTCACCATGTCGGAAATGGCATTAATCATAGGAAAACCTGGCACCAGCATTAACACACTCGCCGCCATCGCCGATTGGGGTGTTTCACTTAATGAAAACACATAACCTGTTTGCGCAATCATGCTAATAACAAATGCGGTGGTAGCAAAATTAACCAGTAAATTAAAATGGTGCTTGGTAATGGTTAAACGAACTAACATTCCTACTGCAGAAGCAAAAAAAGTAATCACACACGCGGACAAATCACCATTAAAAAGGTGGCAAAAACTGGCACAGGACAAACCTATCATCAACACCACTAATACGGGTGGATAGGTTTTAGGCTCAATACGGGCGAGACGTTTACGTACTTCATTAGGCCCATAAAGACCTTTTTCAGCTAATAAGCAGATCCGCTGTAATTCACACACTATGGTCATATTGATACCATGTTCACGAATTCGACGGGTGGTGGTAATGCAGCGACCATGAACCAAACTGGTCAATACAAGGGAATTTGAGGAAATAGAAAGTTCTACGCTGGCAAGGCCTAAAGCCTGACCTAGACGCTGGCTGATTTCTTCAACTAAATCAGATTCTGCGCCGTAGGCCAGTAAAAGTTGTGCAGCACGCACAACTTGCCGAGTAATATCATTTTGAGTATCTGCGTACACGGGACTCTCAAAACTGAGACATTAATATTATCTTTGGTAAATGACTTCTACGTCGTAGTCATCATCATCAAAGTCGTCGTCATCATCTTCATCAACATAGTCTTCATTTAATGAATCTAGGTTTGCTTGATGATAATTATCCCACTTGAACTCGACTTCATCATCTGGATCGACTTCATTGTCTTCAGGTGGAAGACTCGCAATATAATCGAGGAGTTTTAATGCCAACTCACTGGTACCGTCGCGGTTATAGGCAGAAATAGTATAAACATCGCCTTCCCATTCTAGCTCTTTAACTATGCGCTCAACCTTCTCTTGCAGCTCTTCTTCAAGCAGCAGATCGGTTTTGTTAAAGACTAACCAACGTGGCTTACCCGCCAATTTAGGCGAATACTTTTCAAGCTCACCGACAATAGCGCGCGCAGATTCAACCGGATCGGTACCATCAATAGGTTCGATATCGATGATATGCAATAAAATGCGGCAACGTTCAAGATGCTTTAAGAAGCGAATACCTAAACCCGCACCATCGGCAGCGCCTTCGATAAGACCAGGAATGTCCGCAATCACAAAGCTTTGACCAGGACGTGGATTCACCACACCTAAGTTAGGCACAAGTGTTGTAAACGGATAATCCGCCACTTTAGGCGTTGCACGGGAAACCGCACGAATGAATGTCGACTTACCCGCGTTAGGCATGCCAAGCAAACCAACGTCAGCCAACAGTAACAACTCTAATTTCAGGCTACGCACTTCACCGGGTGTCCCTAAGGTCTTTTGACGTGGGGCACGGTTAGTACTGCTCTTAAAACGGGTGTTACCTAAACCATGGAAACCACCTTTGGCAACCAATAGCTTTTGACCGTGGGTCGTTAAATCCCCAAGGACTTCTTCAGTATCATGATCGACCGCGCGAGTACCGACAGGAACTTTTAAGATCAGATCTTTACCGCTATGACCGGTACAATCACGGCCACGGCCATTTTCACCGCGCTCGGCCATGTGAAAACGTTCGAAGCGAAATTCAATCAAAGTGTTGAAGTTTTCATCGGCCTGCAGATACACACTGCCGCCGTCGCCACCATCACCACCATCAGGACCACCATCAGGTACATATTTTTCGCGTCTAAAACTGACACAACCGCTACCGCCGTCGCCCGCTTCGACCCTAATTACTGCCTCATCGACAAACTTCATACTTACTCCTGGCATCACTGAATGAAGCAATTATACCGTCTAACTTCATCGGTCGCCAAAAAACTCGAGATACTTTGCTCCCAATCTTACCTGCCAACGCCCTCAATTTGGTAAAAATTTACCAAACTCATCATTGATACAGCGTAAATAGAAGCATAAAAAACAGAAAGCCCCACCAAAGGCGGGGCTTTAACAGTATAAGCTAGGTTCGAAAATTAAGCTTCGATGCTAATAAACTTGCGGTTATTAGGACCTTTAACTTCGAATTTAACTTTACCATCGGTCAGAGCAAACAGAGTGTGGTCACGACCAATACCCACGTTTACACCAGCGTGGAATTTAGTACCACGTTGACGAACAATAATGTTACCAGCTAGAACTGATTCACCGCCAAAGCGCTTAACACCTAGACGTTTACTTTCTGAATCGCGGCCGTTACGAGTAGAACCGCCAGCTTTTTTATGTGCCATGAGTTAGACTCCTATTATGCGTTGATAGCAGTAATTTTAACTTCAGTGAACCACTGACGGTGGCCCATTTTCTTGTCGTGGTGCTTACGACGACGGAACTTAACGATAGTTACTTTCTCGCCACGACCATGACTAACTACTTCAGCAACGACTTTACCGCCAGCTACTAAAGGAGCACCAACGTGCACTGTTTCACCGTCAGCGATCAGTAAAACTTGATCAAACTCAACAGTAGAACCAGTAGCAACTTCTAATTTTTCTAAACGAACTGTGTGGCCTTCGGCTACACGGTGTTGTTTACCACCACTTTGAAAAACAGCGTACATAGCTATTTTACTCCGATATTCCTAACACGCTGGCTCGCACTTTGGGGAGGCAGGGCGCTACAAAAACTTTATTGACAATGGGCGCGGAGTTTACGCGAAGAATCCATTTCTGACAAGCCCTAATTAGGAAAGAATAAAAAAAGGCCGGAATAACTCGCACATTAGTAGTGCTAGTGCTGTCATATGTCAGAATTTTAGGTAAAATTCATTCTATATAACACGTGAGCCTAAAATAGAGGCCGGGTACGCAATGGCCCCACAACCAGAGTCTATTATGGATTTAAACGCTATTCGTCAACTGGCTGACACTGATATGCAAGCAGTCAATCAGCTGATATATAAACAGCTTGAGTCAGATGTCGCCCTGATCAACCAGTTAGGTTTCTACATTATCAATGGTGGTGGTAAGCGTCTTCGTCCTTTACTGTCAGTGCTTGCTGCACGTACGGTGAGCTACGAAGGTGATGCACACCTCAAACTCGCGGCTATTATTGAGTTCATCCATACCGCCTCATTACTCCATGATGATGTTGTTGATGAGTCAACACTGCGCCGTGGACGTGAGACTGCAAACGCCCTGTTTGGTAACAGTGCGAGTGTGCTTGTAGGTGACTTCCTTTACACCCGCTCATTTCAGATGATGACCGAGCTCGATAATATGAGAGTTCTGCGTGTATTAGCGGATACGACCAACGTCTTGGCTGAAGGTGAAGTATTGCAATTAATGAATTGCAACGATCCTGACACGACAGAAGAAAGCTACATGCGTGTCATATACTGTAAAACGGCTAAATTATTTGAAGCTGCAACCTTACTCGCGGCCGTGTTAGCTGGAGCAACACCTGAGCATGAAACCGCTCTTGGGAATTATGGAAAATACCTCGGAACCGCTTTCCAATTAACCGATGATTTGCTCGATTACACCGCAGATACTGAAGAGTTAGGTAAAAATATCGGTGATGATCTCGCAGAAGGTAAACCCACTTTACCTTTAATCTACGCCATCGCCCATGGCACAGAAGAAGAGCGACAGCTTATTCGTCAAG
The DNA here is from genome assembly GCF_023283765.1 of Shewanella profunda. Classification (GTDB taxonomy): domain Bacteria; phylum Pseudomonadota; class Gammaproteobacteria; order Enterobacterales; family Shewanellaceae; genus Shewanella; species Shewanella profunda. The sequence continues at coordinate 55,347 of NZ_JAKILG010000012.1, read as the reverse complement.
CCATTGAACAAGGTGATGGCACGCAGGCAATTGATAAAATTGTTGCGGCATTACATCACTGTGGTGCATTGGCCTATACTCAGCAAAAAGCGATTGAAGAATCGGAAAAAGCCATTGCAGCACTCGATGTATTACCAGACAGCGATTTTAAAGAGGCTCTAGTAGCACTCGCTAAAATATCAGTTGACCGTAATCACTAATTGATATGCTCAGCTTAGGAAATAAAAAAGGTCTTACACTGTAAGACCTTTTTTATTTAGTGATTAAACTTGCCATTGTATGGGGATTTCACCCCGAGCTGCGAGCAATTGATTCACCCTTGAAAAATGCCCACAACCAAAGAATCCACGGTAAGCGGATAAGGGTGATGGATGCGGCCCTGACAACACTTGATGCTGGGGCGCGGTGATGACTTTACCTTTCTTTATTGCATGGCTCCCCCACAGCACAAAAATAATCGGCCTAGGTTGGTCGTTTAACAATTTTAATGCCTCAGAGGTAAATTCCTCCCAGCCCGCATTGGCATGTGAGTGAGCTTGGCCTTGCTCAACCGTTAATACCGTATTGAGCATTAAAATCCCCTGCTCAGCCCAGAAGGTTAAATCGCCGTGGTTGGGAATGTGGAAACCAGGAATATCATTAACAAGTTCTTTATACATATTGGCCAATGATGGCGGAGGCTTAATGCCATGCCTAACCGAAAAACACAGCCCGTGCGCCTGATTTGGGCCATGGTAAGGATCTTGCCCAATCAGTACGACTCGAACATTTTCAAGGGGAGTCATCTTAAAAGCATTGAACACATCCTCCTTAGGAGGATAAATTACTTTACCCGATTGCCGTTCTTTATTCACAAATGCAATTAACTGTTGGTAATAGGGCTGAGCACGTTGATTATCAATAAAGGCCTGCCAAGTCGTAAAAGTCACAATATACTTCCTCAAATTACAATCTGACTAGCTTAAAAGTCATGCCATAGAATGACAAGCCAACGATACGTTTTATTGAACTTGTCGTGATTACCTTAGTTATGGCTATCTTAGCCGTAGCAGTATCAATTAACTTTTTGAATCTTCGATAGGATGAAAAAATTGCCAGATGAAAGCAACTGGGACGACTTTAAAGCAAATTAAATCTTGCTGATCCAACATAAGCAAAGCCAGCCATAATAATCCAAGTCAATGCAGCTATTTTTACACGAAAAACGCTAAACTATCGCTTTACTGTGACTCCAGCCTAGGGATAGTTACCATCGACCTAGATCCCAATAGTTGATGTTTAACGATTCCTTCTGACGCTAATTAGGATAGAATCGGCCATCGATTTGTTACTTTCCAGAGTGAGCACCATGACCGAAACGAGCAACACCACCATTTTTGAACTTGCCGATCAATTTATTGCTTTAGCCAATCAGCTAAGCCAGCAAGAAGGGGATGTAGGTAAAGTGGGCACAGCCCTGCGTTTTGCAGCTGCACGTTTTAATGCCTTTGAAGCTGCGATAAAGTCTGCTGATTTAGGTGCAGAAAAAGACAGCGCCCTAGAATGGTTTAGTTCTGAATATCGTGAAATGCTTAGTGATAATTTAGAAGACCATATCGCTAATCCCCCTATTACTCAGGAAGGATCTGCGCCAGCACAAGCTGATGATTCGGTACAAATCTTTAAGGGATGATAATACCTTTACCTCAAAGCCATCACAAAAACGCCATCGATTGATGGCGTTTTTGTTAATTTACGTCAAGTGAAAATTAGAGCGTATAAATCACTCGAATAGCTAACAGTATTAAGACTACACCGGACAATTTATCAATCAATCCCGCTTTTTCCCTGAGCTTAGGCAACACACTAGAGTGAGATAATAGTAAAGCAATCAAGGTATACCAGAGTCCGTCGACAATTAAAGGGGTGAGTACTATCAAGGCTTGTCCCGTAATACTGTCTGCCACCATGACAAACTGACTGAATAGCGCAAGAAAAAATAGCATGATTTTCGGGTTAAAAAGGGAAATCGCAAGACCATCTCTAGCCGCTGTTAACGTATCGGTAGGTTCACCCGCGGCAAGTTTAGCTTGCACACCACAGTTTGATCGCAATGCTTGAACTCCCATCCACGCCAGATATAAGGCACCAAGTATTGCAATTCCGTTGAATATTAAGGGAGCTTTTTTAAGTACCACGGCTAAACCAAGTAAAGTGACTAAGGCATAAATGCCAATCCCGATAGAATGTGCCCAAGCACAAACAATCCCCTTACCACGCCCGCCCCCTAACGTATGACGCACCACCATGGCTAAACTCGGCCCCGGAGACATAGCTCCCAAACAACAAATCGCCAATAAACCAAACCAAGTACTCAAACTCATGTATATGTCCTAAAAGGAATAAATAAACCCAACGGGTTTTAACATAGCGACATTCTAACATCGTCCTACTAAGGCGTTAATGTTAATACACGGCTGTGGAACATGGATCAGCTAACATAAATCTAAGTGGATTAAATTTCATAAATTCACGTAGTTTTAAGCCGCTAACTACTAAGATAAATGCCAATTTATCTTAAATACCCTCAAGCGGAAGAGTTCATGGGCACAATCACCCTGATCAGTTTTATTATTCTCAGTTTATTAATCGGTGTCATTCTGCTTCTGCTATGGCAAAGGAAAAAGGGCAAGACCATTCCATTATCGGTGATTTTTATCTTGGGATTTTTTGCCTTAGGATTGGGCAGTATTATCGGATTTGTACATAAAGGTGAAGATTATCAAGCTTACCAAAAACTCCAATGGCATACCTTAGCGCCGGAAAAAATTGCTCCTCTGGTCGCACAGGGTTATACGGTTTTTGTCGATATCACTTCAGATTGGTGCACTATTTGCCAAACCAATAAAGCCGATGTGACTCACAGAGAGCAAATTGTAAATGCGCTAATGGCCGAGAATATTATCTTAATGCAAGGCAATTGGAGTGAATCAAACAGTACGATTGAATCTTATATGCGCCATGAGGGAATACCAGGCACGCCCTACAATAAAATCTATGGGCCAAGTTCACCCAAAGGCATTGTATTACCAGCAAAATTAAGTATCAATGATGTGCTTAATGGCCTTGCCACGGCCCAAGGTCGTCCTAAATACTGATCACCTGAATACTGATCACCTGAATACTAATCACCTAAATACTAATCAAAACATCTTTAAGGCTTTTGATTAGTTCACTTTACATCGACGGCTACAAGAAAGACGACTACAGGAAAATACCTTAGCCCGCCTCCCCCTAAAGACCACATTCAATGCGATATATCGAATAACGCTGTAAAGCAAACACTAAAGTCACGATATATCGCCAAGATATAAAGTGTATAATCAAACCATCTGCTCGCTACCTAGGTAATCGGCTTATGGCTAAGCTTTCGTCCCCCAAAGAACCATTGGATAACCATTTTCTGCCAGAGAATCAGTTGCTCCTAAATGCCGTAGGTGAAGGTATTTATGGTTTTGATTTAACTGGAAATGCCGTTTTTATAAATCCAGCGGCCGAACGGATGACTGGTTGGAAAAATGCGGAGTTACTTGGCAAAAATATCCATAATTGTCATCATCACAGCCATGCGGATGGTAGCCATTATCCCCAAGAAGATTGCCCAATTTACAACACCTTAAAGGATGGCATCACCCGCGAGATCACCCACGATGTTTTTTGGCGTAAAGACGGTAGTAGCTTTCCCGTGCATTACAGCTCAACCCCCGTATATCGAGATAATCAGCTTATCGGCGTAGTCGCGATATTTCGTGATATTAGTATTCAAAAACAAACTGAGCAGTCATTACGTCAAGCCTTAATCCAAGTGCAAGCCTTATCCGAGCGTCTGGCTTCGGAAAACCATTACCTGCAAGCCGAGTTAGCAGATAAAACGGGCGATGTGGATATTTCCGGTAATAGCAATGTTATCCGCCACATGATCCAACAATTACATATGGTAGCCAACACCGACAGTACAGTGTTGATTTGTGGTGAAAATGGAACAGGCAAAGAATTAGTAGCCCGCAACTTACATCAGCTCAGTCACCGTAAAGATAAGCCCATGATCAGTGTTAACTGCGCTGCTTTCTCGGCCTCTTTATTGGAAAGTGAACTCTTTGGTCATGAGAAAGGTGCATTTACTGGCGCAACTAGCCGTCGTAAAGGCCGCTTCGAGCTTGCCCATCAGGGCACACTGTTTCTCGATGAAGTAGCAGAGCTCAGCTTAGAAGCTCAATCAAAACTGCTGCGAGTCATCCAAGAGCAATCCTTTGAACGCCTCGGCGGCAGCGAAACCATCCAAGTGGATATTCGCTTAGTCGCTGCCAGTCACCACGATTTACTCAAGCGAGTCGAACAGGGATTATTTCGAATGGATCTCTATTACCGTTTGAATGTATTCCCAATTCAGGTACCACCACTGCGAGCGAGGCTGGATGATATTCCTGAACTGGTCAACCATATACTCCATAACTTGAATCGAAAACTCGGTAAAAAAATCCGCGGAGTCAGCCAAAAGGGACTACAAAAACTGATGGCATACACTTGGCCGGGAAATGTGCGCGAGCTGCAAAACATCCTTGAGCGTGAAGCAATTCTCACCCAAGGAGATATTTTACAAATCCATGCAATGCCAACCGATAATTTAAGCACGCTGCATCTATCGTTTCAGCCTCAAACCCTAGCAGAAGCTGAAGCATGGCATATAGAACAAACGCTTAGACGCTTAAATTGGCGTATATCAGGGCCTTCTGGTGCCGCAAATATCTTAGGAGTGCCGCCCAGTACGCTAAGATCGCGGATGAAAAAGCTGGGGATCCAACGACAACCCAATGAAGCGGATTAATGATCTAATAAACCAAATACACGATATATCACCAATACGCGATATATCGTGACACAAGTAAAAGAGTGATTTAACTTTAACCATAAATATCAATAGATTAAATCAATAAAATCTTGGCCTGACGCTTGCTATAGGGGGTAAATCTTATTAAAGCAGTTAGGACCCTCTTATGCCAAAGAGCGATATAAACCAGAGTACAAGCGCAAAACGTTCCTCAGCCGAGCAATTTATCCCTATTAAAGATATTTCAACAGCCCCTAAAGTGACCACCAAGGCTATCTCATCCGCGGAAAATGTCGCAGCCTCGGGCAGAATTCATTTTCGTGAACAAAAGGGCTATTTTCAACGCTTAAGAACCATGATGAATAGCCTGTTAATTGTGCTATTTTTCGCCCTACCGTTTATATCCATTGATGGTCGCCAAGCAATACTTTTGGATGTGAGTCAGCAGCAATTTTTCTTTTTTGGATTAACCCTCTGGCCGCAGGATTTTACGCTATTAGCATGGATTTTTATCGCTGCGGCTTTTGGTTTGTTTTTTATCACCGTCTTCTGGGGTCGCGTATGGTGCGGCTATCTTTGCCCACAAACCGCGTGGACCTTTATCTATGTATGGATAGAAACCCGCATCGAAGGCAATAACAACAAACGCAAATTACTCGATAGAGCCCCTTGGACGGCGAATAAAATCCGTAAAAGAACTGCAAAACACAGCCTATGGGGACTCGCAGCCCTGCTCACTGGTTGTGGTTTTATTGGCTATTTTATTCCAGCCCGCGAACTCTATTTAGATATATTCACAGGTAATGCCAGCTTCTGGGTTACTTGCTGGGTCTGGTTCTTCGCCATTTGTACCTATCTCAATGCTGGTTGGATGCGCGAGCAAATGTGTCTGCATTGCTGCCCTTATTCGCGCTTCCAAGCGGTGATGTTCGACGCCAATACTAAGACTGTAACCTACGATGCACAACGGGGTGAATCCCGCGGCCCACGTAAGCGTAAGCAAGAAACCAATCTCGGTGACCCTACTTTAGGAGACTGCGTTGACTGTAATTTGTGTGTTGAAGTGTGCCCGACCGGAATTGATATTCGTAACGGCTTGCAATATGAGTGCATCAACTGCGGAGCCTGTGTCGATGCTTGCAATGAAACCATGTTGAAATTCGATTACAAACAAAATCTTATCGGTTATATGAGTGAAAATGATCTAAAAGGAGCAGCCCATTCCTATTGGCGCTCACCCCGTTTCTTAGGCTACGGTGCTGCGGTAATCATCATGCTGATTGTTATTGGGTTGGATTTAAATAGCCGCAGCGAAATTCAGCTTAACGTGATACGCGATCGCCAAAGTCTGTACCGTGAAACCTCGAACAATAAGATTGAAAATACCTATCAACTGAAGATCCGCAACAAGACACAGAACACTAAGCAATATCAGCTTGCCGTCGACAGTGAAATGCCTTTTAGCTTGATTGCTGATCCTATTATTACCTTGGCCGCGGGCGAACAGATTGACTATCCCGTTACCGTCCTCGCCGATAAAGATAATGTCCCTTCGGGGCGTAAAGTGATCCGATTCTCGGTCACAGATCTTAAAGAACCAAAGCAGCAAGTTAGCCAAGAAACTGGGTTTTTTAGTCCCTAAATAATTTTCCCTATGTGCAGTGCTTGGAGGTGCATCCAAGCACTGTGAATAATGTCGCCACGCAGCATACACTTCATTAATTTGCATACTTTACAATAACTTATAAATTAACATGTACATTCAACAAACCAGTATAAATGTTGATTAAAACCAATCCCTTATTCAGTAGCTTTTACACCTCCACACTACTTTTCTGACTTAAGCCCACATTTTAGCTATTGACTTAACCCACTACAATTAGAATACAATACATATACGTTTCATATATTAAATGATAGTTATGGGTATAGTAAAAATTTCAGAAGAACTTCATGAGGAACTCAGAAAAGCCAGTTCCGTTATGTCGCGTTCTATTAATTCACAAGCCGAATTCTGGATAAAGATCGGCATGTTAGCAGAGCTTCACCCACAGCTCTCATTCAACCAAATAGTCTCAGATCTGATGAAGTCGGCGGATGTTAATGTTGCAAATGCCACATTAACTAGGGCAATGGCTGATGAATAACAGCGTGAACATCAAATCTGCCGCAGAAATCGAATTGATGCGCAACGCTGGGGCGCTACTTGCACAGGTGTTTCATATGTTGGACTCGTACGTAAGGCCGGGTTTAACGACTATGGACATTAACAACAAAGTTGAAGACTTTATTGTTAATGAGCTCAATGCTCGACCCGCTAGCAAGGGGCAATATGGCTATCAATATGTGCTAAATTCATCCATCAATGAAGTCGTCTGTCATGGTGTTCCTTCTGTGAACCAACACCTTAAAAATCGAGATATTATCAATTTAGATATTACGTTAGAGAAAAATGGTTTTATTGCTGACTCTAGTAAAATGTATGTGATGCCAGAAGCAATGCCTTTAGCCACTAAGCTAGTGGAGGTTACTTACTCTGCTATGTGGGAAGGTATTAAGCAAGTTAAGCCAGGTGCCAGACTTGGGGATATTGGCTATGCCATCCAACGATATGTCGAGGATCACGGCTACAGCGTTGTAAGAGAATATTGTGGGCATGGAATTGGTCGAGAAATGCATGAAGAACCACAAATACTTCACTATGGACATAAAAATCATGGTCTTATACTGAAAGAGGGCATGATTTTTACAATAGAGCCTATGGTGAACCAAGGTTCAGAAAAAGTGAAAACAAAAAAAGATGGATGGACTGTCATTACTCGTGACAAAAAGCTATCAGCACAATCAGAGCACACGATTTTAGTAACGAGTTCCGGTTATGAAGTGCTCACTCTACGTAAAGATGAAAAACTGCCAGCCGGATCAGCATAAAAATACACATTAAATTATGCCACCCCAAAAGAAATAAGCAGGTAACTAATAACTACAAGACACCTCATTTTTCCATACTTGATGTAAACAAAATTAATTCAGTATTAACTCAAATCCTGCGACCATAAATAAAACTCAAACTAGAGGTAAGTCGTTAGCTTTTAGAGTAAAAAGATTATTTGTTACATAAAGATAGCGCTCTCAACCTAGAGATGTTTTTCTCGATAAACATTGACCTAAGAGGTAAAAAACCTCTAATCTAGACATATTTTGATTTCAAAATAATAACAACGAATAAACACATAATTGAGGCAGTTAAGTATGGCATATGATCAAGACTCCCAACTCAAACTAGGCTACTCATCACTCGTCGATCTGATCGAAAAAACCAGCCTACGCTATGGTGACAAACCCGCCTATGCCTGCTTGGGTAAAACCAGCAGTTTTAATGAGATAGAGCGCGATTCCCGTTACTTTGCCGCCTATTTGCAAAATAAGACCCAACTCAAACCTGGCGATCGTATTGCCATCCAATTACCTAATATCACTCAATTTGTTATTGCAGCCTACGGTGCTATCAGGGCTGGGCTCATTCTTGTAAACACCAATCCTCTCTATACCGAGCGTGAACTTATTCATCAGTTTAATGATTCAGGAGCCAAAGCCTTAGTCGTACTATCGGATTTACTGCCAACCTTAGCAAAAGTGGTCGCAACAACCGGGATAGAGTTAGTTATCTCAACCCACGCTTTGGATTTAATAGAGCCTCAAATTCAACCTAAGACAGGCCTCAAAAACATCACGTTCTGTCAGATTTTAAAGCAAGGAGCCGAACTGACCTTTACCCGCGTTGTACCTACACTCGATGATCTTTCTGCACTGCAATACACGGGCGGTACAACCGGATTATCTAAGGGAGCCATGTTAACCCACGGTAATATGCTCGCCAACGCAGCGCAGGTAAAATCCCGCATTGGTAGCGTGATATCTGAAGGCGAAGATATCTTCGTTGCGCCATTACCGATTTACCATATTTATGCTTTTATGGTGAACCTAGTGCTGTATTTTGAGTGCGGAGGTTGCTCAGTTCTGATCCCTAATCCGCGGGATATCAGCGGCTTGATAAAAACCTTAGCTAAATACCCTTTTACTGGCTTTGCCGGACTGAACACGCTATTTGTCGCCCTGTGCCATCAACCCGAATTTAAAGCACTCGACTTTAGCCACTTAAAAATTACTATCTCTGGCGGTACAGCACTCACCGCCGCGGCAGCCAATATTTGGCAGCAAACCACGGGCAATATGATCAGTGAAGGTTATGGCCTTTCCGAAACATCACCTGTCATCTCACTTAATTCACCAGGTTATCAAAAGCTTGGCACTATAGGTAAACCCGTGATTGGTACAGAAGTTAAGCTCTTGGATGAAAATAACAACGAAGTACCGTTAGGTATCGCAGGAGAGCTTGCCGCCCGCGGCCCGCAGGTAATGCTTGGGTATTGGAATAATCCACAGGAAACCGCCAATGCGATGACTGAAGATGGTTTTTTCAAAACAGGGGACATTGCCATCGCCACCGAGGAAGGTTTTCACCAAATTGTCGATCGCAAAAAAGATATGATCATAGTTTCTGGCTTTAACGTCTATCCCAATGAGGTAGAGAATGTATTAGCCAGTCACCCCGATATCATTGAGTGCGCCGTTGTTGGCGTAAAAGATGAGCACTCGGGGGAGGCGGTAAAAGCCTTTATCGTCCTCAAGGACAATGCTCTCGATCATGAACAGGCTAAAAGTGCGATTTTACGTTATTGCCGCGAGCAATTAACAGGCTACAAATTGCCCAAAATAATTGAATTTATGGCGCAATTGCCAAAGAGTACCGTAGGTAAAATTCTGCGTCGCGAACTCAAAGACCAAGCTTAAAAAAAATAGGCGTCCGATCTCCCCAGTGGTTAACTACAACCGTGTGTTGTAGTTAACCACTGGGGTTTATTTTAGCTTAGACAATATCACTCAAGGCGCTGGCATTGGCCTCTTCGGTTAACAATTGAAGACTGGCAAATTCGCGATATAACGCATTCGATTGCATCAACTCTTGATGGCGGCCGCTGGCGATAATCTCACCCTTATCAAAGACAAAAATCCTATCCGCATTGATAACCGTCGATAAACGATGGGCAATAATCAAGGTGGTTTTACCCACCATCAATACGTCCAGAGCTTGCTTTACTTTCTGCTCGCTGACTGCATCTAAAGCACTGGTCGCCTCATCGAGTAACAATATTGGTCTGTCTGCCAAAATCGCTCGTGCTATCGCTATGCGTTGTTTTTGCCCGCCAGAAAGTCGCACACCACGCTCGCCTAAATAGGTTTGATAACCGTCACTGAACTCGCTAATAAACTCATGGGCCCTGGCTGCAATACAAGCATCAATCACTTCCTGCTCGGTTGCATCGACTCGGCCATAACGCACGTTTTCAAGTACGCTGGTTGCAAAGATCACTGAATCCTGTGGCACTAAAGCAAACTGTGCTCGTAATTCCTGTGGTGTTAACTTCGCAATATCAATCCCTTCGAGCCGAATACTGCCAGCACTGGGGACGTAAAAGCGCTGTAATAACTGGAATAAGGTGCTTTTACCCGCGCCGCTTGGCCCCACTAAGGCGACCCGCTCACCGGCGGTAATCGTCATATTGAGTTCTTTAAGCACTAAGGTGTCCTGCTCAGGATAAGCAAAACTGAGTCCCTCAATAACTAGCTCACCACTAACATCGGCGGGTAAACTCACAGGATGAGTTGCAACGGGAATATCCACTTGCGTTTCAGCCAGTTCGATTAAACGTTCGGCGGCGCCAGACGCCCGCTGGATCTCGCCTATCACCTCACTAATGGTTGCCACTGCGCCGGCCACCATAACGGCATAAAACATAAAGGCTGATAATTCACCACCCGTCATTGTTCCCGCCATCACATCGTGGGCACCAACCCAAGTCACCATAGCAATGGCGGCGATACTTAAAAACATCACGGATGAAATAAGCAGAGCACGATAACGAATTCTACCGCTTGCCGCCGACATCACATCTTCAACGCGGGTATTAAATAAACTGCGATCTTTATCCTCATGCCCATAGGCTTGTACCGTGTGGATCTCATGGAGTGTTTCATCCACGTAGGCACCAAGATCGGCAACCCTATCTTGGCTTTCACGCGCAAGTATGCGTACTTTTCGACCGAAAAAGATCACAGGCCCCAGCACTAAAGGCACGGCCAATAGTACTAATAAGGTCATTTTTACGCTGGTAATACCCATCATGACTAAACCGCCAAGCACAGTTACGCCAGAGCGCAATGCCATAGAAAGGCTCGACCCCACCACAGTTTGTAGCAAGGTTGAGTCGGCGGTAAAACGGGAAATCACTTCACCAGTTCGCACCTTAGCGTAAAAGGCAGGAGAAAGTTTAAGCAGTTGATTATAAACAGTAAGACGAATATCAGCGCTGACACGCTCGCCAAGCCAAGTCATTAAATAAAAACGACAGAACACCGCTGCACCACTCACCGCAGTAATAACAAGCACTAACAGTATGATTTCATTTAAGCGCTGCGCATTATCCCGCACAAAGCCCTCGTCCACCATCAAGCGTACTCCTTGACCGAGTGACAACCAAGCGAGTGAACCTATCATCAAAAAGATAATCGCGGCGACCACTTTAAACTTATATGGCTTAAGAAAACCCGCAATCCAAGGTAATACCGGTCGTTGGCGTATCTTTGAGGTTGGATTTTTAGCTGCGTCAGAGACGAATGGAGATTGTGTTTGTTGCTGGCGATTAACAGACTCAGAGTCAGTTTTAGTGGATTCAGATGATTTAGCGGTAGGCTCATGCACTCTTGGCATCCTTCGGGTAGAGAACTGTCATTCAGGCATAGGAGAGATGCTGCCTATTAAAGGAGAATTCAAGGGCGAATGTGTACTATTGCCATATTAACTTAAAAACGCAAATGCCAAACTCACATGGATTGAGAATTTGGCACTGTTGAATGGGCCTAACTTAGGTAGACAAATAACCGGATAAAAACCTAAGCGACTTGCATATTTTCTGGCGTTTTAGGTGTGCCATGGTGACCATCACGTTTCCAATCCACATCTAATAGTTCTGCGCCGCTCAGGCTAAAGGCTTGGCCGAAACCTTTCACATATAAACCTTGATGGGGCGCGAGTTTATATAAATTAAAATCCGTCAACGCAGCAAGATTATCGGACATTTCACCAAAGCGGGCGGATAACGCCGCAACACCTTTGCTAAAAGCGGGAGTATCACGGGGAACCGCTTCGGCAATCGCATCGAAGGTCAAACGTTTGCGGGCAAATACAGATTTGGCTGCTGTTTCATCTTCCACCAACATCACTGACACTTTGGCTGAATGTTTTAGGTTATGACCATGTCTAGCGAGATCACTCACTAGAATATAGAATCCATCATCGGCCAGCGCAAAGGGCGCATAACTAGCATTGGGTTGACCATTAATATCAACGGTTGCTAATTGCAGGGTTTCTTTTTGCTGCTTAAAAGCTTCAATTTCGGGTAACAATTTGTCCCTTAAACGCTGTTCTTGCTCGGTCATTTCAGGCTTCATTGGCGTTGTTCCTCTCATTCAAATTAAGTTGATTCTTTAGCGCAGATCAGCTTAGATCTGTGACGATGCAAAAGTGGCAGCTAACGCTTTAAATTGGCGTACTTGCTCAGGAAATAACGCCCTTTGTTTATCACGACCTAAATACACTTTAAAAACCACCTCACCTTCATTCCCAAAAAAGTTGATCGAATGGCTCTCACTGCCCCTAAATGGGCGGCTGATTAACGCGATACCGCGCATTGCATCTAGTTTGAGGTGTCCATGTAAACCATCACCTTTACTATAAAGGTTGTAATAGCCGTGGACATATTTGCCCTGGGGGAAATCACCTTTAAATTCAAATACACTGCCAGAAAGCATCACAATAGTGGTTAAGTTTCCCCACTCTGGTAGTGCTTGCAGCAAAGTATCAAGCTGAGTTAACGGTATAAAAACCACTTGCTCCGGCGGTAATGCTGCAACTACTTCTATCTCGGCGATGCCTAATTCACTGGCAAGCTGTGCTGGCATTAAATCGGCTTGTTGCTCAAATCGTTGTCTAAGCATGATATGGCGCGCGGCGTGTTCTGTATCAGGGGCGATACTTGCCACGATATTAGTATCAAGAGTCATCTTTATCTTGCTCCTCAAACTGAAGTTTAGAACATATAGCGCGCCGATAATTTCATATTTCGACCCGGCTGATACAAGGTTTGCCATGCCTGTTGATACTGCTCATCACCGATATTTTCAATGGCAAAATCCACTCTTACACCAGACATCACCCCCATAGTAGGCTCCCATGCAACATAGATATCCCATAATTTGTAATCATCGTATTTAGCCACGCTGTAACCATCTGGCGTATTCGACTGACTCGCGACATAGGTGACTCGGGTGCCCAGTTTCATATCACCATCCATAATGCCTTGGGATAAATCGATGTTGAATTTATTGGCTGGCATACCTTCAATATATTCCCCCGTATTACGGTCTTCACCGCGGGTTTGGCCGTAGTTCATGGCTAAACGTGTCTGACCAATACGATAACGACCAGTTAATTCAAACCCCGTCAAACGGGCATCTTCTACGTTATTCCATGAGGTTGTTTGCTCAAAACCAGGAATACCCATTAACGGATCAGAAACCTGCTGCACGATAAAATCGTCCACATCGTTACGGAAGATATTTAAGGTAACCGCCAGCTCGTCATCACCCGCCAAGTCACTAAAACGTAAGTCAGCTTTAATTTCTTTATTGCGCGCTGTTTCAGACTTTAAATCCGGATTGGTCGCAAAAGTGTTGCACAATCCTTCGGGTAAAAATCCTGGAATAGACGGAATGCAGTAGTGGGTTCCACTAGAATACATTTCCTCCACCGTTGGTGCGCGGAAGGCTTGATCATAACGGGCACTTAAGGTCAACCAAGGTAGAGTCTGCCAAGTCAGTCCGAGTGAGGGTGATAACTCATTGTCATCCGATGACATATTGAGGTTATTACTGTCATTTTTAAAGCTGTCATAACGCAGCGCTGCGTCTAGGTTGAGGGTCTTAGTCAACTCAATATCTGCTCGGGTAAAAGCGCCCCAAACCGTGCTTTCACCGTCAATGTTTCCTGGGCGCTGCCCTGTTTGCCCCGTATCGTCACGAACGGTTTCTATGGTATCGCGGTAACCATCGACCCCATAGGTCAACTGGGTATTGCCTAAGCGTGAACTGTTATTCAGATTCACTCCTATGGTCCGATACTCAGTACTGTCCTTTTGACCTTTAGTCACGCGGTCTTCATCATAGTCCGTACTATTCCAATACACTTGTACCTTAGTATCCAGATAAGGGTTATCGGTAGGGTTAAGACTATAATTTAATGTGATATTTTGATCATCCGTCTTGCGGTTAACTAAGGGAACAGAACTACTTACCACCGTTGAGGGATTACTTGGTACTAATTCGTTGATCTTATTAACCCTTGCAGATAATTCTAAGCGTGACGCCTCATCGGCTTGCCAACCCAGTTTAGCCAAACCACTGCCACCATCGGATGCGCTGTTGGTTAGGGTCTCATCGTTACCGGTTTTAATATTATTTGAATCGAAGTAGGAACCATTAAGTAACCAATCAATCGTGCCTTCTTGTCCATAAACGGCACCGCTAGTTTTAACGCGATCGCCATTGGTTTCATAACCTTGCTGAAGATAACCACCAAATGTCTCATTTGGCTCTAAAAAGTCTTTTGCCGACTTGGTATTCTGTGCGACTACACCACCTAGAGCACCACTCCCCCACAAACTACTCGCAGGACCACGTATTACCTCAATCGATTTGAGTAACTCAGGATCCATAAAATATGTGCCCCTGTGACCAGAACTGGTATTTTGCCTCGCACCATCGATCGTTTGCAGTACCCTATCGCCGCTTAAACCACGGATTTCAACCCCTTGCGATGAAGCTCTTGGACCATTAGTCAGAGTAATATTCGCCTCATTTTTAAGAGCATTCGCCACGGAGGAAGCTTGAGCAATAGTAAGCTGCTCTTCGCCCACAACAGCTACACTGCGACTGGTTTCGGAGACTTTTTCGCTGATCCGCGTTGCACTCACTAACACTTCATCAAACTCGGTGGTGACGAGTTTTTTATCGGCACTTTCTTGAGTCACAGTCTTAGCAACTTCTTCGGCTGCTAATGTAAAACTTAATGTCATAAAACTTAATGCCGTACTACCCAGCGCTACCGCCATCGCGATGACTAATGGCTTTTTCTTCATCTCTTTATCCTCAAGTGATATCCAGTTATTTCCATTCAATTCCCCTGACTCAACACCCTGTAAAAAAGTGCAATATGGGTAAAATTAGTGAAACAGCTGTTTTTTTAAGCGCCCATTCGAGCAATTGCTGGCACTCTACCTGAGACAATAAAATAGATCAAATGAAAATCATTATCATTTGCGATCTTGTTTATATTGCAGTATCTTAATTAGCGAAAATGCTTAAACGTCGGAATATATCCCTTTTTAGGAGATGAGATTGCTGTGACACCGAAACGATATCTGGTCTTTGGCGCGTTAACTATCGCCATCCAAACAGGGGTTATTGCCTCACAGCCATCTGTCGTCCCACAGCAATTGAATGCGATATCGACGACATCTGCGTCCATACTCAACCGTAGCGCAAACCATGTGAGCCTCAATTTAACTATGCCGCTAAAAACCGTTCACAGTGAAGTGGCCACCATCACTAAGCCTAAAGCCACTAAACCTGAACCCACTAAGCATAACGCCACTAAGTCTAAAACCACTGAGCCTATAATCACTGAACCTAAGGCAGAGCCAACATCCACAGCAAAAATCGAAAAAAGCAGTATTCAATCAAAATCAATTGATACGCCTGCGCTCAAACCTTCTTCGACTAAAACGGCAAGCCAACCTAAAACCGTTAATCAACTAACGCAAGCTGAACCACAGTTAGCGAATTTCACGTTATCTAAATTTTCCGAAACAAAAACAACAAAAATAGAAGAAAAAGAATCTGATACTGCTATGCAGACTGAGTTAACACCCCATTATCCCCAAACCTCCAGCATTAAAACCAACATAGTGGAATTAGAAAAACCCCTCTTTACCACGCCACCACCTCAGCCCAATTATCCACGCATGGCACGTAAAAAAGGGTTAGAAGGCACCGCAATGGTAGAAGTGATGTTTAACGAATTGGGTGAGCAATTAGCACTCACCCTAGTGAAAAGTTCAGGGTTTAGCTTGTTAGATCAAGCCGCACTAGAAGCCGTTGAGACTTGGCAATTTGAGGCACCACCCCAAAAACTGGCAAGCCACTATAGGGTCAGAGTGCCGATCCGTTTTGCGCTCAATTAGCGATTTATTGCAAGCTTTAAACAAACCTATCAAATGATAATGCTACTGATTAGAGAGGCTTAATGCCCATGACTGACTTTTCAACTTTACAAACACAGCTTGGTGTACTGACTTGGCCATTGTTGTTATGCGCTTTTCTAGCGTTAATGATCTGTCTTGAACGTAGTGCACTGTTTTTACATCAAACCTTGTTATCTATCCTGCCGCAAAAGCAGGCTTGGATAAAAAACCTTCGCAGATCAACATTATCGGCAACAACTGAAAACGTTAACGCTTTGCTCGCACAAACAAGTGTGCAACAGGACTTACTCGCCCGCGGCGCCACCTTACTACTCAACCAAGTCCACCAACCTAAAGCACTCAGGGAAGAATTACTGAGTCTATGGCTCAATAAACAGCAGCGTGACCTACAAGCCGGACTAAAAGTATTACAAGTCATTGGCATTATTAGCCCTTTGCTTGGGTTACTCGGCACTGTTTTGGGATTAATTGACATGTTCTCAGAACTTGGTCAATCCCAAGGCCCAGTGACGCCAGCGCAACTCAGCGCAGGTTTAGGACTTGCCATGAACACCACTGCGGCCGGACTCATTATCGCCGTGCCAGCCATTACCGCCGCCCATCTTTTTGGGATCTGGGCTCAGGGGCAATGTCTGCGTGCCAGCCATGTGCTCAATCAACTCAATCTTTGGTTAGCAGGTATCGAAGATATCTCCATCAATACCAATGTATATCAAGCATTTGAGCGAGCCAGTAAACCAATTGAGCCGCTCAAAGCCCATATTGAGCCTCAGCCATGATCACCCCAGATAAATCCGCCTTCCCCAATGGTATATCGGCACCCGATCAACTCCCGAGTATCGATTTAACGGCACTCATCGACATTATTTTTATCGTATTGGTGTTTCTGCTGCTAACGGCAAATAGCCAATTGCTCAGCTTGCCAGTAGACGTGCCCCAGAGTCCAAGTTCGGCCATGACAGTGGTAGAAAACAAACAGGCTATTACCATCAATATCATGGCAACAGCACCTTATTGGGCAATTGATGGTGAAGAATTTAATGACTTAGCGACTTTTACCACAGCGTTTGCAGCACGTTTTCAGGCGATGCCTGACGCAACCGTGATTATTGCGGCTGACAAAGCTGCACCCGTAGAGCCATTGATGCAGCTACTGGCGCTATTGCAAGCGCAATCCATTAGCCAGACTCAAATTTTGATGGAGCACTAATCCCATACGAGAGCTCGCCATAGCGTTGAAACGGAATTAGCTCGCAGCGCTACTTTAACAAAATACTGATCCGCGAATTGCCGTTCCCGGATGATAAATGAATAAGGAGTAACTATGTTGTACCAAACCGCGAGTGCAATCAGCATGATAGCTTTAAAAGGCATAGCTAAATTGAGCTATGACCACGGATTAAATCGCCTCAATAATCGACTAAAAAGTCATGCCCAAAAATCCCTATCATGCATTGTTGCCACGGCTCTTTTTTCGTCCACTATTATTTTTTCAGCTATGGGTTTCACCCCTAATGCAGTGAGCGCAGAGCAAGATATCAGGTTAGTGAGTGCGGGGGCGGGGGTAACTGAACTGGTGCTAGCACTCGATGCGGGCGATAGTTTAGTCGCCATCGATTCCACCAGCTATATCCCTGAAAACTTAAACCATATTACTAAATTGGGCTATCACAGAATGCTCTCTGCCGAGGGAATTATTGCCCTCTCCCCTACACTGGTTATCGGCTCGGATGTTATGGGGCCAGAAACCACGCTCAAGGTGCTTAAACAGGCCAATATCCAAGTCATACAATTACCCGCAACAACCGATGAATCACAGTTAATGAGTAATGTAGATACATTAGGTCAGCTACTTAATCGCCAAGATAATGCGGCAAAATTAAAACAGGATTTACATTTGCAGCTTCAAAGCTTGCAAGCTAAAAAACAGCAAGTTCACAATGCCAGCACTCCGCCTAAAATTCTGTTTATGTTATTACAAGAAGGTCGCGGAGCAAGGGTTGGCGGAAAAGGCACTGCGGCAGATATCATTATTGAGCTATCCGGTGCAATAAACATCGCCGAATTTGACGGCTATAAGACCCTGTCTCAAGAGGGCATTTTATCTTTACAGCCCGACATTATCCTATTGTCAAGGCGTAGCGATAAACCCGATGGAAAAACCAATGAGCAAATAACCCAAGAGTTGCTGCAAGAAATGCCCCTAATAGCCCATACACCTGCAGGTAAAAACGGGCATATTCAAAACCTTGCCGCACAAGCGCTACTTGGTGGTCTCGGATTAAGTGCGATAAATGCAGCTGACACACTTGCCACGACGCTCATTACTCATAGTCAGCAGTCCGTACCGTCAGTAAATACCCCATTAAAATAGGAATAGTCGCGATGCAGCTTAGTCGCTGGCTTTGGCCCGGTCTTATCTCACTGTTAGGTTTAAGCTGCTTACTCTCGGTGAGCACGGGCCCCGTCAGTATCAGTTTAATTGATGCCCTAAGTGCGGTGGTCAATTGGGCGACCCAGCAAAATATCGGCAATATTGCGCCACATGAACAGCTTGTCATCAACAATGTGCGTTTACCGCGTACTTTGCTGGCACTGGCAGTAGGTGCAATACTCGCCCAGTGTGGCGCCGTTATGCAGGGGTTATTCCGTAACCCCTTGGCTGATCCGGGTATTATCGGGGTATCTTCCGGCGCAGCGCTTGGTGCAGCCATCTGTATCGTGCTGTTACCCAACACAAATCCGTTAATGATCCCAATAAGTGCCTTTGTTGCAGGCTTAATAACAACGCTTGTCGTCTATCGCCTTGCCAGTAGCCCGACGGGAACGTCGGTTGTACTCTTACTGCTATCTGGTGTTGCCATTGCCGCACTGGCTGGGGCGGGTATTGGTGTGCTCACCTACCTCGCGAATGATATGGCACTTAGGGATCTCACCCTCTGGCAAATGGGCTCGATTGCAGGAGCACAATGGATATATGTCAGCCTGTGTTTAGCGACCTTAGTTTTTATCAGTTGGCGATTTCATCAAGATGCGAGGGCGCTAAATGCCTTGCTACTTGGTGAAGCTGAAGCGCGTCATCTTGGGATCAATGTGGATAGGCTCAAGCTCAGGCTTATTTTACTCTGTGCGCTCGGAGTGGGTGTTAGCGTTGCGGCAACTGGCATTATCGGCTTTATCGGTTTAGTGGTACCTCACTTAGTACGTATGATACTCGGCCCAGATCATAGGCAACTCCTCCCCATCAGCGCACTTTTAGGTGCCACCTTACTGGCACTTGCCGACATTGGTGCCCGTGCCTTTTTACCACCAGCGGAATTACCCGTAGGGCTTGTCACCGCATTGCTCGGCGCACCTTTCTTTATCTTCCTATTACTGCAACAGCGCAGTAAGTTAACCTAAACGAGCCTCTATGCTGACCAGTCATCTTTCAGATACGCGTTATTCAAGCATTGCAGATGCAAAGCGCACTCAGTTGAATATTAGCCAGCTGAATGTATCCATTGGACAAAAACCAGTATTACGAGACATTAATGTACAGTTTCAATCGGGCGCAGTTACAGCATTACTCGGCCCTAATGGTGCAGGAAAATCAACCTTGCTTAAAGCACTTTGCCAAGAAATCAGCACGCCTAGACAATGCATACAGCTAGGCCATAGCCAGCTAGCGGATTGGCCTAGGAGCGATCTGGCAAAATCCTTAGCCGTACTGCCACAACACGCGAGTTTAACGTTTCCCTTTAGTGTGACAGAAGTCGTTGCTATGGGGTTATATCCCTTAACTCTCAGCAAGAAAGAGGGTGATATTCTCGTTGACCAAAAGCTAGCTGAAGTCGGTTTAACCCATCTGACTAAACGCAGCTATCCAACCCTTTCGGGCGGCGAAAAACAGCGAGTCCAACTCGCCCGAGTGTTAACTCAACTCAGTCAATCGCCCTTTCCTCCCATACTCTTATTAGATGAACCGACATCGGCATTAGATCTCGCCCAGCAGCACAGAGTGCTTGAGTTAGCTAAACACTTAGCTCACCAACAAGCCTACACTGTGATAGTGGTACTGCATGACCTAAACCAAGCCGCTCGCTATAGCGATCAATTAATCGTATTAAAACAAGGAGAAATAGTAAGCCAAGGTGCACCAACTGAAGCGCTATCGGTAGATATCATTCGAGAAGTATGGGACTACGAGCCTGTATATATCCCCGCCCCACAGGGTGGACATCCACTGATTTTTTAATGAAATCAGGATAATCATCTTACATTTTTGCAGTCCAATGTGGGTATAATCGCTACGTTTACACTTTTAGCGATAACTTTTTCGCCACAGCCGCGTTAACTTAGGCAGACCCCAGATGAAACCCATTATCTCGACAGAAACCCAGCAAGAAGCCCTCATCGCAGCTAAAGCCACCCAAAAACCGGGGCAAACCAAAGAGCAAACAAAACTCATCGCCCAAGGGATTGAAAAAGGCATCGCCGAGTATAAAAAGCTTCAAAAAGCCAAAGCTCGTGAACGGGATAAAGCACGTAAACAACAATTGAGAGCAAAATCTCGCACAGTTAATGACATTGATGATCTAGAGGATTCAGACGATACCTTAGAATCTCAAAGTCAATTCACCACCGCAACTTGGATTGCCATAACGCTCTTACTATTAAGTTGGGCAGGGTTTGCCGCGTATTTTTTCAGGGCTTAATGACGAGTCAATTAAGCCTCATTATCTTAGACTGATTAGATTTAAGCTAAGTCACTCAACCAAACATAAACTCACTTTGGGACATTCCAAGTTAGATTTTTAGCTCGAATTAGTGAGTTTCGAATTAAAATTTCTATGGGTAACGCCGCATTAAGGTGTGAGCAACACTACCATCAAAACTAAACCATACCACTGTAAACACAAAACCCAACGATGGAATGAGAAATGCCAAGCGTTGGGAATCACTCTTAAATGCTTTGTTATGTGCGTGCTCGACTCAAGCGCTCTGATACATGTTGTGGATAATTTCCAGTGAAATACTCGACGATCAACGGATTTCCAGTTAAGAAATGTCCCGTTAACTCCAACCAAACATCTTTGCTGATTTTCCCATCAAGTTTGAATACTTTTTGAGACTTTGCTTTAACCAGATTTGTATTTTTGTTGGCAAAATTAAAGTCCAAATCCCTTCTTGAAAAATACTCGTCATGCGTATAAAAATGAACCGCACCATCAAAATGACGAAATGAGTTTGATTCAAGGTCAAATTCTGCATGGATATACTTTGCTGGGTAATAAGTACTATTTTGAAATTCAACTAACACATTTTCATTACTAAACTCCAGCGCCTGAAATGTTTTAATCTGCCCTTTCGTGTCCCACTTTATATCAAGACTGTATTTGTCATTAAAGATAAAAGTTATAAGCCTTTGTTCAATATCCATCGGTGGTCTTAGCTTTGATATACCGTCCTTGATACTTGAAATATCATCTTCAAAAGGAGCGCCAAACCAAGTATCGAGCTCAGCATAGCCATAATCACTTACATCAAGTTTTGCACGGTCATAATCCAACGCCACTGAGACTTCAATCCCCTCTAAGTCTAGCTCCCATATTTTTGCTACAAATAATGGAGCCCAATTATTAACTGGATGCATACCTCTTCTGAGTAAAGGCGTCAGCATGAGCATATAATTATTTGTATATAAATAACCTTCTCTCGATTTTTTTTCGTAGCTCTGGAATAGTTGCTTTAATTTTACTAAGTTATCTTTGTCACGATTAAGCTCAGGAGCCAATATAGACACCAAGTTTTTAAAACAAACTGTCAAGCCAACAGGATCTGAGTATTCAAAATTCTCCTTAGAAAGAGAATACCCACATTTCTCTAGACTATCCGATATTGACTTAGCATTAGCAGAGTGTTTATCAAGGAGGAACATCTTCATTTCCTCTCTTTGACGATAGTACTGCTCCATCATTTCATCTTCAGTCACAACCTTTTCCTTCAAAGCACATAACGTCTTAGTATTTATGCGCTGCGCTGTTTGCAGGGCATAAATCGCTTGTTGGACTTGGCCGCTGCCACATCCGTGTAAATGGGTATAAATGATGCTATAGGAATTTGCTTTTTTGCGGTAGCGGTTTTTTATACAGTTTAGAGGGTAATCACTTGATATCGTTTTAGCTTTCTCATTCTTTCAAGCTCACTTTTGACTGGCTAAGGCGCGTGGTCCACTACATTCCAGCCCAGACTCAGGCCAACTCTCGCACCACATCCCCTCATCGGCTTGCGCCCATAAGGCTGGCTGCTTTTCGCTGTCGATCATTACGCTACGTCTTTATGGCGTGGTTATCCTGACATGCGTACTGGCTGACCTTGGTTGTTTATCATCACTACCGACTGCGGCCTTATCAGCCCAATAAACTGTAAATGACCTAGCTGGCATTGCGGACATGGCCACGAACGGTCCTCCTTAACCAAAGGACTCGCCAATACCACCTGCGGTTTACTTAATTGCGGTTGGATAAAACTGATAAGGCCAGAGCTCTGTAGCATTACTAAAATTGGGTCAACATACTGATGTTGAAGTGAGCTAGATGCCACTTTGCTAACGAGGAATGGGGCAAAAAGCTTTTAGGCAAATGAACAGTTCAATGGTCGCTAAGATTGCCACTGTTGCAACAGTGACCGTTGGCGACATGGATGTCGCCGTCGAGCCTATAGGGATACTTATTTTGAAAGAAATAGACGGCGAGTCACTGGGGAAACAGTGACAATTTATGTAGCACAACTGACGATAAAGTCATCTTGCTTTGGGGCAATAGCTTTTTAGCTAAACGAACAACAATAGGGTTAGTTAAGATTGGCATTGTTGCACCAGTGACCGTTGGTGGCATGGATGCCGCCGTCGAGCCTATTGGGATACTTTTTTAAATGAAAGGACAATGGATCACTGGTAAATAGTAACAATTAATCCAGCACAACAAACGACAGGCAAAAAAAAAGCCTGCTCAATGAGCAGGCAAAGACATATTTCAAGCGTCCCTTTCGGGGAAGTACATTACCGCGCTAGCGGAAAAACCTGGCATACCCATGCAAAAACACCGATATGCTACTTGAGTCTAAACACGCCAAAAAAGGCGATACAAGGGTTGATGGATGATGGAAACGCAAACTTTAAGGAGGGTTAGGCCTTAAAGCTCATGGCGAATAAACCGCCACGCAAAACATCAGTGTTAAACCAAGTGTTCTGCCAATAAAAAGGGTTGTTGCCTGTATAAGACATAGTCAATGCTCCTAAATTAGTTGTGATTAAGTACTCTAGTGAAGCTTGGCTCGGTTCCTTGGAACTAGAGATTCTCAAATCCGTTGAGACGACTTGTCACTCGGGTCCTTGGAGAAAAATATCCATCCTGGATAGACTAGAGAGGAAAGGCGTAGTGCCTAATCCACGAAAGCAATTATATGGATTTGTAGTTTTATTACAACCTTTATTTGTATTTTTTTTGATTAACGCTTTTTAATGTAATTAAATTACACAATTTTAGTGTGGATAATGGTGATTAGCTTCACATAAAAACAGAAATAATCATGTAAACACTTAATAAGTAAGATATTACAGAATTATTTCTATTTGTTACCACAAATCGTTAGCGATTGATCAGATATTGATACAAGCCCACCAGCGGACTAGCCGTAGGTTTGCCATAGAGCGGATCGCCTTCGGTCGCGCTGCCAGCAATATCTAAGTGTGTATAAGCCAAGGGAATTGGTGCATTTACGCCATGATCAAATAGCCCAGAGGCTTTCAGTAAAAACGCCGCGGGATATTGATGTCCGCGAGCGGTAATCGATGATGGTGCATTATTGGAAGATAATATTTCAGCAGCGCCAGACACATCGCGGATCTTGGCAAAATCCTCTGGGCGCAAGGTCGACACTTCAAAGGGTTCGCCCCACTGACTCGCCTGCTGTTGTAAAGTGACAGCGCATTGCTGCAGACTTGCCACCGAGTTTTCTACCGCCGCGGGATAACTGCCATAACAACGCACAACGTGACCCGTGAGTGTTGCTACCGAAAACAGCTCAGGCTGCACCGCCGACACGGCTTTAATCCGTAAATGGCTCAGTAAATCCGCCAGCACTAAGCGCCCTTCGGCATCCGTATTACCAATACGCACTCGCACACCCGCATGGCTGGTAATGATCTCATCGGTGACGAAGGCTTCGCTGCCAATGCTGTTGCGCACTAATCCTAACTCGGCAATCACCCGAATACCCTTAGGTTTAAGCATTGACAGGGTTTTGAATAAACCCGCCACAGCAGAGGCGCCGCCTTTATCGCGGCTCATGCCTGCCATAGCGCCACCGACTTTCAGATCTGCGCCGCCAGTGTCGTAAATTACGCCCTTACCCGCAAACAGGAAAGTGCGAGTCACTTGCCCCTCAGGCAGATACTCTAGTTTTACCACGCGTGGCTGATGACGACCAACGGCAAAAGAAGAACGCGCTACCGCACTTAGCAGCGGATAGTCACGCTCTAAAATATCTCTGTCTTCCACCACCGCGGTTTTGATCACGCTGTCCGCGAATGATTGCAGACAATAACCGGCAAAGGCTTTAGCCGACATACGCTCTGGCTCAGTACCACATAAATCCCGCGCTAATACGCGTCCCGCCTCTAAGGCATTGAGTAAATTGCTGTTATGGGTTGACGAAGATAATAACCCTATGGCCTCAAATGCAGGCATTAAGCCTGTCGCTTCACGTAGCTCTAAGGTTTGCCATAACTCTTGGCCGCAAGCTAATGCCGCCACCTCTGAAGCAAAACCAAAACGCACATCCTTAGATGGCACCACATATAACAACGGACGTTTTGCACCTGCGTCTTTTGCAATGGCAATCGCCGCCCTTGCAGCATCAGCATACACACGTACATCGATATACTCATCGCCCACTTGGGTGACGGGCGCAATGATCAAACGACCTCCCGCAAGCCCTGGGGCAAACAGTAATGTCGGGCTCTTACCTACGCGCTTATCCACGTGGGCACCGTGCTGAGCCAATAACCCTATCTCATCAAAACCGATGGAGTCCAGATCTGGCGTCACCACCACAACCGCATCCCAGCCTTCACCATCAAAAATGGCATTTTCTGCTTTTACATCAACGAAGTTAACTTGAAACATGACCCATCCTTTTTCATTATTGTGTCTGCATTATTCCCGCTCTATCGCCTAATTACCAATCTAAAAGCGGTATCAACACTTCCAGAAAAAACCGAACTGGAAACTTTGGCTGCCAGCTCAACAAAAGCCTGTGACATCAAGATTATTAGGCTGCACAGAATGTGGTAGAATGGCCGCAAATTTGCCCTATACCCACAAGACCTTATGAGGGACACTCAAGTGACAGCCTTAAGTCAGTTATACCCGCAGCCATTATGGCAATGGTTTGAACAAATCTGCGCGATTCCCCACCCTTCTAAACACGAGCAAGCCTTAAGCCAGCACATCCAAGCGTGGGCGAAAAGCAAACAACTTGCCGTAGTTGAAGATGCCGTTGGCAACTTGATCATCCGTAAACCCGCAACACCGGGGATGGAAGATCGTAAAATAGTGGTTATTCAAGCCCATATCGATATGGTGCCACAAAAAAATGCCGATAAAGTGCATGATTTTACTAAAGATCCTATCGAAGCCTATGTGGATGGCGATTGGGTTAAAGCCAAGGGCACAACCTTAGGTTCAGATAACGGTATCGGCATGGCATCGGCTTTAGCCATTTTAGGCTCTGATGATATCAAGCACGGCCCATTAGAAGTGCTGCTGACGATAGATGAAGAAGCGGGCATGACAGGCGCTTTTGGTTTACAGGCGGGCATGTTAGACGCTGACATTCTGATCAATACCGACTCAGAGCAAGAAGGTGAGATTTACATGGGCTGCGCCGGTGGTGTCGATGCTCAAATCACCCTGCCTATGGTGTGGCAAGCCTCTGAGCAAAGTTACTCGGCCTTTAGCCTGCACTTATCTGGCTTAAAGGGGGGTCACTCTGGGGTAAATATTCACTTAGGTCGTGGCAATGCCAACAAGCTATTGGCGCGTTTCCTCTTTGAAAACGCAGATGATTTAGCGTTGGAGTTGACCCAATTTAGCGGCGGTTCCCTGCGTAATGCGATCCCACGGGAAGCCAATATCAGCTTTATGTTGCCAGAAGAAAACGTCAGCGCCTTAAACGACAAAGTCGCTGAGTTTGAAGCGCTTATCCGTACCGAATTAGCCATTGCCGACCCAGATATGCGTTTAGTGTTAAACACTATCCCAACGCCCAAACGCGTCATGAGCGAAAACAGCCAAAATACCCTGATCGATTTGCTGCATGTTTGCCCGAACGGCGTGATCCGCATGAGCGATGAAGTCGAAGGTGTCACAGAAACCTCACTCAATGTTGGGGTTATCAGCACTAACGATGAAGAAGTCACTATCCTGTGCCTTATTCGCTCACTGATCGATTCTGGTCGTACCCAAGTCGAAGGTATGTTAACTGCGCTGACCAACTTAGCCGGAGCCGATATCGATTTAAGCGGTGCCTACCCAGGTTGGAAGCCAGATAACAGCTCGCCTGTAATGGCGATAGTGCGTGAAACCTATCAAGATATTTACCACAAAGAGCCTGTGATCATGGTGATCCATGCGGGCCTCGAGTGCGGTCTATTCAAGAAACCCTATCCAGAAATGGACATGGTCTCGATTGGGCCTACTATTCGCTATCCACACGGTCCAGACGAAATGGTAAACATCACCACTGTCGGCCAATATTGGACATTGTTACTGGCAGTGTTAGAGCGAATCCCAGTTAAAGCTTAGTAAACTCACACTAAAGCCGCGCTTTATACGATAAAGCGCGGCTTTTTATTTTCTTCTTTCCAGTTGATATACATTGCTGGATCAAGTTTACCGATTAACTAGATAGCTGCTACAAACATTGACTCACCTAAGCCGACCTCAAAGCAAATTAACAGCGCTTAACCACTAACCCCCTTGCCGAGCGTAAATTGACCAACATAGGTAACATCAGCGCGAGGATCACTATCGCCATGCCCACCAATTGAATTTCCGTCACCGCCTGCCCCATGGCTAAAGCGGTTAATGCAGCAAAGACAGGCACTAGATTGAAAAAGACCGATGCCTTAGCAGGGCCAAGCGCCTTAACTCCATTAATCCAGAACAGATAACCGAGCACAGTGGCAAATAGACCGATGTAGAGCACGCTGGAAAAGGCTATCGTCGACAGTCCCATCAGCTCCTGCCAAGGGTGAAATTCACCTCGACCTAGCCCAACCAAGGACATAGACACACTCGCAGCAATCATACTCAACAAGGTAAATGGTAGCACTGGCAACCAATGGCCGATCCGTTGCGAGCAAATGGTATACCCACTCCAAGCGAACATTCCCGCAGCAACCATCAAGTCACCTTGGTTAAAACTAAAATTGAGCAATTGCTGCAAACTGCCGTTAGTGATAACCAGCAGCACGCCAGCCAAGCCGACCACTAAACTAAACACTTGTTGCCGACTAAGCCATTCACGCTGCAATAGCCCATTGACTATCGAAGTGACGATCGGGCTGAGTGCCATAATCAAGGCGCCATTGGCCGCAGAGGTGTGTTGTAGACCATTAAATAAGGCGAGGTTTAAACCACCAACACCAATCACGCCCACCAACGCGATGACTGTGTATTGCCCCAAGCTCAATTTGGGCCAAGCTTGACGCGTAAAAGCGATATATAACGCCAGCGTGACTGCAGCTATGGTAAACCGCCAGAAAACGAGGGATTCTCCCGACATCTCCTCCAGCACTCGCTTAGCAATGGGAAACACACTGCCCCAGCTAAAAACACAAATCAGTAGACAAACGAATGTCAGGTAAGGGGTATGGGATTTCATATCTGCCTCTTGGGAGGGAATTGGGATTGAGCTTAGTTTATAAGTTTCATATATTATTAAAACCAGCAAGATTGAGAGCTTAAATTCCAAATATGAAACTTAATTATTCCCTAGACGATATGCGTTTATTTTGGGTTGTGGCACAGCAGGGCAGTTTTAAGCTCGCGGCTGAGCATTTAGGTATTCCACCGTCTACCTTAAGTCGTCGAATCAATCTATTAGAACAGTCTTTAGGGTTGCGCTTACTGCACCGAGACGCCCATAGGGTAAATCTTACCGCCACAGGTCAGCGTTATCTCGAACGCTGCGGCCCGCTGTTTATCGAGTTAAACCAAGTGTCTGGTGAGCTGCATGCGGATAAACATCAAGCGGTTGGAAAACTGCGGATCTCGGCACCTATCAACACCACCTACCGCTACCGTTGGCTGGGGGAATCACTCAACGCCTTTCAATTACGCTATCCTAATATTGATATCGATTTAAGCCTGTCGAATATGAATATCGATGTCAGTGAAAACGCTATCGATATCGCCTTTCGGGTTGGCGAACCTAAAGATCCCGACTGGATTGCGAGGCCACTCACCACCATTAGCTTTGTGCTTTGCGCCAGTAGTTCGGCAACTCAATGGCATTGTCTGCAATCCATCGATGAACTCGAACTGCATCCATTGATCATCGCAAAACCGGTAAAAATATGGCGCTTACAGCACAATGTGAGTGCACAACTATGTGAATATGAGCCGAGGGGCAATATCAAATTAGCCGTCGATGATATGGCTATCGCCAGTCAAGCAGTAGTGGCAGGGCTCGGTATCGGACTATTGCCGATCAGCATGGCGAGTGAACAAATAGCAAGTGGCAAGTTAGTCCAAATCCTTCCCGAGTGGCAAGGTATTCCGCGCACCGCCTATTTGATGTATCGCGATCGGGATAACCTCCCCTTACGGGTTAGGCTCTTGATTGATTTTATGCTGGCAAACCCACCTTCGGCTTATTAAGCCGATTCAGCTTTCGCGTTAAGACTTATCGACTCAATAAATGGCTAGAGCGCTAAATCAAGCTGAGTCTGGGTATTTAATTTTGATGCGACATCAAGTGTTGAATCGGCTAATCCTACAGAAATACCCACGAGTCGGATCCCTCGAGCATCCTGCCTGACTAATGCCTGAGTGAGGAGATCATAAAACATGTTCACGGAAACCTCCTCACTGCGATGCTCTATGGTGGTTTGTTTAAAATCGCTAAACTTAAGTTTGACGACTTGCTTATGGATCTTTCTATCCTTAGCGCTGCGGCTTAAACGTAAGGCCAACTCTTGGATTAATCCCGGCATCACCTGCTGGCACTGTTCTAAGGTATAAATATCCTTGGCGAGAGTGGTCTCAACGCCAACGGATTTACGCTCTCGATCGATGGAAATACCCCGTCCATCAATACCATGGGCGCGCTCAATTAGCACTGCACCAAATTTACCAAAACGGGAGAGTAACTCTTGTTTTGAATAAAGCTGCACATCACCACAAGTGTTTAACCCAAGGGATGCCAACTTTTCAGCGGTGACTTTACCCACACCAGGAATTTTACGTAGCGATAAGGTCTTAACAAACTCAGGGACCGTCTCTGGAGTGATCACATATTGCCCATTAGGCTTATTCAGATCCGAGGCAACCTTTGCCAAAAACTTCACTGGTGCGATACCTGCGGAAGCCGTTAAACCCGTTTCGGCCAAGATATCGCGGCGAATAGCCTCGGCAATTAAGGTTGCAGAACCCTTATATTGTTGGCACTCACTGACATCCAAATAGGCTTCATCCAAGGAAAGTGGTTCTATCAAGTGGGTGTAGCGGGAGAAAATTTCACGAATTTGCAGTGATACTTCTTTATACACTTGCATTCGTCCCGGGACTAAAATCAGCTCAGGACAAAGCTTAAACGCGTAGGCCGTTGCCATGGCCGACCGCACTCCAAATTTACGCGCCTCATAACTGCAAGTGCTAATAACACCGCGACGCTCGCTACTGCCGCCCACGGCTAAAGGCTTGCCACGGTACTCGGGAAAGTCGCGCATTTCCACTGCCGCAAAATAGCAGTCCATATCGATGTGAATAATTTTTCGCACGTTGAATTCCTCCAACGCCAAAATACTGTATATAAAAACAGTAATCAAGTATTCTGTACAACTAACCATCCAATAGACTTACCCGCAGATAAAACAAAAGGAGCCTAGGCTCCTTTTATTGATGACGAGTCGTCTGAGATCAGATTTTGAATTGCCCAATATTTAAGGTGAGTTTACGGGTAACATGTTCAAAACCCTGTAGACTTTGCGATAGATCTTGGCTCGATAGCAAAGATTGATCCGATAAACCACGGACATTCTCGACATTTTGCGCCACTTCCTCGGCCACCACGGCTTGTTGACCAATTGCCACGGTAATTTCTACCGTTTGCTGTTGAATAGACACAATGGCATTTGCGATATCATTTAATGCTTGCTCCACTTGGGTTGTCAGATCCTGACCCGCTTTAGCCTGCTCGACGCCAGATTCCATGACTTGCTCTGCCTGTAAGGCACTTTGCTGTAACGTCTGAATAATAGTTTGAATATTGGCGGTGGAATCTTGAGTTCGCGATGCCAATGTCCGAACTTCGTCAGCCACTACCGCAAAACCACGACCTTGCTCTCCCGCACGCGCCGCTTCAATAGCCGCATTGAGCGCCAGTAAATTAGTTTGCTCGGCAATATTACGGATAACACTTAGCACCTCACCGATTTGCTCTGAGCTATTACGTAAGTGTTTAATCACTTTTGCAGCCTCAATGACTTGTAGCGACAGAGCTTTCATCCCTTCAGTAGCACGGGAAACTATTTGCGTACTATCCTGAGCTTGCGTTTGCGCCTTCTGTGCAAAATCATTTGCCCTTTGTGCACTGACCGCCATCTCTTGGCTAGTTTGCGCCATTTGCGTTGCCGCTGTTGCCACTGAATCAATTTGCTGTTTCTGCGATGACACTGAAGATACGGCTAATTCACAAACCTGTCGTGCATCCTCCACCCCTGTGCCCACTTCCTGAGTTAGGGTGCGGGTATGCAATAACATATGTTGGACTTTTTCAGCGAAGCGATTAAAGGCATCACCGAGTTTACCCAGCTCATCTTCTCGATCCATTAAAATGCGTTGAGAAAGATCGCTATCACCTTGAGCAATATCCTCCATCGCATCCAATAGCTTAGATAACTGACGTCTAAAGGGGAGCAACATTAACCAAACCGTTATTCCGACTAACAGCATAATACCTACGGCAACCAAACACGCATTCCAAAAGGCCGCAGTCACAGGTGCTTCTATCACCTCATGGGGCAACATAAAGGCTAAGTGCCACTTTTGCTTAGGATACTCTCCACCGACAGACACAAAGGTTACCCGCTGGGGCACCCCATTAAAGGTCACTTCAGCAAAGCCTTGATGTTCCCGTTGCATCTGTTGACTTAGCACGGAAAATCCCGAGGTATCTTTAAACTGGCTGTCCACTTGACTGGCTAAAGAGCCCGGTGGAAAACGCTCAGAAAATCCAGGGAAATAAACCAGCTTACCTTCATCTGTCATCAAAAAAGCTTGACCAAAATTGCGGTATTTGATCGGTGCTAACAATGATTTGCCAATGGTATCGATCAAAATATCCATGCCACCGATACCAATCAACTCACCATTTACACCATAGACTGGAGTTTTAACCGTAGCAGAAATAGAGCCATCGTTAGCATCGACTGCAGGATCACCAACAAAGAGTCCACGTTGATCAATGGCTTCCTGCCACCAAGGTCGTTTATTGGTGTAGTAATTGGGATCGCCATCAAAACGACCATTCAGATCAAAATATTCAAACGTATTGGCCGAACCAAAAAACACGGATTTAATATCGGGATCGCGCTCAGAAAACGATTTGAAATAACGAATAATATTTTGATATTGGCTATCTGCGGTAAGATCGCTGGCACGGGCACGATACTGGCTAAACCAATTCACTAAACCTGGCTCGGCAAATACTGAGTGGATCACCTGACCCTTAGCAATAAAATAACCACTGATCTCATTGGCTTTTAAGGCAACAAGTGCCGAAATATCCTCATCTACTTGCTTGCGAGTATTATTACTTTCTTTCGTTACCAGCAAAACGGCAACTAAGGTGAGGAGTACAGCCAAGGCACTGACAATAGTGACAACCAACTGCAAACTTAGAGAACGTTTAATATATCCCATCAATTTCCCCGTCTGACTGACAATATTTAACAACATAAGGCGCAAAAACAGTTTTACACGGTAACAATTTTTACGGGTCAACAACAGGTGAAATTATCAGAAAAAACGTAAACAAGTATTTGTAAAGAAAAGATATTAACTATATAACAGAACTAGCTAAACTTAATGGGGATCACAGAGGATGAATTGGTGAGATTGAACTTTTACAGTCAATTAGACTATATACACAGTGTGAAAAATAAACTCTATTACAAAAGTGAGATCAGTGAGAACAACTCACTGATCTGGATAGCGCTATTACATCTTAGTCTGCAGATAGTTTTGTAGCCCAACACGGTCAATAAGTCCGAGTTGTTTTTCGAGCCAATACATATGGTCAGACTCAGTATCGTCAAGTAACACTTCAAGGATTTCTCGGGTTTGATAATCCTGCTTCTGCTCACACAGGGCGATCACTTTACGTAAATCATCCGCGACCTTATATTCGTAGGCGAGATCATTACGCAGCATCTCTTCAACATCTTTACCTATGTTCAATGCCTCACGGGCAGCAACATTGGGCGTACCTTCGAGAAATAAAATACGCTGTACTAATTTGGCTGCATGGGCTTTTTCATCATCAGACTCGTGGGCAATTCGTTCATAGAGTTCATTTAAACCCCAATCTTCGTACATATGGGCATGGACAAAATACTGATCCATCGCCGACAATTCTCCCGTAAGGAGTCGATTTAACGCATCGATGACGTCTTTATCACCTTTCATATTCCGCTCCTATTGGTCGCTAATTTGCGATTGCAGATAATTTTGAATACCCGTTAACGAGATCAGCTCCTGTTGAGATTCGAGCCAATCTAAATGTTCTTCTTCGTCTTCAAGAATATCTTCTAATAAATCGCGGCTCACATAGTCCTGCTCGGCTTCACACAGGGCAATGGCCTCGCGCAGCAGAGTTAGCTGCCCTTGCACCATGGCATAGTCACAATTGAGCATTTCTTGACTGTGTTCACCAATGCGTAGCTTTTCAAGCTGCTGTAGATTCGGTAACCCTTCCAAAAACAACACCCGTTCGATAAGTTTATCGGCGTGCTTCATGTCTTGAATGGATTTCTTATATTCGACGTGGTTTAGCTTCTCAAAGCCCCAATGTTTAAACATACGGGCATGGAGAAAATATTGATTGATGGCCGTCAACTCACAGGTAAGCACCCGATTCAGTTGCCCAACCACTTTTGGATGACCTTTCATAAGTTACGATCCTTGATAAGCGTGAAAAGATTGATCTAGATCAAGCTTCTAGCCTAGTATAATTTGACCACAAATTCAAATTATCTTTATATTTCATCTATTTAATGATAACAACCATTCTCATTTTCGCTTAGATTAGCCCGCTATCTTACTCATATTGCTGTAGTTAAATTCTTCTAGGCTTAGCATTAGGCAAAAAAATAGCCCCCTAGGTAGGAGGCTATTGTCTAATGAAGACTCTTTAGATAATACGGTCTTTAGTTAACTTCTCTCGGCGCGCTTCTTCAGCAGCCATTCGACGTTTACGTTTGTCGCAGGGATCATCACAATCACACGCTTTTTCAATCCCTAGGACACCTAAACCGCCACAACTTCCCTCAACGGCTTTGCGCTTGATAAGATAACCTATCGACATCAGCAAAAAAAACAGTAATAAAATCACAAATGCCGCGATAAAAGTGCTCATGTTTACTCCAACTACTTAAGGAAAGGCTTGAAGGCGTCACTGTAATAGACTTTAAATCCTTCGCCTTGCTTTTCTATTAGCATTATCGCCAAGTGTTCCTTCTTGGCAAGCTCCAATGATGCTTCTGTGCCCAAAACCATCATCGCCGTCGCAAAACCATCCGCGGTCATACAGTCTTTATGCAGAACAGTGACAGAGGCTAGCTTATGATTAACGGGTAAACCAGTACGTGGATCGATAATATGGGTAAAACGTTGGCCGTCTTCCTCGTAGTAATTACGATAGTCACCAGAGGTCGCCATTGCCATAGTTCCCGGCTCAATGACCTGTTGTACCGCCACGCCGCCATCGGTAGGTTGCTCTATAGCAACGCGCCAAGAACTACCATCCCCCTTTGTGCCTTTAATATTAAGCTCACCGCCAATTTCGACTAAATAACCAGCCGCATGATATTTCTCTAAAATAGATGCCACTTTATCGACGCCAAAGCCCTTGGCTATCGAGGAGAGATCCACATATAAATGGGCGTTGTGTTTACTTAGACGGTTACCTTCAATAGAAAGTTCACTAATACCCGTTTTGGCCTTAGCCGCATCGATATCGGCCTGCGTCGGCACTTTAGTCGGACGTTTATCCGGCCCAAACCCCCATAAATTAACCAATGGCCCAAGGGTAATATCCAATGCTTTATCGGTGACCTCGTATAAACGCATACCTTCTTTTACCACTTTAATGGTATCGGCAGACACCTCAACACTCTGCTCTAATGGCAACTGGTTGAAACGGGAAAGTTCTGAGTTAGGTCGATAGGTCGACATTTGGTCATTAATCAACTCAAGAGCGAGATCTATTTCCGCTTGTAATAACTGCACGCTTGGCATTTGTTCATTGGTCACCACTTTAATGTGGTATGTGGTTCCCATGGTATTACCCGCTAGGGAAATGACCTCGTCCTGTTTGGCACAACCCGAAATAAAAAAGGCCAGCCCTAGGAGGACTAGCCAGTTAAATGAATACTTTAACACTGAAGTTTTTAACGCTAAGGTCTTCGACATAGTGACCTCCTACTCTTATTTGGGCCCTTAAATGCAAAAGTTGCAGATGAGAGGTTATCCTCAACATCTGCAACTTTTCTATCTAGGACTAATGAACATTAGCCGCCGAAGTCATCCAACAGAATGTTTTCGTCTTCGACACCAAGATTTTTCAACATACCAATTACGGCAGCGTTCATCATTGGAGGTCCACACATGTAGAACTCACAATCTTCTGGTGCCTCATGGTTTTTCAGATAGTTTTCATACAGAACATTATGAATAAAACCTGTGTAACCATCCCAGTTATCCTCGGGTTGAGGATCTGAAAGCGCCACGTGCCATACGAAGTTGTCATTCTCAGCCGCGAGGCCGTCAAAGTCTTCTACATAGAACATTTCACGCTTAGAACGTGCACCGTACCAGAAGCTCATCTTACGCTTCGACTGAAGACGCTTCAATTGGTCGAAAATGTGTGAACGCATTGGTGCCATACCCGCACCACCACCGATAAACACCATTTCTGCATCGGTATCCTTCGCGAAGAACTCACCGAATGGACCAGAAATAGTCACTTTATCACCCGCTTTTAAGCTCCAAATGTAAGATGACATCTTACCGCAAGGCAGTGTCAGATTACGGGGTGGAGGCGTAGCAATACGCACGTTCAGCATGATAATACCGAACTCTTCTGGGTAGTTAGCCATTGAGTATGCACGGATAGTTTCTTCATCAACCTTAGATTCAAGATTGAAGAAACCAAAGTGTTCCCAGTCGCCACGGTATTGTGCAGGTACGTCGAAATCTGCATATTTAATGTGATGTGCCGGTGCTTCGATTTGGATATAACCACCCGCACGGAACGGTACTGATTCACCATCAGGAATTTGCAGCTTCAGTTCTTTAATGAAAGTGGCTTTGTTATCGTTAGAGATAACAGTACATTCCCATTTCTTGATACCGAAGATTTCTTCGTCAAGCTCGATTTCCATATCGTTTTTGACGTTAACCTGACAAGAAAGACGACAACCTTTACGGGCATCACCTTTACTGATGTGATCAAGTTCTGTTGGCAGAATATCACCGCCACCAGACTTAATGACCACGCGGCACTGACCACAAGAACCACCACCACCACATGCACTCGATACGAAGATACCGCTGTCAGCGAGAACACCTAACAACTTACCGCCCGCACCGGTTTTAATCGCTTTTTCAGGATCGTCATTAATGCCGATCGTGATGTCACCGCTAGCCACTAACTTAGATTTAGCGAATAAAATCACTAATACCAAGATGAGGACGATAGCAGTAAACATACTCACACCGAGATAAACCTCGAGCGGAGTAGATTTAAAAATACCAAGAATATCCATTAACTTATCCTTAGAAGGTCCAATTCAAGAAGCCGTTGAGTGTCTCTTACAGAGACACACCAGAAAACGACATGAAACCTAAGGCCATTAAACCTGCGGTGATAAAGGTAATCCCTAAACCACGTAGGCCGTTAGGCACGTCGGCATACTTCAGCTTCTCACGGATACCGGCCATCAATACGATAGCTAATGCCCAACCCACTCCTGAGCCGAAACCAAATACCACACTTTCGCCCAGTTTGTAGTCACGCTCAACCATGAATGATACCGCACCGAAAATCGCACAGTTCACAGTGATCAAAGGTAAGAAAATACCTAAGGCGTTGTACAAAGGAGGAAAATATTTATCCAGTGCCATTTCTAATATTTGAACTAAAGCTGCAATCACACCGATAAAGGTAATGAATTTCAAGAAGCTTAAGTCAGCTTCAGGTGCGCCAGCCCAAGCAAGTGCACCAGGAGCTAACAGCCCTTGATAGATAACTTGGTTAGCAGGAACAGAGATAGTTAACACTACAACTACCGCAATCCCTAGGCCCATAGCAGTTGTGACCTTCTTAGATACTGCCAAGAAAGTACACATACCAAGGAAGAAGGCCAGTGCCATGTTTTCAATGAAAACAGAGCGAATTAACAGGCTAATATAATGTTCCATCGCACTTACCCTTTTGCTTCAACTTGCTCTGGCTTATAGGTACGAATAATCCAAATCAGAATACCAATTAGGAAGAACGCACTCGGAGGCAGTAATAGCATACCGTTAGGTTGATACCAGCCACCCTCAGAGATCTTGTGCAGGATTTCAACACCGAATAGAGAACCGTTACCAAACAGTTCACGTACGAAGCCAACAGCCAACAGAATCACACCGTAACCTAAACCGTTACCGATACCATCCATAAAGCTCATCATTGGCGGTGTTTTCATCGCATAGGCTTCAGCGCGGCCCATTACGATACAGTTGGTAATGATCAAACCAACAAATACCGATAACTGCTTAGAAATCTGGTAAGCATAAGCCTGCAGCAATTGGTCAACCACTATTACCAAAGAGGCAATAATGGTCATCTGTACGATGATACGCACACTGCTTGGAATATGATTACGGATTAACGAGATAAACAGGTTCGAAAACGCAGTTACCGCAGTTAATGCCAACGCCATTACCAGTGCAGTTTCGAGCTTACTCGTCACCGCCAGAGCACTACATACACCAAGGATTTGTAGCGCAATCGGGTTATTGTTGATTATAGGTCCAGTCAGAACCTGTTTCAGTTCTTTAGCGTCAGACATTAGCTGAGACCTCCATTGCGTGCTTTTTCAATGAAACTCGCAAAACCTTCTTTACCTAACCAGAATGTCAGTGAATGTTGCACACCGTTACTGGTTAATGTCGCGCCAGATAATGCGTCTACACCATACTCAGAGCTAGCCACTGCTGGGTTTTTGGTTATGCTGATAGCGAGTTTACCTTGCTCATCGAATAACTTCTTACCGTGCCATTTCGCTTTCCACTGTGCATTTTGCACTTCGCCACCTAAGCCTGGGGTTTCACCATGCTCATAGTAGACTAAGCTTTGCACTGTATTTAAATCGGCATCCATAGCGAGGAAGGCATACATAGTAGACCATAAGCCATAACCATGGATTGGTAGGATCACGCTGGTTAATTTACCTTGATCATCACGAACCAGATAAACCACAGCATTCTCAGCAACACGTTTGATTGAGGCAATATCATGCTCAGGTACAAATGAGGTCTTCACATCACGTGACGCTTTGCGTTGATCAAATGTATCAGCGTCAACACCTTCTACCCAATCACCCGTTTTTAAGTTAACGAGTTTGGCTTCGATGTGTTTGCCATAAGTTTCCAAAATTTGCGCTTTGGTTACTTTGCCCGCTTTAGTATCGATAAGACCTGCGGCCTCCAGAATGTACTTTTGCTTATCGAGCAGTTTGTTTTCCGCTTGAGTTGGGCGCAGTAACACAGCTGCAGTAGACACAAATATCGCACAAATTAGACATAAGCCAACGACGATAAATAACGTTCTGCCGAACGAATCTTTATTACTAGCCACGGGCAATCCTCCGCTTGATATTTGCCTGAACCACGAAGTGGTCGAACAATGGCGCGAACAAGTTAGCAAACAAAATTGCCAACATCATGCCTTCTGGGAATGCAGGGTTAACCACGCGGATAAACACCGCCATTGCACCAATCAAGATACCGTATGCCCATTTAGCTTGGTTAGTAAATGACGCTGACACAGGATCTGTCGCCATAAACATCATGCCAAATGCAAAACCACCTAACACTAAGTGCCAGTACCAAGGCATTGCAAACATTTGATTAGTATCACTACCAATCAGGTTCAACAGGGTTGAAATTGCAATCATACCCACCATCACGCCACCAACGATGCGCCATGACGCGATACGGGTATAGATGATGACTAAACCACCTAATAGAATCGCTAAGGTTGAAACTTCACCCACGGAACCTGGAATGAAACCAAAGAAGGCATCCCACCAGTCTTGGTTGAAGGCATAGTCTAAACTGCCCGCCGCCGCTTGGCTCAGTGCAGTTGCACCTGAGTAACCATCAGCCACAACCCATGTAGTATCACCCGACATGTTCAGCGGATAAGCGAAGAACAGGAAGGCACGACCCGCAAGCGCAGGGTTTAAGAAGTTACGCCCCGTGCCACCGAATACTTCTTTCGCCACGACCACACCGAAGGTGATACCCATTGCCACCATCCATAATGGGATAGTTGCAGGTAGCGTTAAAGCAAACAGGATAGAGGTCACGAAGAAACCTTCGTTAACTTCATGGCCGCGGATAGAAGCGAACAGAACTTCCCAAATGCCACCGACGGCAAAGGTCACCGCATAGATAGGTAGGAAGAAACAGGCGCCATACCACATCAATGCTGGCCAGCCAGAGTTTGCGGTCAGTTCAGTACCGAACAGGCCGAACAAGCTCACTTGCCATACATCGGGTGTCGCAAAACCGGCGATTAACGCTAATTGTGCTTGTAAACCTACGTTATACATACCCACGAACATCGCAGGGAATGCACAAGCCCAAACCGTAATCATCATACGTTTTAGGTCGAGGTTATCGCGAACATGGGTTTTACCTTTGTTCACTTTACCTGGCGTATAAAAAATGGTGTATGCCGCTTCAAATAGGGCATAAAACTTTTCGTAT
The DNA here is from genome assembly GCF_023283765.1 of Shewanella profunda. GTDB lineage: Bacteria > Pseudomonadota > Gammaproteobacteria > Enterobacterales > Shewanellaceae > Shewanella > Shewanella profunda. The sequence continues at coordinate 15,505 of NZ_JAKILG010000012.1, read as the reverse complement.
TTACCGCCTTTTTCAAAGTCGGGTTCAATACGTTCGAAAAAATCTTTCAAGCTCATTAGCCTTCCCTCTCGATCGTATCTAGACAGTCTCGCAGATATGAACCGTAGTCATATTTGCCTGGACATACGAACGTACACAGTGCGAGATCTTCTTCATCCAACTCTAACGCGCCTAAAGTAGCAGCACCGTCAAAATCACCTGAAACTAAGTCACGCAGCAACATAGTAGGAAGAATATCCAATGGCATCACACGCTCGTAGTTGCCAATCGGCACCATAGCGCGATCTGAACCGCCCGTGCTCGTTGTCATACTGAACAAACGAGAAGGTGTCATATGCCCAAGGAATGCACGAGTAATAGAGAATTTGTTTGAGCCTGGTAATACCCAACCTAAAAACTCTTTCTCAGTGCCTTCTTCTAGCAAACTCACTTGAACGTGGTAACGGCCTAAGTATCCTTGAGGACCCACGGCAGTACGGCCATTCAACACAGAGCCAGAAATCAGACGCACATTACCCGCTAAGGTTTCACCTGCGGTTAATTCCGCCATGCTCGCACCCAAAACTGTACGTACCAGTCTTGGTTTAGCCGCTTTAGGACCGGCAATAGCAACAACACGTTCAGTATTGAGTTCACCCGTAGTAAATAGCTGACCGACGGCTATTACATCTTGGTAACCAATATGCCAAACAGTACGTTTTGCAGAAGCTGGTAATAAGAAATGGATATGAGTACCCACTAAACCCGCAGGATGAACACCAGCAAATTCTTCAACTTGGGCGTTTGCAACAGGAATATCGGCGCCAGGTGCTTTACAAAGGTAAACCTTACCTTCGGTGAGTCGTGCTAAGACCTTAAGACCATTAGCAAAATCTTCTTTATGCTCACGGATCACCACAACAGGATCGGCAGCATGGGGTTGAGTATCAATTGCGGTTACAAAAATACCAGCGGCAGATGAATCTACAGCAGGAACTTTGCTGAAAGGACGTGTACGCAAAGCAGTCCATAAACCTGATTCAATCAGATTGTTACGGACCAATTGCGAGTCGAGCGTATCGAGAGCAGTGGCGTCATACTTAGCAAAGGAAACGCTGTCGTTTCCTTCCACTTGAATAACAACAGACTGCAACACACGCTGGGCGCCCCGGTTAATGTCTAATATAGTACCACTGGCTAAAGCCGTATATTTAACGCCTAAATTCTTCTTATCTTCAAAAAGAACCTGACCTTTTTGTACTTTATCGCCCACTTTGATCTTCATTGTAGGACGTAAGCCAATATACTCTTCACCCAAAGTAGCTACATGTTTAATGGCTGGGCCATTATGGATAACTTGCTCTGGTCCGCCTGCTATAGGCAGTTCCAATCCTTTCTTAATTGTAATCATATCCACAAGCACTACGTTTTGAAGGAAAGACAATGCGCCGCGTTCCTGCTAAATACTGAGGTTTTAAATAAAACCTACTGCATTGAGCTAGCGCAGATTTATCACGGAAATGCGATCGCAATCACGCTGGTCGCGCGCATTTTACCCCAATTGACTTGGCATCGCCACGAAAATTATAGGTGTTTTCAAACCTAAAATAAGGATTTAAAAGAATCATGCGCTACGGCGTTCACCTTCTAACCTAGTGAGTGGTCAGAAAGGGACAATATTCCGGTCGGGAAGTACTATAACATTAATTTTTAAAGAGTTAATTTAGCAAAAGGTCGATGTTAGTCAAAAAACTCACTCTGGTGAGTGTTATCTACATCACATAGAATTATCACCACACAAGATATCCTGCAGCTTAGAAACGCCATTGATAACCTAAATAGCTGATCCGTCCATTTTCAACTCGAATTCCGCTATTTGATGCTGTTGTAACCAAAGACTCATCTAACAGGTTTTCGACTCTAAAATAAAACTGATGATGGCGATCAAATTGATAACTTGCCGCTAAATCCACCCGTAACTGTCCTGAAATCGGTTGTAACTCAGCGCCAAACTGACTCAACTCCCTTTCAGATTGGTAAAAAGCGTTTGCATTGATTTCATACTCAGCGTATTTCATTCCTGCGCTCAGTTGCAGTTGCTGTTCGGGTAACCACGCCAGTTTATCGCCAGCGAGAACACAACCTTGGATCTCTGTGCAAGTATTTGTTTGATATTCTGAACTTATATACTGGTAATTGAGTGATAGGGGAAACGTCAGATTTCCAACATCCCACAGATAGCCCAGACTCATTTCAACACCATAGGTCTGAACATCGGGAATATTCTCCTGTGTTAATAAACGAGCATCAGCACACAAAGAGTAAGCGTTACAGTCCACATGCAGATTATCAAACTCCTGCATATAAGCTTTGATACTGGCATTAAAACCCTCGCGGGCATATTGAGCACTCACCTGATAATGGACTGAAACCTGCGCTTCCTGCTCAAGATTGCCCGCACTTGCGGCAGTCCAGGCCCTTCGAATATCCGTACTGAAACGCCAATTTCCTGCATCGTATAAAACGCCCATTTGCGGCATCCAATCACTGTCAGAAAAATCCACTGTATCAAGTCCTGCGTTGGCTAAATGAACCTCACGATTGACACCAACATCCTCATAGGTGAGTGCCAGCTTAAGTTGTAAACCTTGCCATTTAAACAATGAATCGACTGCCGAAGTAAATACCGTTGCATCATCTGTATAGGCTAATATCGAAGAGGCTGTTGCCTTGACAATACTCCTGTCCGGCTGCCACATCGATTGCTGCTCTGCAAAACGCATTTCTGCTTTATCCGTATGATAACGAGCGCTGTAGATAATCTGATGTTCGCCATACTGATTTACCGACTGGGTCTGGGCACCAAAAGAACTGTAATCATTATCCTGTTGCAGGGCGACGAGTTCGGCAGCACTATCCCAAGGTTGGCGATCGAAGGCTGCAATCGCAGCAAGGCTTTGAGCATCGATCACCTGCCCGTTAAATTGATTAAGCTGGCTTAACTGTTGGGCGTAGGAGTGGTAATAAAAATCCGTGATAAATCGACTGCTGCCTAAATTAACTTGATGGGAGAGTTGATACTTATGGTGTCGTCCAAGATATTGATCTTCCGCGCTAGCAGAATACAACATCATAGGGTTTTGCAACCAGTCGGATTCGGTCAAGCCCAATAGTGAGCGATAACTATCATCATCGAGAAACTGATAGGAAAACTCGGTCATCTGGGGGTTTCTGGCACCTAATAGACTCGATGCGTTAATCTTAAAAAGAATATCAGTGGTTCTTCTATCAGTATCGCTACCATTGAGAAAATCACCATCACCTTTATTCTTGTCATAATTAGCCGCTAAGATCATGCCATATTCTTTCTGCTTAACCCCCCAATTCATTCCTGCACTCACATCTGAATCAGTAGTACCTTCAACCGTGATTTTGGTCTCTTGTGCTCGCTCTAAAACCTCAAGGCTCTGGTAACTGACTACACCAAAAGCCCCTTGCCCACCGACAGTCATCTCCGCTAATGGCGTTACTGTTACACTTTGCTGTTGCAGTAGATTAGGCAATAACTGTAATTGTGGCGCTGAATAAGGTGCTGGTGAGAAGTAAACTCTATCCTGCAACACGGCCACACCTTGGCTAACTGAACGCATACTGATATTCGCAGGATTGCCACTGTGATCTGCAGGCAATAAGGTCAAGGTACTCAAGCGGCTCAGCGCTATCACATCGTCGCTGCTGTGATAAACATCATTCACTTCATTAAGATTGATGGTTTGAGAATAGAGAGGACTAGCAAAGAGATTATTTGAACAGTTAAGAGAAACCGCAACAGCAGAAAGCGATATGATAAGGTAGCGACTAGACATGCCAAGCTCCCAAAAAATGTTTGTTAGCGCACGGTTTTTTGTTATTAAGTTGTAAAATAGCTGAATTTGTTTGAAAAAAAAAGCGACTAAAGTCGCTTTCTTCAAATCACAATAGGAAACTGCAATCGCTAAGCCCACTATAATGGCTTAACCCAGTAAATGATGTGCTTATAGCTTACCTAATATCTCATCGCTTAATTTCAGATCATCATTACGGTTAACACTCACACCAGCCGCAATAATATTGCGGGCAATCTCTTGTGCCTGCTCTAATGAATGCATTTCATAGGTGCCACACTGGTACTCATTGAGCTCAGGAATTTCTGATTGCTCAACGACTTTTAATACGTCTTCCATAGCGGCTAACCAAGCATCGGCCACTTGGCGCTCAGTCGGCGCACCAATCAAGCTCATATAAAAGCCGGTACGGCATCCCATTGGAGAAATATCGATAATTTCAACATTACTGCTATTTAAGTGATCGCGCATAAAGCCCGCAAATAAATGTTCCAGCGTATGGATGCCACGTTCGCTAAGGATTTCTTTATTAGGCGTACAAAAACGTAGATCAAATACGGTAATGGCATCGCCATTTGGTGTGCTCATATGTTTTGCAACACGTACCGCAGGAGCATTCATCCGAGTATGGTCAACGGTAAAGCTATCAAGTAATGGCATAGTGCTCTCCTAATTCTCAGGGCGAAATCAACGCCACTGCAACAGTCTATTTATAGACGGCAAGCATAACACTAAATAAATAGGTCGATAAAAGTTAATTAAAGATGAAGTCATCTCATATAAAATACTAGCGCTGACGATGCTGACTATAGGCATCTTCTGATATTTTGTGGAACTGACGAACACCTCTCTCATAGGTACGGTAGGCATCGTGAACCGTTCTCATCAAAGGATCTTTATTCGCTTGTTCTTCAATTACTTGACTTGAAATCCTCTCAAGTTCTGACAACACAACGGGTGGAAATGCTTTCAACACTACCCCTTCATCTCTAATCAATATCTCAAGCGCTAACACATTGCGAGAGGTGTATTCATCAAGCATATCTTGATTAATGGCTCTGGCAGCCACTTTGACTATGGCTTTAAGATCGGCAGGTAAACTCTCAAATGCCGCTTTATTAATCAAAAACTCCATATTTGAACCCGGTTCATGCCAACCAGGGTAATAGTAGAACTTAGCCACTTTATGCAAGCCAAAAGCAAGGTCATTCACTGGCCCAACCCATTCAGCCGCATCAATTGACCCTGTTTGCAGCGCATTATAGATCTCGCGTCCCGCCATATTCACAGGTACGGCACCGACACGTTTTAAGACTTCGCCACCCAATCCCGGCATACGGATCTTCAATCCTTTAAAATCGCCAATGGTGTTAATGGGCTTATTAAACCAGCCGCCCATCTGCATACCCGTATTGCCACCCGCCAGGGGGATAATACCAAAGGGGCGATAAACCTCTTCCCACAGTGCCATACCGCCGCCATAGTGCAGCCAACCATTCATTTCTTGCGCTGTCATACCAAAGGGAATCGACGAAAAAAACTGCGCCGCTGGCGCTTTACCTTTCCAGTAGAAGGAAGCTGCATGGGCCATTTGGACTTTACCTTGACTCACACCATCGAATACCGCAAAGGCGGGCATCAGCTCACCCGCCCCATAGACGGTGATTTTTAAACGGCCATTGGACATCTCATCGACTAAATTGGCAAAGCGTTCGGGGGCCATGCCTAAGCCTGTAAAATTTTTAGGCCAAGAGGTCGCGAGTCGCCATTCAATGGTCTGCGAATCGGCTGTAAGTGCAACGTTTGGTGATTCTGATGCATTTTGTGTATTGCTGGCTGGCGGCTCACAACCACCTAACCCCAAAAGCAATACTGCTAAAAGCAGGCTACCAAACTTATGCATCTAGTCTCTCCCACACACCCAGCCCTATCAAACACTCATATCTACCTTATGTTAGGTAGCCAAGTGCTTTTAAAGCCTTTAAAAATAAAACATATTGTTAACACAGAAAATTCGACAGGGAAACTAAAGAATGCCCTTCATTTGACCTAAAACAAAAAGCCACTCTCAATGGAGTGGCTTAGGATACGCGGGAGATTAGCGACTTAACCACGACAATTGGGTGTCTTTGGTACCTCGACGTTAGCGTCCCATTCGCTCTGGGTGAACGTATGCATAGATAAAGCATGCACTCCCGTTGCCAGTTCATGGGCTAAACAGCTATTCACTAAACGATGGCGGGCCAACAAACGCAGCCCGTCAAACAGCTCACTGACTAAAACTACTTTAAAGTGGGTTTCTGAATTGGGTGGCACATGGTGGCGATGACTTTCGTTAAGGACTTCTAAGTGGGTCGGCGAGAAGCTTTCAGTTAACTTCTGGCTGATAGTGTTAGCCACTGTGCCCTGCTCATGGTTATTGGACATATTCGAGTCTCAGAATGGGAAAATCCAGTGGACGCAGAGTACTGCTTCAGTTGGAAAAGATCAAATTCACTCTTTCAATTTGTTGATGCCCTACCACTTTATATCCGGCCATATTTCGCAGTTCTCCACCATAGGCAATTAACCATGAAAATTAACGATGAGTTGTCTAAAGGTGTAATTCCAACGGGGTTCTTTCACTTTCAAACGCTTAGGTAAACTATGCAACCAATTATGCTGCATCGGCCAATGCATAATCAGTAAGTCACCACTTTGTAAGCTAATAGTGTACTTGGTTTGGCTGTGCTTATGCTTAAGCACAAAATCCCGCGTGGCGCCTAAGGTAATAGAAGCAATATGGCTACCTTGGACAATTTCAGGTTCATCATCACTGTGGGCGCCCATACAATCTTTACCATCGGCGTAGCGATTCACTAATGCGCCATTGCTGGCCAAGCCAAAATCCCGCGCTAACTTATCCCTCAACTTGTGGGCATATTTAGGCCAAGGTAAGGCGCGGATAAAAAGTCCTGAATATAAATAGTCGCAGCCAAAATCACCAAACCACACCTGCTGGCGGGGAATCCCATGGAACTTACCGAATACTTGGATTTCAGGGCGACTCAAGGGGTAATTCTGCGCTTCTTTGATCAATACAGCTTGTTGCTCGGCGTTGAGATAACCACGCACTAAGGTGATGGGCGGTTTAGTTTGAGCCTCCCCCTGCTCAGCGTTATTTTGAACGACTGTGATATTTGCAAAGATATCCTCTTGAACATCAATATTCTCGAATGATGTCTGCTGTTCATCTTCTGTATCAAACCCTAACTTACCTTGCTGCATTGACGTCCTCCATGCGAGCCGTCGCACTGCGCCATGAAATCTGCGATAATCTGCGCCTTAAATTTATTGGCGCAGTGTGGCACATGACAACACAATTTTCAGTAGCGGGTGTTGAACTCGAACTTTTACGGTATCCGGCTCAGCAGGAATCTAATCTTCAAGCTTGGGATGCCGCCGATGAACACTTACTCAAAAGCCTTGTTGAGTCAGAACAAGCCGCAGTGCCAACCGCCATTATCAACGACAGTTTCGGCGCTTTAAGCTGTGGTTTATCTAAATTGAATCCAAGTTGGCCACTATTTGTTGAAACCGATGCTAGAACCAGCTTTTTAGGCACAGAGCAAAATCATGGCCGCAATCAGTTGCCTATGGATAATCTGCAGTGGTTCACTAGCCGCGATACGTTACCGAATCACTTAGCTTTAGTATTGATGAAGTTACCCAAAAACTTAAGCTACTTTGCCCACCAGCTCACGCGCCTGTCGCAAGTGTTACCCACTGGCACTCGTGTATTAGTGGCCGCCAAAGCCAAATCGATCAATAGCGCCTTACTCGACATATTTGCTAAGCATTTAGGCCCAGCAAGCGCCAGTTTAGCGTGGAAAAACACTCGAGTGATCACCTGTGTCAGCGATGGCAAGCCAAGACCATTAGCCAAAGAAGTCACTTGGGCCGTACCCGAATATCAACTTGAGATCAGCAATTTAAGTAATGTGTTTGCCGCCAACAAACTCGATATTGGCGCACGTATTATGCTCGACAATCTGCCTAAAGGGGATTTTAAGTCGATTGTCGATCTCGGCTGTGGTAATGGCGTGCTGGGGTTACGCACCGCCCAGTTATTCCCAGAGGCTGATATCCACTTTATCGATGATTCTGAAATGGCGGTCGCATCAGCCAAGGCAAACTGGGCACGCAATCAATTGCCCGCAGACAAAGGCCACTTCTATTGGGACGACTGCATGACGCATCTGCCAGAAGAAGTGCAACCGGATCTGGTGCTGTGTAATCCGCCATTTCACCAAGGTGAAGCCATTACCGATCATATCGCCTGGCAGATGTTTTTAGATGCCCGTCGCCGCTTAAAAGACGGGGGGATTCTGCATATCGTCGGCAATCGCCATCTGGCATACCATGTGAAATTGCAGCGCTTATTTAAGAACTGCACCACAATTGCCTCCAACGGTAAATTTGTGATCCTACAAGCGCAGAAGAAATAACCTCATCGGAATTTACACTTTAATGAGAGCCGGCAATGTCTGACTCTTTTTATGCAGGGCTCTTTTTATGCAGGGCTCTTTTTATGTAGAGCAATGACAATTGGAAAAGCGGCGGCAGTCTGAAATGTCCTAAAAATCAGCAAATTGCCGCGGAATACACACCTGAAACCAGCTTGACTATGGTGGCGAGTACGTTGGCGGCGGGTACGTCATCCATTGCGACTGTGATGCCTTTCACCGAAGACACGCCCCAATTAACCGCAGCGGCACAAATCCTTAAACCAGCTTCCGTAGAGCCAGCTACAGTAGAGCCCAGCCCATGGCAGCAAAACTCTTGGCCCATTATTGGTATCACCGCCACTATAAAGACGCCTTATTTGCCAAAACCGCTTATGCCATGCAAATCTTCTGCTATTTGAGCGATAAAAACTCGATTAAAGCAAACGAGGCATTCTCGCGATTAAGTCCGAGTGCTAACTTAAAATGCAACAGGATGGGCAGTATGGCTAAGCCTAAGGTTAGGCCATAGGCGAGGTGATAGCTTTCCTTTGTTGCGGCTTGGATTTCGGCTGCTATGGTTAATTTTACGCTATGTGAGGTTTTATGATAGCTCACTTTGCTTGCGCTTAAAGATCTTTGAATAAGCAATGCAAAATAACCACTTAAGGCTAATGCAGTCATGGACAGAACGACGAGTTCTGAATCATTAAAGCCACAACATGCCGATATGATCCACCTCGCAGCGGGGCTGTTTATCTTAGATATGGCTTCCTTTGAGCTGGTACAAAAGGTCATTGCCTTTATGCTGATCGGGGTCATTTTGCTGACAGTTTCTTACTTCTATCAGAAGGCGAGAAATCGACTGCAGCAAGATTAACATCGTTTTTAAAGCAATAAAAAAGCCGCCATCGAATTGAATCGATGGCGGCTTTTTGGTTATTCACTATTCGATATAAGCGAGAGATAGGGCTATTCGATACGAGCTATTTGCTAGCCAGTGCCTTATCGAGCGCCTGCGCCACATCGTTAATAATGTCGTCGATATGCTCAATCCCAACCGAGATACGGATAAGATCCTCAGACACGCCCGCCCTTGCCAGTTCATCGGCATCGAGCTGTCTGTGCGTAGTACTCGCAGGGTGGCAGGCCAAGGATTTCGCATCCCCAATGTTCACTAAACGCAGGATCATCTGCAGTGCATCGATAAAACGTCCGCCAGCACGCTTACCTTCTTCTGCTGTGGCCGCTTTAATCCCAAAGCTGATGATCCCTGAAGCTTTTCCGCCGGTGATCTTGTGGCAATTATCCTGATAAGGGCTGCTCGGCAAGGCGCCGTAGTTCACCCAGCTTACCGCCGGATGCAGCACCAGATATTCGGCTAATGCCAAGGCATTCGAGCAATGGCGCTCCATTCTAAGGCTCAAGGTTTCAAGGCCTTGTAACAGTAAAAATGCACTGTGCGGTGACAGTGCGGCGCCGGTATTACGCAGCGGCACAACACGGCAGCGACCAATAAATGCTGCAGGACCAAAGGCTTCTGTGTAAACCACTCCATGGTAAGAAGGATCGGCTTGGTTGAGTAAGGCAAATCTTTCCTTATTAGCGACCCAATCGAACTTGCCAGAATCGATAATCACCCCGCCAATCGTCGTACCATGGCCACCAATATATTTAGTTAAAGAGTGAATAACGATATCGGCGCCATGCTCAAAGGGGCGACATAACACTGGAGTCGCGACCGTATTATCGACAATTAAAGGCACGCCATGTTTATGGGCAATCTCGGCTAAACGCTGTAAATCAACAATATTGCCGGCTGGATTACCAATCGATTCGCAGAACAAGGCTTTAGTTTTGTCATCGATCAGCTCATCGAGGCCTTCAAAATCATCGAAAGCCGCCATACGCACTTCAACGCCTTGGCGCGGCAGCGTATGGGCAAACAGATTATAGGTGCCGCCATAGAGCTGACTGGTGCTGACAATGTTATCGCCAACTTGAGTCAGGGCTTGGATCGCATAGGTAATCGCCGCCATACCCGATGCCACGGCCAGCGCACCTATGCCACCTTCAATGGCCGCCAGACGTTGCTCTAGCACGCTAGTAGTAGGATTCATTATCCGAGTATAAATATTGCCAGCGACTTTTAAGTCAAATAAATCAGCACCATGCTGGGTATCATCGAAGGTATAAGAGGTGGTTTGATAGATAGGTACAGCGGCCGCCTTCGTGGTCGCTTCTGACTCATAACCGTGGTGTAATGCCAGTGACTCTAATTTCATTTTCCCTTCCTTATCCGTAGCAGCACAGTATTCAATCGACATTAAGAATTGCACAAGATTTGTGCATGCTCAACAAGCTAACAGATAGACATCTGGAAGTCTAAAATATTTAACTCTAGATTTTAAACCCTAGATTTTAGCTGCAGATTTCCAGCCAAAGTTAACGCCACAAACTAACGCGAATAGTTGCGGATAAGTTCGGCCAACACCACGACCGCTGAGATGATCTCTGGCGAGCACTCGTATGAGGCATTCAAACGCATAAAATGGCGGAATTCGACCTGATTACTAAACAGGTTTCCCGGTGCAATACTGATCCCACGCTCAATCGCCTGATAATAAATTTGTGTAGCATCCATATGTGATGGCAGCGCTAACCAGAGAAAATAGCCGCCCTGGGCGAAATTGACCCCCACAGATTCGGGCAGATGCGCGCACAATAATTGATACATGGCCAATTTACGGCTGGCTAACTTTTTACGTAACTGTTTCAAATGCCGTTCATATTGCGCAGACTGAATAAAATCGGCGATGGCGAGCTGCATCGGCGCACTGGTCGATAACGTCGACATGACTTGTAAGCGTTGTAACTGCGGTGCATGGCATCCCGCCGCCACCCAGCCGACACGATAACCAGCAATCAAAGACTTAGAAAATGAGCCGCAATGCAACACCCGTCCTTCGGTATCGAAGGCTTTTACTGGCCTTGGCGCGCTGGAGTCGACATAGAGTTCTTGATAAACATCATCCTCAATCAGACTGACCTTATGCTCGCTTAGTAACTGATAAAGCGCCTGTTTTTTAGTATCCGATAAGCTGCAACCTAAGGGATTTTGATGTTGGCTCATCAACCAGCAGGCTTTCACTGGGTAGGTTTTTAACACTTCCGCTAGCGCCTCGAGATCAATCCCCTGTTGTGGATCGGTCGCGACCGCAATGGCCTTAAGCTTAAGCCGCTCAATGGCTTGCATCGCACCATAAAAGGTCGGTGATTCAATGACAACCCAATCACCCGCTTGGGTCAGGGTCGCTAAACTCAAGTTGAGCGCCTCCATGGCACCCGAGGTAATGATGATTTCGTCGGGCGAAATGCTCATGCCCAATTTGGCATAACGTTGGGAAATCGCCTTACGCAGTCCCGCATTTCCTGGCGGTAAATTATCGGCGGCAAAAGAAGGTGACATGTGCCGAGTCACCTTAACTAAAGATCGCGCCAGTGCTTGTTGCGGGAATAAACTAGGATCGGGAAATCCTGAGCCAAAGGGTACTATGTCCGCCTGCTTTGAAGCCTGCAGAACATTGAATACAAACTCATTAATATCCACGCTATCGGAAAGATAAATCGGCTTTTGTCGCTCGGGATAACGAAAGGCTTCTCCCTGCCGCGCGATTAATTCCGGCTTTGGCGTCACTAAATAGCCCGATTTTGCCTGCGCCGAGATCACGCCTTGGCTTTCCAATAGCTGATAGGCATTGAGCACAGTCATGAGACTCAAGCCCGAATCGGCCACAGTTTGACGTAGCGACGGCAACTTGTCCCCCGCCTGCCAAACGCCTTGGGCTATTCGGGTCTTTAATTCCTGCGCTAACTGCTCGTACTTCGCCATCTGTTATAGCCAAATCAAGATATTCTGTGTCTGTTATAGCCAGCTTATCCCATGGTCTAATAGCACACAAGCTTTCACCGCTGAGCCAATATAGGGTTCAGTGAATGCTACTTGATCAATGCCTTTGTAACGAGAAATGCCTATCGCTCGAGGAAATTATGTTCGATTTTGATGCCACTGTACTCGCTAGGATCCAATTTGCTTTTACCATCTCTTTTCACATTATTTTCCCTGCCATCACTATCGGCCTCGCCACTTATCTGGCGGTATTAGAAGGTTTATGGCTGAAAACAGCGAATGAGGTTTACCAACAACTCTATCAATTTTGGTCGAAGATTTTTGCCATAAACTTTGGCATGGGCGTAGTCTCAGGCATAGTGATGGCCTATCAATTTGGTACCCATTGGAGTGCTTTTTCGGCCTTCGCGGGCAGCGTGACTGGGCCGCTACTCACCTATGAAGTGCTTACCGCCTTCTTCCTCGAAGCAGGTTTTCTGGGAGTCATGCTATTTGGTCAGCAGAAGGTAGGCAAAAACCTACACTTCTTCGCCACTTGTATGGTCGCCACAGGTACGATTATTTCGACCTTCTGGATCCTAGCTTCAAACAGTTGGATGCAGACGCCCCAAGGTTTTGAAATCGTGAACAATCGCGTCATTCCTGTGGATTGGTTTCAGATAGTGTTTAACCCTTCATTTCCCTATCGTTTAGCCCATATGACAGTGGCGGCCTTTATTTCTTCGGCTTTCTTTGTGGGCGCATCGGCGGCTTGGCATTTACTCAAAGGTAACGATACGCCCGCGATCCGCAAGATGTTGTCTATGGCGATGTGGATGGCGTTAATTGTCGCGCCATTACAAGCTGTGATTGGCGATTTTCACGGCTTAAATACCCTTGAATATCAACCTGTAAAAGTCGCAGCAATGGAAGGCCATTGGCGTAATGAGGGCGATAAACCCACACCGCTTATCTTGTTTGCGATTCCCGATATGGACGCAGAGAAAAACCACTTCAGTCTCGAAATTCCTGGGCTGGCGAGCCTGATCTTAAAGCATGATTTAAGCAAACAAGTGCCAGCCTTGACTGAGTATTCCGCCGAGGACAGACCCAATGTGTTGTTAGTGTTCTGGAGTTTTAGGCTCATGGTCGGCTTAGGCTTATTGATGATTTTTGCTGGACTGTGGAGTGCTTATCTCAGGCGCAAAGGCAGCCTCTACAGCAACAAACACTTTCTGCGATTTGTACTGGTGCTCGGCCCCGCAGGATTGCTCGCCACACTAGCGGGTTGGTTTACCACCGAGCTTGGCCGTCAACCTTGGGTCATCCAAGGATTAATGCGCACTCAGGATGCCGTGTCTTCCCACAGCGTTACCCACCTGAGTATCAGCCTAGGGATTTTCATCGTCAGTTATTGTGGCATCTTCGGCGTTGGTTATCGCTATATGATGCGACTCATACGCAAAGGGCCTGGTATAGAGGTGGTTACAAGTCATTAGCCTTAACGCACATAAATCTAGGTTTACTTGTTCAATCTTAAACATATTTAAGGGCTCACCATGGAATTCGATCTACCCTTGATTTGGTTCGGGATCATCATTTTTGCCACCTTAATGTATATCGTGATGGATGGCTTCGATCTCGGCATAGGCATACTGTTTCCCTTCATTCACGATGAGGACGACAGGGATATTATGGTTAATACTGTCGCCCCCGTTTGGGATGGTAACGAAACCTGGTTAGTGCTCGGCGGCGCCAGCCTGCTCGGTGCCTTTCCCCTCGCCTATGCCATAGTACTCGAAGCGCTAACCATACCGCTGCTTATCATGCTGCTGGCACTGATTTTTCGCGGCGTGGCATTCGAGTTTAGATTTAAGTCAGGCGCAGAAGCTAAACCATTCTGGGATAAAGCGTTTATGTTTGGCTCTATCACGGCCACCTTTTCACAGGGCGTAGTGCTCGGGGCATTTATCTCCGGCATTTCGGTGAGCGACCAACAATTTAGCGGCAGTAGTTTCGATTGGTTAACGCCCTTCTCACTCTTCTGCGGTTTTGGCCTTATGCTGGCCTATGCCCTGCTTGGCGCGACTTGGTTGGTGAAAAAGTGCCAAGGCGAGCTTAAAACAACTATGCAGCAACTGGCTAAAGTGCTGACCTTATGCCTATTGTTGACCATTGGCTTAGTCAGTCTATGGACGCCATTCGTGCAACCCAATATTGCCCTGCGCTGGTTTAGCTTGCCGAATCTATATTACTTCGCCCCTGTGCCAGTGCTGGTGTTGGCCTGCGGTTGGGCCTTGATAAAATCCCTAAATCGTGATGATAACTATCAGCCATTTTTACTCACTCTAGGGCTGATTTTCTTAGGCTTTAGTGGCTTAGGGATCAGCATCTGGCCGCACATTATTCCACCCAACATCAGCCTTTGGCAGGCGGCAGCACCCGATAGCAGCCTAAGCTTTATGCTCGTCGGCGCGCTGATGATCATCCCGCTGATTTTGGTTTACACCTTTTGGAGCTACTACGTGTTCCGCGGCAAAGTGACCAAGGATGCTGGCTATCACTAAATAGCTGCTCGGAATAGTCGCTCACCTAAGCCGACCTCAAACGCTGCCGAAGCTAACTCGGCTTAGGCAGCTGATTCAATTTAAGTAGTTTAAACACTCAGGAGATAAATATGGCGACCCCAACTAAATCCCTCCGCTATAGACTCGGCTGGTTAGTCCTCATTTGGTGTACGAGCGTGAGCTGCCTGTTCCTTGTTTCTATGTGTATTAAGATTTTATTAACAGGAGCGGGACTGACAACTTAAATGGTATAAATCGACATCTACACACTTTTGTATTAACTCACCTCAGTGACAGATGCTTAGTCAATAATTTAGATAATAATTGAAAAAATAGTTAACCAAATAAGTTAGCAAGTAGGCTTGATTTATTATTCTACTTATCCTATGGTAGAGGAAATTATTTATTAGGCATTCGTCAACTCCGTGTGGTGATGCTTTTTACATATAAAGATTATTGATTTAGCACTTCGACTTAACTAATGACTGGAGATGTAAAACCTATGTTTAGCGCTGCATTTTCATCACAAAATCTTTCTACACTCGTTCCTCATAACGACTTTACTACATTAGTGCGCCCAGCCCTTAAATGCCCAGGGCGGGATTAAGCTTTGTTAAATCTCTTAACCAAAGAAAATCTCGCTCCTAAAATCACCATTCCATGCTGCCTTTCTTATTTTGGTTGGTTTACTGGCTTTTAGCG